>JBFWPT010000016.1:0-66871 GCA_050249835.1 Thermoleophilia bacterium
CCGAGGGACGCACCGGCCGCGAGGCGATCCGCGCCCTCAAACGCCACCTCTCCGACGTCGTCTACCGCCAGCTGGTCGCCGACGCCCGACGACTCCAGGAGGCCGCCGCTTGACATAGGAGCTCACTAGAAGGTGCCAGGGGGCCAGGCGTGCCGCTTCGGTCTTGGACTTGATGTGCTCACGATTCGTGCCGCAACGACGCCGGCGTACTACGAGCGTGCCGAGTTCGCCCGCGACGACTACTACGAGGAGGCCGGGGCGACGCCTGGCCGCTGGGTCGGTCGCGAAGCTCGTGTCCTCTGCCTCACCGGGTCCCCGGAACGCGGCGACCTTGAGGCGCTGCTCGGGGGTTCCTCACCGCGCACGGGTGAACCGCTGGGGGTGCCGAGCCGGCGGGCGAACGCCGGGTTTGATCTAGCTTTCACGGCGCCGAAGTCGGTGTCCATCCTCGCGGCCATCGGGGATGAGCGGGTCCGTCGCGCGGTGCTGACTGCGCACGAGGCAGGCGTGGCCGCAGCGCTCGATCATCTGGAGCGGTTCGAGTGCTGGACGCGCCGCGGCGCGGGCGGGACAAGGGTGATCCGGGCGGGTGGATTCGTGGGGGTGGCGTACACGCATGAGATGTCGCGCTCCGGGGATCCCCACCTCCACACGCACGTCGTCGTCGCGAACGCGGTGCGCGGCGAGGACGGCAAGTGGACGACCCCCGATATGCGGCCGGTGTACGCCGGGGCGAAGGCAGCCGGGGCCATCGCCGAGGCAGTCATGCGCGACCACCTGTCCCGTGAGCTCGGGGTGGAGTGGGGTCCGGTGGTGAATGGCATCGCTGAGCTTGTCGGGGTGCCGGAGGCGGTGCGCGCCCATTTCTCGGTGCGTCACGCGGAGATCATGGAGGAGGCCGCCGTTCGCGGCTACACGGGCCGCAGGGCGCTCGAGTTGATCCAACGAGAGACGCGCGACCGCAAACGCCACATCGACCGCGATCGGGCGGTCGGCGAGTGGCGGGCGCGGGCGGCGGAGCACGGCTTCGGGGAACGCGAACGCGCGCAACTAGTCGGGCGGCACCGGCCGGTGCCGGCGGCCGAGTACCACCGCCGCCTGGCGGAGGTGGGTGAACGGATGCTCGGCCCGGAGGGTCTGACCCGGCGGGACTCGACGTTCACCCGTAGGGAGGTGATCCAGCACCTCGCCGACGCCCACCCCCAAGGGGCGGCACCCGGCCGCCTGGAGGAACTCGCCGACGCATTCTTGGAGCGGCGATGTATCCCACTCGTCCGCGACGGCAAGGGCGACACTGGGCATCGGGAACAGCGGTACACGACCCGCGACATGCTCGACACCGAGCGGCGCCTCATCGCCGCTGGCATCCACCGCGACGCGATGGCCGCCGTGAGAGCAGGGCCGGAAGCGGTGGACGCGGTGATCGGCGGCCGCCCGACGCTCGGTGCTGATCAGGAGGCGGCCGTGCGGCACCTGTGTGGCGGGTCGCACCGGGTGCGAGTCCTTGAGGCCCGGGCGGGGACGGGGAAGACGTTCACCCTGGACGCCGTCCGTGAGGCGTACGAGGCCTCCGGTGTTCCGGTGGTGGGAGTTTCCTGGCAGGGGCAGGCGGCCGACCTCCTCCAACGCGACGCGGGCATCCCGTCGCAGACGGCGGCGCTCCTGCTGGTGCGGTCGGGGAGGGGCGAGGAGCCGATCCCGCGTCGGGCAGTAGTGGTGGTTGATGAGGCGTCGGTGATGCCGACGCGCGCTCTCGAACAGCTCATCACTCACGCAGCGGAGCGGGAGGCGCGGGTGGTGCTGGTGGGGGATCGGGCACAGCTGCCGTCGATCGACGCGGGTGGTGGGTTCGCCGCCGTCGCCGACCGTCTCGGTGCGGCGGAGTTGACGGTGAACCGCCGCCAGCAGAGCCCGCTGCAGCGACGCGTCGCCGCGTGCCTGGCCGACGGCGAAGCCGCCCAAGCGGTGCGGCTACTCCGCCGAGGCGGCGCCCTGCATGGCTACGAGGACGCGCGCGACGCGCGCGCTGACCTTCTCGCCGCCTGGGCGCGTGCGGAAGTCGGCTCGCCGGGGCGGAACCTGATGCTTGCCCACGACCGCCGCGATGTCGCGGAGCTCAACCGCCTCGCCCGTGAGTGGCGCGAATCGTGGGGTGGGATCTCCGATCGGCGGATCGTTGCCGGCGGTACCGAATGGGCGGTCGGCGACCGGATCGTCTGCCGCCGCAACGACTATGGCGTCGGGGTCCGCAACGGCACACGCGGCACCGTCATTGCCATGGACCACGACGGGCGCCACCTCGACCTCCTCACCGACCAGGGGGAGCAGGTCCGGCTGCCAGCGGGCTACCTCACTGATGCTCGTCACGGCTATGCACTCACCGGCCACGTCAGCCAGGGTGAAACCGTGGACCGGACATTCCTCCTCGCGTCACCCGAACGCGGTGGCGCGGAATGGGCGTATGTCGCCGCGTCGCGGCACCGTCACGACCTCCAGGTGTTCGCCGTTCACTCCGAGCCAGAGGGGATTGAGAGGGCCCTCAGCGATGCATGGGGGCGGACACGGGCCTCGGGCCTCGCGCTCGACCGCCAGGAGCCGCCCCTCGGGGCCAGAGTCTTCAGCCGCGTCGGACGATGAGAGCGCGTAGCTGAAGGATGCCGATCTCCGGCCGGGCTCGCTCCCGGCGAGCCTCGCTACCCAAGCCCGCCTCGGAATGCACGCGCTGCGGCCGGAAGGGCATCGCTGACGATCGTCGAGTGGCTCGCCGCCAGCTATTGGCTCGGGACGCTAGACCCGTCAGGCGCGGGTAGCTCGACTCCATCGGGTCCTTCCGCGACCCCGACGCCGACTAGTCATCCGTGTCACCCCCGGGCCTCGAGTGCCTCGCGCCCGGGGCGCGTCGGTACGGGCCCGGGCACGACGACCTAGACGCCTTGGAGCGCCTTCCACGGGGTTGTCGCGGTTGCCCTGCTGCCCTGCCGCGGCGTCAACGTCAGCGGGATTCTGATTCCCGCCGTCGTACACTCGGGCAATGACCGCCCGGGGCGCATACACCGCCGACCGCGCCGCCGCGCTCGCTGGCGTGCCGAAGTCCACCGTCCACTACTGGGCGAGAACTGGTGTCCTTGAGCCGAGCGTCTCTCCGGACCGGGTGAAGTTGTGGTCCTACACCGACCTTGTCGCCCTCCGGTTCATCTACTGGCTCAGGCAGCCGAAGCGCGGTGGCGCGAGCGCGGACATTCCTGCGACCAGCATGCCTGCCGTCCGTAAGGCGCTTCAGGCGCTCAGGGACCTCGACCTAGACGTCTGGTCCCCGACCGACGGTCCTCACCTCGCCGTTGACCGCGGCGGACGTGTCTTCCTAGCGCCCGGCGACGAGCTTCAGGAGGCATCCGGCCAGATGGTCGCAGCCCAGGTCCTGAGCCTCGTCGAGCCCTTCGCAGAGGCCGCGGGCATCCGCGGCCCCGATCTCGCCCGGCCCCGACCGGACCTGCGGATCGTCCCAGGCAAGCTCTCCGGGTCACCCCACGTCGCCGGAACCCGCGTCGAGACCGAAGCACTTGCCGCCCTTGAACAGCGTCGATTCGGCGTTGCGCAACTTAAGGCGCTCTACCCCTACATCGGGGAAGACGACATAGGGCAGGCTCTCGACCTCGAGCACCAACTGGCCAGCAACCTGCGCGCTGCCTAATGACGGTCCTGGACGGCCGTCGCCGGTTCGCCCTCGACCAGAACTTTCCGGACCCGATCATCGACAGCCTTGGGGACTGGATCACCGAGGCGGAGCTGGTCCCCCTCCGCCGCATCGATGCCCGCCTGCCGACCTTCGAAGACGACTGGCGCATCCTCCTGGCCCTCCACCACCATGCCGACCCGTGGGACGGACTCATTACGACGGACTCGGGGATGCTCAACCTGCCCCGGGAGATGGCGGTTCTCGAACAGACGAAGTTGACCCTCGTCGTCGCCCTCGCGGCCGGCCATGACCCTCTGAAAGCGACCGGACTGCTACTCGCCTACCTGCCGGGGATTTGCGGCCGGACCAGTCCGGAGAAAGCGCAGCTCTGGACCCTAAATGCGGCCCCAACCCCGGCATCGAAGCCTTGGGAGAAGCTTCAACGGATCGCGGAGCACAGGAACCGGGACGTCGTCGAGCTCTACCGCGAAGAGCGGTTGTCCGACGAAGAGCTCGCGGAGAACCCGCTGCGCTAGTGGCGGCTGGGTACGTCCGCCGGTCGCGGTACCCTCGCGCGCGATGCGATCTTCACCGCTCACACCGCCGACCTGCTCCGCCTGCGGTGCCGAGACGGTCGCCGAGACTGGGATCATCCGGTCTCAGTCGATCGTGGCCAAGCGACGCCCCGTCGAGACCTCCTGGTGGGCGTGTCCGTCCTGCGGTTGGACCGACAAAGCGCTGGGCCGCAAGGGCCCGCTCAGACGCTGACAGGGATTCGTTGGACGCCAACGCCTGGGTCGCACTCGGAGTAGGGGTCGCGAGTGTGATCGTCGCCGGCGTCGCGGTGATCCTCGCCGGACGGAGCGCAGGAGCTGCCGACCGGAGCGCCGACGCTGCTGAGCGCAGCGCAGTCGCCTCGGAGGAAGCGGTCGCCGTCGCCCGGCGCGCCCTTGAAGAGGACCTCGCCCGCCGCGAGCGCGCGGGCAAGGCTCGACTCGTCGTCGAGGTCGGTAGTGCCCTGTTTAGCGCCTTCAACATGAAGCTCTACGGATACGTCCGAATCACCGGCGCGGTCCCCGCTGAGAAGGCGCGCGCGCACGGAGCCCGGGTCAACGGCGAGCCCGCTATCCCCCTCGATGTGGACCTCGGGACCATCCGCGTAGACATCGAGCGCACCATCGAAGTGCCACTCGAGGAACGTCACAAGAAGGCGTTGCGCTTCGACCTTGAGCTCGACCTCGCGTGGATCGATGAGACCGGCGCCCACCGCGCCTGGCACACCGCGGAGAGACGCTCACGTCCTGGCTGAATGACAACCAGGGCGCCGTGATCGCTCTCCTAACGCTCGTCCTGGTCGCCATCACCGGGTTCTACGCGTGGCAGAACTGGCGGATGGCGGAAGAGATGCGCGCCAGCCGACGACAGGCCATGATGCCGCGCTTCGTGCTGGACCTGGACGTCGTCGGCCCGCATGCCGTTTTCCTGAGCGTCCAGAACGCCGGCCTCGGCGCCGCGCTAAGCGGCCGCTACGAATTGCGGCTGCTGCTGGTCCCGAGTCCGGATGGTGAACCCCGCGAGCGGGTCGTGGCCTGGTCGGCGGTGCTCTTCCCCCCGAACCACGACCGTCCCTTCAACTTCGCCGAAGACCGCGAGCCGTGGGGCGCCGACGAGATCGTGGAACGTATCCGCAGTGTCGAACTGACCGGCCTCGCGTACACAACCGACGGCGAGCGCGTCGAGATCCGCGCCGATATCGAGGACATGGCAGCCCACATGGACGCCCGCCGGGCCGTCACAACCCTGAACCGCAAGTCAGACACGCGGTACATCCGCGACGAACTTCTGAAGATGAACCGCACGCTTAGTTCCATCCTGAGCGCGATGAGGCACGACCGCTAGAACGCCCTCACTCCAAGTAGCTCGACACCTTCGGGACCCGGAGTCTTGATTCCGATCAGCTGCTCTGGCTGGACTGCCCACGGATCGCAGACGTCTAGCCGACGTTGAGCATCGCAGCGCGGATCTGATTGGGACAAGTGAGCCGGCGACGACATCTGATACCTCACGGTGACGCACCTTGCCCACCGGGGCCGGCGTCCCTCGCCCCGGGCCCGCATGTTGCCCGCATAGTCCGTGTCGATCCCTGCATGCGAGACGCTTCTGGACGAACTGCGAGCCCCTCAGATGTAACGCAAAGAACCCAGACTTGCAGAACCCCCGACGAGGGCGAGACTCACACTCGAACGGTGGGCATCACGATTTCAGTCGGATCGACCGGCCGCAGACGTTCGGATCAGAACCCAGCCCCCCGCGTCATCGGACCGGTCTCCTCAGCGACAGCCTCGCGGGTGGGAGGTGCCCATAGATCAGCAATGCGTTGCCAGGCTTGAGGCCGCGGACAAGGTCCGGTGGGGCGAGAGCGCGCCTCTGCTGGGTTCTCGTCTCGGTTCGACCGCCTGCCGGCGGGGTGCTGAGGCTCGAGACCTCGACGTCTTCCTCTCCCAGGACGTGGCGGACATGGTCCAAAGTTCTCTGATCGGAGATCCCCGAGAGAAACAGCTTGGCGCGGTGGTTGGTGAGAAGGGTGTCGGCCGACTCGCCGTACCGGACACGAGCTTGGGCAAGGTCTTGGAAGATCGTGACCACCTGGATCCCTTGACCCGCTGCGGTGGCCGCGACCTGCGGGAGCGACCGGATCGGCGCTGTGTTTGCGGCCTCGTCGAGGATGACCGTCAGCGGGGGTATGCACGGGTGTCCGTCGGCGGCTCGACGGTAGGCGAGATCCAGGACCTGCTCGACGAGGCCTGCAAAGAGGGGTGCCAGCCTCTCTTGGTCAGATGCCGGGGCGACCACGAAGAGCGTGTTCCGACCGCCGAGGAGTTCCGAGGGCTCGAGAGGGGCGGACTCGGCGATGCTGGCAGCCACCTGCGGGTCTGCGAATGGCTCGAGCAGGGCCTCCGCGCTTGCGTAGACGGATGATCGGGTGCGCTCGTCTCGCCGACATGATGCTTCGAACGCTTCGACGGCTTCGGGTACCCCGGCTGCGGTGAGGGAGTCAAAGACGGCGTCCTCTTCACGGGTGTCAAGCCAACGCACGACGTCTCTCATTGTCCGGCTGGTCGTCGCCGCGGCAAGGAGGTGGGGAGCGATCAGCTTGATCGCCATCTGCTGCCAGAAGCGGCCTTCCTGGCTGGAGGGGACGGTCTGAGCTGCGGCGAGGGCGTGGGCGGTCCGGCGCGCGTCGGCCCACGACCGTGACCCGTGGACGGGGTCCCATCCAACGTTTGGTCGGGATGTCCCGGATGTAGCGCTCCGTGTGGGGTCGAATACCCATGCGTGTCCAACGGTTCCGCGGTGTCCGATCGTGGCGTCTACTAGGTCAGACTTCACAGACACGGCGAGAACTGGGCCGGCCGCCTCGAGGATGGCGGGTATCGCGAGCCCGGTGGTCTTCCCGGACTGGCTCGGGCCGAACACGATGGTGGAAACGCGTGGTTCGGCGGCGACCAATCGGCGGCCGAGACGGCCGAGCGTCAGACGCCCCGGAACGGGTCGGCGAACCAGCAGACGAGTGAGGTCCGCCGGGCGGGCCCACCGCGCGCCGTCGGGAGGCCCATCAAGGCGGGCCCGTAGCAGGCCGCGTCCGCGGACGCAGAACGTCCCGAGCGCAGCGATACCGCCGAGCAGGAAGACGGCTGCGAGGGCGACCCCGGCCGGTCCTGGAAGAGTGGACCGCTCACGGACCGGCCAGGCGCGCCGGGGGTCCTCCAGCGTTGTCGGGAGGGCGACGAGGATCCCGGGGAGATCGGACACCCCTACGCTGGGAGGTCCCGCGCCGAACACGGTGCCGGCGAGCCAGCCGGTGAGCCACACAAGTGCGCTGACACCCATCGCGGCGGCAGCCAGCAGAAGGGCGACGGAAACCCAGCTGTCCTCCGGGCGCCCGGCTCGGTGTCTCACGCGGGCGTCGCCCGGGGGCGGCCTCGGCGCTTGGGCCCAGGTGCTTGGGGGGTTGCACGCTCGCGTCGTTCGGCCTCGAGCTCAGGGCGCGCGGACTCGACCGCCGCCTCGACCCGCGTGAGCACGTCACCGAGGCGCCCGAGCGCCTCGTCAGCGATCTCGGGTGCCAGCCCGACGGCGCGCATCCCCTCCAGGCCAGCAATGGCTCGGGCGAGGTCACGCACCGCCTGGCAGAAGCGGTTGTCGAGGCGGACCGAGCCGCTGAACCCGGTGATGAGTTCGCTCGCGGCTCGGGCGCGGCGGGCGAGATCGGCGTCCTCAGGCCGTGGGAGAAGTGCGTCGGGTAGCCCGGAGGGCCCGGGCCTTGGCCCGGTCGGGATGACGGCTGTTGTGTCGTTCACGCTGCCTCCGGTTGGTCGTGAGCGGGTAGATGCTGCGCCTGCCGCATTCGGTCGTCGGTGTCGATGAGGGCATGCTCAGCCCGGGAGATCCGGTGGGCGACGAGGAAGGAGCGGTCGCCGACCTTCCACAGGGCTTCTCCGCGCCAGAGCCGGGCGACGTGCTCAACCTCGGTCGTGGTGAGGCCCACGAGGTCACGGGTCGCTTCGAGGTCGGCGGGGCTCTGCTTGAGGATCACGCGGGTCTCGGAGTCGGAGAGCAAGCCCTCGGCGATGCGGGATTCGCGGGATCCGTCGGGGCCGGCGGTGCGGAGGTCCGAGAGGCGGTGGACGACCAGGAGGTTGGCGACGCCGTAGGCGCGGGCGAGCTTCCAGGAACGCTGGAGGAACGTCGCGGTGGCGGCGTCGGCGAGCACGGCCCAGCCCTCATCGAGGACGACGAGGCGTTTGGTCGTGTCGTCGAGGGCGAGCCGGCCCGACAGCCACGCGCTCACGCAGACCATGAGAATCCCGAGGGCCGGTGAACCGTGCAGCGCGGACAGGTCGAGGACGACCACCGGGGCGGTGAGATCGACGCCCGGGGAGGTGGGGCCGTCGAACATGCCGGCGAGGTCGCCTTCGCAGAGGCGGCGGAGCTCGAGGGCGCAGTCGCGGCCGTCGTGTGCGAGTTCTTCTCTGGTGGTTGCGAGGTCTGCCGCGGCGGATTCGGTGGGGTGGAGCAGGTGATGCTGGACCGTCGGCAGCGTCGGCTCGGTCGCCGCGGCGGCCGCTCGGTAGGCGATGTCGAGAGCGGTGTGCTCCTGCGGGCCGAGTGGTCGTGCCAGGGATGCGGCGGTCAGGGCGGCGAGGAGGGCGACTCGTTCCTCTCGTCCTCCGGCGGCGTCGAGTGGGTTGAGACGGATGTGGCCGCCGGGGGCGAGCCGGATGGGCCTGCTGCCGAACCAGGCGGCGAGGGGCCCGTATTCGCCCTTGGGGTCGATGACGATCGCCTGTCGGCCGAAGACGGCCTGGCGGGCGAGGTAGGTCTTGACGAGGGCGGACTTGCCGAGGCCGACCTGGCCGGCGATGAGCGCGGAGGGGTTGGTGATGGCGCCGTCCTCGTAGAGGACGAAGGGGTCGAAGCAGAAGGAGGCGCCGGAGTAGATGTCGCGGCCGATGTAGACGCCGCGGCCGCCGAGTCCGATGTCGCCCATGAAGGGATAGGCGGCCTGCAGGTGCGCTGTGGTGGCTCGGTGCGCCTGGTGGCGGGGGCGGGTTCTCACCGCAGTCCCCGGCAGAGCGGCAGGGTGTAGGTGAACGCGGTGGCCTGTTCGCCCCACATCGGCCGCAGTTCGAGGCGGGCCATCTGGGCGGTGTGCTCGACGTCGGCCATCGCGGTCTCGAGGTCGTCCGGGGTTCGGGCGGAGACGGTGATGTAGCCGGAGAAGCGGCATCCGGTGTGGCCGGCTGCCGTCTCGGCCTCGGTGTCCTCGAGGGCTTCGTGGTGGCGCCGCCGTCGGGCGGTCGTCGCGAACCCGAAGCGGCTTCGGAGTTCCTCGTCTGATCCGGCGCTCGTCCGGGCGTTCTCGGCCTGGCGCAGGGCTCGGACGGGGTCGAGGGGTTCGATCGTGACGGCGATCGTCCGCCAGGCCGCTGTCGTCAGGATCAGCGGCATGAGGAAGTCCGGGCCGACGTCGATGCGGGGCCACTCAGCGATCCAGTAGGTCGAGTGGATGGCGCCGTCGGTCCGGAAGGAGCGCCACTCCTCCTCGGTCGCCATGGGGCCAGCGGACGCTGGAGCGATCCCCGCTGAGGCGGGGTCGTGTGCTTCGCGGGCGTCGATGGCGTTGCGGGCGTCGGGGTCGAATCCGAGTCGGATGGCCTGGGCGAGGAGGCGGGGGGTCAGTACGCCGCGGACGGGCACCTCGGCTCCGGCGAGTCGCTCTGCGAGGCCGCGTAGCTCGCGCAGGAGGACGGTGCAGCCGCCGTGGTCGCCGCCGCCGGCTTGGCGGATGGCGCGGGAGGCGCGCCGGGCGTCGATCTGGAGGCAGACGAACGTCTCGTGGCGTCGCGCTGGTGCGCCCGCTTCGACGAGGAGGTCGCGGTACGAGTCCACCGCCCGGTGGTCGCGGGCGAGGGCGATGGCCGAGGCGAGGTAGCGGGCGAGGGCGTCCGGTGACTGCGCTGCGGTCCTCTCGACCCACTGGATCCGGGACACGGGGCTCCCGGCCGTCGCGACGCCTGACAGGACGGCTCCCCACCGATCGAGGCGGCGCTCTTTGTCGGAGGGGTCGAGGAGGGCGAAGGCCTCGGGCTCGACGGCGAGGGCCGCCGTCCACGTCGGCCCGTGACGGATCACGCCGACCTCACCCGCCGGCGATGGGAAGCCCAGGATGCGGAGGCCGGGCAGGCCCTCCGGCAGCGAGGTGGCGGGGTCTGAGGCACCTGCCAAGGGCCGGGCAGACCGGCTGTGGACGCGGCCCGTGCCGATTCGGAAGGCGTACCCGGCGGTGATCGACAGCCACGCGACGGGTGGGCGACCGCCGACGGTGGCAAGGGCCGCGATCGCGCCTCCGCCGGCCCACAGCAGTCCCGTCACGATGCCGGCGATGCCGGGGGCGGCATGCAGGCTGAGGACGAGCCCGAGGAGGCCGACGGCGATCGACACCGCCTGTCCCCACCCGAGACCGCCGATCGCTCCGCCGGTCTCGCGAGGGCCGAAGCGGTACTTCGCGGGGCCGTCAGACACCTTCGTCCCGCCGGGGATTCGGTAGCTGGGGCGGCCGGGGAACGTGAGGGGCGCGTGCGGGGCCGGGGAGATGGCGGGCGGCTTGCGGTGGCCGGGTGACGCTTTGGGCTGGCGCGGCCCTCGGGGTCGGAGCGGTTGTTCCCGCGTTGGGTGCAGCGGCCGAGGTGCTCTCCGGTGCGGAAGCGCCTGGGCGCGGGCCGAAGGCAAAGGGGGTGGGGGCCGCCGCAGCAGAGGCTCCGATCCGGCCACCGTGGAGCCGCCGGGTGTGTCCCAGCCCCGCGGCTCCCCCTGCCATCCGGGCGCGTGCGGCACCCCAGGCGAGGGTGATACCGGTCGCTGCTCCGAGGCCTCGGCGCGATTCCCGTTGGGCGGGGCCCACGTCGGCGACGAGGGGCAGCAAGGAGTAGAGCGCGAACGGGGCGAATGCGGCGAGCAGGAACATGCCCGCGCCCGCGAGCACGGCGCTCGGATCGTCCCCCGAGGAGAAGGCCGACAGGCCGAGGGAGAGGGTCGCGACGATCACCAGCTTCGACAGCACCGTCGCGATGAGGAGCTGCACGAGACGGCGGATCCAGCCGGAGGCTGCGGGCCAGATCATCGCCGCGAGGAAAAGCGGCAAGAACATCACCGCCACGTAGACAGCCGCCGCCCGGAGGACGAGCTCAATCCAGACGAACACCGCGGCCATCGCCATGAAAAGCGCGAGTAGGAACGCCGCGAACGGCGGGATGCCCGAGCCGGGGATGTGGACGCGCGCCAGCCCCTCGGCGAGGGAGCCGGTGTCACGCGCGATCCCGGCTGTCAGCTCGCTGGTGAGGGCGTCGGTGACGGCGAGGGCGCTCTGCGTAACGGCGACCGCGAGGCCCGTCAGGAGCATCGCCGCCGGCAGGTGGAGGAATATGGCCCGCGCCAGCAGCCCGGGATCCTGGCGGACGAGGGCGTGGAGGACCGTCAGGAGAAGCAGGGGGAGGAGCAGGAGCGCCCCGACGCCGAACATGAACTCGTAGTGGGCGGCGAACCAGGAGGCGCCGAGGTTCACGCGGGTCGTGTCGTCGATGGCGGTCGCGACCTGCTCGAGCAGCCATGCGGCGCCGTCGCCGACCCAGCCGGTGAGGGTGCCGAGGATCGCGTCGCCCGCCGCGTTCGCCCCGGCGCCCGCGACCGCGCCGACGACATCGCCGACCGCGTCGCACCCTTGGTCGATGACCGGGACATCGCAGACCAGCGGTGCCGCTGACGCCGGGGTCGGCGTCGGAACGAGCACGCCTGCAACCGCGAGCGCCGCGACGGCCCGATGCCGTGAGCGGCCGGCCGTCACGGAACGAACGCCGTGAACGCCGACGCGCGCGCGACGAAGATCTCCGGGGGCGACACCGACCGGGTGTTGGTCACCGCGGGACCGGGGCCCGGCTCGTCGGCGGTGAAACCCGAGACCAGCCAGCGGTCGCCCTCTCGGACGAGGTCGGCCCGGCTCGTGGACCAGGAGGCCACCACGCGACCGCCGGGCGCCCCTACTAGGAGCACATGCCATACGGCGACGCGTGCGTGGCCGTCGTCGAGGGACTCGACCCGGTGCCCGAGGGGGATCAGCCGCAGCAGAATCGTCGTCGAGGGTGACCCGGAGAGCGTGGCCTCCATATGGCCGTAGGCACGGTCGAAGAGGCCGTCCAGTTCGTCCCGGTAGGCGGGGGTCGCCACCTGGGCGACGACGGCCCGTCGTCGGCGGGCGTTGCCGAGGAGGTCGGGCCGGGCGAGGGCGGACATCGCGCGTGTCGCCGCGGCCACGACCTCCGCTTCAGGCCGGCCGGCGGTGGCAGCTGTCGCGGGGGCCGGGGAGGTCGCGTCCGCGACTGGCGGGTGCGGGGCTGCCGGGGCTGACTGGCTCGCGGTCCATCTTCCGAGGCCGATGCCGGCGATCACCCCGATGAGCAGTACGCCCACGAGGGTGCTCCGGCCGCGTGACGGTCGGTTGACGGGATTCCGGGGGCGGGTCACTGGCGGCCGAGTCCGTAGAAGAAGTTGACGAGCTGCGGCGCCATCCCGACGAGGAGGGCCGCGCCGAATCCGAGGACCACGCCGCGACGGCCGGCGGTTGCCGCGCCGTGATGGTTGGCGTGGCTTCCCCAGGCCCAGGTCACCGCGGCGACGACCAGGGCGGCGAGCACGAGGATCAGGGACCAGCTGTAGAGCCCGTTGACGAGGCCCTGCAGCTTGTCGTGGCCGGGAAGGCCCTTCGGGTCAGGGTTCGCCGAAACCTGGAGGACGAAGCCGAGCGCGCTCATGACGCCGTCCAAGGGCCGGGCTCGAACTCCAGAACTGGTGGTGGCGGCACCCATCGGTCAGGAGGTGGGGGAGGGGTGACCACTGCCGGCAGCCGTTCGGTCTGCGGTCGAGGAGGCGGGGAGGGCCGCGGAGGTGTCGGCGACGGCGGGGTGGGTCGCGGTGGGCGGGGTGTGCGGCCGGCCTCACGGGTATCGCCCGAGACGGCGGGCGGCGGGGCCTGCGCATGCCTCACGGCGGGCGGTGCCGGCGAGTCGCGGTCGGGAGGGGGGAAACCGATCCACCCCTCGAGCGTGGCGAAGGTCAGCGCAACACCCGCGCCGGCCAGGATGGCGAGAACGACCCCGCCGCGGCTCGGCCGCGGGACGGACCCTCCGGCTCGGTGGCCACGGGCGCCCGCCTCAGGAGGCGCCGCGGGAGGCTCGCCTGCAGGGGGCGGCGGGACACCTGGTGACGTCGGCCACAGCGCGGGCTGCTCGGGCGGGTCCGCGCGGTGGGCTGTGTCGGGCGTCGGCCGTTCCGGCGGCCAGACGGCGTCGAGGTCGAGGAGATCGTTAGCTGGGCTCATGTTTTTCATGGTGCGCTCATTGGACTCGAAACGCAAAATAAAACGGGTGGCGTAGTAGGATTGGTCGAAGACGGGAAAGGTTGAAGACGGACCTGGCTGGCCTGGCCCCCCTCGATCGCACTAGCCGACCGTCGGTACGAAACCGCCAGAATCGTTACTAGCGTCGAGGGGAATGGAGACGGGTCCCACACCTGATGGGGGCGGGGACGGCCGACGCGGCGACGCGGCGGCCGAACCTGCTGCAGTGCCGGCCACTGGAGCGGGGACGGGCGGTGCCCGGTCCGGAGAGCGGTTCGATCTCCTGCTGACGGAGGTGATCGTCACGAGGGGTGCGCGCCTGCTTCGCCTCGCGTCGCGCATGTGCCCCGCGGACGCCGAGGACATCGTCAACATCGCCGCCGAGCGGGCCCTCGGCCGGCCCGAGGCGTTCGCGCACGGCGACCTCGCCAAGCTCTACCGGTGGCTGGAGACCACCGTCCGCAACGAGTGCCTGCGGACGCTCCGCGACCGACGCCGCGAGCACCTCACCGAGCCCGCCCTCCTGGAGGTCGCCGCTCCCGATGCCGTCGGCGCGGAGCCTCAGGCGATTCGCGCGGAGGTCGAGGCGCGGATCGCGACGCTGGAGGCCATCGCCGGGCTCCATCCGATGGAGGCGCGCTGCCTCGGCCTGAGCGCACGGGGGTTCAGCCGTGCCGAGATCGCACAGATGCTGGGCATCACACCGCTGACCGTGAAGCGGCGTCTCGCCGAGGGGCGGGCCGCCCTCACGGACTTCGGAGAGGACCTGGCGTCAGGGCGCCGATGCGCCCGGATCCGGCCGAAGCTGTCGGACTACCTCGACGCGGACCTCGCCGACGTGCAGCTGCGGCAGATCCGGCTTCACCTCGACCATTGCGGGGCTTGCCGCGCACGCCTGCTGGCGATCCGCCGGCAGCGGGCGAGCCTCGGAGCCGCGCTGCCGCCCTGTCTGCTGTTGCCGGCGGCGGAGCGCGTCGAGGAGGCGTCCGAGGAGGTCCGCGTGGGGGCCCGCCTCGGGCAGGCGCTCGACGATCGCGCCGTTGCAGCGTGGGCAGGCTTCTGGACCCGGGTCGCTGACGGCTGGTTCGCCCTCGGCGCCCTCGGCCGTGCGGTCGGTGCCGGGCTGGCGGCACTCCTCGCGCTTGCCGGGATCGGAACCTTCGCCGGGCATCCCGCCGCGGAGCGGCCCCCGGCGGGGGCGGCTCTTCCCACGCATACGACCCCGGCGCGCGAAGCTGCATCCGAGGCGGCGTCGGCGCCCGCGTCGACGGGCGGGCGCCGCACGCCATCCGAGACGACACCCCCGCCGCCGGCCGCGCCGGACGGCGACGCATCCACCGCGACGGCAGGCACCGCCGATGTCCCGGGGGATCCGCCCGAGGACGAGGTCGCGGAGGCGCCGTCCGCGGGCGGGGGTTCCGTGATGCCGGCGATGGCGCCCG
Organism: Thermoleophilia bacterium; assembly: GCA_050249835.1. GTDB lineage: Bacteria > Actinomycetota > Thermoleophilia > Miltoncostaeales > Miltoncostaeaceae > Miltoncostaea. The sequence goes on from JBFWPT010000016.1 coordinate 15,071, forward strand.
CTCCGGTCGTGAGCGCACCCGCTGCTCCCAGCCCCTCTGCCGGCAGCGCACCCGCCCGCGCCGAGTTCGAGCCCGGCCCGTGACGACTCGCCGTCGGATCCGATCACGGGGGGCCACACCCGGCGCGCGCGCCTTGAGGCTGCCGACATCGGCCTACTCAGGGGGAGAAGATGGATCGTCGTCGTGCGTTTACGAGTGCCGGGTCCTTCGTGCTTGCGGCGCTGGTGGTCGCCGTGCTGGGGGCCGGGTGCGGTGGGGAAGCAGGGAAGGCCGACGGGTCCGCGCTGTCGGATCAGCGTGCCCTTCTGAGCACGTGCGGGGATTGGCTGGGCCTGAGCGAGGACGACCGGGTGGCGTTCGCCGAGGTCTACGTGCAGAGGCTCCACGAGCGCGGGTTCACCGTGCCGCTCACCGTCGAGACCGTGCTCCGCACGTTCGATGTCTGCGAGGCCCTCGAGCCGAGCACGCCTCTCTCCTCCGTCATGGCACTGGAGATCACCGATGACGATGTGGGCTAGGAGCGCCGGTCGCGCGGCGGCTGTCGGCTGCGCCGCCATCGCCCTCGCCACCGCCGGCTCCGGGATGGCCGCAGGCGCCGAGGACATAAGGGCGCCCGGCAACTGCTGGCCGGTCGGGTGGATCGCACCCTTCCAGGCGACGAACGACCCGTGGTCCCTTCCGCCCGGGGCGGTGACCTGGGACTTCGGGGACGGAGCGCAGGGGAGCGGCCCGAACGGCATCCATCGGTACCAGCGCCCCGGCCTCTATCGCGTCCGCCTCGCCGTCACCCGGTCCGGCGTGATCTCCGAGGGCACGGTCCACATCTTCGCCACCGCCACCGGCGGACCACGGCAGCTCTGCCGCATCTTCCGGCTGTCGAGCGTCCGGCACGACGGCCGAACCGTGACCGCGCGGGTGCTGCTACCGGACCGGACCGGAGCCGCCGGCAGGCGTGTCGGACTGCGCGACCCCGACGGGGTCGTCGTCACCACCGCGGTGTCCGACGACGCCGGGCACGTCCTCCTGCGCAGCCCGGAGCCGCTCCTCGGCGACTGGACCATGGTCCTGCTCGATGACGCGAAGGCGAACAGCCGGCCCGTGAGAGTCGGCGGTCGTCCACGGATCACCGTCGCCGCGCCGACCCGGCCCGTGGGACCGGGCGCTGACCTCGTCGTCGCCGGGCGGCTCTCCCCGCCTGTGCCCGGGAAGCTCGTCCAGCTCGAGTTCCGGGCGGACGGGGTCTGGCGTCCGATCGTCCAGTCCACGGCCGGCCGCAGCGGCGCCTTCGCCCTGCGCTACCGCTTCCGTCAGACAGGCGCGTCCTACGGCGTCAGGATGCGGGTCACGGCACCGAAGGACCGCGGCTGGCCCTACCCGACATTGGCGAGCAGGGGCTTCACGGTGCGCGTCAGCGGGTGACAAACCCGCGCCCGCCTACGGCGTGCTTCGCGTCCTGGACGGGGTCGGGTGCGCCTCGAACGAGGCGTTGTCGAGCAGGACGGCCGCAGCCTCGAACGGAGCAGCGAACTCGGGATCCCCCGAGAGGTCGCTCCGCGCTGAACGTAGGGTCGCCAGGGCCACCTGACGCCAGATGACCGCCCGTCCGGAAGCGTCGTCCCGCCGCCCGCTCTGGCGTCGAGAGAGGACGGCCCGCACATCGGCCTCTCGAAAGCGGCGCTGACCGCCGGGCGTCCGGGCGCACGGCAGGTCGCCGACCATTGTCAGCCGGCGCACCGTGTTCGCGGTCACCCCGAGGAGCCGCGCTGCGTCACTGGTCGTCAGGGCCGGCAGGACCGTGTCGTCGTCAGCCACCGAGACCTCCCTCCTCGTCATGCCGTGCTCCTCCGCAGACGATTGTGTGCGGAGCGCACCCGTAGACCTTCATAGTGAATGGAACAGGGTGCATGATAGAGCGTATGGATCCGGCTCACCCCCAGGGTTCCCACAACCCGCTTTCCATGGGCGATCGTTCTGCCTGTGACGCAGCCCACGCAAGCCGTCCTCACGCTTCCCGAGGTCGCGGAGTGGCTCGGTGTGCACCCCAACACCATCCACCGGGCGGCACGCGCCGGACGGATCCCTGCGAGGCGCGTGGGCCGGGAGTGGCGGTTCCTGACCGACGCCGTCGCCATCGGCTGGAGCCCGCGGCGACGCGGCACGCCCGAGGCCCCGATGACCACGGCGCCGGCTCCCCGTGTGCCGGCCGCCCCCCTCGAGCTGACCGCGCAGCAGGCCGCGGACTACCTGCGCGTCGGCCTCGAGACCGTCTACGTCGAGGTGAAGGCCGAGCGGCTTCCCGCCTGGAAGGAGGGCGGCGAGCTGCGGACCACCGAGGGCGCGCTACGCGACTACCTCGCCTTCGACCCCGAAGCCGGCACCCGCTACGCCAAGCCGCGGGGGCGGCCAGACTGAACCGGGTGGTGGCGCCGTGACGGCACCACCGGACAGGACAGTCCCGCCCGGGGACCGCATCCAGGCGGTGACCCGCGCCCTCGCGGTCCTGGACTGCCTCGAGGAGGAGGGGGAGCTCACCCTCGCGGAGATCGGCGCCCGGATCGGGACCCAGGCGGCCAACGCCCACAAGCTCGTCCTCCACCTCCAGGAGGCGGGCCTCGTCGAGCTCAACCCGCTGACGCGCCGGTACCGGCTGTCCGTGGGGAGGCTCGCAGCGCTCGCCTCCGGCGCGCTGGCGAGTCGGAACCCATGGGAGGCCCTCCGGACCTCCGTCCCGTCACTCGCCGCATCAACCGGGCTACCTGGGCTGATCGCGGTCCTCGTCGGTGGACGCGTCGTCTACGTCGAGCAGTTCCGCGGCGCCGCGCGCGCGCTCGGCCGCGCCTTCCCCGCCCACGCCACGGCCCTCGGCAAGGCGATCCTCGCCGCCCTCCCCGCAGGCGACCGGGAACGTCTCCTCCCCGAGCTGGCCCTCGACGCCTGGACACCGAAGACGATCACGAGCCGACCACGTCTGGAAGTCGAGCTGGCCCTCACGGCCGAGCGGGGGTGGGCGATCGAGGACGGAGAGCTCGACCTGCCACGCCGCTCGATCGGCGCCCCCATCCGGGACCGGACTGGGACGGTGATCGCGGCCATCGGCATCGGAGGTGAGGCCTCGGCCATCCCCGACGACCGCCTGGACGAACTCGGCGCAGCGGTCGTCGCCGAGGCCGCCCGGGTATCCACCGACCTCGGATCCTCTACCGACCGCCCAACCCCGACACGCCTCGACGTCGAGCTCCTCGGCGCTGTCGAGCCTCCCCCCGTTCTGCTCGATGTCGAGACCACCCCCGCGCCCAGCGGACTCACGACCGAGCCGCGGAAGTGAACCCGGCCGCGCCATCCGTCCCGATGGCGCGAATCGCTCTCGGAGCGCTCGTCTCGGTCGGCGGCCTCATCCTCGCCCTGCCGCTCCTCGCGCTCGTGGCGCTCGCCGCGGGGGGAGCCGGGCCGGCGCGGGCCGCGGCGTCGCCGGTCGATGCGGCGGCCCTTGATGAGTGGATGGCCGACGCCGTCCCGGGATCGCCGCTCATCGGCCTGGGACGTGTGTTCGTGGCCGAAGGCCTCCGCAACGACATCGACCCCAGGGCCCTCGTCGCGATCGCGCGGAACGAATCCGCCCTCGGTACCGCCGGCTCCGGCGCTGACATCCACAACGCCTTCGGATGGGGGCCCGCCATTCCTTTCCCGTCCTGGGAGGCGAACATCGCCACCGTTGCCGAGGGACTCGCCACCGGATACATCGCACAGGGACGCCGGACTCTCGCCGAGATCCAACCGGTGTGGGCACCAGTTGGCGCATCGAACGACCCCGGTGACCTGAACTCCAACTGGCTCACCGGCGTGTCCGAGGCCTACGAGGAGCTCGGAGGCGACGCCGACCTCCCGATCACGATCAGCGCCCAGACCGTCGCGGCGGGGGCGGGAGCGACGATCGGCGCGGCCGGCCTCGCGACCCCGACCGGGGGCATCGGCACCCTCGGTGGCGGCCCCGGCGAGGGCACGCACTCGTACACGGCCGATCCCGACAACTGGCAGTCCGATCGCGCCGTCGACATCAACCTCCCCGTCGGGTCGCCGCTCTACGCCATCGACGCGGGCGTCATCGTGCGGATCGGGGGCGACCCCAGCGACTTCTCCGGACGGTTCGGCGGCGCTCAGCTGACGGTCATCTCGTCGGACGACGAGTACTACTACGCCCACCTCTCCGGTCTCGTGGTCCGAGAAGGCCAGCGGGTGGCGCTTGGCCAGCTCATCGGCTACTCCGGCTCGGCCAACGGCGCAGCCCATCTCCACCTCGGCGTCATGCGACACGACCCGATTGCCGTCGCCGGTGTCCGATGACCGGAGTCCACCCGGCGCTCGATCGACCAAGGCTCCCTTCGCTGTTGTGGGGCGACGGTGGCTAGCCGGCCTCTCCCAGAGCTGCTCGGCGTCGAACAAGTCATGAGCCGGTACGGCCTCCGGGACCGGCGCGTGGCCCGGCGCGTGATGGATGAAGCGGGGGCGTTCATGGTCGGGCGCCGCCTGGTCGTGCGGCTCGACGACCTGGACGCCTACGAGCGCCGCCTGCGAACGGCGCGCCAGGGGGGCGATTCCGCCCCACCCCAAGCCTCTGGTCACAGGAGACGTCCGCGCCTGTCCATCGAGATACGGCCGGGCTGGTGGCGTGAGGCCGGGGGCGAAGGATGAGTGAGCGGAAAGGCTGGAGGGAACGGGTCGAGCCCGGCGTCCACCGTGCCCATCGCCTCGCCTGTCCGTCATCCGCGGACCGGCGGCCACGCCGCCGTTGCCGCTGCCCGTACGAGATCAAAGTGCCGGGTCCCAAGATCGGTACGACGCGCACGGCCACGTTCCACGGCTCGCTCGCTGAGGCTCGTGCCGAGCGGCGTCGCCTCCTCGCTGCCGGCCGCCCCGCACCTCCCCGTGAGGCGGCTGTCATCACCCTCAACGACCTTGCCGCTCGGGTCTTCCAGGCGCGGTCGGTCACGTGGGCCGCCAACACCCTGAGGAACCGCGAGGACGACTACGTCCGGCGACTCGCCCCAGCCATCGGGGAGTTCGTCCTCAGTGACCTCGATCGGCGGCGCGTCGAGGAATGGCTCGCGTCCCTCATCGGGTCCGGAGCGTCGCGGCGGATGATCGTCCAGACCGTTGCCACCTTGAGAGTCATCCTCGCGACCGGAGTCGAGTGGGGCCTCATCGACGGCAATCCCGCTCGAGGTCTCCGGCTCCCGCGGCCGGATCACAGCGTGCCGAGCCCGGCCCACCGGGTCATCAGCCGTGTCGAGCTCGACCGGTTGGTCGCCGCAGCGGGCACCCTTCGCACCGAGGCGCTCCTGCGCCTCGTCGGAGAGACCGGTTTGCGCCGCGCTGAGGTCGCTGGTCTCCGTTGGGACGACATCGACCTCGAGGCACGCCGGCTTCGGGTACGTCGTCAGATCGTCCACGAGCGGTTGTCGTCGGGAGGCCACCGGAAGGTCGTCACGAGTCCGAAGTCGGGCCGGGAGCGGCGAGTCGCGCTCACGCCGAGGCTGGTGGACTTGCTCTCACGCTGGAAGGAGTCCGCTGCCGACCCGGGCCCCCGGCCGGACGCGTACGTCTGGCCGGGGCAGGACGGTGGCCCGATGCATGACCGGTCACTGGCCCGAGCCCTTGAACGCGCGTGTGTGCGGTCGGGACTGGTGGACGATCGGGGGAAGCCTCGGCTGTCGCCCCATCGCCTTCGGCACTCAGCCGCGTCGATCATGCTCCGGGAGCGCGTCCCGATCACCGTCGTTGCCGCTCAGCTGGGTCATGCAGACCCGGCCATCACTGCGCGGATCTATGCGCACCTGGTTGAGGACCGGGACCTCGACATGGCGGCGGATGCGTTCGGTGAAGGCGCAGCGTCCACGGGGTAAGCGCATGTCGGAAGCCCGTCCGCACCACTCCGTGCGCGCACGGAGTGGTGCGATTCCTCGGGGTGATCCTCAGCGCGATGGTGATCATCGCGGTCTCGGAGGCGAGCGACGCCGGCGTTGCGTCGATGGTCGCCGAGGACGAGTCGGTCGGCCGCCATCGCTGTGGCCTGAAGGACGACCGGCTCTACCTCCTCGGCGGCGAACACGTGGCCGTCGTCCGCGTCCCATCAGACGAAGCCGACCGCGACGAGACGATGCGCGACGTCCTGGACACCGCGCATCTGGTTCAGCGCCGGGGAAGGGTGGGGGTCCTGCGGTCGTCGGTCAGAGGTAGCGGGGGACGACCTTCCGAGTCGTGACCCAACGGCGTCCTCGCCCCTCGAACGTCCACCTTCCAGGGGTGATGTTGGTGCCCGTGAGCCGGATGTCGACACGGGCCGACAATGTGCGGCCGCACGCCCAGGTGAGGGCTTTCGCCACCGATGTTGTGCCCTTGTAGTCAGTGTAATCCCGCAAACGGGGCCGCAGAGTCTTCGGCCGGGAGCCCGCCCTGCGGCGGTAAGTCACCACCACAGCCGAATCGAGGATCCGTCCGGGGGAGATGATCGAGAAGGTCTCGATCGAGCAGCGGGGATCGGGTCTCGGCGTGTCCTTCTCGATGCGCACGCGCGGGCCGGCTCCCTTTGCTGGCACCGTGAGGATCGCCTCGCCGGTGTTGTCGTCGGGGAAGGGGTCGGCGAGTTCGCTGGTGAAGCCGAGCCGCAGCGTCGCGGTCGCGGCCGTGTAGCCGGGGGAGACGGTGAACCGGACGTACGCGCCGGGGATCTCGGTCGGCACGCCGAACGGGCGGACGGCGCAGGTTCCACTGCTGCCGCTGAGCGGGCAGTTGGCGAGCTCGCCGAACTGGTCCTTGACGCGGACGCTCTTGAGCTCGATCCCCGGCGTCGCTTCGACCGTCAGGACCGGCTGCTGTGGAAGTGGCTCCCAGTGGAGGTGTTCGAGAAGGAACAGGACCTCGGTGTCCTGGTAGCCGCAGGCAGCCGCCGGCGTGTCCTCCGGGATGACCCACAGACCCGACGTCGGGTACGGCGGCTTCGGATTGACGTAGTGCACGTACTTGTCGGTCCAGCAGGTGTTGCCGCCGGTGACGCTGAGGCCGTGGGTTGAGGCGCCGTGCGCTGCCGCAGGGACGAGCGCAGCCATCGTCGCGACCGCCAGGATGGTGGGGCACCAACGGGGCCTCCGGAACGACCAGCCGTGAACGACGCGCACCATCGCCTCCTGGTGTGGACTCCAGACTGGTCCGCGACGAAGACTGATCTGCGCGCCGCGCCGCGTGATCCTAACCTGCCGAGCGGCGAGGGGCGGACGGGGACGTCCGGCTGCGGTGCGCCGCAGACAGCGTCCTCTCGTGCGGCGACCGGCAGCGCAGGCGGGCTGGTCCGCGGAGATCCCAGTAGGCCGTCGTGGGAGACCTGTACCGACGTTCAGTGGTTGTGACGGCTCCGGTCCGTAAAGGATTCCCGGACCGATCCCGGACCGGCCGTTCGTGCCAGGAGACCCGCGTTTGCGTCGCACCCCCCGCGTCCTCGCTTGCTTCGCTGCTGTCGCCGCATGCGCGACCGTGCCGTCCGTCGCGCTCGGCGCCAACAGCATCTCGGTGAGCGGCCCGGCGCAGGTCGCCGAGGGGGTCGCCTGGCCTTTCACCGTCAACCTCGACGACGACGTCGGCGGTGTGCGGGTGGTGCTGCGCCACCGGGACGCGACGGTCGGACCGTGCGGTCCGGCCCCCGTCGTCGATCCGTTGCTCGAGTCGGATCTCGTCGGTGACCGTTTCGACACGACCGCCGGCCCGCGCAGCTACGCGGACACGCGGGAGTCCTTCATCGGGCCTCCCGGGCCGCGCTTGGTCTGCGGCTACGCGCTCGACATCGGCAGCGGCCAGGTGCTGGCGCGCTCTAGCCCCCAGGTCTTCGTCGCCTCCGTCAAGGGGACGCTGGCGATCAACGCGCCCGCTTCCGTGCCCGCCCCGGCGTCCGGGCTCGCGGCCTTCCCGATGACCATCACCGGCACCTTGGAGCCGGGGGTGACCCGCTACCTGACCGCCACGGTCCGACCCGACGACGGCGCCCCCTGCGGGGTTCACCCCGCCAGCCAGTTCGTCCGGCTGGACGTGTTCGGCGTCGCCGGCGCCTTCAGCACCACCACGTCCGTCACGACCGCCAGCCGCGGCCGCCAGCTGGTCTGCGTCTGGCTGGGATGGCCGACCGGCCAGATGGGCCCTGACGGGCAGGGGGCCCCATTTGACGCCTACCCGGTGGCGCTCACCCAGATGGTGGTGGACGTCCAGGCGCCAGCCCCGGCGCAGCCGCCGTCAGCCGCGCCGCGCCCGCGGACGGCTCCCGCGAAGGTGCTGGGGGTGGTCGTGAAGGGACGCACTGTGGTGGCGCGCTACCGGGTGTCGTCGGCGGGGCGTCTCACGGTGCGGCTGACCGGCGGCGGCGTGAACCGGGTGATCGCCCGCCGCAGCACCAAGCGAGCGACCACGGTCAGCGTCCGGTTCACCCGCCCGAAGACAGTGAAGGCCGGCCGCTACCGCATCCAGGCGGTGTTCACCCGCCCCGCCCCCTGGGTCCCGTCGCCGCCAGCGCTGCGCACCGTGCGGCTGCGCTGACCGGTACCCGCCACACGCCTACTCGCACAGAGACTCGCAACCGTTCCACGTCAGTGAGGTAACCGATGGCCCCTGAACCGCCCCCGCCCCCGCCCCCGCCGCCCCCGTCCGCACCCCAGCAGGTCGTCTACGTCGAGAAGTCCGGCAACGGCCTGGCGGTGGCCGCCCTCGTCCTCGGGATCGTCGGCACCGTCATGGGGCTGATCCCGATCCTGTTCTGGATCGCCCTGCCCTGCGGCATCGTCGGTGTCTGCCTCGGCATCCCGGCGATCCGCGCCGCCGCCGAGCGTGGCCGCAAGGGGATGGCGTGGGCCGGCACGATCCTCAGCGTGATCGCGATCGCCCTCGGGGTCGCCGGGGTCGCGATCGTCAACGACGCGTTCTCGGACGTCGACAAGGAGCTGGAGCGGATCCAGCAGGAGCTGGATGAGCCCCGCTAGGTGCGGACGAACGGTGGTCGGATCCGTCCGTCGGATCCGCCAGGCCCCGTCGGATCGCCCATCCGGCGATCTGCGAGCGAGGTGGGGGTGCGTGAGAGCGGCACGCAAGTTGATCGCGGGTGCGACGTGTGGCCTTGCCGCTATCGCGGTGGCCGTTCCTGCGTCGGCGGCGGCCGCTCCGGCGCCGCGGATCACGCTGATCTACGGCGGGCTCCAGGTCTCCGGCATCGAACTGCTCGCCTCCTTCACGTACTGCGACGGGAGCGCGCGCCCGGCGCGCTTCCGCCACCTGGTCCGCGCGTACGACCGCGACGACAGGCTGATCGGCCGCCGCGTCACCGCACGGCTGAACCGAAACTCCCGGTGCACCAGCATCACGGCTCTGTCGGTCCCCACCGGCAACTCGGTCGCCCGGTCCTTCAGCGTGAAGGTGACGAACCTGAAGACCGGGCGTGCGACGACGCGGCGCACCACCTCGATCCTCTAGGGCTCCTCAGGAGCCGACGCCACGTTCAAGGGCCGCCTCCCGCCGGCGGCGGACGGAACAACCTCCGAGGAGGATCCACATGAGCAGAAGCCGTTCCTATCAGGGTGCCCTCTGTGCGTCCTTCGCGGCGCTGATGGTCGTCGCCGTTGTCGCCGGGCCGGCCACCGCATCGCGCGCCCCCACGAACGCCGAGCGTTCCTCGCTCCGGGCCGCCGTCCTCGGTCAATGCAACGCGGAAGATCCGCCGTGCACGTGGAAGCGTGCGGTGGTTTCGACCAAGAACGCTCGCTTCGCGCTCGCCTACGCCAACAGCAGCCTCACCGACTACAACGTGATCTACCGTCGAGCGAGTACCGGGACGACGCGCTGGCGATCGCGGATCGTCCTGAGCGGCGGAGTCGTCAGCTGCTCGCGGCTCCTGCGAGCCGCCCCCCGCGCCGTGCTGCGCGACCTGAAGGTCACGGGTCTCAAGTCGAACAGCGTGGGCTACTGCGGGTACTGATCACGAGCAGGCGGAGGCCAGGCGGGTCCTTCGGCGGGTTCCCAGGCGTCCGCATCGGTGCGGAACCCGGGTGATCGGGTTCCGCCCGAACATCCCCGCCGGCTGTAGCCCCGTGCCAGAGCATGACTTTCGTCGGCCCGGACCGTTCCTTTGGGTGGGTTTCGGCGGTTTCGACCTACCCCGACGATGCCTGTCCGGCGTCCCCGGCGGGCCGTACCATCCGCGCCCGGCGGGTGGTTTATTCACCCGGGCCGGAAGTAGTGGCGCTGGCAACGGAGAGGACGCAGCCCCATGGCCGACAACGACGACCCGCAGCCGGGCGCGCCGCCCCCGCCGCCTCCTGATGGGTCGGCGCCGTCGGGGCGCAACAACACTCCGTGGATCATCGCCGCCGTCGCCGGCGGCGTCGTGGTGGCGCTCGCCGTCGTCCTGGCCGTCGTGCTGCTCGGTGGCGGCGATGAGGACGCGGAGGCCTCCGGCGGCCCGCAGGCGGCGGCCCGCGCCGAATACGCGGCGTCGGTGAAGGCCCCGGTGGCGCGTTTGACGGCGTCGGCGGAGGCGACCGGGGCGGTCCTCGGGCGCACCAGCGACGCGGGTGATCTCGCCCGGGTCGGCCGGATGGCGAACCAGCAGCTGAAGGTGGTGCAGCGCGCCCGGGCCCGGATCGCCGAGACCCCATCCACCCCCGGCTCACGCAAGCTCGCGGGGACGCTGCTGCGCGCCACCCAACAGCACCGCGCGTACCTGACGAGTCTGGTGCGGATCACGGACCTGCCGGGCGCCGAGGCGAAGAGCCGGATGGCCCGCGTCGTGAAGGACGGCCGGCGGGTCGTCGTCAGCTACCGGCAGGTGGCGCGCCAGTCGCCGGGCCTCACCACGAGGATCACCACCGCCGGCCTGGCGGACGTGTCCGGGCTGCGTCAGGCCGTGAACGCGAAGGCCGCCGCGGAGGCGGCCGCCGCCACGCCCAGCGGCGGCGGGGGCGGTGGGGGTGGGGGCGGCTCGTCGAGCGGGACGACGACCGACGGCCGTCTCGCGGTGACGTCGGTGTCGGCGAGCGACCTCGGCGGGACGATCTCGATCTCGGCGAACTACTGCGACCGCACGCCGGGGACGGTGAACGACTTCATCTACACCTTCCGGCTCGAGCGCGGCGGGGAGGTGTATGCCCAGGATTCCTACCCGGCGTCCCAGACCCGCGCCTGCAACGGGATCGGCTGGGACTTCTCCGACACGTTCCCGGTCGGCTACTACACCGCGCGGGTGATCGTCAGCAACTTGACCAACGGCGTCGAGGCGTCCTCGTCGACGGGTGTGGACATCAGGTGAGGCGGGTCGCGGTGATCGCCGCCGGCGCCTGCCTGCTGGCGGCTCCGGCGGCCGGCGTCGCGAGCGACACGACACTCCTCGCCGCGGCCGGGGGTCCGCTGTCTGCGGTGGAGGCTGAGATGTCGGGCGGCGTGGGTGCCTCCGGGGCGCAGGACGCCTACGAGGCGGCCCGCGACCTGCAGGAGCTCGTGCGCCGGGCGGAGCCGGTGTCGGCGTCCTGCCGGCCGCTGCTGGTGGCCCTCACCCGCTACGGCCGCGGCCGGGTGCTGCAGCTGGAGGGGATCGACCGGCCCAGCCCGGGGGATGAGGCCTCGGGGCGGCGGGCCGCCGAGGACGCCCGCGCCGACATCGCCTCGGCCCGTCGCAGCTGCCGGCCCCGGGCGGCGACCGGCCGGCCGAACCTGCCGGTGAGCCCGTCGGCGGGGGAGGTGTTCTACGGCACCGTCGTCGCCAAGGCGCCGCCGGGCGCCCTGTACGCGCAGCTGTCGGACGGGGCGACGCGCGGCCCGAAGGCCCGCGTCCGCAACGGCCGCGCCCGTTTCGACGTGAGGAGCTGGGCGCCCGGCCGCCATGACCTGCGACTGGTCTTCTACACGCGCACCGAGATCCTCGGCCGGTCCGCCAGCAAGGGCGCCTGGCTGCTGCCGGCATCCGCCCAGAAGGCGACTCCGGGCTCCCAGGCCGACGGCGCCCTCTCCGGCCGGATCGCCCGCACCCTGCAGGGGGGACCCACCTACCGGGCCGCCTGGATCCAGGATCTCGGCTCAGGCCGGGTCGCGAGCCTGAACGGCTCCGCGCCGTTCCCGGCCGCGTCGCTGGTGAAGCTCGGTCTCGCTGCCGAGGTGATCTCCCGCCAGGGAGGCGCCCCGGAGCGCAGTGACTACGCCTATGACCTGCGGGCGATCGGCGCCTGGTCGAGCAACCTCGCCGCGAACCGCCTGATGCGCAACTTCGGCGCCTCCGCCGCCCAATCCGGGCTGCGGCGCCTCGGGGCGCGTATCAGCACCTACCCCGGCGAGTACATCATCGGCACCGAGCTGCAGCCCGCCCTGCCCGGCAGCCGCGGCGGGTCCGGCCCGCCCTCCTCGTCGTCGCGGGTGACGAGCGCGGAGGACATGGCCCGGATGCTCTACGCCATCCACGCGTCCGCCGTCAGCGCCGACGCCCGCTCCGAGACGGGGCTCACTACCCACCAGGCGCGGCTGCTGGTCGGTTACCTGCTCTCATCTCAGCAGCGCCTCGACAACGCGAGCCTCTTCCCGAACGCGACCGCCGCCGTCCCCGCCGCTCAGAAGAACGGCTGGCTGAACGACGCCCGCCACGGTGCGGCGATCCTCTACGGCGCCGACGGTCCCGTGATCACCGTCCTGCTCACCTACGACGACAACGGCGTCGGCCTCGGCACCTCCCAGCTGCTGGGGAACCGCCTCACCGCCCTGGTCGGCCTGCGCCGCGCCACCCGCGCCGGCTGACCACTGTGCGCCGGCCCGTGACGTCCCCCCGCGCCCCTATCCTGCCGCCCCCCGCCGGCCCCTCCCTGGCCGGCGCCGGCGACGACCCCGAGGACCCGTGATGAGCGACCCGACCCCTCCCCCCGATCCGCAGATTCCCGGCGGGCTGCAGAGCAGCGTGTCGGAGCGTCTGGAGATGCTCGACAATCTGTACGCGGAAGGGAAGATCACCGCGACCGAGCTCGGGACGGCCCGCCGGCAGATCCTGTCGGGCGGCGGGGACGACATCCCCATCGCCGCCCCGGCGGACGCGCCGCCCCCGCCCTCGGAGGCGCCCCCGACGGTGCAGATGCCGACGGTCCCCGACCCGCAGCCGCGCACCCAGCCGCTTCCGCCGGTGACGCCCGCCGCGGCCGGCGGCCCGCCATCAGGCGGACCACCTCCCGGTGAGCGCAAGGTCGCGGGGATGCCGATCTGGGCGGCCGGCCTGATCGGGGTGGTCGTCCTGGGGGTCCTGATCGCCGGGGCGTTCCTGCTCTTCGGCGGCGGCGGTGGGGACGACGACACCACCGCAGACGCTGCGGCGTCGGATGCGGCCGCCGCAGCGGCCGCCTACCCGGCGCTCGTCAGCCGCCCCCTCGATCAGCTCACCAAGTCGGCGGTCGCCACCGGCAAATCCCTCGCCCGCGTCTCCGAGCCCGGTGACCTGCGGCAGCTGAACCGGACGGTGGAGCGCCAGCTTGACGTGGTGGAGGGCGCCCGGGCGAGCCTCACCCGCATCAGCGTCGTCCCGGCCGACCAGCGCGCCCACCGCCAGCTGATCACCGCCGCCGCCACCCAGCGCCGCTACCTGGTCGCCCTCGGCCGCGCCACCTCCGGGGAGCCGTCGCAGGCGAAGATCCAGGCGACCAACCGCGCCCGCCGCGCCGGCGGGGAGACAGTCACCGCCTACCGCACCTTCTTCCGCCTCGCCCCCGCCGCCCCCGACGCGATCACCACCACCGACCTCACCGACACCTCCGGCGTGGTGCAGGCGATCAAGGACGGCATCGCCGCCCAGGAGCCCGACTTCCAGGCGGGCACCGCCCCGGCGCGCAACTTCAGCGGCTCGAGCTTCCAGAGCCCGACCGGCAACCTGCGCTGCCAGCTGTCGGGGGACAGCCTGTTCTGCTCCTCCAGCAACGACGGCTTCGGCGTGGTCCTGCCTACCATCGGGTCCCCCACCACCGGCTCGGGGATCGCCGCCGCCGGCGAGGTCGTCCCGTACGGCTCCAGCTGGCGCAACGGGGCGTTCACCTGCGACTCGGCGTTCGACGGGATCACCTGCCGCAACGGCTCCGGCAACGGGTTCTTCCTGAACCGCGACCAGTACAACCCGTTCTGATCCGGTGAGCCCCCTCGACGACGAGGACCGCAGGCGCCAGGAGGCGTTCCTGCGCGACTGGCGCCGGACCGAGCAGCGCCGCAAGCGCCGCCAGCGGCGCCTCGCGCTCGGGGCGGGCCTGGCGATCCTCGCGGTCCTCGTCGCCGGCGGGTTCGCCCTCGCCCTCCGAGGCGGGGACGACCCGCAGCCACCGCCGGATGAGGCGGCCGCACCCGTCCGCGTCGAGCTGGAGCCAGTCGAGCCGGAGGTCGAACCGGAGGTCGTCGTCACCGACGACCAGGACGCCATCCCCGACCCGCCCGAGCCGCAGCCGCGCACCAAGGGCCGGACCGCGACTGCCCCCGCCGACACCCCCGCAGCTCCTGCCGTCCCGGCGGCCGCCGCCGGTGACGGGCCGGTGGTGTGGATCCAGGCGGGACACGCCGACCCGCGCGAACCCGGCTACCGCGACCAGACCGGCGCCTCAAGTGGCCCGTTCGGCAACGAGATCGCCTTCACCACCACCCTCGCCCCGAAGGTCGTCAACCGACTGCGCCGGGCGGGGGTGGACGCCCGCCAGACCCCGGGGGAGGTGACACCCCTCGCCGCCGAGGGCGCCGCCTTCGTCTCGCTTCACAGCGACATCCCGCAGGGGCGGATGGCGCTCAGCCATGCGATCACCGGTGCCGGTGAGAACTACTACCACGGCGAAGGCTCCGGTGACCCGAGTCCCACCCCGTACCCGGATTCGGCCCCGCACCGCCAGGCCACCACGGTGTCCGGGGCGGTGGAGTCCCAGTCGGCGGCGCTCGCCACCAGCCTCGCGGCGACCCTCCAGCCGATCTACACCCCCGCCAACGGCGCCGGCGCCAGCTACGGCGGCATCCAGACCCGCAACGGCAACCCGCGCATGATGCGCTACTACGGGTTCTACCGCACCCGCGCCGACGCCCGCGTCCTGATCGAAGTCGGCGCCGGCGGAACCGACGACGCCTTCCTCGCCAAGACCGACCTGATCGCCGACGCCGTCAGCGAAGGCGTCCTCGACCATCTGCGCTCCCGCGGCCTGCTCGCCGGCTGAGCCCGCCGCCCTCCCGCCCCGAGGTAGCCCTGTGAGAGCAACCGCCCGGATCGCCATCGGCTTCGCCGTCGCCTGTGTCGCCGCAGCCGCCGCCACTCACGCCGCCGCGGCCGACCGGTGGATCGTCGCAACCACCGATTCTCCGAGGGCCCGGACGATCGCCGCCGCCTCGGGCGCCCACCCCTCCGACCCGGCCGCCGGGATCTGGACGGCACCCAAGCCGACCGCCGACGCCCTCGCGGCGCGCCTGCGCTCCCGCGGCCTGCTGCGCTACACCGAAGCCGACGTCCGGACCGTCCCGACCCAGGCGGCCTCACACCAGGCGCCCGCCGACCCCGCACAGCAGGCCGCCGCGGGGACGTGGTGGCGGGCGAAGATCCTCGGCACAGCCGGGGAGCTCCCCGCCGGCCAGGTCGCCGCGCCGGTCGCGGTGATCGAAGACGGTTTCGACCCGACCCTTCCTGACATCCCCGCCACGGTCACGCTCAGAAGGCCCTCGCCGGTCGCCGACAGCGACCACGGATCGAAGGTCGTCAGCGTCATCGCCGGCCGTGGCCCGAGCGTCTACGGGGTGAACCCCGGTTCGGAGGTCCGCGTCTACGGTGCCGATCCGAGCTGCTCCGACACCGCCGCCGCGGTCCGCCAGGCGGTCCGTGATGGCGCGAAGGTCGTGAACATGAGCTACGGCTTCGAGCTGGCTGGTGCGTGCCGCACCCATCGGGAGGCCACCAGCTTCGGGTCGAACCGGGCGGTGATGGTCGCCGCCGCCGGCAACGACCGGCGCACCGCCTGGAGCCAGCCTGGCAACGACCACCACGTCGTCACCGTCGGCGCGTTGAACCAGGCCGGCCAGCCGACCTTCTTCAGCAACCAGGGGGCACACACCGACCTGACCGCCCCCGGGGAGGGGATCGGCGTCGCCTGCCCCCTGTTCGCCGACTCTCACGACGGGACCCGCGACGGCCTGTGCACCGTCGACGGCACCAGCTTCTCCGCGCCGATGGTCGCCGCCGTCGCCGCCCGCGTGATCGCCGCCCGCCCCGACCTCGCCCCGAACCAGGTGGCGAACCTGCTGCGCGACACCGCCACCGACATCGGCCCCCGCTCCGGTTGGGACATCGCAACCGGCTACGGCATGGTGAACCTCCCCGGTGCCCTCAGCGCCCCCGCGCCGCCCGTCGACTACTTCGAGCCGAACGAGGACATCGAATGGCTCGACGGCCGCCATTTCACGGCCGACAAGCCACTGCTGCGCCCGTACTCGCGGATCGGCTTCAACTCCACCCTCGACCGCCAGAAAGACCCGTGGGACGTCTACCCGGTCTGGGTCGGCCCCCGCCAGAACCTCGCGATGCACGTACGTCCCCGCCACGCGACGCTGCGGATCGCCATCCACTACCCGAACGCCCGGACCGCCCGGCTGGCGTCGAGTCGGGCGACCGCATGGCGGGCCGCTCGACCCGGCCGCAGCACCCGCGTCGTCGTCAGCAACAACGGCAACCGCGGCCTGAAGGCCTGGGTGTCGGTCCACATCCCCGCCGGGCCGATCTACGCCACCCGCTACAACCTGCGGCTGGTTCGCGGCGACTGGTGAGCGCGCCGGAGGTCCGGAGTCGCCTCGCCGCCGGCGACATCGATCACATCCGCGCCTGCTCCGGAGCAGATCGTGTCGGCTCCCGGCCCGGCGTTCACGACGTCCGCGCCCGGCCGGCGTCTATCACGTCCGGCCCGGCGGCCGTGCCGACCGCGTCGGCGCCACCGCCGGCATCCACCCGGTCGGCGCCGGGGGTGCCGGTGATGAGGGTGGCCGAATCGCCGTCGCGGACGCCGACCGGCTGAGCACCGCCTCGCTCCACGACCCGCAGGTCCACTGGCGATCGCAGGCGCGGATCGACACGAACCAGTCCCCGGCGGGTGCCGCGTCAGCGCCCTCGAGGACTCCCGCGTCCGCGTTCGTGACCCGGCAGACCTCGGCGGGGTGGCGCGGTCCGCATCCACCCGACTCTCACCAGGGCCCCCGGCCCATGCTGCCGGCCGTCGTGGGCGAGCAGCAGCCGCACATCTACGCGGTCGACACCCGCCTGCGGGTCGGCTGCAACGACGACTGCCGGGACTCCGGAGTTCACCGCTCGCGAGCGCAGCCAGATCCAGCTGCGCCGCTACCTTGCCCAGTCGCGCATCGCCAACGGGTTCCGGCAGCGCGCCCGTGGCATCGCCCTGCGGGCGATGCTCAGCATCGGAGGCCAGGGGACGGACAACCCGCGGATCCCGGCGGCGGTCCGTCAGCTGCGGCGGGCCTCGCGGATCGGAGCGGAAGGGTCCGTGCGCCAGCGACTCACCGACCCGCCCCCTGCGCTGAGCGCCATCAACCGGCGCTTGGCTCAGCATATGGGGAACGCCGCCGACAGCTGGGGCGCGCTTGCGGTGGCGGCCGAGCGGAGGGACTCCGACAGCTACAACAAGGCCCTTGCCGTGCTCGACGCACCGTCCCGGGTCCGGAACGAATGGCGTCTGCAGGTCACCGCCGAGGCGCGCAGGCTCGGCGTCGGCATGCCTGCCTGGGCGCGCAGGGTAGGCACCCGTTGAGTACGCCCCGGCGCTGGCGAACCCCGTCAAGCTAGGGGCGCAGGCCGGAGGCGAGGGCCTTTGCGCACCGCCACGTCAGCCCGCCGAGGGTGACCACCGCGGAGACGAGGGCGGCCGAGGACCAGGGCGGCCAGCACCACCAGCGCCCCGCCGGTGAGCCAGCCGCTGCCCGACAGCTCCACCCAGCCCGAACAGCTCAAGGTGGACGGTCACGTCACCGGCCTGGCGCAAGGGTCGCCGGGAACGGGCTGCCGGCCGCGTCGCGCCCCGCGTCGTGCGCCAAAGCGCCCGACAGTCCGAGTTGCCGCGTTCGCCTACCAGGAACGGCCGGGCTGCTTTCGGACCCGGGGTCAGCGCCGGCTGATCCGGATCTGTGCGTCGGCGACGATCAGCCGCCCCGGCCAGCGCGCAACCGACACGGGCTGGAGCTCCCCGGCTGACGGTGGAGCTGCGTGCCATTAGCGGGAGACGCGCACGTAGGTCCGGCCTTCGTAGTCGCCCTCCTCGCTGTTGTCCCAGAGCGCCAGCGAGGACACCCGGGCATCCTTCGGAACCTGGAAGGCCAGCGTCTCGGTGGAACGGAAGCCCGGCTGGACTCCCTCGCAGATCGAGTTGCCACTGATCGAGACCGTGTTCGAGTCGAACTCGAAGTTGCGTCCCTCCTGGTCGACCAGGATCGCGCCGGTCTGGCCGCAGAACGGGTCGACCTTCACCTTGCCGTCGTTGGTGATCACGACCTCGGCCCGGATCAGGCGGGCGCCGGAGGCGGGAGTCACCGGGTCCGAGTACTCGACCGGCAGCGACGCCACCGGGCCGAGCTTGGTGACGCGGAAGATCACCGCACCGTCCTTTCCGGGCTGGCCGACCTCGCGCAGGAGTGCGGTGCGGCCGTTGATCTCCTGGGTGTCGCCCTCGGTCGCGGCCTCGTCGGCGTCGGGGGCCTCTGCCTCATCGCCTGCGGTGACGGTCACAGTGACCGGCGCCGGCGCGTCTGCCGGCGCGCCCGAAGAGGTGTCGCTGTCGCCTCCGGCGCAGCCGGCCAGCACCGCGGACGCGGTCAGGATTGTCGCGAGGGCGAAGGCCCACCGGGCTGGCGGACTCGTCAGCGGGCGTTGCATCCGTCTCTCCTCGGATCCTCGGGGGGCGGCGCCGAGTCGGCGCGGTGCGGGCGAGACTAGCGGCCGGAGGGGTCGTCCTCGGACCAGAACGACGCGGGGGCCTAGCAGCTCCCCGAGACCATCCTGACTGTCTGCCTAGGAATCGCCTCCCTCCAGACCACGCAAGGTAGGTGTGCGGCTCCCCCTTCGGTACCGCGACACGGCCATCGGACAGGACGGCCAGCGACAGCAGCCGGCGGGTCTCCCCGCGGGTTAGGTCGCGCGGCGCCTCGACGTACCGAGGCGCGCCGACGATCACCTCGTGGCGGCCGTCGGTCCTGGCGGCGACGCTGTCGGGCGAGCTATGCGCATCGGCGACCATCCCTCGACGAAGGCGACGCGTCCGGACGCCGGCTTTTCGACGACCGGACCTACCAGCACGTCGCGCTTCGCGCAGGCGAGCCCTCGGCCCTCCTTAGCCAGCAGCCGCGCGCTGGAACGCGTTGATGCGGCGGATCACCACCGGCGCCAGCCGCTGAACCTGGGCAACGTCGTCGCTCAGGGCTGCGTCGAGGAAGCGCGACAGGGTCGCGGTCACCGGCGGCGCGGTCCGGGCGAGGCGGGCACGCTGACGGTCGAGGACGGGCTCGGCGAGCCGGTAGCGGCTCAGCACGTACATGTGTCGGTCGAACCGGCGCAGGTGGGTGCGCACGACACCTGCGCGCGTCCTCAGGGCGGCCACGCTCTCGGTTCGCTCGAGGATGGCGCCGAACCGCTGCAACGCGTTCGACCCGGCCTGGACGTCGTCGAGGTAGGTGGTGACCGGGACGACCGGCGGCGCGGCGGCGGCGCCCGACACCAGGGTGCCGGCGGCGACCGCGACCACGACCAGGACGGTGGGGAGGATGCGGCGGTTCACGTCGGGCCGCTCACGGGTAGCGGTAGGCGACCCGGAAGCTCTGGGTCCCCCGTGCGCAGCGCGCCCGAACAGGGCGGCCGGCCGGGGCGGCGGTGACGCGGCAGGCGAAGCGGCCGAGGTAGTAGCGGCCGCCGCGCTGGTAGGCCCCCGGCGCGGCGATCAGGCCGCCGTAGGCACTGACGACCTTGCGCGCGGCGGAGCAGGTCATCCTGTCGGCCGACAAGACCCGGGTGAGTCTGCCGTCGATCGAGTCGGCGCCGCGGACGACGGTGCCGGCCGGGCATGAGGCTGCGGCGGCCGCGCCGGCGAAGGCGAGTGTCGCCGTTAGGGCGCCCGCGAGCGCCCAGAGGGGCAGCCAGACGCGCTGGCCTCGGCGCGCGGGGCGGTCGGTGATCTCCGCCGCGACGTCGCCGCGTCCGTCTCTGGCCGGTCCGTTCACGTCATGTCCCCCGTCGCCGTGTGGTGGCTGGCCGCGCGTCCGCGCACCCTAATCCAGCTGCCCTCGCGCGCGCCAGATCGGATCGGCATGGACGTGAGAAGGGATCCCGAGGCCCGGCACTGACCGCTGGTGGAGTGGGATCAGGTCGGTCATGTTGCGCAGGCGGTCAGCCGATCAGTCGCGAAGGCCGTCGTTGAAGCGGACCCGGGGTGTCGCACTGCGCGGCCGCTGCAGGCCCGTGATCCGCCTCTTCGGGAGGCAACCCCCTCGGAAGCTGACGGTCGAAGAGAAGGTGGAGGGCTTAAGGAGCCGAGCCGAAAAGAGGGCGCGCCGGGACGGCGCTGGTGCCGACCCGGAGCGCGAGTCGTCGTCGCGGCCGCGCCCTCCCGGTCAGGACACCTGCTGGGTTGCACCGATCGTCGCTTTGCCGCGGCGTCCGACGAATCCCGCGACGGAGGCCCCTTCGCCGATCTCCCGGAAGGGCTTCCACTTCCAGCACCAGCCGCGCGTGCAGAACGACTCGGGGAAGTCGTTCTGGACCCGGTAGGCCACGGCAAGGCGAGCGGCGTTCGCGGCCGCAGTGCAGGTTACCGGTCCGGTGACGCGGGACACCACGATCCGCGAGGTCCCGTAGTAGCGGGTGATGTCGCACCGGATGCCGCCCGCCGGCGCGGTGCGCCCGGGCACCGTCAGAGAGGCACGGAAGTGCCCCGACCCCACCTGCCACCGCCCCGGGGCGGGCCTGGGGAAGACGACCCTGGCGAACCAGGCGGTGCCGGAGCGGACGAGCGGCCGCATCGCGCAGGCCTCCCCCTTGCCGGGCGCCCGCCAGCAGACCTTCGCCCGGTCCACGTAATCGGCCGCGTACATGTTGTGGGCGACCAGTGAACCGTCTGCCCGCAGCACAAGCCCGACGCAGACGTCCCCCGTCTCGCTGCAGAGCAAGGACTGCTTCGCCGTCGCGGTCGCGCTGGTGGCCAGGACGCCGGCTGCGACCGCGGCTAGTGAGACCGCCACCGCGGCCTCAGAACGACTGCGTCTACGCACCATGACACCTCGGTGGTCGGGAGCGGGTCGTGGATCAGGCAAACGCGATCATGTTGGGGCGACGGCGTGAAAACGACTAACCGTCGTCGGTACAGCCCCCACTGTCGCTGACCCGCCCGCTGCTGCCCTCGGAGGCAAGGCACGCGCGGAGCGGCCGGGGCAGACCGCCTCCGGGAGAGCTGCCTCGTCCGCGGCGGCGAGCGGAGAGCTCTGCGCCGGTCCCGCCGGCGGCGGAGACTGAGGCCATGGACGCCGCCACTTCCGCCGCCGGCGGGACCGGCGCGCCCTGCAGGCGCCCGGTCAGTCGGGGTGGGGAGCCATCGGCGAGTCCGGCAATGACCCAACCCAGTTCCAACAGCGCCCGGCGGATGCGGTCGAAGCCCGGGGTCGTCGGTGGGCAGCTCGGCGAGCGGGGCGAGGGCCGCGACGCTCGGAACGCCGGGTGGAGTTCCGAGCGTCGAGTCCTTCCCCGGGGACGGTGTCATCGGCGCGGGCTTCGCGGACGTAGCCGGCGCCAGGAGCGACGCCGCTAAGAGGTCGGCCATCTCCGCAGCGGGCGGGTCGTGTCGTGTCGGTGGAGGGTCGCCATCCGAAGCATGTCTGGGCCCTGCAGGTCGAGGGAGCGGAGAGTCTCAGTAGAGGTCCGTGCGGTCAGGGCTGCCGCGACGCCGTGGCGCCGATTCATCCCTGGGGGACGGTTGGGCGGCCCGTGACGTGTATCGCCGGGCGGGTGTGCGGTGGCGGCGCGGTGCCCCGGATGCCTCAGGCGGTGAGGGGTGTGCGGCTGCGGCGCCGGATGGGCACCGGAGGTTTCCGCCATGCTTCGTGTGTTGCCCAGACTGCGGAGCCGAACTCGACGAGCCGCATCATTGCGGCTGCAGATGGAGCGCTGCTCATCCGGCAAGGCCCAGCATCTGTCCTGCGGATGCTCTGTACGCGACCCGACGGAGTCGGTGTGGACGGGCATCTGTCCGGGGCTGGCGGAGGCGGCCGCACGCGGCTCGTACGCCCGGATGAGTCCTGCCGGGGTGGGAGCCGTGGGAGCCGTGTGCCGAAGACGCCCCGCGCGATGCCGGCACTGACCCCTTCTCGTCGTCTCCGAGCAGACGGGCAGGGACACCCTCTCCCGGCGCTGACGCCGCCGCGCCGTGTGGGTCAACCCCAGTAGTAGCCGACTGACCCGCGAGCGTGCTCGCCCCCGGAGCAGCTTCCGGTGAGCACCCGGACGCGTGCCAGATCGAACTCCCTGTGCCCGAACAGGACCTTGCCGACGTTCCGTTTGGTGAACCGCGGGATCCTGACGACCCCGGGGGCGTCGAGCGCCGCGACGGTGCTCCGCGCGACACGCTTGGCATCCCCCGGCAGCAACGTGGTGACGACGCACCATCTGCCGGCCGGCAGGCGGACGCTCCCGCGGGTGGTCATGACGACGACGGCAGAACCCGTTGGACTGATTCGGCGCTGGTGCCATCGCAGGTCCAGCGTCCCGACGCGCGGGTCGTCGTAGCGTCCTCCTTCGGTGACCGGCACGACATCGCGGATCGCCGTCGCGGTCCCGGCGAAGGCGAGCGCGACCGCGGCCGCGCCGGCGCAGGCTGCTGCTAGTGCCGCGGGTCGGGGTACAGGCGTGCGTGGATGAGTCCGGGGGCGCATCAGCCGCTCCCTCTGAGGTAGGTGTCTCCGCGGGCGTGGACCCGCCCCGTGCATCCGCCGGTCCGCACCTGGGTGCGGGCGAGATGGATCTGAGTGGAGCCGCCCCACCTGGCAACGCCGAGTGCGCGCCGGTCGAAGCGGAGGATCCTGACCGCCCCCGCCTGGCGGACGGCGATGGTGGCGCTGCGGCTCGATTGGCGCGAGGTCATCGGCATCACGGGGTGATCAGGCATCAGCGTCCCACCGGCAGGCGGACGCTGCCGCGGACGGTGGCGGTGACGTAGTAGTCCTTGGCGCGCTGGACGTAGACGAAGTCGATCGTCCCGAGGCGCGGGTCTCATAGTCACCGCCGATCGTGATCGGCAAGGAGATCCTGCCGGACTGGGACGTCGCCGCCGTCGCGCCGGCGAGGCTGAGCGCCGCAGGCGGCGACCGCGGCCGCCGCGATCAGGGTGATGAACCGGGTCTTCACGAGGCTCCTCGACGTCCAGAGCTTGAATCGGGCCGCGGGCCGCGGCTCACCGGGATAGGTCCTGGGTGCCGTCGCCGTAGTAGCAGTCGCTCCGTCCCACCCCTCTGCCTCTGCTCCCGACGAAGGCGACGAAGAGGACGATGACGGCGGCGACGATACGATCCAGGCCCAAGGGGGGAGGTCATCCCTGGCCGGATCCTCTGCGCGCCGGCCCGCGGGGGCAACCACCCGCTCGGCTAGTCGGGACCGCCGGATCCCGTCGTCTGCGGAGCCGCTCACGAGCGCACCAGTGTTCCTCTAGTGCATTTACGTCCGCGTCGTGTAGCTTGGCCGCCGGGCCGGGCGGGTCGCCCGGACGGCGACGATCAGGGGGTGGGGACGTGAGGCGACCTAGCTCGCGGAGGGTGCGGTCCCCGCGGAGTGTCAGGCGCTGGGGTAGAAGAGCCGTCTGCGTCCTCGTGATCGCGGCGGCCGCCGCCGTGCCGTCCACCGCCTCTGGCGAGGGAGGAACCTCGATAGCGGCCGCCCCGCCGCTTCCGGTCGGACAGCAGACGTTCGGGGCGATCGAGCGGCTCGACTTCTACAAGGCCTCGCTGAACGCCGGCGATACTCTCACCGTCGATTTCGCCTCCATCGACGGCAACTACGTTCAGATCTGCATGCTGAAGCCGGAGATCACGGACTTCACCCTCGCCGAGTCTGAGTGCTGGACTGTCAGCAACTGGACCGAGACCGCCTCCCAGTTCCGTTGGACGGTCCCGGCCCCCGGCGCGTGGACGTTCCTGATCGCCAACGGCCTCTGCATCGACGATGGCGGCGACTACGTCACCAACCCCTGCTCCCGTAAGACCTCGTACGCGTTCACCGCCTCGGTCACCCCGGCGCCGCCACCGGTCCAGCCGGTGGCACCGCCGGTCCAGCCGGCCCCGACCGTGCAGCCGACGAGCATGCGCCTGACCGTCTGGCCGAAACGACGTGTCGGACAGGATCTGCTGCTGTCGGCCCGCGTGCGCTCCCCCGGCGGAGATCCGAGTGGCCGCTGCGCGTTCCAGCGCGGTCGTTCGGGCAAGTGGGTCCAGTTCCGGGTGGTGCGCCTGCGGGCCGGCCATCCCTGCCGCACCTTCGTGAGGCTCGACCGTGCCGGCGGCACGGCGTTCCGTGGGTTTTACCTGCCGGATCCGGGCTGGGCCCCGGCGAAGGCCACTAGCGGCAGGATCGTGGTGCTGCCCCGCCGGCGACGCTGACCTCTCCGGTAGCCGTGCGGGGCTGACACCCGGCGCCGGAGGCGCGGATGTGAGAGCGAGGCTTAGGGGCCCCATCTCGGCTCCCCTCTCACATCCGGTGGGTACGCGAGCGGTCACCCCCGCGAGGGCACGGGGAGACCCGCGTGGCGGGTTCGCGAGTGGTCCACCAAGCCGCAGAGCGTTGCCCGAAGCAGTTCGTGTACGCGTTGGATGGTCTCCCGAGTTCAGCGGCCGAGTGATCCGCGGCGCCCGCTTCCCATGGAGGGAGCGGTGGAGGGGGCGAGGACCCGTGGTCGACGATGGCGATAAGCAGGGGTCTTCCGGGAATGGGTCGTCGCCTCGTGAGCGGCGAGTCGAGGGTTGGAGTCCCTTCTCCGTTCTTTCGCAGTTGGTGATGACGGGAACCGACGCGATGCGTCGGTCAGTCAGGAGCGACGCGAATGCGGGAGTACCCAGACGCCCAGATCCGGAAGCCGTGCCCAGATACTCGGGAGTAGCACTGCATGTACGCACGGCGGGAGGTGCATACGAATCCACCCTTCTGGATGGTGCGGCCAAATCCCAGAACACGGCCGGGGGCACCGACGTAGATGCCTTTCCCGACTGTTGCTCGCTTCTCGTGACGGAGAATCACCACGCGAAGATTATTCTGCGTCTGGCAGTCCACCGACGGGGCTGCCCGGAAGTACGAACAGGCGATGTTGTCATCGGGTGAATGCCACCACTGCGTAAGGGGGGACGCGCTGGCGCTCGCCGCCAGGCCGAGCCCGCCGCAGGCCGCCAGACTTAGGGCGACCGCGATCCGCCTCATGCTCATTTCGGCTCCCTTCGTCAAGGTCCAAGCCTCGTTCTCAAGGCTATCGGCGTGGTGGATGGTCTGGGGCGTCTCGAAGGAAGGAGTCGATCAGGAAGGCGTGCGCGCGTGCCGCGCGGGAGGATACCGAGGGACTGTCGAGTTCACGACGTGCCGGATTCCCGTTAATTGCTATGCCTCCGGGGGGCGAAGCCGTTCTTTCCCGACCGTAGCCTCTCGGCCGCCCAGCTGATGCCCCGGGGGAGGACGAGTGCCTAGATGGTTTGCCGCGCTGGTTGCAGGTCTTGCGTTCGCCTTCGGCGCCCTCGCCGGTTGCGGGAGCGAGGGGGAAGCGGAGGGTGGTGCCTCCGTCGCTTCGGACCGGACGACCGTGGCCGCTGCCGGAACGCTTTCATCGGATACGAGGCCGGCGACCACGAAGGAGACTTCGACCGGGGGTCCGGCCGTCGTGCCATTGTCAACCGCGGCGCAAACTCAGGCTCCGTCCCCTCCTCGGGCTCCAGCCCCCGAGCCTCGCTACACCGAGGACAGCCCGGAATACCTCCTCGCGGTGATCGACGGTGAACCCACCGAACCCGCATCCCTAGACCGCTATCGCCGGCTGATCGACAGCATCCGCCGCACCTGCAGTGGGAACAGGATGCGCATCGCCGACCAAGTCGTGAACGTCAGGGAACTCCTGGAGGACGAGGGAGGTCCTTCCGAGCCTGTGATCGAGCACCTCCGACAGCTTCGGACGGCGACGTCTGTGGAAGGCCTCGGCTCGGAGCGCGACTGCTCCGACATCTTCGCGGCGTATGTCTTCCTCCGCGTGAACGAGGGTTGAGCGGTGGCTGACTATCTTCAGGGCCACCCCGAGCACCCGAAACCGATCAAGGACGGCGTGCTCCGCCATGACGGGGACGGCGGCCTAGTCTTCACCAAGGCTGCGGGCTCCGCGCTTCCCCTGCCTGGGCATGCGGTGACGGTGGACGTCGAGATCCGACTGGCCGACGCCGAGCTCCAGGCGGTCAACCTCGGCGGGCTACGGCAGAGCTCGTCCATCGCCCTCGGAGGCCTCGCCCCGGTCGGTGATGACCTGCTGCTCGGCCTCGGTGGGGTCGTGGGAGGCGGCGAGAACGGCACCATTACCTGCCTGATCGAGCGCGACGGCCACCGGCACCTCGTCTCCTTCTGGGCAGAGGCGCAAGCCGCACGCGGACTGCTCGAAGAGTTCGCCCGAGCCCGCGTCGCGATGGGCCGGCGCCCACTCCCCACCATCGAGAGTCTCGACGCCGGCACCGAAGCTCTGGACCGCGCTTCCCGTCGCGACGAGCAGATGACGGATATCCGGGAGCAATTGCGGCGCCAGACGGAGCTCCTCGAACGGATCGCTGCGGCCCTGGAGTCCGGGCGGTAGGTGGACCTCGAGCCCCGCGCCCGCCTAGAACGTCGATCCCGGTTTAGATGGCGGTCGTTCTCGCGCTTGAACCGCGCGCATCCGTTCGCATCGCGCCGAGGGGGACCGAGGGAGAACCGGCCGGCCGGCCGGCCGGTAACCCCGGGTCCCGGCCGACTCCGCGCGCCCGTTCAGAAGATGCGCTGACGTTCGCGGCTGAGAAAGAAGCCGCGTCCTGTGGTGAGGCGGGTGCAGGTGACGCCGGACTTGCGGGAGACGCACTTGTTGCCGCCTTTGGTGATGCTCCGCCCGTAGGGCAGGACGCGGGTTCCGCGGACGAGGTCGCCGGGGCAGAAGCGCGAGGGGCGCCGGGTGTTGTCCATCGCCCACGACCATGCGTAGGTGGCTCCGCCGTAGCCGCGGCAGGTCGCCGAGAGCACCCAACATTGGACGGTTGTGTCGGAGGTGAGGAAGCAGTGGATGTTGCCGCTTGGGCTGCGGAAGCTGCTCGTCGAGGCAGCCGAGCCCTGTCCCGCGAACGCCAGGACGGCCACCACGACCGATGCGGTGGCGACGAGGCTGGCGAGGCGTCGCCCCGTTCGCGGCTGGTCCTGCGACAAGGGGTTGCTGTTGCTGTTGTTGGTGGTCACGAGTTCTCCTTGGGTAGGAGGACCGGTACGGGGCGGGCGTGGCTCGTCTGCGGCGCTCATCCTTCGCAGGCGATGCCGTCGGCGTCGCTGTCGAAGCCGTGTGGGTCCCAGCCGATCACGGCGAAGTTGGACGCCGGGATCTGGCTGCAGTCGACATCGGGCGGGTACGGCGGGACGCATGCCCCCGCATAGTTCGGGTCGCAGGCCGCTGCCGGGGCTACCGGCACGACCGGCTCCACCGGCACGACCGGCGGCGGGGCGGCGGGGGCGAGGGCGCGGACCGGTGCGGGCGGCTTGGCGGGGATCTTGATCGAGCCTGGTAGGGATGTGGTCCGTTGGTCGTCGAGGTCGATGAGGGCGACCTCGTACTGGTAGCGGCCCGCCCTGACGCCGTCGGCGGCGCCGCCGATGCGGCGGCTGAACCGGATGAGTGACCGTCCGGGCTGGATCCGTGGCGGGAGGGTCTTGGTGAGGATGTGGCGGGCGGGGCCGGTGAGTGTGAGGACGGCGTCGGCGGAGTAGGTGTCCGTGTCGTCGCACCAGTCGAGCCGCACCAGGATCTCCGTTGGTGACGCCTCGAGGCTGGTCCCCAGGATCACTGGCGGGTCGGTCTCGCCGTTGCCGGCGCCGCAGGCGTCCTCACCGCTTGCCACTGGGGGTGGAGGTGTCCTTTGGGGGCTGGCGGTGGCGTTGTCGGGCGCGCCGCTGGAGGCGATCATCGCGATCAGCAGCAGCACACCGAGGGCGGCCCCGCCGAGGATCCCTCCTCCGAAGATGACCCCCGACAGCGTCCGCGGTGGGCGAAGCGCTGTTCCGCTAGTCGTGGCGGGGGCGAGCTGTGCCGGTGGCGGCCCGAGGAGGGTGAGGCGGATGAGCGGCCCGGCCGGACCCGCCACTTCGCTAACGGCGATCCCGCCGTTTCGGAGCTCGTCGGTGGCGCGGTCGAGGGTCTGGCGGGGGAGGCGCTTGGTGGCCTTCGACCCGAACCGGTGGGCCAGGTCGAAGGCGTTGACGGTGAGTGAGCGTGTCGGTGACGCCGCGACTTCGGCGTGGATGTCACCGACGACGCCGCCGGGCGCCACCCTCTGGGGGACGGGTGCTGCGGGGCCGGTGGCTGGGGCGGGGCCTTCCATGCGGTCGGCGAGGGCGGTGAGCCGGGCGATTCGCTTGACCGGTGGCGGGTGGGTGGCGAAGAGGGTGTGGAGGAACCCGGCGGTGGGGTTGAAGAAGAGCAGCCCGGAGAGGGCGACCAGCTTCGGGTTCGCCGTCGTCGGTGCCTGGGAGATGGAGGTGAGGGCGCTCGCGAGCGCCCGGGGGCGGCCCGTGAGCTCGGCGGCGTACCGGTCGGCGGCGTACTCACGCACCCGGGAGAGGCCCATGACGATCAGCAGCGACACCAGCAGACACATCACTCCGATCGCCACGAAGGCGATGCCCGTGATCCACAGCATCAGGCCGATCCAGCCGCGGGCACGCACGGCGAGGAACGCCGCCCCGAAGGCGGTCACCAGCGCCGACACGAGGGGCAGGAACCAGGCGGCGGTCATGAGGAGGCCGTCGCGGTTGGCGAGGTGGGCGAGCTCATGGGCGACCACCCCCTCGAGCTCGTGGGTCTCCAGTTGCTGGAGCAGGCCGCGGGTGACGCAGACGATCCCACCGCCGGTCCAGCCGACGGCGAAGGCGTTCGGGGTGGGGTCCTCGGCGACCATCACCCGCGGCGTCCGGCGGCCCTCGAGGGCGCACAGGGTCTCGACGATCCCGACCAGCCTCGGCTCTTCGGCGGCCGTCACCTCGCGGGCTCCGAGCAGCGCCGACGCCGACTTGGCCGATGACAGGATCAGGCCCGCGGCGATGCAGAGGGCGAGGATCCCGAACCACCAGGCTGCCGTGAACGCGAGGCCGACGACCAGGATGTAGCCGGCGATCACCAGCCCGATCGCCAACGCCATCCGGGACTCGATGCCGCGGTCCGGGGCGCGCCAATCCCCCTGGGTGTCTGCCGGTGCCGGCGGCTCGGTCACCGTCGGCTACTCCTCACAGGCGATCCCGTCGTGGTCAACGTCGAAGTTGTGGGGGTCGGTGCCGACGCTCCGGAAGTTCCGGTCGGGGATCTCCCCGCAGTCCAGGTCCGGCGGTGCCGGTGGGATACACGCCCCCGTGTAGTTCGGATCACACCCGCCGGCCGGCGACGGTGTCGGGGTCGTGGGCACCGGGTTCGTCGGCGCGGGGGTGGGCGCGGGCTGTCTCGGGTCGGGCTTGGTGGTGTTCCCGCGGCACGGGCGACCCCACAGGCCACGCTTCGCGCTCTTGGCGCGGCTCTGCGCCCGAGAGAACTGGGTGGCGTGTCGGAAGCGGACGCCGCCGTAGACGTACACCTTCGCGTGGCCACTCGCGACCAAGGCGTGGTTCACGGATCCCGTCGGGCCGGACCGGCCCGGCGTGTACACGTAGGCGAGCAGGCGGCCGTACCGGTCACGCGTGTCCTGGGTTGGGTCGGTGACCAGCCGCACCCGCCGTCCGGCAGGCAACAGCCGCTTCGCCCGGGCGGTCGCCGCCGGCCCGAAACACTGGACGGGCTTGCCCGGCGCCTGCGTCTCCGGGGTGTCGATCCCGATCAGCCGCACCGGCGTCTCGAACCCCCGCGAGATCACCTTCACCGTGTCACCGTCTACGACCTGACTGACGGTCCCGGTCAGGGTCACCGCCGACGCCCGTTCCGACAGGAAGCCGCACACGACCGCGACCGCAGCCGCCAGGACGGCGACGGCGACGCGCGGCAGCAAGCGGTTGCGGCCGGCCACTGTGGGAGGAGGCACTCTGTTCCTCTTCCGGGAGCGGGAAGGAGGACGGGACGCTAGTCAGGCGTCATGCCGGGGTCACCCCCCGGAGGAACAGTTCCCCTCCGGCCCTGGCCCGGAATGGATGGGTCGCCGAGCCCGCTGCCGACGTCGGTGTGCCGTCTCCCGGCCACGGCGACCTGACCGCGTGGGCGCGGGTAAGGGTGCTCCTGCTGAACACGAGCATCACCGTCCGCGACGGCCAGGCCGGATCGCACGTCGGCGCCGGCTGGCCGGAGCTGACAGGCGACCTGCTCGTCGGCCTCGCCACCTGCAGTGGCGGCTGGGTGTTCCTGCTGCGGGGCCGCCATGGGCAGCGGGCTCTCGGGCGTGAACGTGTCCGGCCATCTGGTCCTCGAGGCGGCCCCGCTGTCAGCGCGCCGCGGTTCCCTCGGCTGCCGGCACTTCCCCGCGGCGAACGCCCATCTGGCCACTCGAGGGGAGCCACTGGTCGACTGGGCCCTGCCCCGGGGCCTGAGCGGAGCACCGGCAGGCGGGCCGGGATTGCGGTAACGACGGCGGGGAGGATAGAAACGACCCGGCCGCCCCGCCGGGCCGGCCCAGCGAGAGGGCTGAGGCGGCGGATCGTCCTCCTCAGCTCGGGTGCAGCGCCGGCGTGATGGAGGGGTGATGAGGTGTAGGCAGATGGCCGTCGCGGCGCTCGTCCTGCTCGCGTTCGCCGCGTCGGCGCAGGCGGCGGTCTTCCCGGCCCGCCCGGACGCGGCCGGGGCGCCCCTGACGCGTGACGCGATTGTCTTCGACACGTCCGCCGGCGGGATCCACGTGGTGAACGCGGACGGCACCGGCTACCGAAACATCGTTCCGGGCATCGGGCCGCGACGTCCGCAATGGTCGCCCGACGGGGGGAGGATCGTCTACGAGCTCACCCGCGACCCCCAAGGGTACGCGCGTCCCAGCAACAAGATCATCATCGCGAACCCCGACGGCAGCGGACGGCGGGTGATCGCCCGCGGGTTCAGCCCCGCCTGGAGCGCCGACGGCCGGGAGATCTACATCCACCGCAACATCGACTACCAGCCGAACGGTCTTCCGCTGTTCGCCGTCGAGGTCGCCACCAGGAAGGTCCGGGCGCTCGGCTTCGCCGGGACGACCTCGCGCTCAGCGGACGGGACCATGATGGTGAAGGGCGGAGGGGAGATTCCGGTTCACCCGTACGCGGACAATCTCTACACCATCCTGAGAGCATCCGATGGGTCGGTGGTGAAGGTCGTCGGGGTCCGCCGACGACCGTTCGGATACGGACCCAGCTGGTCGCGGACCGGCTACTTCCTCTACGCCTGTGGAGGCTTGCGCGGCCGAGGCGCCTCCGACATCTGCACATTCAACCCGCGCACGGGTGACCAGGGGGCGCTGCCCGGCCCGGCGGGGGTCGCCGAGTACGAAGCGGTCTTCGCACCCCGCGGGACCCGGTTCGCCGCGAGCGGCACCGACGGGCTGTATGTGATGGATCTGCGCTCGAAGCGGGTCACCTGGCTATGGCGCAACCCGGCGGCGGGGGAGCGCAACTCGCATGCTGTTTTCAGCCCGCACTGGAGGCCCGCCGGGGGCTGACGGCAACGCCCGGTTGCGGCTCGGCGACCACTGCGCCTACCAGCGGCCGGGCATCGCGACGGCAGGGCTCGGCGGCGGCCTCCCGTCGATCACATCGGCCGACGCCGGTCAACTGGACTTACGTCGGGTGCGTCACGTCCCCTGTGGATGCCAGGCTGCGCGCGCGTTCCTGTCTATCGGAGGGGTGGAAAGATGACGCGAGGCGGCCGTTCCGGCGGTCGGTGGGCGCCCAGGGTGGCTGGCGGCTGGGTGATCGCCGCCGCGTTCGCAGCCGCAGCGCTCGGCGCCGCCGGCGCCCCGGGTGAGGCGTCGGCGGTGATGAAGGTGAGGTCTGCGGCGACGGTCAGCGCCGACAAATCGCTGACTGTGACCGTCACGGGAGCGCGCACCTCACCATGCCGTCTGCGTCTGACCGCGCCTCGCGAGCAGCCGCGGTTCACCGTCCGGCGCACCTTCTCCAAGCGCGTGTCGGTGCCGCTCCCGCTCGGGGCGCCGGCGGGCAAGTGGACGGTCCGGGTCCGCTGCGGGCCGACGAACGCCGTCCGGACTGTCCGGGTGGTTGAACCGGTCTTCGTGGCGGGAGACACGACCACCGCGGACTTCCGTGTCGCTCTTGTTCCCATCCCCAGGCCCTCGGCGTCCGTGCGCACGGTGCGGCTCGACGTCGGGAACCTGCGGCCGTGGACGGCGACCTCGGTGCGCGCCTGCGTGCGCATCGAGACCAAGGGCGCCCGAATCACGCATGTCTACAACGACGGCTCCAGGAAGTCGGCGAAGGCCGCATGCTGGATATACCGCAGCTTCCCGGGAGGGGCTCAGGCGCGCGGCACGTTGCGCGTCGCGATGCCCAAGAAGGCACGGCCCGGGGCGAAGCTGGCCATCTCGGCGTTCGTCTCGGCCGGCAACTCCAACCCGACCCGGGTCCGCCTCGCGGCGGCACCGGCGAAGGCCGCGAAGCGCACGAGGCGGCAGAACCAGACGCCCTCGTGCGTCGTGCCCCGGCGCCTCGGAGTCGCGTTCGTTGTGGACGACTCCGGTTCGATGAGCGCGAACGACCCGTCTGACCTTCGCGCCCAAGCGGTTGCGGTCGGTCTGGATCAGCTCCCGGACGGGTCGCTGGCGGGCGCTACCGAGTTCGCCGACAGCACCGGTGAGCTCTTCGAGGTGTCCGAGGTGAACGGCTCGACGCGCCCCGGACTGAAGGACGCCGCCTCGTATCTGTTCTCCTCCGGCGGCACCGACTTCGATGAGGCTTTCCTCGGCGCGCAGCTGCAGCTTGCCGCCATGGGCTCCGCCGACCGCAAGGCGGTGATCTTCCTCTCCGACGGCGCGCCGGGCAACATCAACTTCACGAGCGACCGCGACATCGCCGCCGCGGGCACTCCGATCTACACGATCAGCCTGGGAAGTGCGGACCGGCAGATCATGGAGGGCATTGCCTCCCGATCCGGCGGGTCCGCGTACGACGCGACATCCGCGGGGGATCTGCAGTCCATCTTCGCCCGGATTGTCTCGAGCCTCACGTGCGACTCCCGGGTCGTTGACCGCGTTGTGACAATCGCCCCCGGGCAGACCATCGGGGTTCCCTTCCAGGTCGGCGCCGACGACGGCGAGTTCCGGGCGCTCGCCACCTGGTCCTCCGGCAGCGTCACAGCGACGGCCAGCAGGCCCGACGGCTCCGTGCTCACCGGAGGTGCTCTGCGCGGCGGGGAGGGGCTCACGCAGGCCGAGACGTATGCCCTGGTGACGGGGGCGAACCCCCCTGCGGGGAACTGGGTCCTGAACCTGACCGCCGACGCTTCCAATACGTCGCCAATCGACGTCACCATCGACGTCTTCAAACGCACCATCGCAGCAACGCCCCCACCCCCGCAGACCGGTCCGGGACCGAGGGCGGTCGACATCCGCATCGACGGCAGAACTTTCGATCCCTGCGTCAGCGCATACAGCGAGACTGCGAGGTCGCAGACCACGAGGATCACGGGTGGGACACGCACCGTCTACAACCGCTCCGCGAGCCTGGAGGCGGTCTGCGGCGGGTTCGGAGCACCCGAGGATCTGAACTTGTCACCTGGCATGAGGTGCGCGCTGATCGCCGCAGGGGCCGTGTTCGTTGGTCCTTCCGGCAGGTCGGTCGACTGGCTCTGCACGGCGGAGAACTGGTCGGGCGTCGCCCTTGACCGTGACTGGCGCGGGCCGGCGGCCAATCAGGCGTGCGGCTTCTTCGGGGAGATCTTCGCCGGAGGGGTGGGGATATTCGCCGCGGGTGCGACAGCCGCCTCGGGTCCGGGGGCTGCGGCGGTGGGGCTCGCGGCCTACCGTGCCATGGCGGCCTTCATGAAGGTGGGCTGCGGAGGCCTCTTCGACGGCGGCGCGCGCGCCCTGGGAGTGAAGCTCGAAGCCGACCATGAGCGCAACATCGCGCGGGACATCGAGCGCTCGTATGTGTGTCTCGCGAGGCAGACCCGGTTCGGCATCACGTCGTGGAGTGCGACTCAGTGCCCATAGGCCCGTCCACCAGGTACTACGGACCCGGGTCCGTACCACCTGGTCCCACGGCTGCGGGTCGCCGGCGGCGTGGCAGTCACCCGCGGTGTGTGGCCCGGCGCGCCGGGCCAACCGTTGGTGATCGTGGAGGGGTCCTGGAGGATCCGGAGTGGGGCGAGAGGTAAAGGAGTGACGTCGGAGTGGATCCGCGCGGGTGGCGGGTGAAGCGTCAACCGGGCGGGCCGTTCAGGCGGCGGATGGACCGGGTCTGCTCAGCCTGATGCTCGCCGGCGCCACCGCGATCGAGATGGTCAATCGCTGGGCGATCCTCCTGGTGAGCGCCTACTTCATTTCGGCGGTCATCGCCGCTCGGTACGGGCGTCCCCTCCCCGCCGTAGGATCACCGCTATGAGTCGACGCCTGCTCACCGCCATGGCCGCTACAGCGCTCACCGTCGGCCTCGCCGGCCCCATAGTCGCCCAGGCGGACGCCCGTCCGTCGGCGAACGGCCCGTGGGTGGTGAAGGACCTTGGCCACGGCAAGGCGGTCGTCGCGGGTCATCGGACCCGGTCCCCCAACCAGTCCCTTGGCGCCCTCATCACGCGGTGGGGGCCGCCCGCCCGGATCGGCCGGCCCGGTGGCCGCGGGGCATATTGCTACGCGACCTGGACCCGGCCGCGGGCGAAGGTGCTGCTCGGCAACTTCGGCCTGGCCGATCCCTGCAGCCGGCGCTTTGGCTACATCGTCGAGATCACCACCGTCGGCTCCTCTTGGAGGACCGACCGTGGCCTGGAGGTCGGGGACGGTGAGGACCGGGCACGGAGTCTTTACCCGAACCTCGCGGTCGTCGCCGACGAGTACCGCGTCGGCGACCAGCTGTTGCTGCGGCCGTACAAGACGGTCTGCCTGGGAGACTGCGTCGAGCAGACGATCTCCACCTCCGCGGTGATCGGCGCCGCCAGCGGAGGCGTGATCCGGCGCTTCTTGGTCCCGGTCGGAGCCGCCGGGGAGTGACATCGCCTCCGGTCGGCCGAGCGCGGGCATGACGGGCCTCGGCGGCCTCCCTGGAGGAGGGGGGCATCTATGGCGGCGCCACCGCATGAACGGCCGGTTGCCGGCAGGGGTCTGGTCCAGCCGATCCTGCGGGCGGTGGCGAGGAGCTCACGGCGCCCGACCGGGTCGAGCGAAACGGGCGATACGCGCGATCTCCTCCCATCACCGGGTCGCTGCCACCACGGCCGGCGGGCGCTGAAGGCGCTGGGACGGCGCGGGGTCGCCTCAGGTGATCGGCTCACACGACCCGGTGAATGGGCCCCGCTGGGAGGGGCCAGCCGCCGGTCCGCTGCGGCGGCGCAGCGGTGGCCCGTCGGGGAACGAGCGGGGGGCTCCCCAAGCAGGACCCGACGGCGGAAGCGCTGGAGCGTCTCGACGACGCTCGAGCCCTTCACCGCCTCGGGGCGGATGCGCTCACCGCTGCCAGGCCAGCTCGTCGGATGCGGGCCGCTGGACGGGGGTCGTCCTAGGCGGTGGGGGTGAGTACCGTCCGCGCTTGCCTCCCAGGTCCTTGCGGTCGCACCGGCAACGGAGGGCGTAGTCGGCGTCTGCATTACAGGGCCTCGGCCTGCCGAACGGCACTGACACAGCGATGGTGAGATGAGGCGCGGAGCCGCCAGGCCCCGCGAGTACCGTGAGTCCGGTGCGGGCACACCGAGTGGTGGATCCGCGATCCCCCCCTGGCTTTGGATCCACCCCCTCAGTGCGTGATTGGATCACGGCGGGTCGGCTCAGCGGCTACGACGTCGGTACTGCCGGGATCGGCAGCGACACCCCTTTATCTGGTGGCACCGGGAAGGTCCACTGGTCCGTTCTCTGCAGACCCAACGCGTCCTGGGTGAACGCGACGACGCACACCTGGCTCCCGGAGCCGTAGGGGAGGGTCCAGCGGAAGCGCTTGCCCGCTGGAGGGGCTGAGACGTCCCAAACCGGGTAGTCGCCCCTTGCGGGGATCGGCGGGGCGGGGCATTCGTCGAAGCCGACCTCGAAGTCGACGTTCGCCCACGGCGGGCGCCACTTCACCAACAGGATGCTCCACGGCTCGGGACTGGGGGCGGGTAGGGTACCTCGCAGCTCGAAGGCTTCCGGACCGACGTGGTGGAGCTCCACGTCCAGCGGCCCCCGGGCGGGCCATGGCGGACACTCCCGCGTGGGCGGTTCCTTTCGTCCGTAGAGCCGTGCCGCGCCCGCGATGTCGTCCCTCTTGAGCAGCTGGCAGACCACATTCGGGTCTGGCGCGGTGAAGTCGAATATGTCGCAGTGCCGTCCGACGGCGCGCCTGCCGGGTGGCGGGACGCCCTTCCACATCAGCGCGCAGCGGTTCTCGGAGTGTCCCAGGCCGAGGATGTGTCCGAACTCGTGCGTGAGTACCTCGAAGCAGCCGGCGGCGTTCAGGCTCACCCAGGCTTGACCTTTCGGCTGGCGGCCGACGGTCGCCAGTCCGAAGCACCCCGAGCGCGGATTCACGCTGTTGCGGCGGATCACGAAGTCCGCCGTGGCGCGCGAGCGGGCCGGCACGAAGCGGACCTTCACGCCGGAGTTCGCCCAGGCGAAGGCAGAGGTGCGTACCGTGTCCGTGAACGCCGGCACGGTGTTGTAGTAGGAGACCGTCGTGCTAGGCCAGCGCTTGCCCTCAAAGACATACGCATCCGCGCTGGAGATCGTGGGCGAGCCGAGGAGTCCGGCCGCCACGAGAGTCAGGATGAGAAGCGGCATCGCGCACCGAAGGCGGGAGCGTCGCGAACCCGCCGCCTGGGGGGTCGGACTTGTCCTGAAGCGCAGAGCCAACATTGAGTCTCGCATCGCACCTGTCGGCCGATTACATCCGGCGGACAATGCCAGCGTGCACCTGCGTTGACAAGCCGGACCACGCCGTGCGCGGGCTCCTCGCCTTCGCGTTCGGTGGCGCGCATGGGAGATACGCGGCCGACAGCTCGCGAGCGAGTCCCTCGGCTGCGCTCTGGTTCCGCCCGAAGTCGATCAGAACGTCTGGCCGGACCAGCTCGCAGACCGTTCGGTCGCCTTCGCTGATCGAGCTGTCGCCGTTGATCGCGACGATTGGGTGGTAGATCCCGCCCCATTCGGTGCTGGCATGCGTGACCGCCTCACGAGCCTGACCTTGGTCGGCGGCGTCGACCGCGTATGCGATCCGTTGAGGGCGGACGGCGACGGAGACGACACCTGATCGGACGAACTCGGGGGCGCTGGGCTGTCCGTCTCCAGATGGGGTCGGACTCACGGGAACGCCGGTCTCTGCGAAGGCGAAAGGGTCATGACTCTCTTACTCGGCAGGGGTGTCGAGTCTTCCCGTTGACCCAGACGGCACTCCGTGACCGTGCCGCGGAGTAAGAGGCGGCAGGCGCCAGGATGTCCTCGAGATCGTTCCTCGCCGGCTAAGCCCCGCCCCGGCGTAGCGATAGACGTGTTCCCGGAAGCTCGGCACGTTGCCGCCTTGGGAGTACTCCGCCTGGGCGGCCTCTGTGGCGGTGTCGCTCAAGCGGAAGCCGCGCACTGCCGGCGTGGGGTCGCCGTCGGGTGGGTCTTCGACCCAGCCGACGGGCATATCGTTCAGGCTCAAGAGTGCCGAGCTCGCGGAGAACGATGGCTCGGTCCTCGGGCTTGGTGTAGTCGGCGTCTGAGTGCTCGCAGTCGACGTCGTTCTCGTAGCCGCCGTGTCTTCACCGCCGCACGCGACCAGGAGCCCTGCCGAAGGGCTGCGCTGACCACGAGCACGATGGGCGTTCCGCGTGCGACTCATTGCGGCGCTACGGGGCAGGGGACTGCTGACACCGGGGGCAAGCAACCTCGATCTCGGTGTGCGAGCCAGGCCGCACTGGACGATCGCTCTCTGAAAGAACGCCCGTAGAGTCTCGGGTGCGATTCGCTCACGCCTGGCACGGTCGCTGCGCCGCCCTCCGGTGGAGGGCGCGGTGGAGGAGCGGCCTCTCGAACACAGAGATGCTTTCAAGCAGGATGAGTCTGAAAGCGAACGTCGCCTTGTAAGCGGCAAGTCGAGGGTTCGAGTTCTCCTCCGGCTTGGAAGGTGATCGCCGCGTCCGAGGAGCCTGTTGGCCTCGTAATCTTCCGTTGTGTTGCTGCGCCTTGGTTCTATGAACGGCGGGGCGAGGGTCAACTGGACGTTCGCGGGGTGCGTCGTGTCACCCTCGGATGACAGGATCCGGCGGATCCGAGTCGGCCCGGGGATGGAACCTGATGAACAATGGTGATCGCAGCGCTGGGGGCGGCAGCGGCGGTCGCCAGCGCACGTGTTCGCCCCTGCGGGCCATGGCGCGCACATGGTCGGTGCTGGGCCTCGCGTTGATGTGGCTCGCGATGTCGGTCGGCCTCGCCGCGGGTGCTGACGCGGCGCCCGCCAACGCGGGTTTCAAGCTGATCGGGGATGACACCCGGGACATGGCGGCCCTCTGCCCGAACGGGGACGGCCCGTCGAACCTGGTGCTGGTGATCACCGTCCGCGGCTCCGGCAACGCTCCCCGAAAGGGACCGCTGGCTGAGAACTACTACCCGCAGCTCGCCTCGGAGCTGGTCCGGCGCGGCTACCGCGTGTCCGGCTTCGACGTCGTCTACGGTGCCCTCCCCACCAGCGTCTTGACTGACGGCCGCATCGGGGAGTACGTCGAGTCGGCCGCCGGCCAGGCACCCCGGATCGCCACCCAGATCCGCAACGCCATCAACCGCTGCTCGACGCGGCGGATCCTGGTCGCCGCCTACTCTCAGGGCGGCATCGCCTTCCGGGCTGCGATCGCGAACCTCCGCGAGGAGAAGTCCGTGTGGCAGAGGATCGACCACATCGACCTGATCGCCGATGCCTCCGCGAAGGGGAACATCGACCGCGGCATGCCAACCGGCCGCACCCCGCGGGTGAAGGGCATCCCCCGCGTCGCCAGCGACGGGGTCTGGGGGTACGCGGCGGACCTGTCCGGGAACATCCGCTCCCCCGTGGCCGCGGCGCTCGCCGCCGCGCTCAAGATGAAGGCGGTCCACTGGGCGGCTGTCAGGAAGATGCCGGCGATCGGTAAGGCGGTCAGCTACCCGACCGCCCTCCGCGGCCGGATCGACCGGTACTGCGCCTCCGAGGACCTGGTGTGCGACACCGCCACCGTCGTCGCGCGGTTCCGCAAGCTCGCCACGAAGTCATCGATCCGTTCCCAGCTCAACCTGTCCCTGTCTCTGCACACGGCGTACCCGTGGAAGCTGATCGCCCGCGACACCGCCGACGTATACCCGCCCCGATCCGGGCAACCCACTACCGTTCCGCCGGGCGGCGGGGTGGGCGTGCCGGGCGCGCCGGCTGGCGGGACGCCCACCCCACCCAGCCCGGGGGGCGACCCGGAGGACGCTCTTCCGCAGATCGGTACGTACATGGCCGCTCCACCCGAGGGACGCCGAGAGTTGTGGCCGGCCCGCGACGGCCGATTCATCGTCATCGTGAACGCAGCTCAGGGGGCCACGGGCGTCTACGTCGGCTGGACGATCCCTGGCGCCACGGCGTCGGCGGAGGCGGCTGCAGGAGTGCTGCTTCCCGGGCGCTCTGCGACGGTGACAACAGACGAAGACGGTGTCGCCTACGTTGCCGTGAACGACGATGAGGACACCGGCGTCGGAGGAAGGCTCGTGAAGCTGCGACCCGATGCCTCCGCCGGCCGGCTGCTGCTCGAGCTGCGCGCCGACGCCCAAGGGTACGTGCGTGTGCTGGACGAACCCGTCGTCGTCGGCGACGAGGTCTACGTCGAGGCCTACGCCACCTGCCGGACCCGCATGTACGCCATCCACACGGTGACCGGGCAGGCCCGGGAGGGACGCGGGGCGAGCGGTTGCGGCGGCAACTGGGCCTCCAGCGGCAACACGGCCGCCGTCCTCGGCCTGAGTGGCTACTCGGTCCAGTACTACGACGCACCCGCGATCGACGCCCCTACCGAGATACGCCAGCCACCGCCGGCCTCCGCGCCCGGCTACTTCCACACGGGCTTCGGGGCCGGCGCGGCCGTCGCCTTGTCCACCGAGGGGTGCGCCGCAGGCCGGATCACCCAGATGCGTCGCGGGGAGACCTGGAGCCGTCTCCTGGGAGAAGTCCTGGACGGCAGCTGCGACATCATGGCGGTCACGGCCGTCGGTGACGGGACGGTGGCGCTAGTGGTGCGCCGGAACGGCGGTGAGCTGTGGGCGGCGATCATCGGCCCGACCGGCCCGGCGCAGGTGATCGCCACCGTTCCAAGGACGGACAGCATCGGCCAGGCCTGGGTGGACGGCCAGGGGCGCCTCGTGATCGCGTACACGGAGATCGTGGACTGCGTCACCAGCACGCCTTTCGAGACCGACTGCGCGCGACTCCACGTCGACGTCTTCGAGGGCACCACCCTGGTCGGGAGCTACTCAGAAGGCGGAACCAGCGGCAACTCCATGCGCATCATCAGCGACATCGTCGGCACAGACGGCGCGGTCGCATTGAGCCTGCAGCGAGGCGAGTACTCGCCGTGCGTTGGATGTGGCGCCCCCGGGGCGGTGCCGGTTGAGCGACGCATCCCTCTTCCAGTCCAGTCCGCCTCCTGGTGAGCAGGCTCGTGAGGAACGGGTCTTCCGAGCGACGGCGTGGAGGATTACGGCCGATCACGATGCGCGGAGGGGAGCTGATGGGCGCTGACGGGCATACGACACGCAGGGGACCCCGGTCAGCGGTGTGGCTCGCCGCCTTCGCCGCGATACTCCTGGCCCTCCTCGCCTGCCAGGCTGCCGCCGCGGCCCCGGCGCCGAAGGTGACGGTCACCGGAGCGGGGGTTGGGTGCGGCAAGAAGGCGTCGCTGTGCGTGACGCCCCAGCCGAAGAAGGTGACCTGCAGGAAGGGTGTCTGCCTGCTGCCGGTGCGGGTGCGTGCGGCGCGCTCCGGGACTCTCGTGGTCGCCGGGGGGCGCGCGAAGGCGACCCGATTCCGGGAGGGCGCGAGCCGGGTGCGGGTCGCGTACCGGCAGGGGATGGGGCGGGTCCGGGTGAAGGCACGCCTGGATCGCCTCGTGTCCGCCCAGGGCGGGGATGTGCGCTACAGCGTCCCCGCGACGACGCAGCTGGTCGCCGGCAGCCGGGTCGTGTCCGTCACCCCGGGTGCGAAGGCGGGCCAGCTGATCGTGGTCCTCGCAGGCAAGGAGCCGCCGGCACCCGGCGGCCATCTCGCGCTCGCCCCCGCCAACGGGCTGCCGGACGGGATGTTCGCCCGGGTGGTGGCGGTCAACGACGCCCCAGGCGACCGTCACCGGGTGACGGTCACGTCGGCGGCGATCAGCGACGCCCTCGACGGCGTCCGGATCGACGTGGATCAGGCCGTCACGCCGGAGGTCGCGCCGAACCTCGCCGACGTCGTCACCCGCGACCGCTCGGGGGCGCTCACCTACCGCCTCGGCGCGACGTTCGCGCAGCACGGCCGGGCCGGGTCGCATGCGGCGCCGTGGGGTGCGTTCACCTGCAGGGAGTCCGGCGGCATCCCCCGCACCCAGGATCAGGTGTGGACGACGGGGCTGCCGTTCCCGATCAACCTCACGATCGAGAACGTCCGCGTCAACCACGTGTTCGACGCGGGGAGCTTCTTCCCGTCCCGGAAGCCGTACCTGCTCCTGCAGCTGAGCGCGGAGGCGGTCGCGAAGGTCGGGTTCGAGGCGAAGACCGGCTTCAAGTGCCAGCTGAGTGACTCCTTCCGGAGCAGGATGCGGATCACGATGCCCATCGCCGTGGTCGCGGGGATCCCGATCAAGGCCTACCTCGAGCCGCGGTTCGAGTTCGAGGTGTCCGCATCGGGGGAGGTGACCTTCACCCAGCGTCGCTACTTCGGGGTGAAGATCGAGAAGGTCGGATTCGACCCTGTGCGGGTGTCCCGCAGCGGCAGCGCCGACCCCGTCGACGTTCAGCTGAGCGCGAAGGTGGAGGTGTCCCTGTTCGCCGGCGGGGAGCTGTCGGTCATGGCGGGCGCAGGCGTGGAGGCCGGGATCTTCGGAGCCCTCGGCCCGGAGTTCCGCCTCGTCAGCGACACCGCCAACCCCGCGTGCGCCGCCATTGACGCCCGGCTGCGTGCCGAACTCGGCGCCCGCCTGTCCGTATGGGAGAAGCGCTGGAACCTGGAGGCCGCGACCCTGACCAGCGACTGGCTCCGCCTCGGCGGCCCCTGGTGCTCCTTCCGGGGTGGCGGCGGTGGCGGTGGTGTCGGCGGTCAGCCGACACCACCCGGCACGCCGGCACCGCGGGTGGTGTCGACATCCGATGGCGCCTGCGCGTTGATCTCCGATGGACGGGTCCGGTGCCGTGGGAACAACCAGGACGGGATGGTCGGTAACGGCTCGGTCGGCGGCCAGTTCGACCCGTGGCTTGGCTGGACAACCGTCGTGGACATCAACGACGCGACGCAGATCTCCACGGGCGACGGCCACAGGTGTGCGGTCCGGCAGGCCGGCGGTGTCAGCTGCTGGGGCGACAACGGGAGGGGCGAACTCGGCCGAGACCCTGAGACCCATGGATCGTCGGGCCGTCCGCTCGCGGTCCCGGGGGTCACCGGCGTCCGCCAGGTCGCCGCCGGCGACAGCTTCGCGTGCGCTCTGCGGAGCAACGGTACCGCGGTCTGCTGGGGTGATAACACATCCGGGCAGGCAGGCGCGGGGATCGGCAACCCCAACGGGGACCTCACCGAGGTCCCGCCCTCAGAAGTCGTCGGCCTCACTGAAGCCGTGCAGATCGCAGCTGGCAATGACCACGCCTGCGCGGTGAGGGCAGGAGGCAGCGTCGTCTGCTGGGGCAGCAACCAGTTCGGCCAGCTCGGCCGTGGAACGGCGGGCGATTCGACGGTCCCCGTCTCGGTCCCCGGCCTGACCGGGGTCGCAGAGTTGACGGCGGGAGCGGGGCACACATGCGCCCGCCGAACCAACGGCAGCGTCGCCTGCTGGGGTTCAGGATGGCTCGTCGGCGACGGCGGGACGACCGACCGGTTCTCACCCGTCGAGGTCACGGGCCTCAGCAACGTCATCGCGCTCTCTGCCGGCAGCTACCACACCTGCGCCCTCCGTCAGGGCGGCACCGTCATGTGCTGGGGACGCAACGACGACGGCCAGACCGGTGACATGACGGAAACCCACCGTCTGGACCCCGTCCAGGCGGTCGCATCGGGAGTGGCGTCCCTCGACGCGACCTACGCCTCGACGTACGCGGTGAGAACCGACGGGAGCATCGTCATGTGGGGGCAGGAGTTCGAGCGGCTCAACTGGAGGGCGTTCGCGCCCGTGGTGGTACCACACCCGATCTGAGCCGAGGAGGCCGCGGGGGCTTAACCCGCGAGCCCCCGCGGCCGCAGACGGCACGCTTCGGCTGCGCGCGGGCGTAGGCGCGCGGCCGTCGGCGTTACCGCCTCCGACCACCAACCTCGCCTTCGGCCACGCGTACGTGTGTCACCCGCGTCGCCATCACCGACACCGGTCGCCGCGGCATGAAGGTGTGGGTGGTCCCCTCCGCATCCCCGCTGACCCGGCATACGCCACCAGCTACGACGCGCGGCTGGTGCGCGCCCGGCGGGCGGCGGCGGTCGCGGGACCGCCGCCCCGACGCTCAGCGGCCGCGCCGGGGTTTCGGGACGGTGACGGGGCCGCTGATGACCCGGGTGCGTCCGTCCGCAAGCCGCATCCGGACGCGGACGGTGTAGCGGCCGGGCCGCAGGACCCCCGTGCGCGGCAGGTGGACGGTCGCCTGACGCAGAACCCCGGTGCGGATCCGCGTGGTCGCGCGGCGGAGCACCTTGCGCGGCCGGCCGGCGCGCACGAGCTCCACCGTGGCGACGCCGGGACCAGCGGCGCGGAAGCGCACGCGCCAGCGG
Organism: Thermoleophilia bacterium; assembly: GCA_050249835.1. Classification (GTDB taxonomy): domain Bacteria; phylum Actinomycetota; class Thermoleophilia; order Miltoncostaeales; family Miltoncostaeaceae; genus Miltoncostaea. The sequence continues at coordinate 59,406 of JBFWPT010000016.1, forward strand.
GCGGGCAGCCTGGTGACCCGGAGGCGCGACAGCTTGACCCGTGGCGGCGGGGCCGGCGCCGACACCGGACGCGCAGCGTCACCTGCCGTGAAGGTCGTCGTGTGGACGCGCCCCGCAGCCGTGACGGTGAGCGCGTAGCGGGTCCCGGCGACCAGCGCGGCGGCGGGCATGAACTGCGCCCAGGTCTGGGCGTCGAACCCCGGCGACGGCTCGGCGGCTGTGGACCCCGGACGGATGAGCGCGATCGAGCCCCCCGGACCGCTCAGCGAGACCTGCGCCCCCGCGACGGCCGACCACACGTAGACCGGATGGCCGACGTTCCACTTGTCCCCGGGGTAGTTCCGCAGGGGGTCCGGGTTCTCGGCCCCGCCCCAGCGCGTGGGCACGTCGGTGGCGCCCTCGAACGGCCACATGCGCACGGGCGCCTCCGTGCCGTTTACCGGTGCCCGCGGGTCAACGCGCTGGCCGGCGAACGCGGCGGCGCCGAACCCGAGGAGGCTAGTGCCGAAGTCGGGTGAATGGCGCCGGCTGAAGTTGACCACCACCGTGTCGCGGCCTGCGGCCCCGAAACCGATCTCCGACGCCCAGAGGAACGAGTGGGCGTGGTACGGGACGGAGGTGAGGGAGGCGACGCCTTCCGGAATACCCGCCGCCTTCGACATGCCCTCGGTCGAGTCCTCCGAGTAGCCCCCCGCGGCGGCGATCCTTGCGGTGTGATCGACGCCGGTGAAGCCGGGCCGGCCGGCGACCTCGGAGTGGACGCTGCCCGACCCGGATCCGTAGCCGCCGTTCGCCACCACGTAATCCGCATGGTTCTGGGCCGCCCTCTGCAGCGGCGCCTCCCACCGGAGCTCCGGGAGTCCCAGCGGGACCCGGAACCGCCGGTTGAGCCAGTCAAGCATCACCGCGCTGTCCCCTGCCGGCACCCCGCGGTTGTCGGCTGTCGGGGACGGCGCGGCCGGCCACCCGCCGGGGTGGGACGGCACCGAAAACCGGTCGAACATGACCGACCGCCCGTCGGGACCGGCGACGAGCGGTAGCAGCGTGGTCGGCCCCCAGGCGGCCCCGTCCGTGCTGACGGAGACGCCGAGGATGGTGTGCATGCCGGGGCCGGTCGGCCGGATGAGATCGGCGATGAGGTCCCCCGCCGGGGTGACCCCCTGCAGCGAGCGGTCTGCGGGCAGGTCGACGACCGACGCCCAGCTCGTGCACCCGTCGCGGGACACCGCCACCCGGGCGCCGTAGCCCGCCATGGATCCCGTCGCGTCGCCGCTCACCAGCACCGCCGCAAGGCCCTGCGCGCCGAAGGCGTGGAGCGCGCTGACGGACCGCCCGGTCGCGGCGGATCCCAGGTCGCCGCAGGGGATCTGCTGGCCCTGCCAGGTGTGCCGCGACAGATCCGTGCGCTGCTCGGCCCCTCCCGGCACCCACGTGGTGGAGCCGACCGCGGCGTAGAAGCCGGACCCGTCGGGGATGCTCGCCACGAGGCGGGCGTACGCCGACGCCGCCCCGGCGGGCACCGCCACTGGGACATGGGCGACCGACCCGTCCGGCCGGGCGAGTGCGACCTCCCCGGAGCCAGCCACCATGGCGAGGCCCTGCGGGCCGGGTGACGTGAGATGGGTCAGCGCGTCGATGCAGGGGCCTTGTGACCACGTCGCCCCGCGATCGCCCGACAGCAGCAGGCGAGGCGTCGCCGGGCCGCCCGGGTACGCCGCCGGACACCCCGAGCCCAGCGACTCGACGCCGATGACCTGGGTCGAAGTAATGGCGGAGCCCTCGACCCGGGCGCCGGACGCCGTCCCGGCCCCCCACGCGACGAGGGCCGCCGCCAGTGACGCCGCGGCTCGCCACCGCATGGTGTGCGACCGGGCGCTCATGGGGCGAGCCCTGTGAGGAGGGCGCGCGCCCCAGCCGCCTCGGCCCGCACCGTCAGGCGCCCCGGGCGGATACGGGGCAACCGGACGCTCCAGCGCCCGCCCCACACCCGGACCGTTGTCTCAGGCCCCGACGGCGCCGCCAGAACGACAGAGCTCCTCCGTCTGGACCGTGAAGCCCAACCCGCCAGGGCTGGACGCCGGCTCGTGAGCGAGAGCGCTCGCGCCCTCGACCCCCCGAAGGCGGGCACCATGGGGGGTCAGCCGGTTCGAAGGACGTCGAGGACGCTGGTGTCGCGGCTGCCGCGGTTCGAGCCGCGCGGGAGGCGGACGATGCCGGTGTACCGGTTCTCGAGGATCACCGACGGCAGGCCGACGATGGCCCCTGATGCGGACCGTGCGATGCGCAGCGCCCCGACCGGCTTGGCCCACTTCCAGGTGCGTCCATGGTCGGCGGAGGTGAAGAACCCGTCACCGCGGCGCTGGAATCCGCGCATCCACAGACGCCCGGCACCGGAGAACGAGTAGGAGATGCTTGAGCCGATCGCTTCGCCGCCCACCTGCAGGACCCGCACCGTCGCCCACCGGCGGCCGCCGTCGGTTGAGCGGATGATCGCATCCACTCCGCGCAGGGACCGGCCGAACGCGACGACGGTCCGGGGCCGCTCTTGGTCGTAGACGACATCCTGGACGTCACGCAACCCCTGACCGTCGATCCTCCCGGTCCTGATCGGCGCCCAGGTACGCCCGCCATTGCCGCTGTAGACGAACCGGCTCCCGATCGCGTTGCCGTCCGCGTACACCTCGACGGTCACGTCGCGGCCGTTCGGCGACGCCCAGATCCGGCGGCAGCTGCCGCGGAGGCCGGGGGAGGGCGCCCACGTCGCCCCGGCGTCCCTGCTGACCTTCAACGACTGCGCGCCACGGCCGCCGCCGCAACGCCACGCGACCCCGGCGGCTGACGCGATCTCCTCCTCCTGGGAGGAGAGTTGCTGCCAGGTGAGCCCCCCATCACGGGAGATGTCGACCCTGTTGTCCAGGCTCGCGATCAGGGTGGCGCCCGCGCCGGTGCTGACGAGCGACGTAACCGGTGCTCCGAGCGTGAACGGGGTCCCCCACGTCCGGCCGGCGTCCGGACTCCACGTCCCGATGTACCCGGACCCGCGGGAGGCGACCGCCAGCACCCGGTTCGGGGTGTCCGGATCCGGGATCAGCGTCCGCAGCGAGACCCCAGAGGATGGCGCGGGCAGAACGCCACGCTGATCCAAACCGGATGAGCCCACGCCCGCACCGACCGCCGGTGCTACCAGCAGGCATGCGCCTACACTCGCGGCGACGATGATCGGGGCGCCCCCGGGGCGGTGCCACCGCAGATGTGTGATCGACACGTGGTCTTGTCCTCCGGGTTTCTTCGGGTCCCGCCTGCAGCATCGGGCGCTCGCTCCATCCATCCCTCGTGGGCGCCGAGAACGTACAACCCCGAGGGGATGCGACCGGACCCGATTCCACGCTCCTTCCGGCGATCGGCATCCAGCGCCGCCGCCGTCATCGCGGCCGTACCCCCGCATCGAACGTCACACGAGCGGTCACTCTTCTGTTGACCGTCTTCGGGCCTGCCGGTCCCGTGTAGCGGATGCGTACCGTGAACTTGCCGGGCCGGATCTTCAGCGGCCTCTCGATCTTGAACAGCTTGCGCCGCTGGGCGCTCATCTTGTTTGAGATCTTCGCAACCGTCTTGCCGTTGCGGAGAAGGGACACGGTCACCCTCCCGCCGGAAGGCGAGACGACGCTGACCCGGATCGCGCGTCCCTTCGTGATGACCTTGCCGACGCTGAGGGCGAGGCGCGGACAACCGGTCGCGGTCGCCGCGGCCTTTCCGGGGCACCTGTCGGCGTTGTCGGGCACGCCATCGCCGTCACGGTCACCCACGCCGCTGCCGCCAGGGACGCCGCCGGCAGGGCCGCCAGAGCCGCCAGGGCCGGCGGGGCCGCCCCCGACAGGACCGCCACCCGCGGGACCGCGGCCATCTACCCCGAGGACCCTGACTCCGGGGTAGCCGGCGTACGCGGCGAAGGCGATGACGTAGGTCGAGCCGTTCCCGGCGGAGACAGCCGCCGGCCAGCCCGTCCACGACAGCTTGGTCTCCACCCCCGCCGGATAAGTCAACGGCGAAAGCACGGATCCGCCACGACTCAACGACTGCTCGCAGAGGCCGCCATTGCTGTCATCCTGCGACAGGAACCGCACCGTCCCATCCGACTCGAAGGCACCACGGGACGGCTCGCAGCCGTCCGCGCCGACCCCGAGGATGAACACAGGGCCGGGAGCGCCACCAGGCGGGACCAGCCGGAAACGGGCACCAACCAACTGGCCGCCTTGCGGCTGCTCCCAAGTGATCAGGCCGACACCCTCAGGCGAGTAGTCGGTGATCGTCGTCCCCGGAACCGTCGGCGTGGTGATGGCGCCCATCTGGTCGGTCGGGGCGATCGAGCGGCTCCGGCCGTACGGGTGGTCGCTGCCCGAGTCCTCACCGGTTCCCCAGCGCACGATCGCGGACCCGTCCGGGGCCACCGCTAAGCCGGCGACGCGGGCGTCATCGCCCGCCTGGTCCGAGACGTCGAGGTACGAACCGAGAGCGCCCCCCTTCGTGAGCCGTTGTGCGTGCACGGAGTAGAGCCCCCCGGGCATGTGAAGCTCGTCGAACCCGAGCATCACCCCGCCCGCATACGGGACGAAGGCGGTCGTCAGCGCCTCGACCGACCCGACCACCATCGGATCCCCGGTGAGGGTGTCGGAGCCGTCGAGGACGAAAGCCACACGCCCCGAGAGTGCGATCACGGTCCCGTCAGGCCAGCCGGCCACACTGGCGACACCATACGATGACTCGGGGCTGTCGGTCACGATCGCCGTCGTCGTCACGGCACCCTGCTGGTTGACCCGGAAGATGAGCACGTCGCAGGACTGGGACATCCACCGTTCCGTGCACTGGAGGGCGGAGCCGACGGCGTAGTCGCCGGCCGAGGCGAGGCGGACGCCGTTTCCGAACATCTGCGGGTCGGTGACATCCACCTGCGGACCGGGGGTGCCGTCCGGCGCGAACCGCTGCACCCGGACTACAGGCTTCGCCGCCGGGCCGTTCGTGCGCCAGGCGACGACGAACGACCCGTCGGAGAGGCTCACAACCCGCTGGTCGGGCAGAGCCGGCGCAAGGGGGGCACCCTCGATGACCGGCCCGAGATCCACCGGTCCCCAATCGGCGGTCGCCGTCGTTGGCAAGGCCAATATGAGACCGACCGCCCCCGCCAGGAGCAGTCTGTAAACCCTTCGAGTGGCCCGCATCGACACGTGAATCCTCCGCGTGGGGGACGCGGCCCACGCGGATCGCGGACCGTCGCCGGGCAGAATACTTTCCGGGTAGCGGCCCGCGCAGCTAACCGAACGTCGAGCCCATCCGTGTACGAAGTGCTCCACGTTCACGCCTACACGCGAGATGAAGACCTCGGTCCTATGTTGAATCACCACGCCGCCACTCAGCACCCAAGACTGGCCCGAGCAGGCGTCTACGCCTGTGTCCGGTCGGATGCCGGTACCTTGTGCTGGGGGTCCAACTTGACGGGCAGGCTCCGTGACGGGAGCAGCGTCACACTTCGATCCACACCAGGGCCGGTCCCAGTCTCGTAGCTTGTCGCGTCTTCGTCGGGTCGTCCGGATGGACCCCGTCCTAGAGCGTCGAAGTCGTCAGCGACTGGTCGATGTCGGCAAGCCGGGAGAGACGGGACTGTTCTCGGGGGGGGGGGCGACAACAGGTGCGGTGAGCTCTGACGCACCACGACCATGAGGCTGCAACCTATGATCGTCCTGGGTATTGTCGTGTAGTTGAATCGCCTCGCCGGTCCAGGATGGGGTTGCCTCGCCTGAGAGGGGACTCCACTCAGGAGGAAGCGGGCGGTTAATCGAGCTTGCCTCGGACGAAGGAGGACCCTTGGGGGCGACCGCCAGACGGTGCTTCACAGCTGCATGTGTTGTCGCCGCGACGATGCCTGCGGCGGCCGTCGGCCAAACGACGGGAGGCCACGCGTTTGCCATTTCCGTCGCTGAGCAGGACGAGGACCGCGTCGTCGCGCTGCTCACAGGTAGTGCACACATGATCAGGAGCGCCGACGGCGGGCTGACGTGGTCGGCACCTCTTCCCGTTCCCGGGCGGCCTTTCGCGAGTTCGATCGCGCTGACGGCTGACGGGAATGTGGTGATCGTCGGCGATGGCTTGCGTGCGTTCCGCTCAGCCGATGGCGGCGCTTCGTGGTCGCCCGTTCCGCCGAGACTGGGGATCTTTAGGGCTGATCCCGCCGTGGCTTCCCGCGTCTGGGGTGTCGGGCGCCCGTCGTCCTCGCCGACGGCCATCTGGCGTTCCGATGACGCTGGCGCAAACTGGGACCGCGTTGGAGCGGTCCGCGCGAAGCATTGCACCAGCCTCGGCGTTTCCATCGGGTCGCGTGTGCTGCTGATGCGGTGTGATGGGCGCCTGGCCCGATCCACGACATCCGGTCGGTCGTGGAGGTTGGGGCCGCGGGAGTGGCGCCGGGATATCCAATCGGTCGCATTCGACTCCACTCGACCTGGGCTGGCGATCGCGATCGGCGAAGATCGGACGCGGCGCCGCGATCCGACGTCGTCCGAGGCCGGCGGTCCCACGATCATTCTGCGCTCATCCGATGCCGGCGCGACCTGGAGAGCCGTGCGCACTCCGCAGTCCCGCCGTATCAACTGCGTGCTGACATACGTCGGGGAAGGGGTCGTGGCGGGCGCAGGCCGCTTCGCGAAGGGCTGTTCCGTCAGTCTGTTCGAGCCCGGCAACCCGAAAGGCGAGGGCGTTGGTGCGTACGCGATCTCTGCGTTAGGTGGTGTGCAGTGGAGGGCGCGCGACGCAGGCCGAGGCGGGTCGCTCCGCTCCTTCCCGAACCTGGCGGTGGCGGCCGGATCGCGCAATCTGCTTCTCGCCGCCGACAACCACCAATCGCGGGGTCGTCCCGGTATCTGGAGACTGACTCGTGCCGACCCGGTTTGGCGCTTCGTGGCTTTCTCGCCCACTTGACCTCTTGGGCGGCCATGGTCGGGGCTCAGACACACCGAGCGCCCCTCACGATACGTCGTGCGTTCGAGCCCCTGGTTCGAGCTCCTCAGCCCCCCAGCGTCCCAATAGGCGTTCGCCAACTCGCAGTCAGTCTGCATGACGCCCGGACGAGGTGACCTCCCTGGACGTGCGTCGTGGACGCCCGTTGCTTACGAGGCCGTTGCTCCGTCGGCTGCGCTGCGGATTGCCAGCCCGGTCGGGTCTCGCGTCGCGGTGGCGCTCAGTCACGAGATCCGGCGTACGGGGATTCTGGCGGGACCGGTCGTATACCAGCGAAGCGATCAGGCGAGTGAGTACGAGCGGCTGTCCCCGACCAATCTTCGCGTGGACCTCCAGTAGCGTCCGTCCACGTGGTGTACGACCGCCCAGCCGCTGAGTCCGCCGGGCCGCGACGCTCCCAGAGCTAAGCGGCGTGGCCCGGCGACGGGCCCGAAGGGGCCGTGGTCGAAGCAGGTGAC
>JBFWPT010000017.1:0-66471 GCA_050249835.1 Thermoleophilia bacterium
ACAACCACCAGCGCGAACACCACGGACGCATCACCGCCGGCCGCCGGCCGGCCGAACTCGTCTACGGTGCCCGCAAGATGGAGCCCAGATGAGCCGTACCTGTCGGCACATCCCGGAGGCTGTTCAGTCTAGGCCAGCCGGTCGAGATGGCCGGCCAGCGTCGCGGTCACGACCGCGGGCGTGGTGCGCTCCGGCCGCGTGATCGCGTGCATGGCCAGGCCGTCGACAAGCGCGTAGAGGCGCTCCACCTCGGCGTCGGCAGCCGGCGCGTCCGGCCCGAGGAGCAGGTCGACGAGCTCCCGCATCAGCCCGCGCATGAGGTCGTCCACCTCCCCGCGGAGCGCTCCGAGCGCCGGATCGACCAGCGCGCGCCCGGCGAAGGCGAGCCAGACCTCGGCCTCCGCGCGCCGCTCGTCGTCGAGCGGCAGCAGCTCGGCCAGGACCGCCTCAGCGTGATGCCGCGGCGATCCGGTCCGGGGCAGCGCCTCCAGGCGCGCTCCGACGCGCTCCGCCACGAGGCGCATCGAGAAGGCCAGCAGCTCGGACTGCGTGCCGAAGTAGTGGCGCAGCGAGCCCATGGACAGGCCCGCCTCGCGGGCCACGTTCCGCACCGAGGCGCGTTCGAGCCCGTCGCGCCGGATGACCCTCCAGGCGGCCTCTCCGAGGTCGCGGCGGCGCTCGTCGGGAGGAGGTGTACGCGCCACGGTCGTCAGACTAGCACGCGTGTGCTAGCGTTGGTGACTAGCACAGTCGTGCTAGGGCGAAACGCCCATCCCCGACCGGAACGGAGGCCGCCTCCGTGCGGACGCTCGCGATCACCCAGAACATCACCGTGGACGGCGCGATCGAGATGCTCGGCACCACCGGCGTCGCCGCCTATCTCGATCAGGTGCGGAAGTACGTGGTGTCCTCGACCATGACCGAGCCGGGCTGGCGGAACTCGACCATCCTCGCCGGCGATCCCGTGGAGGAGGCCCGCGCCCTCAAGCGGCAGCCCGGCCGGGACATCGTCGTCACCGGGAGCATCAGGCTCTGCCACGCCCTGATCCAGGCCGGGCTGGTCGACCAGTACCGGCTGTTCGTCCACCCCGTCGTGCAGGGCCGGGGCCGACGGCTGTTCCCCGGCGGATGGCAGGCGCCGAAGCTGAGGCTGCTCGACGCGACGAGCTTCCGGAGCGGCATCACGTACTCCCGTTACGCACCGGTGTGACCGGGTCGCACCACCGCGCGGCACCCCGGGCGGGCCGGAGGGAGTGGATCGGGCTCGCGGTCCTCGCGCTGCCCTGCCTGCTCATCACGATCGACCTGACGGTGCTGTTCCTGGCGATCCCGGAACTGACGGCCGATCTGCGGCCCAGCAGCGCGCAACTGCTCTGGATCTCCGACATCTACGGCTTCCTGATCGCCGGGCTGCTCGTCACGATGGGCGCGCTGGGCGACCAGATCGGCCGTCGCCGCCTGCTGCTGATCGGCGCGGCTGCATTCGGGGCCGCCTCGGCGCTGGCGGCCTTCTCGACCAGCGCGGAGATGCTCATCGCGACCCGCGCGCTGCTGGGGATCGCCGGCGCGACGCTCATGCCGTCGACCCTGTCGCTGATCCGCACGATGTTCGGCGATCCGCGCCAGCGCACCATCGCGATCGGCGTGTGGGCGTCGAGCCTCTCGGCGGGCGCCGTGATCGGCCCACTGGTCGGCGGGGCGCTGCTCGAGTTCTTCTGGTGGGGCTCGGTGTTCCTGCTGGGCGTGCCAGTGATGGCGCTGCTCCTCGCGCTCGGACCCAGGGTGCTCCCCGAGTTCCGGGATCCCCGGCCCGGGCGGTTCGACCTGCTCGGCGCGGGGCTCTCGCTGGTCACGGTGCTGGCGCTCATCCATGGGCTGAAGGAGCTCGCCGAGGAGGGCGCGGGGTGGCCGCCCGCAGTGTCCGTCGCGGCCGGGACCGCCGCGGGGCTCGCGTTCCTGCGACGGCAGCGGAGGCTCCCGGATCCGCTCATCGACCTCGGGCTCTTCCGGACACGCGCCTTCAGCGCGGCGCTCGCGGCGAGCACGCTCGCCCTCTTCGCCATCGTCGGGCTCGATCTGTTCGTGTCCCAGTACCTGCAGCTCGTGCTCGGGATGGGGCCCTTCGAGGCCGGCCTGTGGCTGCTCCCCTCGGCGGGGGGCATCCTTCTCGGCTCGATGCTCGCCCCGGTCCTCGTCCGGCGCATCCGCCCGCCGGCCGCGATCGCCGGCGGCCTGGCGCTCGGGGCGGCCGGATCGGCCGTGCTGACCCGCATCGAGCAGGGCCCGGCGCTGACCGTCCTCGTGGCCGGCTCCGTGATCGTCGCGCTCGGGCTCGGCGCCGCGGGCACGATCGCGACGGATGTGATCGTCGGCTCCGCCCCCCAGGAGCGGGCGGGAGCGGCCTCGGGGATCGCCGAGACCGGCACGGAGCTCGGCGGGGCGCTCGGAATCGCGATCCTCGGCAGCATCGGGGCGGCCGTCTACCGGAGCAGCCTCGCGGACTCCGTCCCCGAGGGGGTCCCGCCCGAGGCCGCGGACGCCGCGCGCGACACCCTCGGCGGAGCGACGAGCGCCGGCGACCTCGTGCCGCCGAGCCTGCTCGACGCAGCCGAGGACGCCTTCGCCCAGGGGCTTCAGGTCGCTGCGGCGACGTGCGCCCTCATCCTGGCCGGCATGGCCCTGCTGGCGGTGCTGCTGCTGCGGCGACGGCCCGCGGCCGCCGAGCCCCGGCCCGAGGCGGCGCGCTAGCCCGGCGCCGCCGGCGCCGCCGCGGCGGCGCGCGCGTCACGCCGGGCGCGGGCCGCCCTGGCGCGGCGGCCGGCGACGAGCAGGATCAGCACCCCGAGGGTCGCCGCCATCAGCGATCCGGCGAGGATGCCGACCTTCGCGGCGGAGAGCGTCGCCACGTCCTCGAACGCGAGGTTGGTGACGAAGAGCGAGATCGTGAAGCCGATGCCGGCGAGGCCGCCGAGGCCCGCCACGTGGAGCCAGGACACCCCGCGGGGCCGGTCCGAGAGCCCGAGCCGCACCGCGAGCCAGGCGCCCCCCAGCAGGCCGAGCGGCTTGCCGATCACGAGGCCGGCGATGATGCCGAAGGTCACGGCGCTCGACGCGGCGGCCTCGATCGACGCCGTGTCGAGCACGATGCCCGCGTTCGCGAGGGCGAAGAGCGGGACGACGAGCATCGACGTCCACGGGTGGAGGGCGTGCTCGATGCGGGTGACCGGGGAGATCGCCTCCTTCGAGAGCAGGGCCAGCCGCCGCCAGTGGGCCGCGTTGACGTCCGCCACGTCGGGGGTGGCCTCGACGTTCCCGGCCACCCGCTCGGCCTCCGCGGCGACGGTGACCTGCTGCTGGAACGGCCGCGCCGGCGTCAGCAGGCCGAGGGCGACGCCGATGACCGTCGGATGCACCCCGGCCGCGGCCGTCGCGATCCAGGCGGCGAGCCCGAGCAGGAGGTACGGGAGGATGTGGCGCACGTGGAGCCGGTTGATCGCGGCCACGGCGACGAGGCAGACGACGGCGACGGCGATCCAGACCGGGTCGGGGCCGTCGGAGTAGAAGACCGTCATCACGGTCATGGCGCCGAGGTCGTCGATGACGGCGACGGCGAGCAGCAGGGCGGTGAGCGCGGGCGGCGCGACCCGTCCGAGCAGCGCCAGGACGCCGAGCGCGAACGCCGTGTCGGTGGCGACCGGGATCCCCCAGCCCTCCCACCCGTCGCGGCCGGCGGTCACGGCCAGGTAGGCGAGCGCGGGGAGCAGCAGGCCGCCGCCGGCGGCGAAGACGGGCAGGAGCGCCGCGCGGCGCGTGCGCAGCTCGCCGATGGCCAGCTCGCGCTTGACCTCCAGGCCGATGACGAGGAAGAACAGCGTCATCAGCCCGTCGTTGACCAGGTGGCGCAGGTCCTGGTCGAAGGTCCACCCGCCGATCTCGATGCGCAGGTGCTCGCCCCAGAACTCCTCGTAGGAGACGAGGTCGGTGTTCGCCCAGATGAGGGCGGCGGCGGTGGCGAGCAGCAGCACGACGCCGCCGGACGCCTCCCAGCGCAGGAACTCGCGCAGGGGGCGCACCACCCGGCGCGGGACGGGCCGGTCCGACTTCGACCAGGGGCGCGCGACCGGCGGGCTCAGCGGGCCGTCCGGGGGGGATGGGGTGCGGGACCCCGGCGGGATGGGGCCGCGGCCCCATGGGAACCCGTCCCGGGGCGGCGGATCATCGGCGGGGTGGACGACGCACGCACCATGACGAGCGCGCCCCCGTGGGTGCGGCCCGCGGCGCTGGTCGCGGCGGTGCTGGGGGCGGCGTGGGGGGTGCCCGCCGCGCTCGGCGCGCTGGAGGTCATCGGCCGCGGCCCGCTGCTGCCGGTCGACGGGCGCGGGGGCGAGGTGATCGGCATCGTCGCGCTGGTCCTCGCCGGGACGGCGCTCGCGGGCGCGGTGGCGGTGCTGCGCCGCCCGGCGGTCGCGGCCGCCCTGCTGTTCATCGCCTCGTTCGCCGGCGTGCTGGCGATCGGGGCCGCGTGGGTCGGCCCCGCGGCCTTCCAGCTCCTGGGCGCGCTGCTCGCCCTGTGGGCGGTGCCGAACCCGTTCGCCGGGGAGATGCGCGACCGGCCGGGCTCACGCGGGGGACGGGCGCACGGGCGGCCCGGGATGTGAGCCGTCGTCGTGGTCGTCCCAGGGCTTCGCACTGCTCCCCACGGTGACAGATCGATGGACGTCGTACATGGGGTCCAGACCCCATCTTCGCCACACTATGGCTCGACGAGGCCCCGGCGGATGGCGTAGCGGGTGAGCTCCACCCGGTCCCGCATCCCCAGCTTGGCGAGGATGTTGGCCCGGTGGCTCTCCACCGTCTTGACGCTGATGACCAGCGCGTCGGCGATCTCCCGCGAGGTGTGGGCCTCGGCGATGAGCTTGAGCACGTCGACCTCGCGCGGGGTGAGGGGGTCCTGCGACAGCTCGCCGCCCTCCGCCGCCCGCGCGAGGTGGTCGCGGATGAGCGCGGAGGCCGCGGCCGGGTGGATGAAGGGCTCGCCCCGCACGGCCGCGCGGCACGCGGCGACGAGGTCCTCGTCGGCCATCGACTTGAGCACGTAGCCGGACGCGCCGGCCTTGAGGGCCTCGAAGAAGTACTGCTCGTTGTCGTGCATGGAGAGCATCACGATGCGCAGGTCGGGCCGGCGCCGTGACAGCTCGCGGGCCGTCTGGAGGCCCGTCATGCGCGGCATCGCGACGTCGAGGACGGCGAGGTCGATGTCGGCGGCCGTCCCGCGCTCGAGCGCCTCGATGCCGTCGCCGGCCTCGGCCACGACGACGAAGCCCGGCTCCTCCTCGATCACCAGGCGGAGCCCGCGGCGCACCATCGCGTGGTCGTCGGCCAGCAGGACGCGCGTCGCGTCGCTCACGCGGACGGCACCCGCAGGCGCACGCGGGCGCCACCGCGCGGCCCGTCGTCGAGCACCAGGTCCCCGTGGACGAGCAGGGCCCGCTCGCGCATCCCGGCGACGCCGCCGGCGCCCTCCCCCGCCCCGGCGAGGCCGCGTCCGTCGTCCTCCACCTCCAGCAGCACCGCGCCGGGGCCGTCGGTGCGCAGCGACAGCCATGCCTCGCCCGCGCCGGCGTGGCGGGCGGTGTTGGTGAGCGCCTCCTGGGCGACCCGGTAGATGACGAGCTCGCGCTCCGGGCCGAGCGGGGGCAGGTCCGGGGCGATGGCGCGGTGGACCTCGATGCCGGCCTGCCGGGCGACGGTCGACCCGAGGGCGGTCAGGGCGCTCGGCAGGCCCAGGTCGTCGAGCGCCTCGGGGCGCAGGCGGCGCACCACGCGGCCGAGCTCGTCGAGCCCGGCGCGCGCGGCGTCCTGGGCGTCGTGGAGGCGGTCGCCGATCTCCGGCGGCGCGATCTCGGCGGCGTGCTTCAGCTGCAGCAGCACGGCCGTGAGCGCCTGGCCCACCTCGTCGTGCAGCTCACGGGCGATGCGCAGGCGCTCGTCCTCCTGCGCGCTCAGGGTGCGCCGCGCGCTCTCCGCCCGCTCGCGCTCCAGCCGGTCGAGCATGGCGTTGAAGGCGTCCGCGACCTCGCCGACCTCCCCGCCGGGGGGCGCCGCGATGCGCGGGCCGGGCCGCAGCGGGTCCCAGCCGCGCGCCACGGCGACGAGGTCGTGGAGCGGGGCCAGGCTGCGGCGGACGAGCACGAGCGAGACGCCGAGCAGGAGCACGAGCCCGGCGGCGATGATCGCGATCTCCGCCGGGACGGTCCGCTCGCTGACCGTGACCGGCAGCGCGATGAGGGCGACGGCCGCCAGCACGAGGACGGCGGCGGAGGCGAGGTAGACACGCCAGAACAGGGGCACGGCCCACCACGGTCACACGCCGCCCGGGCGGCGTCAACGCCGCCCGGGCGCCCTCCCGCCCGTCAGAGACGGGCGCACTGGTCCTCCTTGTTGCCCTGCACGACGTTCCGGCCGCCCACGGGCCGCAGGCGGTTCTGCTTGCACTGCAGGTTGGCGTCGATGCGGTTCCGGGTGACGCGCTGCGTGCCGCGGTTGGAGAAGAGCTGCACGTCGCCCTTCACCGCGTTGCGGGCGACGGTCGCCGAGCCGCCCTGCTCGAGCTGCACGCTGCCACCGACCCGCGACCGGACCAGCGCCACCGCCTTGTGGCCCTCCGCCTGGACGTTGCCGTCGACGCGGACGTTGGCGGCCACCAGGCGGGCGCGGGTGCCCACGGTGATGTTCCCCTCGACGCGCGTGCCCGTGAGACGGCAGACGGCGCCGTCCGGGACGTGCAGGTTGTCGACCGTCTGCGCGCCGATCGACCCGCGGCAGATGCGCTCGTCGGCCATCGCCGGGCCGGCCACCGCCAGGGTCGCCCCCATCACGAGCGCCGCGAGCCCCGCCGTCGTCCTCGTCCTCATCCCGATCCCCTCCCCTTCGTGGTGTCGAGGGGCACTCTCGCGGGCCGTCGTGAGCGGCCCGTGAGACCGGGATGAGAGCGTCCTCATCCGTCCCCGGGGGGAGGTCAGGCGGGCAGCGAGGGCGGCAATCCGAAGAGGGGGAAGAGGCGCTCGGTGTCGAGGAAGAACGTGAGGTCGCCGATTCGCGGGCCGTCGACCTGAGCCACCTGGAGGGCCCACGGGAGGTATGTGCCGTCGGGCTGGGGCTTGTACTGCCCCCAGGCCGGCATCCCGTTGGCCGGGGCGGGCACCAGGCGCGAGTCGCGGCAGGCGGCGCCGGGGCCGACCCACCAGGCGAAGACGGTGTCCCGGCCCCGCAGCCAGAGGTCGTAGGGCGGCATGGACTGGGTGGCGTCCTCGTGGATGAGGTCGCGGAGGGCGTCCATGTCGTACCGCTGGAAGGCGTCGACGTAGCGGTCGAGCAGCTCCCGCCGGGCCGCGTCGTCGGGACGCGACGGGGCGGACTGGTCGAGGTCGCGGTCCGCGAGGGTCGCCCGCGCCCGCTGGAGGGCGCTGTTGACCGAGGCGACGCTCGTGTCGAGGAGGTCGGCCGTCTCGGCCGCGCTCCAGTGCAGCACCTCGCGCAGGATCAGCACGGCCCGCTGGCGCGGCGGCAGGTGCTGGAGGACGGCGATGAAGGCGAGGCGGAGCGTCTCGCGGGCCTCGGCGAGCGCCCCCGGGTCGCCGTCGGCGGGGAGCACCCGGGCGTCCGGGATCGGCTCGATCCAGGCGGTCTCCGGCAGGGGCACCAGCGCGGTGTCGAGGCCCCCGGGCGAGGTGAGGTCCATGGGCCGCGCCCGCCGCTGGCTGGCGCCGAGCATGTCGAGGCAGACGTTGCTGGCGATGCGGTAGAGCCAGGTGCGCAGCGCCGAGCGCCGCTCGAAGCGGTCGAGGGCCCGCCAGGCGCGGGTGAGCGTCTCCTGCACGGCGTCCTCGGCCTCGAAGGACGAGCCGAGCATGCGGTAGCAGTACGCCGTCAGCTCGATGCGGTGCCGTTCGAGCTGCTCCGCGGGCTCCGCCAGCCCGGCCCCGCTCCCGCCATCCGCCCCGCGCGCCACGCGCCGCACCTCCGTCCCGATGGACCCGACACGGTGCCATATCCCGCGGACGACCGCCGCCCGGCCCGCGTCCCCCGGCCGTGCGAGGCTCGTGCGGTGATCCCGAGGCCGAGCAGGGGACGCGGCGGCCGCGGCCGGTTGCGCGCGATCCTGGACCACCCCTACGCGGACGACCTCGCCGCCGCGGGCCACCGCGAGCTGCGCGGGTCCGGCCTGCTCGACGGCCTGCGCGACTGGCTGGTCGTCTGCGACCACGCCGCCCTCGCGGCCTTCGTGACCCTCCCCTCCGAGGCCGTCGCCGCCGCCTGGCGCGCCTTCGCCGCGACGGAGGGGTACCCGGCCTTCTGCCGGGACGCCTTCGGCGAGGTCCTGCGCCCCGGCCCGATCACCCGGGCCCCGCGGGGGATGCGCGAGGACGGCCTGCTGCGGACGTGGTCCCTCGCGTGCCACTCCCTGGGGCTCGACCCCCGGCGGCCGCGGGAGCTCCCGTGGCTCTTCCGCGCCGACGCCGAGCTCGGGTGGCCGGACGGCCTGTCCTGGGAGCTCACCGGCGACATCCCCGCCGTCCGCCGCTCCGGCCCCCGGGAGCCGACCACCATCTGCGCGTGGTCCCCCATCCCCGAGGTCGAGATGGTCTCCCGCTACCACCTCTGAGGGGCGGGCCGGGCCAGGATCGCAACCCATGAGCGCGGGAGGCTCCCTCCGTCCCCGTGCGATCACTTGATCGCACCCCCGGCGATCAGCCGACGCCGGCGCCCGGGCGCCGGTCACCCCACGGCGCGAGGTCCATTCGGCGTGTCACCGCGCGGCGCGGAGACGGGGCGGAGTCGGCACAGACGGGGTGGTGAGCCGTGCGCCGCATCGTCCTAGGGTCGGGGGCCCCGTCTCCGTTGCGGGTGGCTGGGGCGTCGGCCTCCCGGCCTTTGTACCATTGAGTCCTCAACGACTTCGGGAGGACCCGTGACCACCATCCCCGCGTCGCACGCGGACCTGCTCGACGCGCCGTTCGCCACGCTCGGCACGGTCGACCGCCACGGCCGGCCGCAGCTCTCCCAGGTCTGCTTCCTCGCCGAGGACGGGATCGTCCGGCTCTCCCTCAACACCTCCCGCGCGAAGACGGGGAACCTGCGGCGGAACCCGGCCGTCAACGTGCTGATCACGGACCCCGGCAACCCGATGCGCTCCCTCGAGCTGAGCGGCGACGCCGAGATCGTTCCGGACGTGGACGGTTTCGTCGCCCGGGCCGGCGCGAAGTACGGCATGGACTTCACCGAGCATGACCGCCCCGGCGAGGGACGCGTCGTCGTGACCGTCCGGCCGCACCGGGTGTACGCGACCGACCTCTCGGGCTGACCCGAGGGGCCCCCGGGGTTCCCGGGGGGCCGCAAACCTGGGGGTGGGGACCGGGGGGCTCCCCGATGTGACGGCGCGGCGGCGCGCGCAGGGTGACCGGGACACGATCCGACCCGCCCGAAGGGAGCCCCCCGATGGCCTCAGCAGGCCGCCTCGCCGCCACCGCGCTCGGCGCCGCCGCGCTCGCGCTCGCCGCCGCCGCGCCCGCCAGCGCCGACTCGATCGCCTACGTGAAGGCCGGCGACATCTGGCTGACCACCCCCGACACCAGCCGCACCGTCCAGGTGACGGCCCGCGGCGGCTACAGCCACGTCTCCCAGGCCGACGACGGCACGCTGATCGGCCTGAACGGCCAGCGCCTCCACCGGCTCAGCCCGGCGGGCGCGCTCCTCGCCGACTTCGGCACGCCGGTCAGCGACGGCGACGGCACGGCGGGAAGCCACTTCACCGGCCCCTACGACCCGGTCATCTCCCCGGACGGCACCAAGGTCGCGTACACGTACTACTGGACCGGCTTCGACGGGACCGACCCCACCTGCCTGCCGCCGCTCTGCATCGGCCGGCGCATCGAGGCCGGCGTCGGGTACTCCCACGCCGACCGCGACACCCCCTGGGACACGCCGGGGCTCGGGCGGCAGTCCGGCTGGGTGGACCCGTCGTGGATAGACGGCGAGCGCGTGCTGCTCTCCGACAAGGCCGTCCGCTTCGGCAACCTCGACGTCATCACCGACCGGGTCGGGGACGGCCTCAACGCCTACACGCCCTGGTTCGACGACACGGCCTCCTGGTACATGGGCGACGGCGAGATGAACCTCCGCGCCGGCGTCATGGCCTTCGTCGGCACCACGCCGAACTACACCACGTTCGACAACGACCAGATCCGCGTCTACCGCCTCGGCGGCGACGTGCCCGCGCTGCCGGAGGCCTGCTTCGCGTTCCGGAGCGACGGCCCGCAGTTCTCCGACCCCTCGCTCTCCCCGGACGGCCGGCACGTCGTCTGGGCCGACCTCGGTAAGGGCATCATGATCGGGGACATCCCCGACCTGGCCGCCGGGTGCGCCCCGCCGTCCGCGGGCGGCCGCCTGGTGGTGCCCGACGCGATCTCCCCCGACTGGGGACCCGCCGACGTGCCGCGCGCCGGCGGCGGGGGCGCGCCCGCCGCGGCCGGCGCGTCCGGGCGGCTCGGCCTGCGGGCCGTGGGGCGTCCCACCCTGCGCCGCGCCCTCGCCGGCGGCCTGCGCCTGCGGGTCGTGACCGGCGCGCCCGGCCGCCTCACCGTGGCGGCCACCCGGGCCGGCGGACGGGCCCGGCTCGCCGGGGCGTCAGCGCGGGTCGGGACGTCCGGCGCGGCGACCGCCCGGCTGCGCTTCCCGAAGGCCGCGGCCCGCTCCCTGCGGGGCCGGGCGTCCGTGCGCCTGCGCGTCACCGCCGTGTTCCGCCCGGCGGCCGGCGGGCCCCCGCGGCGCAGCGCCGCCACGCTCGTCCTGCGCTCCTGACGCGGGGGGCCGGGGCGCCGGGGATGACCCGGCGTCCCGGCCGCACGCCCCGCCCGGTCAGCGGAGGCCCACCGCGACGTCGTCCAGCAGGTCCATCGCGTCCTGCATGCCGGCCTCCATGCCCGAGGCGATGTGCCCGTCCCGGTGCTCCCGCGTCTCGTGCTGGACGAGGATCTCGAGGAGGGTGCCGTCACCGTCGGGGGTGAGGGTCATGGTGTTGAGGGACGCGGCGTCCGGCATCCCCTCGTAGACCTCCGTCGAGACGAGCCGCGAGAACTCGTCGATCTCGTGGTACTCGCCGTGGAAGCCCACCTCGAAGCCGTCCGGGGTGACCATCACCCAACGCCAGGCGCCGCCGACGCGCAGGTCGACCTCGGCCACCGTCACTTCGCCGCGCTTGGCGTGCCACCAGCGCCGCACCAGCTCGGGCGTCGTCCACGCCTTCCACACCAGCTCGGGCGCGGCGGCGAAGCGCCGCGTGATCAGGATCTGGGTGTCGCCCGGGAGCGTCACCGTCGCGCTACCGCTCAGTGCCATCGTCATCTCCCCTGTCCTCCTGTGTCGTGAGCTCGTCCAGCACGACGTCCAGCGCGGCGAACCGGTCCTCCCAGAGCTCCGTGTACCGGGCCACCCAGTCGTGGATGGGCTTCAGCGCCGGCCCGTTGAGCCGGTACAGGCGCCGCCGCCCCTCGTCGCGCACCTCCACCACCCCCACCTCACGGAGCACCTTGAGGTGCTTCGAGACCTGGGGCTGGGCCATCCCGAGCTCCGCCACGAGGTCGTTCACGGCCCGCTCCCCGCCGGCCAGCGCATCCACGATGCGCCGCCGGCGGGGCTCCGCCAGCGCGTTGAACACGTCCTCCGTCGTCGCCCGCCGTGCCATGCCCGCACCATATATTCCGATATCGGAATATGTCAATCGCGGGCGGCCGGGTCAGCCCTCCGTGTCCGGCGGGACGAACTTCGAGAGCGTCGCCACCCCGCCCTGGGGGTCCCGCACGACGGTCATGCGCACCCACGGCATGTCGGTCGGCGGCATGAGGACCGTCCCCCCGAGCTCCTGCGCCCGGGCGGCCGCCGCGTCGGCGTCGTCGACCGCGAAGGTCACGTCCCAGTGGGGCTCGTCGCCGTTCTCGAGCGGGGAGATCCACGCGACCGCGTCCGCGAAGCCCTCCGGCGCGCCCATCTCGTCCATCCGCGCGACGATGCCCGGCTCCAGGGTCTCCAGGTGCTCGCCGTAGCCCGGGCGGCGGACGAGCATCGTGCCGCCGGTCTCCGGGTCGGCCGGCGACGCCTCCCAGCCGAACAGCCCGCCGTAGAACGCGATCGCCGCCTCCGGGTCGCGGGAGTGCACGCCGCTGAAGTTCCAGGAGCCCGCCTCGTTGACCGCCTGCGCCCCCCGGTGGCGGCCCGCCTGCCAGACGGCGAACACGGCGCCCTCGGGATCGGCCAGCAGCGCGGTGCGCCCGGCGTCGCCGACGTCGGCCGCCGGCATGAGCACCGAGCCCCCGAGCTCCACCGCGCGGGCCTGCGCGGCGTCGGCGTCGTCCACCCACATGTAGGTCACCCAGCCGGTGCCCGACGGCACCTCGTCCGGGCGCGAGCCGACCCCGGCCACCAGGCGGCCCCCGATGGAGCCCTGGATGTAGTGGCCCGGGGCCTCGGGCGGCATCGCGTCCTCCGTCTCCCAGCCCAGGAGATCCCCGTAGAAGGCGGCCGCGGCCGGCGCGTCGTCGTGCGAGATGTCGACCCAGCAGGGCACTCCGGCCGGGTATCCGTCGCGATCGATCATGTCCTCCACTCCCTGTCCGCTCCCTGTGCCGGGCCAGGCTATGAGCCATTCAGGACAGTTCCGGTCCGCGATATGCGCGAGGATGTAAGGGATGAGCGACACCGCCAGCCGCCTGCTCGAGCTGCTCGCCCTGCTGCAGGCGCGCCGGGACTGGACCGGCATCGCGCTGGCCCGGCGCCTCGGCGTGACGGAGCGCACCGTGCGCCGCGACATGGCGCGCCTGCGCGGCCTGGGATACCCGGTGGAGTCGGTCTCCGGGCCGGCGGGCCGGTACCGCCTCGCGGCCGGCACGGCCATGCCGCCCCTCCTGCTCGACGAGGACGAGGCCGTCGCGATCGCCGTCGGCCTGCGCACCGCGGCCGGCGCCGCCGTGGCGGGCATGGAAGAGACCTCCCTGCGCGCGCTGGTGAAGCTGGAGCAGGTGCTGCCGTCCCACCTGCGCCGGAGGGTGCGGGCCGTGGACGCCGCCCTCGCCACCCGCCCGCCGGCGGGCCCGGTCATCGACCCCCACCACCTGACCCTGCTCGCCACGGCCCACCGCGACGCCGAGCGGGTGCGCTTCTGGTACCGGCGCCGCGACGGCACGCGCACGCGCCGCGAGGCGGAGCCGCACGCGCTCGTCGCCCTCGGCCGGCGCTGGTACCTGCTGGGCTGGGACCTGGCGCGGGAGGACTGGCGCACCTTCCGCATCGACCGCATCTCCTCCCCCGCCGCCGCCGGGGTGCGCTTCGCGCCCCGCCATGTCCCGGGCGGCGACCCCGCCGCCTTCGTGGCGGCGAGCGTGCGCGCGATGCCCGGCCGCCACGAGGCGGTGCTCACCGTCCTCGCCCCGGCGGACGAGGTCATGCGCCGCGCGCCCGGGCGGTGGGGCGCCACGACGCCCATCGACGCGGAGACGTGCGAGTTCCGCACGAGCGACGACGACCTCGGCTGGCTCGCCGCCCGCATCCTCATGATCGACCTGGACTTCGTGGTCGAGGGCTCCCCCGCCCTGCGCGAGCGCCTGCGGGAGATGGGGGCCCGCCTCACCCGCGGGACGGCCTAGAGGTAGTCCTCCCGAATCTCCTTCATCCGTCCCCGCGCCCGCCGGGCGAGGTAACGGAGCCGCCGGTCGCCGTCGAAATCCGCGATGACCCCCTCGCAGACCCGGATGGCCATGCGGGGGTCGGAGTGCATGAGAATGAGGGCAATGCGCAGGGACGCCCGGCCGGAGAACTCCCTCAGGGCGAACTCCGTCTCACCCTCGAGGAGGAGGACCACCTCCCGGTACACCACGAGGGCATCGCCCCAGCTCCCGTCGGACATCACCTCGTCCGCGAGGGCCAGGAGCGAGCTCGCGGTGACGCGCCGGGCGCCGGTGTCCGCGGCGGACAGGACCAGGGAGCGGACCATCGCGGCCAGCGCCAGGGTGTCGACCTGCTCGTCGTGCGGGCGCACGCGCCGATCCTGGCGGACGACGTGATCCGGGTCGAGACCCGGGCCGCCGCCCCGTCGGGGGGACGGGGCGGCGGCGGGCGCACGGGCCTACGGCGCCGGCTCCTCCTTAAGGCGGTACGCCACGATCTTCGGCGCGGTCCCCGGCTCCTGCGGGTAGCTCGCGGCCGTGATCAGGGTGTCGCCGGCGATCGTCAGCGGCGCGTTGGTGGCCGCCGGCAGCTGGTCCTGCCAGACGATCGAGCCGTCCTCCTTCGACAGCGCGACGAGCATGCCGTCGAAGGTGGTCGTGAATACGAGGTCGCCGGACACCGTCGCGGCGCCGAGGGCCATGGCCGGGAGGTTCGTTGTCCAGAGGACGCGCCCGGTGCGCGCCTCGATCGCGACCATCTCGCCGGTGTTGCCCTCGAAGTCGAAGGTCCCGGTGGCCCCGCCGTAGTTCACGTCGAGGTCGCTGAGGGTCGTCGACAGGTTGGCGATGGCGGCGTACACCACGCCGTCCTCGTAGGCCATGTTCGTCTCGACCCCGCCGTAGACGCCCGGCTGCACCTCGATGGGCGGCGTGATCGTGACGCTGCCCGGGTCCTCCAGCGCCTTCCGGGAGTCCTGGTCGCGGCCGTTGTGGTCGCCCACCGGGATCTTCCAGATGAGCCGTCCGCTGCCCGGGTCGATGGCGTAGACGTAGCCCATCTTCCCGCCGGTGATGATCATCGAGCGCCCGGCCTTCACCCACATCGGCGAGAGCTGCAGATCCCAGTCGTAGAAGTCGTTCGGGACCGCCTGGAAGTGCCAGCGCAGCTCGCCCGTGCGGGGCGACAGCTTCAGCAGGCTGTTCGTGTAGAGCAGCGGGTCCGGGTTCTCGAGCAGCTGCCGCGGCGTGGTGTAGGCGTTGCCCGTGCCGAAGTAGACCTGCCCCGCCGGGTCGATCAGCGGCGTGTTCCAGATGCCGCCCGCCGCGTTGTTCGCGGGGATGACCGACGGGTCCTTGAGGGTGTTGAAGGTCCAGCGCGTCGCCCCGGTGCGCTCGTCGAGGGCGAACACCAGGCCGCCGCCCGCGCGCGTGATGGTGCCGGCGTAGACGCGCCCGCCGTGCACCTGCGGCGCGCCGGTGAGGGGCGCCCCGGTGACGGGCTGGACCTTCCACCGCTCGGCGCCGTCGTCCGCGTCGAGCGCGAACACCGACGTACGGGTCACGCCGTAGAGGACGCCCCCGCGCAGGGTGAGGCCGTTCGGCCCGATGACGGGCTCGTCGAAGCGGCGCTCCCAGAGGGTCGCGCCGGTCTCCCGGTCCACCGCCGTCACGTTGGACGCCAGGTCCTGCAGGTACACGACCCCCTTGTGGATGAGGGGGAAGGACGCGAACGAGCCGTAGCGGGTCTCGGCGTCCACGTCGCGCGTCCAGGCCACCTCGAGGCGCCCGACGCTGCGCGAGTCGATCTCCGAGTCCGCGACCCGGTGGTTGCGCAGGTCGCCGTTCGGCAGCGTCCACGACGCCTCCCCTCCGCCGCGGTCGCCGCCCGGCGCGCCGATGCCGAGGGCGCTCACGAGGGCCAGCAGGACGACCACGAGCGCGACCCCCGCGCTCCCGATCGCCACCCGTCTCCGGGACATGGGAAACCTCCCCTGATCTGGTGGGCGTGGCCGCGCCGGCGGCACGGCCGGTCGTCCCCAGGCTCCGGGCGCCCGTCGCGGGGGGTCAACGCGCCGGCGCCCGCCTCGGCGGAACTGCCCGGAAAGGGCGCCGACCGATCGGGAGGACCCGGACGGTCGGCCCGCCCGCCCGGACCGCTACGGGATGAGCCGCGACCCCGTGATCGTGGGCGGCCTCGCGCCGAGGAAGAAGATCCCCGGGAGCCCGCGCGTCTCGAAGCCGAGGCTCGGGTTGCCGCGCAGGGTGGAGCCGGCGATCCGCGCCGTGCCGCTGCGGTCGTTGCTCACGAAGAAGATCGCGCCGCCGCCCTCCGGGGCGGTGTTGCCCTCGATCGTCGAGCCGCGCAGGTCGAGGCGCATGGCGTTGCCGTCCATGTAGATCGCGCCGCCGTTGCCGCCGCCGGGCGACCCGGCCCGGGCGGGGTTCGCCCCGCGCCCCGTCGCCCGGTTGCCCGTGAAGGTGCTCCCGGTGACGGTCCAGGAGACGCCGATCGAGCTGAGGGCGCCGCCGTTGGCGCAGCGGTTGCCGGTGAAGACGCTGCGCACGACGCGCACGGGGCGGCCGCGGAACTGGCTCAGCGCGCGGACGGCGCCGCCGCCGACGTCCGGGCCGGTCCGGTCGCAGCGGTTCCCCGTGAACCGCGAGTCCACGATGGTGAGGCGGCCCCCGCGGACGAACACCGCCCCGCCGCCACCGCCCTCCAGGGTCTCGCCGGTCGCGTTCCCGCCGCGGAAGGCCATGCGCCGGATGGTCAGGTGCGGCGTCGCCTGGTCCTGGCAGTGGTCGGTCGTCCACACCTGCCGCCGGTCGCAGGTGTTCTGGTAGAGGATCCGCCGCGCGCCACCGCCGCTCAGGGTGACGAGGCCGCCGCCGTCGATGACGACACGGGGGCTCGTGTTGCGCACCTTCGCGGTCTGGCGCATCCGGATCGTCACGGGCGCCGGGCCGCAGGCGAAGGTCACGAGCCCGCCCTGGGCGACCGCCCGCACCACGGCGGCCGAGGTGCAGCTCGCGGGGGTGCCGTTCCCCACCGTCGCCGCCTGGGCGACGCCACTCCCCGCGGCGCCCGCGGCGAGGGCCAGCACGGCGGCCACGGCGGCCCGGCGGGCGGGGTGCTGCGCTGACGGGGGCACCGCTCGCTCCTCGTCCGGAGGCGGGAGTGGAGGATGACGGGATCGAACCGACGACCTCCTGCTTGCAAAGCAGGCGCTCTCCCAGCTGAGCTAATCCCCCGTGAGGCGGCTACGGTAGCATCGCCGCGCCGCGTCCCCGACAGCGAGGCCACCCATGGGCACCCATTCCTCCGGCGACCCCTTCGGCCCGCTCTACGCGCTGCTCGACCAGATCCAGGGGGCGCACCACGAGATGGGCCAGATGGTGGAGGAGTACAAGGCCCTTGTGGAGCGGCTGGAGGAGCGCCCGTCGGAGGACGACCTGAAGCTCGCCCGGGTGCTGCCCGGCGCCCGCTACACCGTGGGCACCACCTTCGTGCGCGAGGCGTGGCTCAAGGTGCAGGTGGAGGTCGGCACCCTGTTCCCGGAGGAGGAGTCGGCGTGAGCGGCGTCCCCGGCATCGACCCCACGGTGCCCCCCGCGGGGACCGGCTGCAGCGAGTGCCTCGGCGGCGACGGGCCCGGCTGGTGGTTCCACCTGCGGCGCTGCGCCCAGTGCGGCCACATCGGCTGCTGCGACTCCTCCCCCATGGGCCACGCGCGCATCCACGCGGCCGAGAGCGGGCACCCGATCGTCCAGAGCTTCGAGCCCGGCGAGAACTGGTTCTGGTCCTTCGAGGAGGACGAGTTCTACCGCGGCCCCGCGTTGACGCCCCCCACGGCGCGGCCGGCGAGCCAGCCGTCACCGGGACCGGAGGGCGCCGTGCCCCCCGACTGGCAGACCCTCCTCCGGTGAGGGCTCCTCAGCGGTAGATGTCGAACAGCGCCTCGTCCACCTCGTCGTGGGCGAAGGCGTAGCCGCGGGCGAGCGCCACCGCCGGCAGGGCGCGCTGGCCGTCCAGGATCAGGGTCGACATCTCCCCCAGCGCCAGCCGCACGGCGACGGCCGGGGCCGGGACGACGGCCGGGCGCCGCAGCGTCTCCGCGAGGGCCGTCACCAGCTCGCGCTGGCGCACCGGCTCCGGCGCGGTGGCGTTGACCGGGCCGGACAGGCCGTCGTCGCCGAGCGCGTGGAGGATGATCCCAACCTCGTCGTCGATGTGGATCCACGGCACCCACTGGCGCCCCCCGCCGACGGGCCCGCCCGCGTAGAAGCGCACCGGCAGCGCCATGGGCGGCAGCGCGCCGCCGTCGGCCGACAGGACGATGCCCGTGCGCACCAGGACCACGCGCACCCCGTGGGCGGCGGCCCGGAGGGCCTCCCGCTCCCAGGCGACGGCGGTGTCGGCCAGGAAGTCCTGACCCGGCGCGGCGGCCTCGTCCACCTCGCGGTCCCCGGTCGGCCCGTAGTAGCCCACCGCGCTGCCGTTCACGAGCACACGGGCCGTCCCCTCGGCCGCAAGGGCATCGGCGAGGAGGCGCGTCGTGAGCACGCGGCTCTCGCGGATGAGGCGCTTGCGGCGGGCGGTCCAGCGCTTCCCGGCGATCGGCGCGCCGGCGAGGTTCACGACGGCGTCCACCCGGACGGCGTCCGGGGGCGGCGGGCCCTCGGCGGGGTCCCAGCGCACCTCCTCCACGCCGGGGAGGCCGGTGGCCCCGCCGCGCGAGACGGCCACCACGCCGTCGCCGCGGGCGGTCAGGGCGCGGGCGACGGCCCCGCCGATCAGGCCGCTCGCGCCGACGACGGCGACCCTCATCGCGGTGTCAGGCGGGTCGCTGGGGGCGCGCCACGACCCGCTGGTCGCCGCGTGCCAGCTCCAGCAGCATGGACGCCGGGAGCCCGGGGGCCGGGGACGCCCGGCCCATCAACGCCGACCCGAAGCCCTCCCGTCGCAGGCGCAGGCGCAGGCGGGCGAGCGCGGGCTCGCAGTTCGGGCCGTCCACGTCGGCGAGCAGGAGCACCAGGCTGCCCTCGCCCTCCCGCCAGAGGCCGTCCGTGTCCCGCACCGTGCTGCGGACGATGCCCGCGAAGCGCAGCAGCCCCTCGGCGTCGGTGCCCTCGGGGACCTCCATCGCCACGAGCGTCAGGGGCCGGCGGCTGCGACGTGCCGTCTCCAGGGCCAGGCCGATCGAGCGGGCCACGCCCGCCGGATCCGCGGGGCCGACCCCGCCCGGCGTGGGCCCGAACGCGGGGGCCGTGACCTCCCGGGCGTCCGACCTGCGCCGTCGTGGTCCGGCGATCGCCATGGCGCACCTTACCCGCCCGGGGTGCCCGCGGGGTCCGGCGGCTCGCCGTGGCCGTACGGCCGCGACGCCTCCGGGTGCTCCGCCAGGATCGCCGCGATCGCCGACGCCTCGTCCGCGCTGAGGGGCGCGCCGGCCAGGGCGGCGTTCGCCACCGCCTGCTCCCGGGACCGCGCGCCGACGATCGCCGCGGTCACCTCGGGACGGCGCAGCACCCACGCCACGGCGAGCTCCGCGACGCCGCCCGGGCGCCCGGCCTCCGAGGCCAGCTCCGCCAGCTCCTCGGCGACCGCCACGCGCTCCCCGAAGGCGTCGTCGGCGAAGAACTCGCTCCCCGCCCGCCAGTCGTCGGCGGGGAAGGTGGTCGAGGGGTCCATCTTCCCGGTCAGGAGGCCGTGCGCGAGCGGCCCGTAGGCGATCACGCCGACGCCGTTGGCCGCGCACCAGGGAAGCTCCCCCTCCTCGATCTCCCGCCGCATGAGGTGGTACCCCGGCTGGTAGGAGTCGATCGGCGCCACGGCCTGGGCGGCCTCCAGGTCGGGGAGGTGGTAGTTCGAGACGCCGATCGCGCGGATCTTGCCCTCGGCGCGCAGCTCGACCAGCGCCCCGATCGTCTCCTCGGCGGGCACGCCGCCCACGGGCCAGTGGACCTGGTACAGGTCGACGGCCTCCATGCCGAGGGCCGTCAGGGAGCGCTCCAGGGACATCCGCAGGTAGTCGCGCGAGGCCTCGCGCCAGATGCGCAGGCCGCCCTCGCCGATCTCCCACGCCACGCCGCCCTTGGTCGCGACGATCACCTCGTCGCCGCGCTCGCGGACCACCTTCCCCACGATCCGCTCCGCGCGGCCCTGGCCGTAGATGTCGGCCGTGTCGATCCAGTTGATGCCCGCGTCGAGCGCCGCGTGGCACGCCGCCACGGAATCGGCATCGTCCGCGCCGCCCCAGCGCCCGCCGAAGACCCAGGTGCCGAGGCCGATCTCCGACAGCTCCAGGTCGGTCCCGCCCAGCCGCCGCCGCTCCATTCGCTCCCCCTTACGGACGCCCCGTCCGGTGGAGCCTACGACCCCCCGCCGGCCGAGGACGGGGTGACGGCCACGAGC
Source organism: Thermoleophilia bacterium (assembly GCA_050249835.1). Taxonomy (GTDB): domain Bacteria; phylum Actinomycetota; class Thermoleophilia; order Miltoncostaeales; family Miltoncostaeaceae; genus Miltoncostaea. The sequence continues at coordinate 20,133 of JBFWPT010000017.1, forward strand.
AGCCCGCCGTCGTCGTCGTACGCCGGGAAGAAGTCGGCGACGGCGCGGATGTCCTCGGGAGACCCGTTGAACCGGTAGGTGCAGGGCACGCCGAGCACCCGCACGCCCCACTCCAGGCTGCGGTCCGCGGGGTCGCCGTCCGGGTAGCCGCCCATCCCGAGGCGCTCGGAGAACTCGTGGCCGAGCAGGTCGCCCTCCTCGTAGCCGGTCACGGCGAACGACGAGTGCCCGGCGACCAGGATCCGGCGGTCCTTGTCGCACACGATGAGCGCGGTCTTGGGGCTCGCGTAGTAGTCCTCGAGCAGCTCGAAGGCGAAGCCGAAGCCGCAGCGCGAGCACCCGCGCGGCTGGTGGCGGACGTTCCGCTCGCTGCCGCTCTCGCGGTAGGCGCAGCGGGGGCACAGGAAGACGGGCATCAGCCCATCGTAGCGAGGCGCGCGAGCACCCCCGCGCCGCGCGCCCGCGCGGATCAAGACGGCCCCCGGCGAGGCCGATACACGGGCTGCACGAAGCGATCCAACGGAGTGGATTCGAGTGATCTCGGGCAGGATTCGCCCGAGGGGCCGGCACGGATGCCGTGGTGCACGGGCCCTCGTCGCAGCCATGGTCGGCACCCTCGGCGCGGTTCTCGCGCCGGTCGCGGGCGCCGCCGTCTCGCCCACCCTGGACACCCGCCTCGGCACCGCCGCGGCCGGGGACGAGATCGCCGTCGTCGCCACCCTCGGCGCCCAGGTCGACGGGTCGGCCTACGAGGACCGTCCCGCCGCGCTCCTGCGCGCCCTGCGCCGCACCGCGGGCGCGACCCAGCCCGGGGTCGCCGACGCGGTCGACGGGCCGGTGCGCTCCTACTGGCTCGTCAACGCGATCGCCTTCACCGGCACCCCGGACGAGATCCGCGCCGTCGCCGCCGACCCGGCCGTCGCCGCGGTCGACCTCGACGTGCCGGTCCGCATCGCCGACGCCACGCTCCTGTCCCAGAACCCCTTCCCGGACGCCGGCGGCGGCAACTGGGGGCTCGCGAAGACCCGCGTTAACGCGGTCTGGGCGGGCCACGGCCTGCGCGGCGCGGGCGTCACGGTCGGCACCATCGACACCGGCGTCGACCCCGCGGCCCCCGCGCTGGCCGGCCGCATCGCCGCCTGGCGCGACTTCATCGGCGGCTCGCCCACCCCGTTCGACGACAACGGCCACGGCACCCACACGGCGGGCACGATCGCCGGGGGGTCCGCGGGCGGCGCGCCGATCGGCGTGGCCCCCGAGGCCCGGCTCGTCGTGGCACGCGCCATGGGCTCCAACGGCGTCGGCCCCGGCAGCGCCCTGCTGGCGGCGGCCGAGTGGATGACCGACCCGGACGGGAACCCGGCGACGGCCGACCAGCCGGACGTGGTGAACAACTCGTGGTCGGCCGCGAACGCCAACGACACCTGGTTCCGCCCGATGATGCGCCGCTGGCTGGAGCTGGGCATCGTGCCCGTGTTCGCCGCGGGCAACTCGGGCCCCGGCCCCGGCTCCATCGGCAGCCCCGCCGGCTACCCGGAGGCGATCGCGGTCGGCGCGATCGACCCGGACGACGCGGTCCCGTCGTTCTCGGCCCGCGGCCCCATCACCTGGCAGGACGCCGACGGCCTCGGCCCGGCGGCCGGCACGGTCCTGGCCAAGCCCGACCTCGTGGCCCCGGGCGTCGGCGTCGTGTCGAGCGTCGGCGCCGGCTACCTCGCCTACTCCGGCACCTCCATGGCCGCGCCGCACGTCGCGGGAATCGCCGCGCTCATGCGCCAGGCGAGCCCCGGCATGACCCCGGCCGCCATCGCGGACGCCCTGCGCGCGAGCGCCGTGGACATCGGCGCACCGGGCCCCGACCCGGCCTCCGGCCACGGGCGCGTCGACGCCGTCCGCGCCCTGGAGGGGGCCCTCGGCCCCGCCCCCGACACGCGGTTCACGCGGACGCCGCCGGCGGCGACCAACGCCCGCAGCCTCTCCTACGCCGTGGCCCTCTCCGGCGGCGGCGTTGCCGTGCGCACCCGGGTCGACGGCGGCGAGTGGAGCGCGCCGACGGCAGAGACGGCCCTGGCGCTGGAGCTCCCGGAGGGCCGCCACGTGGTCGAGGCCCAGGCCATCGACGCCGTGGGCACGGGCGACCCGACGCCGGCCCGCCACGCCGTCACGGTGGACCGCACCCGCCCGAAGGTCGTGATCCGCATGAGCCGCCGGGGCACGGCGACCGTCTTCCGCGGCCGCGTCAGCGACGCCGGCAGCGGCGCACCCGGCTCCTCCCTGCGCTGGAGCTTCGGCCCCGGCGAGCTCGCCCGCGGCGCCACGGTCACCCGCCGCTTCGGCGAGGCCCGCCCCCGCCGTGTCGTGCTCACCGGCCGCGACGCCGCGGGCAACGAGGCCTACGTGACCCGCTCCTTCCGTCCCCGCGCCGCGACCGCGGTCCGCGGCCTGCGGGTGAGCCCGCGCGCCTCGCGGCGCGGCGGGACCGTGAGGATCACCGGCCGCCTCGTGCGCCCCGCGCGCCTGACGGCGACCCTCCGGCCGGTCCGCGCGACGGCGGCGACGGCGGCGCACGGCCCCGCGGCCTCCTTCACGCCCGTCAGGGTGGGCGCCCCCGTGCGGCGCGCCCGCGCCGCGACGGACGACGGCGGGTTCGGGCTGCGCATCCGCGCCGGGGGCCTGCGGCGCGGCACCTACGTCCTGGAGCTCCGTGCGTCCGAGCGGGGGACCGACCTCGGAGCACTACGCCTGACCCGGGCGGTACGGGTCGAATAGGTAGGGACGCGGGGGGCCGCGGTCCCTATGGTCCCCACTCGTGTCCTGGTTCGAAGCAGTCGTCCTGGGGATCGTCCAGGGGCTCACCGAGTTCCTGCCCATCTCCAGCACCGGCCACCTGCGCATCGTCCCCGCCTTCGCCGGCTGGGAGGATCCGGGGGCCCTTTTCACCGCCGTCATCCAGCTCGGGACGATGGCCGCGGTGGTCATCTACTTCTGGAAGGACCTGGTCAGGATCACGACCGTGTGGCTGCGCAGCCTGCGCGACCCGGGCCTGCGCCGCGAGCTCGACGCGCGGATGGGCTGGTACATCATCCTCGCGACGATCCCGATCGGGGTCTTCGGCCTGGCGTTCAACGACCAGATCGAGACGGGGGCGCGCAACCTCTACCTGATCGGCGTCGTCCTGATCGTGCTCGGCCTGATCCTGCTGGCGGCCGACCAGCTCGGCAAGAAGGTGCGCACGCTGGACCAGGTGAACCGCACGGACGCCATCTGGGTCGGCTTCGCCCAGGCCCTGGCCCTCATCCCCGGCACCTCGCGGTCGGGGGCGACGATCACGGCCGGCCTGTTCCTGGGGATGCAGCGGGAGGCCGCGGCGCGGTTCTCGTTCCTGCTGTCGATCCCCGCGATCGTGCTGAGCGGCCTCTACGGCCTCACCGAGCTCGTGTCGGGCGAGGAGGACGTCGACTTCGGCGCCCTCGCGATCGCGACGATCGCCGCCTTCATCGTCGGCTACATCTCGATCGCGTTCCTGCTCAAGTGGCTCGCGAATCACTCGCTCATGATCTTCGTCGTCTACCGCGTGATCCTGGGCACCCTCGTGCTGGTGCTCACGGCGACCGGGACGATCTCCTAGGAGAGCTCCGCCGCGGGAGTGCCGTATGGGTTTCGCGAGCGAATCGCCCGCGAGGCAAGGACGCAGATCCTCGGCGATAGCGGTGTCCTATCGCCGAGGTCGAGGACGCCGCCTCGCGATGCGATGCAGCCGCGAAACACCACGGGACTTCCGGGACGGAGCGCTACAGCTCCGCCCGCTCGAACTCGCCGGTCAGATCGACCAGCTCGAGCACCCGGTTGACGGCGTCGGACGGGTTCGCGATCGCGAACGACCGCCCCGCGTCGGCGCAGGCCTGGCGGGCCTCGAGCAGCGAGCGCAGACCCGAGGAGTCCATGAACTGGATGCCCCTCAGGTCGAGGACCACGGGGGTCGTCCCCTCGGCGGGGAGCGCCTGCAGGAGCCGCGGGGCGCCGGTCAGGTCGAGCTCCCCGGTGGCGACGATGACGACGGAGTGGTCCACGTCGTCGCGGATCTCCGCGCGGAAGGTCGAGATGGTCTCGTCGGGCACGAAACGACCTTAGCAAGCCGTCGCAGTCAGGTTTGCCCCCTCGGCGGGAGGGCATGATGGGCGGTGCGCGGCGCCCCGACGGAACCGCGCCGGAAAGGTCCGTCCGATGCCCGCAGGTCGCACAATCGACGCCGACGAGCGCGAGCGCCTCATCGTCGAGCACCTCCCGCTGGTGCGCGGCCTGGCCCGCCGCTACGCGGACCGCGGCGAGCCCCTCGACGACCTCGTCCAGGTCGGCACGATCGGACTCATCAAGGCGATCGACCGCTTCGAGCCCGAGCGCGGCTACAAGCTCGCGAGCTTCGCGACGCCGACGATCCTGGGCGAGATCCGCCGCCACTTCCGCGACCGCTCCTGGACCGTCCGCGTGCCCCGGGGCATCCAGGAGGCGCGCGCCCAGATCTCCCACGCCGTCGCCGAGCTGTCGGCCGAGAACGGACGCAGCCCGTCGGTGCGGGAGATCGCCGAGGCCACCGGCCTGCAGGTCGACGACGTGCTGGACGCCCTGGCGGCCGGCAGCGCCCAGCGGCCGGCACCCCTCGCCTCGCCCGGCGGCGAGGGCGAGGACGACGTCGGCATCGCGGTCGGCCTGGAGGACGAGGGCTTCGACCGGGCCGAGGACCGGGCCACGCTGGACGCCGGGCTCGCCGCCCTGCCCGCCCGCGAGCGGGTCATCCTGCACCTGCGCTTCGAGGAGGGCCTCACCCAGTCGCAGATCGCCGAGAGGATCGGCGTGTCGCAGATGCACGTCTCCCGGCTCATCCGCCGGGCCCTCGAGACGCTGCGGGACGCGGCGGGCGACATCGACCCCGGCGTGCCCGGCACGTGACATGGGGAGTTTGCCGCCGACGGCCGCGGGGAACGGGGCGTGTGGCGCCCAGCCGTTCGGGGGCGACGGAATCGCCGACCGTGGAGATAGAGTGCCGTCCCAGCAGCAGGCGTACACATCGCCCGAGGCGCGAGGAGCCGCCCACCAGGTGACCACCGAGCTGCCCGACGTCGAGCTTGTCCTCCCCGCGGAGCCCGAGAGCGTGGCCCTCGCCCGCCAGATGGTGCGCGGCATCCTCGACTCGCTCGGCTGGGGCGAGGAGAGCCGGACGGACATCTCGATCGCCGTCACCGAGGCCTGCACGAACTCCGTGCTGCACGCGTACCCCGACGACGAGGACGGCGAGTACGAGGTCCACGCCTGGGTGGACCCCGAGCGGCTCGTGGTGGCCGTGCGCGACCACGGCCAGGGGATCACGCCGCGCGTGCCCTCGCCGGCCGCGGGCCTCGGCCTGGGCGTGCCGCTCATGCTGGCCATCGGCGACGAGGTGTCGTTCGCGACCGAGGACGGGGTGACCGAGGTGCGCATGACGTTCAGCCGGACGTCGCGCCAGGAGGTCGGGTGACCGGCGAGGCCGGGCGGCTCTGCGTCCGCAGCACGCCGCTGGGCCGTCCGGTGCTGGAGCGGCTCGTCGCGGCGCTTGCCGCGCGGGTGGACCTCCCGGTGGACCGCCTCGCCGACGCCCAGCTGGTGGCGTCGGCCGTCGCGGCGTCCGCGCCGCGCCACACGGCCGACGGCACCCTCCTGGTGGGGCTCGACGCCGAGGGCGCCGAGGTCGGCCTCGCGGTCGGCCCGTTGCGCGAGGGCAGCGGCGAGCAGGTCATCAACGACAGCCGGCTCCCCGGCGTCGGCACCGTCCTCGAGCGGCTCGTCGACGGCTGGACCGTCGTGAACGAGGGGGCCGGGGAGACGCTGCAACTCACGATCGGGGCGGGCACCTAGCCTGCCCGCGGGAGGCGCCGTGAGGCGACGGACGATGGTCGGGATCGGGGTGGTGGCGGCGCTCTGGGCGCTCCCCGACCGGGACCGCCGCCGCGCCGCCCCCGCCCCCCCACCGCGCGCCCTGAGCGCGCCCGTGCCGCCGGAGGTCGCCGCCGGGCTGGGCGGAGCGGCGACGCCCGCGGCGCGCCCCGCGGCCTGGCGCCGTGCCATCGACCTGGTGGTCACCGCGGTGCGGACCGGCCTGAAGCGCAACGTCACCGACGTCGCCGCCGCCCTGGCCTACTACGGCTTCCTCGCCATCCCGGCCGTGCTCCTCGTGGCCGTGGGCGCTTTCGGCATCTTCGCCGGCGAGGACACGATCCAGAGCCTGCTCGACCGCCTGGAGGGGGTCGTCCCGGAGGCGGCGCTCACCCTCATCGGGGACTCGCTCACCCGGGTCACCGAGAGCAGCGGCGGCGGCCTGACGCTGGCCGTCGTCGGCCTGGTGCTGGCCGTCTGGACCGCCAGCGGGGCGATGTCGGCCCTCATGCGGGGCATGAACGCGGTCCACGGGCGCACCGAGGACCGGCCCTTCGCCACGCAGCGGCTCACGGCGATCGCCCTGCTCGGCTGGACGCTCCTGGCGCTCGTGGTCTCCTTCGGCCTGATCGTGCTGGGGGCGCCGCTGTCGCGGGCGCTCGGCGAGGCGGTCGGCGCCGAGACCCTCGTCTCGTGGCTCTGGTGGGCGGCCCAGTGGCCGATCCTGGCCCTCGCCCTGCTCGTCGCGATCGCGGGGATCCTGCGGATCGGCCCGGTCGGGCCACCGGGCGCGAGGAGGGCGGTGCTCGCCGGCGCCGCCTTCGCCGTCGTCATGTCCGTCGCGGCGTCCGGACTGTTCGGGATCTACGTCTCGCGGTTCGGGTCCTACGGCGCCGCCTGGGGCTCCCTGTCGGCGGTGATCGTGATGCTGACCTGGCTCTGGCTCACGAGCCTGGCCGTCCTGCTCGGCTCGGAGGTCGAGGCCGAGGCGACCCGGCGCGCCGCGGCGGGGGCGTCCCGGGCCCCGTAGGCGCGCTGCTATCCTCGCCCGCGGTGTGCCGGGAAGTCTGGTCGGCGAGCACCGGCCGACCCCTTCCACGGAGATGAGCGATGCCCGACCCCGGCCCGCCGCAGGACACGACCCAGGGGATCCGCCCCCCGTGGTCGCGCACCGACCGCGCGGTACCGCGCCGGGTGCTGCGGCCCGTTCAGCAGTTCATGCGCCTGGAGGCCTCCGGCGGCATCGTCCTGCTCCTGGCCTCGATCGCGGCGCTCGTGTGGGCGAACGTGGCGACGGGCTCGTACGAGGACTTCTGGTCGACCGACCTGACCATCACCCTCGGGGACAGCACGTTCACCGAGGACCTCATGCACGTCGTGAACGACGGCCTCATGGTGATCTTCTTCCTGGTCGTCGGGCTGGAGGTCAAGCGTGAGCTGACCGTCGGCGAGCTCTCCACCCGCCAGGCGGCGCTGCTGCCGTTCTTCGCGGCCGTCGGCGGCATGGTGCTGCCGGCCCTGATCTACCTGGGCGTCATGGCCGGGGAGCCGGGCTCGGCCGGCTGGGGGATCCCGATGGCGACGGACGTCGCGTTCGCCCTCGCCGCGCTCGCGGCCCTCGGGTCGCGCGTGCCGACGAGCCTGGTGGCGTTCCTGCTCGGCGTGGCGGTGATCGACGACATCGGCGCCATCCTCGTCGTGGCCGTCTACTACACCGACACGATCACCCTGGGCTGGCTGGCGCTCGCGCTCGGGGCCCTCGCCCTCATGGCGCTCGCGGCGCGGCTGCAGGTGCGCTTCCTGGGCGTCTACGTGGTGCTCGGCCTCCTGGCCTGGTTCGCGACCCTGGAGTCGGGGGTCCACGCGACCATCGCCGGCGTCGCCATCGGCCTGCTGACGCCGGTCCGGCCGTTCCAGGACCCCGCGGCGGTCTCGGCGGAGGCGGTGCGCATCGCCGAGGCGACCGACGACCACCCGGAGGACCCGGACGCGGACGCCGGCCAGTGGCGGCGGCTGTCGTGGCTCGCGCGGGAGGCCGTCTCGCCGCTCACGCGGGTCGAGCACGGGCTGCACCTGTGGTCGAGCTTCCTCGTCCTGCCGCTGTTCGCCCTGGCCAACGCCGGGATCGTGCTGGACTCCGGGTCGATCGACGCCGCCACCGAGACGCCCGTGACGCTCGCGGTGGTGCTCGGCCTGGTGGTGGGCAAGACGTTCGGGCTCACGCTCGGAGCGCTCGTCGCCGTGCGCCTCGGGCTGAGCGCGCTGCCGGCAGGCGTCACCTGGCGCCACATGCTGGGCGTCGGCGGCCTCGCCGGCATCGGCTTCACGGTGTCCCTGTTCATCACCGAGCTCGCCTTCGACGACCCCGACACGGTCGCCGCGGCGAAGCTCGGCATCCTCGTCGGATCCATCGCGGCGGCCGTGATCGGCCTGACGCTGCTCGCCCTCGCCGCCCGGCGGCGGCCCGGCCCGGGGGTCAGTCCCTGAGCTGGGCCCCGTCCTGCCCGCGGACGGCCTCCAGGAAGGCCTGGTAGCTCGGCTTCTCGGTGAGGTCCTCGCGCAGCAGCCCCGCCGGCCAGTTGGCGTTGTCCTGGAGGTTGAACCAGACGACGGCGCGGATCCGCTCGGTCTGGAGGGCGGGGACCTCCTCGTAGATCTGGGTGAGGTACTCGGCCTGCTCGTCCTCGGTCACGGCGGTCGTGCGGAACGGCGTCGTCTTCGTCGTGTACCCCGCCTCGGTGATGTAGAGGGGCAGGCCGGGGCGGAAGGCGTCGAGCTCGTCGAGGAACCTGCCGATGCTACTCCAGCTCGGCACCACCTCGGTGGGCTGCAGCGGGGGCTGGGCCGGGTAGATGTGCTGCGAGTAGGCGTCGAGCGGGATCTGGCGCTCCACCAGGCCGCGGACCCAGTCGATCGCCCCCACGCCGGTCGTCGTGGTGGAGCTGCGCGGGCCGCCCACCCCCGCGATCACGATCGCGTCCGGGTTGGCCTCCTTGATGGCCGGGTACGCGGCCTTCGCCATGTCGGCGTAGTTGTCGAGCGACACCGGCTCGTCGCCCTCGAACTGCGGCTTCAGGAAACCGGGCAGGTTCGGCTCGTTCCAGATCTCGAAGCGCCGCACCTCGGGCAGGGTCTCGCCGCCGGCGGACACCTGGTCGCCGCGGTAGCGCGTGGCGAGGGCGGCCATGTAGTCGGCGAACGCCTCGGGGTCCGGGGCGAGGGTGTTGGGGACGACGCCCGGCTCCGTGACGCCGCCGGTCGCCCACGCCGGCGGGTTGTAGGAGGAGACGATCGGGGTGACGCCGCGCTCGGCCAGGCCGAGCATGATGAGGTCGGCGCGGGACCAGTCGTAGGCGGGGTCGGCCGGGTTGCGCGGGTCCGCCGGCTCCGACGGGGCGATCTGGGCCCAGTGCAGGTCGACGCGCGTGGTGGTGACCCCCGTGTCCCCGATCAGGTCGAGGCGGGCCGGGATGGTCTCGATGGGATCGACCGGCAGGTGGTCGTCCTGCACGGCGATGATGGCGCCGGGCGGCTCGGTCGCGTCGTCGCCCGAGAGCACCACGGCCCCCGTCACGACGACCACGGCGAGCACCACGGCCACGAGTCCCACGATCACGCGCGTACGGCTGCGCATCCGCTCTCCCTCCGTCACAGTCCGGCACGGGCCGCGGCCGGGGGCACGGCGCCCTCCCACGGCTCGCGGGCCGGGTCGGGGTCGCCGGGCAGCCGGTACGACCACGCCGGGTGGTCCAGCGATCCGCCCGCCCACGCGTGCACCGCGCGGACGAGGCGGACCAGGTCGATGGGGTCGTCCAGCACCCCGGGCGCCATGGGGTCGGCCGCGAAGGCCAGCACCCGCCCGGCGCCGACGCGCCGCGCGATGACGGCGGGCGCCCCGTCGATGAAGCGGGCGACCACGTCGGCGCCCGCGGGCAGGGACGCGAAGGCGCGGCGCCGGGACGAGTCGATCGGCACGCTGAGCAGGTCGTCGGGGGCGTTCGCCCCGAGGGCGCCGGGCTGCACCTCCAGCATCGAGCCGGTGCGCACCGGGCCGAGCGGCGCCCCCACGAGCTCGTCGCGGACCGCGGTGAGCGACGCCCCCTGCGGCGTCCGCGTGAACGCGTCGGGGTCGGTCACGATCAGCGTGCCGCCGGCGCGCACCCACGCGGCGAGCGCGGCGGCGACCGGGGCGTCCAGGGTCTCGGCCCGCGGCAGCCAGATCGACTTCGCGGCCGCCAGGCGGGCCGGCTCGCGCAGCAGGCGCGTGTCCGCGTCGAACGAGAAGGCTCCGCCGCCCAGCTCCCCGAGCAGCGCGTAGGTGGTGTAGAGCTCGTCGCCGGTGGTGCGGTACCGGACGTTGCCGGCCCGGTGCGGCTGGCCCTGGCCCTCGCTCGCGGTCGCGTAGAGCACGAGGTGCTCCGGGTCCGTGGGCGGCGCCGGCAGGCGGGCCCCGCGGACGGCGCTCGCGACGGCGAGCATGCCGTCGTAGAGGCGCCGGTTGGTGAAGCGCGGGTTGTCGGAGGCGAAGAAGGACAGGTCCGTCGCCCCGGCGCGCAGCGCCTGCGCCGACCACGTCCAGAGGTCGCCCACCACCGGCTGGTACCGCGAGTACTCGAACGCCTGGACGATGATCCGTGTGCGCTTCCCGCTCAGGTCCGAGAGCAGCTTGGCCCCGAAGCCCGGGTTGTAGCGGCCCCGGCCGGCGCGGTCGCGCTCGGGGAAGCTCACGTACGGGTCGGCCTCGGCCACGTCGGCGAGCGACGCGAGGCGCGTGTAGTCCCAGGGGATGAAGCCGTCGATGAAGCCGTAGTCGTTCGGGCTGTAGACCGCCGACGGGTCGAGCCGCTTGATCAGGCGCGCCTGCTCGGCCTTCATCCCGAAGAAGCGGTTGCCCGAGAAGCGGCTCCAGGCGAGCTGGTCGAGGCCGGCGCGGACCGCGCGGCTCGGGCGGGAGGCGGGATCGGGCAGGCGGCGGCCGGTCGCGGCGCGGAACTGGCGGGCCAGGCCGCGCCCGAACGCCGACTGGCGGGCCCGTCCGCGCGGGATGATCGTGACCGGCTCGTCGCTGCCGGTGTACATGTTCACGATGCCCCGGTTGCGCACCCTCGGCACGATGCGGCGGATCTCACGCAGCGCGGCGCGCCGGTAGGCCGGGTCGAGCAGCGACAGGCGCCGCGTGTAGGCGGTCTCGGCGGCCGTCGGGTCGGAGACGGTCGCGCCCCGGTCCAGGGCGCGCCGGGCGGCCCACACCTCCAGCGCCACGTCCCACCTCAGCCCGGTCCTCAGGTTCTGGGCGCGGAACCGCGCCGGCGTGCGCCAGCCGACCGGCTCCAGCGGGCTCAGGGGCAGCGGCGGGAAGGGCAGCGCGCTGGGGCCGCTGAACCAGAGGCCGTTGCGGCCGGCCTCGTCCAGGATGCCGTCCACGGTGCGGTACCAGGTCCGCGGGGCGATGAGCGGCCGCCCGCGGTCCGGGTTCCAGCGGGGCAGCTCGTTCTGGTTGAGCTCGTGGCCCCAGGAGGAGACGGTCCCGGCGGGCCGGTCACCGGTCGCGGGTGCCGCGGAGGCTGCGCCCGCGGCGGCGAGGACGACGGCCGCGACGGCGAGCGTGGACGGGAGGCGGGGCACGGGCGCGCCCATCATGCCGGTGCCGGTGGACGCCCTCAAACGGCGCCGGTCCGGCATCATGCCCCCATGAGGGATTGGCGCCGGGGCCTGATCGCCACGGCCGCCGCGGCGGCGGTGGCCGCCGGGGCGGCCGCCTGCGGCGGCGGTGACGACGGCACCGGGGACGCCGGCAGCGCGCCGCCCCCGGCCACCACGGCGCCCGCCGCGAGCGCCCCCGCGGCGACGACCGCCCCGGAGCCACGGCCCGCCCCGCGGCCCCGGGCCCTCCCCGGCCTCCCGGCGTGGACGGCGGGATTCGCGCGCTGGGACACCCTCAACAGCGCGCCGATCCCCCAGGACTCCGCCCAGACGCAGCGGGTCGGGTTCGACGCCCACTCGTCGGTCAAGGACGTCTACGTGCGCCTGCCCGCCGGGGCCTCGCGGCCGGCGGCGGGCGAGCCCTGGCCGGACGGCACCGACATCCTCAAGGCCGGGCGGCGCGACGGGGCGGTGGTGCTCATCGCGGTGATGCGGAAGGTCGCCGGGTCGGACCCGGACCACGGCGACTGGGAGTTCCGCGAGTGGCTGCGCGACAGCGCCGGTGAGGACTTCGCCACGGAGGCGCGCCTCACCGGCGCCACGTGCTGGGGGTGTCACGCCACGGCCGCGGAGACCGACTGGGTGTTCACCCCCGACGAGGGGCCCTAGGACCTACTCGTCAGACCTTGGCGTAGGCCTCGATCAGGATCTTCGCCACCTCGGGGCGGGTGAACTCGACCGGCGGGATCTCGCCGCGGTCCAGCATCTCCCGCACCTTGGTGCCCGACAGGAACACCCGCTGCTCCGGGGTGGAGGGCGAGGTCTTGGTGGTCGCCATCCCGCCGGTGAGGTTGCACCAGAACGAGTGCTCGAACATCACCGGGGTGATGGCGAGCTCGTCGCGCGAGATGTCGTCGAAGATGTGCTGCGCGTCGTAGGTGCCGTAGTAGTTCCCGACGCCGGCGTGGTCGCGGCCCACGATGAAGTGGGTGCAGCCGTAGTTCTGGCGCAGGATCGCGTGCAGCACCGCCTCGCGCGGGCCGGCGTACCGCATGGCGGCCGGCAGCACGCCGAGCACCACCCGCTCCTTGGGGTAGTAGCCCTCGATCAGCACCTCGTAGCAGCGCATCCGCACGTCGGCGGGGATGTCGTCGCTCTTGGTCTCGCCGACCAGCGGGTGCAGGAACAGGCCGTCCACTGTCTCCAGGGCGACCTTGGTGATGTACTCGTGCGCCCGGTGGATCGGGTTGCGGGTCTGGAAGCCGACGACGGTCGACCAGCCGCGGGCGTCGAACTCGGCGCGCGAGGCGGCCGGGTCGAGCAGGAAGGGCACGGCGCCCGGGTCGAGCGGCATCCGGGCCGCGACCCGGACCGGCCCGGCAAGGGCCGTGGTGCCGTGGGCGTAGAGGGAGGCGACGCCGGGGTGGGCGTCGTCCTCGGTCCCGTACACGAGGCGCGCCTCGCGGACCGGGTCCATCTCGAAGCGCTCGGTGACCTGGAGGACGCCGAGGAAGCGGCCGTCACCGTCGACGAGCTCCACCTCGTCGGCGGAGCCCACGCCCTCCAGCTCGTCCGGCTGCACTCCCAGCGTGACCGGGACGGACCAGGCGAGGCCGTTCGGCAGGCGCATGCCGGAGATGACGGACTCGTACTCCGCCTTGCCCATGAAGCCCTCGAGGGGCGACAGGGCGCCGACGGCGATCAGGTCGAGGTCGGCCTGCTGACGGGCGGACAGCGTGACGCGGGGGCGGTTGCCGCCCTCGTCGAGGGACTCGTCCAGGCGGTTGACCAGGACTCCGCCGTGGGGCGCGATGGGGCCGGGCGTCGCGGCCATCAGATGCCCGCCCCGTCCATGTTGCCCTGGGCGGTGGGGTCGAGCAGCGTGTCGGCGCGAAGGCCGAGGCGTAGCGTCTCCAGCGGTATCACCTCGTCGGGTGGGATGTTCCCCAGGTTGACGTTGGGGCCGAACTTGCGGATGAACCAGACCTGCTGGGCCTTCTGGGGGGCCTCGAACAGCAGGCGGTTGGGGTCGATGGCGTGGACGATCTCGTCGATCAGGCCCATCCGGACCTCACCGTCGCCGCGGAAGATGCCGGCCGTGCCGGTCTCGCGGGCCTCGGTGATGACCTTCCAGGCGCCGGCGCGCAGCTCCGCCTCGATCAGCTCCACCCAGCGGTAGGGGGCGATGACCGTGGCGAGGTCCTTCGAGCCGACCTCGCTGAGCACCACGAAGTCCTGGGAGAGGCGGTGGATGTGCTCCAGCTTCGCCTCGTGGGCCACGGTGATCGTGCCGTCCGAGATCTCGACGTGGCGCAGCCCGAGGTCCGTGACCCAGCGGCGCCAGTCGTCGAGCTTGTTCTGGGTGGCGCAGACCTCCCAGAAGGTGCCGCCCAGGACGACCGGGATGCCGGCGCTCTCGTAGAGGGCGATCTTGTCGCGCAGGTTGCGCGTGACGTAGGCCGTGCCCCAGCCGAGCTTGACGATGTCGATCGAGTCGCCGGAGGTGTCGAGGACGCCCTCGACGGCCTGGAGCGGCATCCCCTTGTCGATGACGTGGGTCACGCCCATCTGGCGGGGCTTGCGCGGCCGGCCGGGGAGCTTGAGGAAGTCGGGCGCCATGGGCGGGGCCGCCGGCACGGGGTCGGTGCCCGTGGTCATCGCGCCACCAGGGCGGCGCCGGCCCCCGCGCGGCGGCCGTAGACGACCGTGTCGAGCAGCGAGTTGCCCATGAGCCGGTTGGAGCCGTGGACGCCGCCCGCGATCTCGCCCGCGGCGAACAGCCCGGGGAGCGTGGTGGCGGCGTCCTCGTCGATGGCGAGGCCGCCGTTGCGGTAGTGGAGGACCGGGTAGACGAGCACGCGCTCCTGAGTGATGTCGATCCCCGCCTTCCGGTAGCGGTTGTGCACGTAGGCGAGCCGGTCCGCGGTGAAGCCGTCGCCGTTCTCGCGGTCGATCGCCGGGGTGTCCAGCCAGACGCCGAGGCCGCCGTCGGGGGCCTCCGCGCCCCGTCCCGCGTCCACCGCGTCGATGATCGCCTGCGCGACCACGTCGCGCGGGGCGAGCTCGTCGACGAAGCGCTCGCCGTCGGCGTCGTGGAGGGTGGCGCCGTAGGCGCGGGTCGTCTCGGGGAGGGCGTAGCCGGCGAGCGCCTCGGGCCACACCGAGCCCGTCGGGTGGCGCTGCCAGGAGTCCAGCTCGCGGCCCTCCGCGCCCAGCTCGAGGGCCATGCGGAGCACCTCGGGGGTCGCGTCGGGGTGGTTGGTGCTGCCGAGGCCGAGCGCCTCGGCCTCCCCGCGCAGGCCCCCGCCGGCGGCCAGCACGACCGCGCGGGCGCGGATGCGGCGCCGGGAGCCGTTGCCGCCCGGGGCGACGGTCGCGACCCAGTCGTCGCCGGCGGGCTCCAGGTCCACCAGGCGGGTCGACTCCCACACCTCGGCCCCGGAGGCGCGGACCGCGCCGCGCAGGGCCTTCACCATCTCGGCGCCGGTGCGCTCGCCCGCCTGCAGGAGCCGCGGCCGGCTGGCCCCGCCGCACCGCAGCAGGCGCAGGCGGCCGTCGTCGCGCGTGAAGGCGACGCCGAGGGACTCGAGCCACCCGATGGCCTCCGGCCCGCCCTCGGTCAGGCGGCGCACCAGCTCGGGCCGGGCGGCGTGGTGGCCCGCGGCGAAGGTGTCCTCGAAGTGGGACTCGACGGAGTCGTCGTCGCCGAGCGCGGCCTGGATGCCGCCCTGGGCCTTGCCCGTGTTGCCCGCGCCCAGCGCGGACTTGGTGGTGATGACCACGTGGGCGCCGGCCGCGGCGGCCCCGAGGGCCGCGGACATCCCCGCTCCGCCGGATCCGACCACGAGCACGTCGGCGCGCGCATCCGAGAAGCTCGTCACCGCTGGACCCTATCCGACCCCGCCGGATCGTTCCAATAAGGAGGGATTATGACGCGGGGGCGGCCGCGGCCATGTCGCCCAGCTCCGCGCGGGCGAACTCCAGGAAGGCGGACGTGACGCGCTTCGGGGTCCGGCCCGCGTGCCGCACCGCGAAGAAGTGGCGCTCCAGGCCGGGCCCGTCGAGGGTGAGCGCCACGAGGCTGCCCTCGGCCACCTCCCGCTCCACGGCGAGGCTGGAGATGACCGTGATCCCGTAGCCGTCGAGCACCGCCGCCTTGACGGACTGCTGCAGGCCGAGCTCCATCGCGACGTGCAGGTCGCGGTCCTTGAGCCCGCCCTCGCGCATCGCCGCCTCCACGACGCTGCGGACGCCGGAGCCCTCCTGCTGGATGAGCATCGGCTCGGCGACCAGCTCCTCCAGGGTCACCGCCTCGCGCGCCGCGAGCGGGTGGCCGGGCGGGACGATGGCGACGAGCTCGTCGCGGACGAACGGCTCGAACACGAGGCCGCGCTGCGGGCGGGCGGCGCCGACGATGCCCAGCTCCAGCTCGTCGTCGAGGACCCGGTCGCAGACCGTCCCCGTGTCGCTCACCGCCAGGGAGACGCGGACGTCCGGGTGGGCCGTGTGGAAGGCCCCGAGCAGCCGGGGCAGGAGCACCTCGCCCGGGCCGGTGGACGATCCCAGCACGAGCGGGCCGGCGACCCGGGTGCCGATCTCCCCCATCTCGCGCTCCAGCTCGGCCTCCAGGCCGATCATGCGGCGGGCGTAGCGGTACACCACCTCGCCGGCCTCGGTGAGCGCGACCCGGCGGCCGCTGCGGTCGAGCAGCCGGTGGCCCAGCCGCTCCTCCAGCGCCCGGATCTGGAACGACACCGCGGGCTGCGAGACCTCGAGCTCCTCCGCGGCCTGGGAGAAGGAGCCCTTGTCCACGACGGTCCGGAACGTCAGGAGCTGGCGCAGGTCCATCGCGCGATCCTAGCGGGGCCGGGCCGTCGCGCAGGCCCGGCCGCCTGGCAGACTCGCCGCGTGATCCGCACCGTGATCGTGGGCGGCGGGATGGTGGGGCTGACCCTCGCGCGCCTGCTGCGCGCCCGCGGGCACGACCCCGTGGTGCTGGAGCGCGGGCCGGCGGGCGCCTGGCAGCCGCGCGGCTTCATGCTCGGCTACCAGGGCTTCGACGCGTTCGAGGAGCTGGGGATCCTGGGGCGGCTGCGCGCCGCCGGGCGGGACGTGGGCGACGGGCCGGACGGCCGCCCCGTGGGCGTCGCGGTGGACGTGGGCGAGGTCATGCGGGCGCTCGCCGAGGACGTCCCCGTGGCGCACGGCGAGACGGTCACGGGTCTCGCGCGCGAGGGCGGCGGCGACGCGGGCCGCGTGACCGGCGTGGTGACGGAGGGGCCCGGCGGGCGGGCGACGGTCCCCGCCGACCTCGTCGTCGCCTGCGACGGGCGCGGGTCGCCGGTGCGGGACATGGCGGGCCTGGAGGCGCGCCTGCACCCGCTCAACGACGCCTACCTGACCTACCTGAGCGACGTCCCGACGGAGACCCTGTTCGGCTTCCGGTACATGAGCGACGGCGGGATGATCACGATGCTCGGCTGGCCGCAGGGCGGCACGGCGTCGCGGCGCATCGACCCGGTCGGCCGCGAGGCCGCCACCGCCCCGCCGCTGGAGCGCTTCGTGGAGGGCTTCGTGGAACTGCTGCCGGAGGGCGAGGAGGTCGTCCGGCGCATCCGCTCCTGGGACGAGGTGCGCTACGTCGAGCCCGCCCTCCTGCGCTGCCCGCGCTGGTGGGTCCCCGGCGTGGTGGTCATCGGCGACTCCGCCCACACCTTCGGCCCCGACACGGGCGTCGGGGCGGGCATCGGCCTGCAGGACGCCCACGCCCTGGCCGAGGCCATCGCCCGCTCCCCCGACGCCGACACGGCCTGCGCGCGCTACGTCGCCTGGCGCGAGCCGGCCGTGAGCCCCTACGAGGACCTCGACCCCGCCTGGGGCCGCATGGGGGAGATCCCCGCCCCTGCCGACCGTCCCGCCGCGGAGGCCTGGCCCCCCGCCTGAGGCTGGCCCTCGGGGAGTCCGGAGACCCGAGGACTCCGGGGCCCCGGGACGCCCGGAGGCCCCCTCGGTGCACTCCGTCCCTCGGCGATCACTTGATCGCCGAGGGTGAGATTGAGCGAATCATCCCTGCACAGCGTGGCCTTCCGAGCCCTGCGGAGGCGACCCCTTGCGTGGTCAAGTTACGAGAGGTAACCTCTCTCGACGGTTACGCCAGGTAACCATCGTTCCTCGTCAGGAGAGCCGATGAACCCCCAGGACGACCGCATCACCCTCCCGGTCCTCCCCCTCGACGACGCCGTGGTCCTCCCGGGCACGAGCGTCACCTTCCCCGTGACCTCCGACGACCAGGCCGAGGCGCTCGACGGCGCCGTGGACGGCCGCTTCCTGCTCGTCCCCCGCATCGACGGGCGGTTCCTCGGGCACGGCGTGGTCGCGTCGGTCGTGGGCGAGGTCACCCTCCCCGACGGCACGCGCGGCGTCGCCATCGACGCGCTCCACCGGGCCGAGCTGGGCCCGGCGATCGGCGGTGACGCGGGCCTTCGTGTCAGCGCCCGCGAGCGCCCCGACCCGGACGATCCGGGCCCCGAGGCCGCCGCGCTGGCGCGGGAGTACCGCGCCGTCGTCGAGGAGGTCGCCGAGCTGCGCGGGGACCGCGTGCGCGTCGCGCACTTCCTCGCCGGCATCACCCACCCGGGCCGCCTCGCCGACACGGCGGGCTACGCCCCCGAGATCCCCGTCTCCACCAAGGTCCGCATCCTCGCCGCGATCGACGTGGTCGAGCGCCTGCGCCTGGCCATCGAGGCCCAGCGCGAGCGCCTCGCCGACGCGGGGCTGCGCCGCCGCATCCGCGAGAACGTCACGGAGGACCTCGACAAGACCCAGCGGGAGATGCTCCTGCGCCGTCAGCTCGCCGCCATCCGGAAGGAGCTCGGCGAGGACCCGGAGGACGGGGACGACTGGGCCGAGCGGCTCGCCGCGTCCGCCATGCCCGACGCCGCCCGCACGGAGGCCGAGCGCGAGCTCGCCCGCCTGGAGCGGCAGCCCGAGGGCGCCGAGGCCGGGATGATCCGCACCTACCTGGAGTGGATGCTGTCCCTGCCCTGGGGCGAGCGCTCCGAGGAGGAGCCGGACGTCGCCGGCGCGCGGGAGATCCTCGACGCCGACCACGCCGGTCTGCAGGACATCAAGGAGCGCATCCTCGAGTACCTGTCGGTCCGCCGCCTGCGCCGCGAGCGCGGGATGGACGAGGGGCGCAGCGGCGTCATCCTGACGCTCGTCGGCCCGCCCGGCACCGGCAAGACCTCGCTCGGCCAGTCCGTCGCGAAGGCGCTCGGGCGCGAGTTCGCGCGCATCAGCCTCGGCGGCATCCGCGACGAGGCCGAGATCCGCGGCCACCGCCGCACCTACGTCGGCGCCCTGCCGGGCCGTCTGGTCCGCGCCCTGCGCGAGGCCGGGACCATGAACCCCGTCGTCATGCTCGACGAGATCGACAAGGTCGGCGCCGACTGGCGCGGCGACCCGTCGTCGGCGCTGCTCGAGGTGCTCGACCCGGCGCAGAACCACTCGTTCCGCGACCACTACCTCGACGTGGAGCTCGACCTCTCCGAGGTCCTGTTCATCGCGACGGCGAACGTCGCCGACACCATCCCCGGCCCGCTGCTCGACCGGATGGAGGTCATCGCCCTCGACGGCTACACCGAGGACGAGAAGCTCGCCATCGCCCGCGGCTACCTCCTGCCCCGGCAGGTGGAGCGCAACGGCCTGCGCGAGGACGAGGTGACCGTCGGCGACGACGCGCTCCGCGCGATCATCGGCGACTACACCCGCGAGGCCGGCGTCCGGAACCTGGAGCGCGAGATCGGCAAGGTGCTGCGCAAGGCCGCCCGCAAGGTGGCCGAGGGCGCGCAGGGACCGCTGGCGATCGGCCCCGACGACCTCCACGAGGCGCTCGGGCGGCCCCGGTTCCACCACGAGGCGGCCGAGCGGACCGCGACGCCCGGCGTCGCGACCGGCCTGGCCGTCACCGGCACCGGCGGCGACGTCCTGTTCATCGAGGCGTCGTCCATGCCGGCCGACGGCCCGGGCGACCGCCTGGTGCTGACCGGCCAGCTCGGGGACGTCATGCGCGAGTCGGCGCGGATCGCCCTCACCTGGACCCGCGCCCACGCGGACGAGCTCGGCGTGGACCACGACGCGGTCCACGGGCGGGAGGTCCACCTGCACGTCCCGGCCGGCGCGATCCCCAAGGACGGCCCGTCCGCGGGAGTCACGATGGTCACGGCGCTCGCGTCGCTGGCCTCGGGGCGGCCCGTGCGGCCGAACGTCGGCATGACCGGCGAGGTCACGCTGCAGGGCCGCGTCCTGCCGATCGGGGGCGTCAAGCAGAAGGTGCTGGCCGCCCACCGGGCCGGGCTGACGGAGGTCGTCATCCCGGAGCGCAACCGCCGCGACCTGGACGACGTGCCCGCCTCGGTGCTCGAGGAGGTCCGCGTCCACCCCGTGCTGACGGTGCAGGAGGTGCTCGACATCGCGCTCGAGCCCGCCGGCGACCGCAACGGGGCGATGGCGGCATAGCCCGTGGGGCCGGGACGACGTAGGTTGCACGCCATGGACCCGTGTCGCGACCGGCCCCCGGTCTGCCACCGCTACCAGCGCGCGGCCGAGCTCCTCGGCCGCCGCTGGAGCGCGGCGGTCATCCGGGCCACCATGGAGGGCCCGGCCCGGTTCACCGAGATCCGCGGCTCGGTCGACGGCCTGTCGGCCCGGCTGCTGTCCGAGCGGCTGCGCGAGCTGGAGGGCGCCGGCCTGATGGAGCGGCGCGAGCTGGGCGGCGGCGCGGTCGAGTACCGCCTCACCGAGAAGGGCCAGGCCCTCTCGCGCGTCGTCCACGAGATCGAGGCCTGGGTCGCCACCTGGGACGACGAGCCCGCCGCGCGCGAGCGCAGCGCCTGATGGCGGACCTGGCGCCCGAGGTCCGCGACGTGATGGCCGGGCGCACGTTCGCCCACCTCGCCACGGTGCTCCCGGACGGGGCGCCCCACAGCGTCCCCGTCTGGATGGACGTGCGCGACGACGGGCGGCTCGTGATGTTCACGCAGAGCGGCAGCCGCAAGGCGCGCAACATCGCGCGCGACGCCCGCGTGGCCGTGTCGGCCGTGGACGAGGCCAACCCCTACCGCCAGTGCGACATCCGGGGCCGCGTCGTGGAGCGCATCGACGGCGACGCCGCCCTGGCGATCGCCGACGAGCTGTCGGTGAAGTACACCGGCGACCCGTTCCCGTGGCGCAGCCCGGCGACGATCGTCCTCGTCATCGAGCCCGACCGCGCCACGTCGGTCACCCTCCCCTTCACGCACCGCTCCTGACGCCGGCTCACCCTCGGTGACGAGGGCGGGCACCCGAGGTTCATCCCGGCGGGTGAGGCCGGTTCGCGGCCCGGCGCGGATGGTGGGCGCGCGCCCTCGCGGCGCGTCCGGTCATCCGAGGGGGAGGACCCCATGCTGTTCACGCTCACCCGCCGCGGGCGCGCCGCCGCGGCCCTCTACGTCGCCGTCCTGACCGCGGCGGTCGGCGTCGCCGCCGGCTGCGGGGGCGGCGACGACGACTCCGGCCTCACGCGCGAGGAGTACCTCGCGCAGGGCAACGCGATCTGCGCCGCGGGTAACGAGCGCATCGAGGAGATCGCCGCCGGGCTCACCGGCCCGCCCAGCGGGCAGGAGGCCGTCGACATCGTCAACGCCGTGGCCGACGACATCTCCGGCCAGGTCGACGAGATCGCGGCCCTCGACCCGCCGGAGGAGCTCCAGGCGGACGCGGACGCGCTGGTCGCCGCCGCGCGCACCGGGCTCGAGGAGCTCCGGGCCGACCCCGAGTCCCTCTTCGGCGAGGAGTCGCCCCTGACGCCGGTCAACCAGATGGCCGCGGAGATGGGGCTCACGACCTGCGCCGCGTAGCGGCGCGCCGCCGTCCGGCTAGCGGGTGCTGAAGTGGTGCCCCTCGCGCTCGCACCAGAAGACGAGGCCGTCCTCGTCGTGGCGTGCGACGCAGGGGCACTCGCCCCCGTGCTGGGGGCAGGACCGCTCGACGCGGGACAGCAGGCCCCACGGCGCGACCGGGGAGGCCCCGGTGGGCAGACGACGATCGATCTCGGTCCGCGTGATGACGCTCATGGACGCTCCCCGTAGCTGGTCGTGGGACGTGTCACCGGGCTTTCGCCACGTGCCGTTGCGCCCCTGCCGCCGCGCAATGCGGACCACAGGGACTGGACGACCGGCTCGGGCCGGCCGTCGGCGACGCGCGCGCGGAGCTCGGTGAGCCCCTGACGCAGCACCGCCGGATCGAGCGGGGGCCGCGTCGCGCGCATGATCTTGCCATAGCGCGTCGGCGTCACCTGCTCGTCGACGTTGAACAACTCCTCGTGGAGCTTCTCGCCGGGCCGGATCCCCACCACCTCGATGGCGATGTCGGTGCCCGGCCGGTTCCCCGACAGCTCGATCATGCGCTCGGCCAGGTCCATGATCCGGACCGGCTCGCCCATGTCGAGCACGAAGATGTCCCCGCCCTCCGCGATGCCCGTCGCCTCGATGACGAGCTGCACGGCCTCGGGGATGGTCATGAAGAAGCGGGTCATCTCGGCGTGGGTCACCGTGACCGGCCCGCCCTGCTCGATCTGCCGCTGGAAGATGGGGAGCACGGAGCCCGAGCTGCCCAGCACGTTGCCGAAGCGCACCGCCGCGAAGCGCGTGTGCGAGGACGCGCCCCGCTCCTCCACCACGCGCTCGGCGAGGGCCTTCGACGCCCCCATCACGGTCTTCGGCTCGACGGCCTTGTCCGTGGAGATGAGGCAGAAGCGGTCCACCGCGTACCGCTCGGAGAGCGTCGCCAGCACCGAGGTGCCGATCGCGTTGTTCGCGACGGCCTGGAGCGGGTTGAGCTCCATCATCGGCACGTGCTTGTAGGCGGCGGCGTGGAAGACGATCTCGGGGCGCTCGGTGGCGAACACCCGCTCCATGGCGGTCTCGTCCTTGCAGTCCGCGATCACCGGGACGAGCATCCCGGCGTGCCCGCGGTTGCGGAGCGCCATGTCGACCTCGAACAGGTTGTTCTCGGCGTGGTCGACCATGATGAGGCGGCGGGCGCCGATGGCGGCCACCTGGCGGCACAGCTCCCGGCCGATCGACCCGCCGGCGCCGGTCACGAGCACCGAGCGGCCGTTGAGGTAGCGGGCGACCCGGGCGAAGTCGATCTCCACCGGGGCCCGGCCGAGGACGTCCTCGACGCGGACCTCGCGGAGCTGGCTGACCGTTACGTCGCCGGTGATGAGCTCGGGGAGGCCCGGCAGGGTGGCGCACGGGACGCCGGCCTGGCGGCAGACCTCGACGATCTCCTGGCGCACGAGGCCGGGCGCCGACGGCATCGCGATGATGACCTCGTCGACATGCACCTCGCGCAGCACCCGCGGCAGGTCGGCGCGGGTGCCCCGCACCCGGGTGCCCTGCACCCGCAGGCGCCGCTTGCGCGGGTCGTCGTCGATGAGGCCGACCGGCGTGTACCCCAGCTCGCGGTTGCGCTTCATCTCCCGCAGCAGCGTGTTGCCGGCGTCGCCGGCGCCGCAGATGAGCACCTCGCGGCCGCTCGACACCAGCTCGGAGCGCGGCGGTCGCTCGATGACGCTGCGCACCGCGAACCGTGCCCCGCCGATGAACGTCAGCGTCAGGACGAGGTCGAACACGAGCACGCCGCGCGGCACCGGCACCACGTCGTCCGGCCGCCACTGCGACAGGACGGCCGTGACGATGAGGCTGGAGACGACCGTGGCGATCACGATGGCCTGCAGGTCGCGGAGGCTCGTGAACCGCCACCACTTGGTGTAGAAGCGCATCGCCACGAAGACGGCGAGCTTCATCAGCACCACGATGCCGACCGTGGCGGCGAACAGCCGCTCGTACCGCCCGGGCACGTCGCCGTCGAAGCGGAAGTAGAAGGCCAGCCACCAGGCGGCCACGACGAGCCCCGTGTCGACCGCGATCTGCGCGGCCCGGTGAGCGAATGCCCGGGGGCTCCATTTGAGTGGAGCGCGGCTCACGAGTGCGCCAGTGTACCCCGGGAGGCCCCGAGAATCAGGTCCAGCAGCACATCGGGGTCCCGGAGGGGCGGGATGTCACCGCGCGGCCGCCGCTCCACGACCAGGTCACCGGGGTCCTCCAGGCGCCGCAGGCGGCCCTCCGCGATGAGCGCCGCGTCCACCGCGCCGAGGCGCGCCGCGAACGGGGTCCAGGCCGGCACCCCGAGGGCCGCGGCCTCCCGGTTCATCGTGCCGCCGGCGCTCACCACGAGGTCCGCGGCGGCCACCAGGCTGGGGCCGTCGACCGGCGCGTCCGGCACGATCGCCCGGCCGCCGGCGAGGGATTCGCGCTGCTCGGCGGTGCGCGGCAGGACCACCGTCTGCACGTCCGGGTCGTCCAGCAGGCGTGCGAGCACCGCGGCGAACAGGTCCGTGGACGCGCCCCGGTGGTACAGGGTCACCTCCGGCGGCGGGCGCAGCACGGCGACCACGCGCTCCCGGTCGAGCCCCAGCTCCCCCGCCACGCCGTCCACGTCGAGCACGGCGTCGGCGAGGTAGTACTCCTCCTTCAGCCCCGGGTAGCGCACGAGCTTCGGGGGGCGCATGCCGTACCGGGCGAGGGCCTCCTCCGGGATGGCCGACGGCACGAGCACCCGGGTGGCCCAGCGGCCGTTCCAGTGGTGCATCGCGGTGGCGAACTCGTAGTCGAACATCGTCACCTGGGGGGTCCCCGCCAGGCGGGCCGCGAACGGCTGGTCCGTGCTGCCGTGAGCGACGGCCAGGTCGAAGCGCTCGCGGCGCGCGAACGCGGCGAGGTCCCGGGAGCGGCCCGCCATCGCCTGGGCCTTGCCCCGCCGGGAGCCGCCGCCGTGGGCCCCCACGGGGGTGTGCGGGATCCCGAAGCGCTCCAGCAGGCCGATCGTCTGCGCGAACTCGCGGGAGGTCACGGTCACGTCGTGGCCGCGCGCCCGCATGCGCTCGATCAGCGGCCGGAAGATCACCACGTGCGGCGAGTTCGTCACGTCGATCCAGACACGCATCGGCCGGGGAGTGTAGAACGGACCATGGCCGACGGTCCCGATCCGCTCGAGGTCGCCGCCGACGCGGCACGCCGGTGGCTCGACGCGCTCCCGGACCGGCCGGTGCGCCCCGAGGCCGGCGCGCGGGAGATGCTCGCGGCATTCGACGGACCGCTGCCCGAGGAGGGCGCCGACCCGTCGGAGGTGATCCGCGACCTCGCCGCCCGCGCCGAGCCGGGGCTCATGGCGAACGGCTCCGGCCGCTTCCTGGGGTGGGTGATCGGCGGGGCGCTCCCGGTCGCGATCGCGGCCGACTGGCTCGTGAGCGCGTGGGACCAGAACTGCGCGATGTCCGAGCCGTTCCCCGCGACCACCATGATCGAGCAGGTGGCCGCCGGCTGGGTGCTGGACGCGCTGGACCTGCCCCGCGAGGCATCGGTGGGATTCGTCACCGGGGGGCAGATGGCGAACACCGTCTGCCTCACCGCCGCGCGCAACCGGGTGCTGGCGGCCCACGGCTGGGACGTGGAGGCCCTTGGACTCCAGGGCGCCCCGCGGGTCCATGTCCTGATGGGGGCCGAACGCCACGACTCCATCGACCTCGCCCTGCGCGCGATCGGCCTGGGCGCCGCCACCGCGACGGTGGTCCCCTCGGACGGGGCCGGGCGGGTCGACCCGGACGCGTTCGTCGCCGCGGCGGCGGCCCTCGACGGCCCCACCATCGCCTGCCTGCAGGTCGGCAACGTCAACGGGGGCGCCGTCGACGACGTCGGGGCGATCGCCCCGGCCGTCCGCCGCGACGACCTGTGGCTGCACGCCGACGGCGCATTCGGCCTCTGGGCGCGGGCGGCCCCGTCCACGCGGGCACTGGTGGAGGGCGTCGAGGCCGCCGACTCGTGGGCCACCGACGCGCACAAGTGGCTGAACACGCCGTATGACTGCGGCGTCGCGATCTGCGCCCACCCGGACGCGCACCGGCGCGCCATGGGCGTCCGGGCCGCGTATCTCCCCGCGGGCGACGACGCCGGCCTGCGCGACCCGGTCGACTACAACCCGGAGCTCTCGCGCCGCGCCCGCGCGGTGCCGGTGTGGGCCGCCCTGCGGAGCCTCGGCCGCCGCGGCGTGGCCGATCTGGTGGAGCGCTGCTGCGCGATGGCGGCAGTGCTCGCCACCCGGGTCGCGGAGGGCGGCGGGGAGGTGCTGCACCAGGAGCTGAACCAGGCGGTGGTGCGCTTCCCCGACCCGCGGGGCGCCGACGACGACGCCCACACGCGCGCCGTGCTGGCGCGGACCCAGGCGGAGGGCACCTGCTTCCCGAGCGGCACGGTCTGGCACGGGCTGGCCGGCATCCGGCTGTCGGTCACGAGCTGGCGCGCCGGGCCGGACGACATGGAGCGCGCCGCGGCGGCCCTGCTGGCCGCGCACGCCGGGGCGGCGCCGGCGGGCGCGTGACCGTCCGGCTCGCGGAGATCCTCGCGTCCGCCTCGCTCGCGACGGACCTCGCCACCGGGCAGCCGATGGGCCACGCGCTGCGCACCTGCGTCGTGGCGACCGCGCTCGCGCGGGAGATGGGCCGCGGCCCGGACGAGGTCCGGACCGTGCACCAGTTCGCGCAGCTGCGGATGCTCGGCTGCACCGCCGACGCCGCCGAGACGGCCGCCGCCGTGGGCGGCGACGACATCGCCTACGTCGCCGCGATGGCGCCCGCCGTGGGCGGCACGACGTGGGAGATCGTGCGGCGCCACGCGGGCGCCGTGGCGCCGGGCCGCCCGCTCGTCCGGCGGGTCCTGACGGCCGGGAGGGGCCTCGCCGACGTCCGCGGCGCCGCGCGCTCGATGGGGGCCCACTGCGAGGTCGCCTCCGGCCTCGCCCGGCGCTGCGGCCTGGACCCCCCGGTGGTCGAGGCGCTCGCCCACGCCTACGAGCGCTGGGACGGCCGGGGCTTCCCCGCCGGGTGGCGGGGCGACGCGATCCCGGCCGCGGTGAGGGTGGTGAGCGTGGCCCGCGACGCCGACCTCGCCGTGGCCGCGGGCGCCGATCCGCTGGCGCTCGCGCGCGCCCGGCGGGGCCGGGCCTACGACCCGGAGGTCGTCGACGCCCTCTGCCGGGCGGGACCCGGCGTGCTGGCGGGCCTGGAGGGCGCCGACGAGTGGGAGGCGGCGCTGGCGGCGGAGCCCGAGCCGGTCGCGACGGTCGCCACGGAGGGCCTCGACGCCCTGCTCACCGCGCTCGCGGACGCGGCCGACCTCAAGTCGCCGTGGATCCGCGGCCACTCCCGCGCCGTCGCCGCCCTCGCCGAGGCCGCCGGCCGCCACGCCGGCCTCGACGACGACGGGGCCCGCGACCTGCGGCGGGCCGGCCTCGTGCACGACCTGGGCCGGATCGGCGTCCCGAACGGGATCTGGGACAAGCCGGGGGCGCTCACGGCGGCCGAGCGGGAGCGCGTCCGGATGCACCCGTACCTCACGGACCGCATCCTCGCCCGCTGCACGGGCCTCGCGGCGCTGGCCGACGTGGCCTCCTCCGACCACGAGCGGCTGGACGGGAGCGGCTACCACCGGGCGCTGACCGCCGGTGCCCTGCCGCGCGCGGCGCGCCTGCTGGCCGCCGCGGACGTGCTCGCCGCGCTCGGCGCCGGGCGCCCCCACCGCCCGGCGCTCGGGCCGGCGGCCGCGGCGGTTGCGCTTGAGGCGGAGCCGGGCCTCGACCCCGACGCGGTCGCCTGCGTGCTCGCCGCCGCCGGGGCGCGGGCGGCCCCGCAGACCGCGGCCCGCCCGGCCGGGCTCACCCTGCGCGAGGTGGAGGTGCTGCGGCTCATCGCGCGCGGGCGCTCGAACCGCGAGGTCGCCGCCGAGCTCGTCATCTCGGCGAAGACGGCCGGGCGTCACGTCGAGAACATCTACCTGAAGGCCGGGGTCTCCTCGCGCGCCGCCGCGGCCCTCTTCGCCATGGAGCACGGCCTGCTCGGCTGAAGATGGGGCGAACGCCCGATGCGCGCGGCCCCGCGGCGCGCGGATGCTCGCGGCATGCCCCGCCCGGTCCCCGTCCTCCTCCTCGCCGCCGCGGCCCTGGGCTGCCCCGCCGGCGCGCCCGCGGCCTCCGCCGCCGCGCCCGCCGACCGCTGCACGGCGGGCCAGGTCCGCGTGGAGCGCCCCGACGGCAGGGCCCGCTGCCTCCCGCGCCGCCCGACGCGGCTGTGGTACCGGGTGCGGTTCGAGACGACCTTCCACCAGCAGTGGGCCGACCCGCCCCGGGTCCTCGACCAGTCGTGGCGCTTCGACTCGTCGGGGGCGGTCATCCTCTTCCGCCAGTGCAGCGTCGCCGGCCTGCCGCGCCAGCGCGACGCCCGCCTGGCGACCCGCGTCGAGGCGGCGGCCTCCTGCGCCCGCCAGGCCCGCTTCCTGGGCATCGACCTGGCCGAGGACGTCTCGTTCGGCGCGTCGGGGACGGCGGTCGGCGGCGCCTACACCGACGTCACGGACTACGGGCTCGTCCGCCTCCGCCCCTACGCCGGCACGCCGTTGGAGGTGAACTGCGACCACACCGTCGTCGACACCCACGCCGGCAGCGGGCCGGCGAACGCCCCGGCGGTCCTCTCCACGACGAGCCAGTCGGCGGGCGCCGGCGGGCTGGTGTTCAACCAGCGCGGACCGGCCGTCGACGGAGCCGGCCGGATGACGCGGCCCGGGGCGCCCTGCCACACCATCCTCGGCGACGCGAGCCGCCCCCCGATCGACAGGCCCCTCGGCGTGAGCGCGCTGTGGGGCCGGGACCTGATCGGGCGCTTCGCCCCCGCCATCGGCCCCGCCTGGGGTCGTCCCCGGATCGCGGCGTCGGCCACCGTCGCCGACTCGTCGGGCGGCATCGACCGGCGCGCCGACTTCGCCCTGACCCTCACGCGCTGCCCGGGCCGTGGCGGCCGCACCCCCGCCGGGTGCTGAGCCGATGCCCCGCCTGCGCGTCAACGGGGTGGCGATCCACCACGAGGTGCGGGGCTCCGGCCCGGCGATCCTCGGGATCCACGGCAGCCTCAGCTCGGCGGCCCTGTGGGCGAAGGCCGCGGCGACCCTGGCGACCCGGGGCCGCGCGATCACCTACGACCGCCGCGGCTGCAACCGCAGCGAGCGCCCGCGGCCCTACGCCACGGACGTCGCCCAGCAGGCCGGCGACGCGGCGGCGCTGATCGAGGCGCTCGGGGCGGCGCCGGCGATCTTGATCGGGCGCAGCTACGGCGCCGACATCGCCATGGACCTCGCCCTGCGCCGGCCGGACCTCGTCCGCGCGCTGGCCCTCCTGGAGGGTGGCGAGGCGCTGTTCGCGCCGGGGCGGCGCTGGCTGGCGCAGGTGGAGGCGGAGGTCCTCGCCGCCGGGCCCGGCGGCGCGGCGGAGGCGCTGATGGGGATCGTGCTGGGCGACGCGGGCTGGGACGACCTGCCGGACGCGGTGCGCGCGGTGATGGCGGGGAACGGGGAGGCGCTGATCGCGGAGTTCCGCGGCGGTTACCTGCGGGCCGCCCCGGAGGATCTCGCGGCGATCGGCCGGCCGGTGCTGCTGGTCGCCGCCGCGGACTCGCCGGCGCCGTTCGCCGAGGCCACCGCCCTCCTCGCCGCGGCGATGCCGTCGGCGCGGGTCGCCCGCGTCGCGGGCGGCCACATGATCGACCCGGCCCACCCGGCCATCCTCGCCTTCATCGACGAGGTGCTCGCACCCCGCCCCGCTTAGCGGGTCCCGGCCTCCACGCCGACGGACTGGGCGGCGGCGACCACCTGCCGGACGTCCTCGCGGGTGAGGTTGGGGTGCATCGGGAGCGCGAGGGCGGTGCCGGCGCACTCCTCGGCCACGGGCAGGTCGCCCTCCGAGTAGCCCAGCCCGGCGAACACCGGCTGCAGGTGCATCGGGATGCCGTAGTAGACGGCGCTCGCGACGCCGGCCTCCGACAGGGCCGCGCGCACGTCGTCGCGGCGCGGGTGGCGGGCCATGAACAGGTGGTAGATGTGGCGCGCGCCGGGGGCGACCGCGGGGAGCGTCATCACCTCGCCGAGGCCCTCCTCGGCGTACCAGGCGGCGGCGGCCGCGCGGCGGGCGTTCCAGTCGTCGAGGTGCGGGTAGAAGACGCGGATGACGGCCGCCTGGAGGTCGTCGAGGCGCGAGTTGTAGCCCACCTCGTCGAAGACGACCTTGTCCTTCGAGCCGTGGAAGCGCAGCCGGCGGACCCGGTCGGCGAGCTCCTCCGTGGCGCACACGACCATGCCGCCGTCGCCGATGCCCGGGAAGTTCTTCGTCGGGAAGAACGAGAACGTGGCGAGGTCGCCGAAGGTCGCGATCTCCCCCTCGGGGGTCGCCGCGCCGAACGCCTGGGCGCAGTCCTCGACGACCTTCAGGCCGTGCTCGCGGGCGAGGGTGGTGATGGCGGCCATGTCGGCCGGGTGCCCGAAGATGTGCACCGGCAGGATCGCCTTGGTGCGCTCGGTGATGCGCTCGCGCGCCTTCTCCGGATCGAGGCAGTAGGTCGCGGGGTCGATGTCCGCGAAGACCGGGGTCGCGCCCACCCGCGCGATGGCCTCGGCCGTCGCGTAGAATGTGTACGGGGTCGTGATGACCTCGTCGCCCGGGCCGATGTCGAGCGCGTTGAGCGCAATGACGAGGGCGTCGGTGCCGTTGGCCACGCCGACCGCCGGGCGGTCGCCGAGGCGCTCCGAGACGGTGCCCTCCAGCGCGCGGCCCTCCGGCCCCAGGATGAAGCGCCCGGAGTCGAGCACGCCGGCGATCGCGGCGTCGATCTCGGCGCGCAGGGGCCCGTACTGGGCCTGGATGTCCATGAGGGGGACGGCCACGGCGACGCGGGACGCTATCACGGGTCCGGGAGGTCGTCGGCGGCGGGGATCGTGACCGTGACGGTCGTCCCGAAGCCCTCCTGCGACGACGCCTCGGCGCTGCCGCCGAACCGCTCCGCGATGTGCTTGACGATGGACATCCCGAGGCCCGTGCCGCCGAGCCGCTTGGAGCGCGACGGGTCGGCCCGGTAGAAGCGCTCGAACACGTGGGGCAGGTGGCGCTCCGGGATCCCGGCGCCGTCGTCGGCCACCCGCAGGACCACGCAGGACCCCTCGCGGCGCACCGTCGTCGTCGCCGTCGCCCCCTGGCCGGCGTACTTGACGGCGTTCTCCATCAGGTTCCGGACCACGGTGCGCGCCATGCGGTCCGTGAGCGGGGTCCACGCGGCCCCGCGCACGTCCAGCACGAGCCCCACCCGCTGCCCTGCTGCGAGCTCCTGCAGTTCGTCGGCCGTGAGGGTCGCCGCCGCGGCCAGGTCGCTGCGCGTGCTGGGCGGGGCGGGCTGCCCCTGGGTGGCCTCGAGCTCGGACAGGAAGAGGATGTCGGCGATGAGCGCCTCGAGCCGCTCGGTCTCGTGGCTCGCCCGGGCGACGAAGTCGTTGCGGGTGCCGGCGTCCATCGCGGGGTCGTCCAGCGCCTCCAGCAGCGCGCGCAGCCCGGTGAGCGGGGTGCGCAGCTCGTGCGAGACGTTGGCGACGAACTGCGAGCGGAGCTCCTGGTAGTCGGCCGCCTCGCTCGCGTCGGTCAGGAAGACCAGCGCCTCGCGGTCGCCGCCCACCTCGTAGGGCTGGACCGACGCCCGGTAGGTCCGCCGGCCCTCCGCGAACAGCCGCACCTCGAACCGGGAGGGGATGAGCCCGTCCAGGGCGTCCTGCACCCGGCCGGCCAGCTCGTGCTCGCTGAACGCATCGAGCACGGTCATGCCGGTGACGAGGAACGGGAAGCGCTCCATCGCCACCGCGTTCGCCTCCAGCAGGCGTGCCCCGCGGTCCACCCGGAGGGCGGTGAACGGCAGCTCGCCGAGCGTCTCCGCCCGGCGGTGCTCGGCCGCCTCTTCGGCCTCGCGGGCCTCCCGTTCCCCGGCCCGCGCGTCGTCGGCGCCGCGCCGGGCACGGCGCAGGGCGAGCAGCGACAGGGCGGCGGCGATGAGTGCGAGGGCGGCGATCACCGCGAGGGCGATGGTCACGGGGGGCAGTCTCGCAGACGGGCCCGGCGGGCTTCGGGACGGCCGGACGCCGTGATTGGGTTCCGCCCGATGCTCCGGGCCGCCCTCCTCACCGCCTCCGCCCTGCTCGCCGCCCCCGCGGCCGCCCTCGCGGGCCCCGTGGAGGCGCTGCCGCCCGCCTCGACGCCCGCCATCAGCGAGGTCGCGCCCGGCGTCGGTTACCAGCGCATCGTGCAGGACGGCGGCCAGGTCGTGCACGTCGTGCGCGCCCCGCTGTCGCCGCGCGTCTCGCTCGCCCCGGTGCTGCTGGGCGGGTCCCCCATCACCCGCGCCTCGCTGACGAGCGCCATGTCCTCCCGCCTGGGCACCGGCGCCGTGGCCGCGGTGAACGGCGACTTCTTCAACTACAGCACCAACGACCCGAGCGGCGTCTTCATGGCCGGCGGGGAGCTGGTGCACGAGCCGGAGGCGAGCCGGTCCGCCCTGGTGTTCGGCCCGGGCGGCGGCCTCGACGCGCTCAACCTGGCGCTGGTCGGGTCCTGGCAGGCGGTCGACCCGGCTGCGCTGACGACCTTCCGGGCCCGGACCTTCCAGGGCGTCAACCGCCCGGCGAAGCGCGGCCGCGAGGCCATCCTCTACACCCCGGCCTACGGCGCCCTCACGACCCCCGCGGGCGGCTCGCGCTACGAGGTCCGCATCCGGCTCGACCTCCCCGCGCCCCTCACCCCGAACGTCCCGGTGTCCGGGACCGTCATCGGATCCGGCGCGGGCGGCGGCCAGACGATCGGCGCGGGCCATTGGGTGCTGACCGGCGTCGGGTCGGCGGGCGTCACCATCCGCGACGAGCTGCAGCTCGGCCGCAGGATCACGATCACGCCGGGCCTCACGGGGCTGGTGCCGGGCGCGCTCGACGCGGTGGGCGGCGGGCCCGCGCTGGTGCGCGACGGCCGGGCGATCACGAGCGCCGGCGAGGGCTTCAGCCTGGCCCAGGTGGGCACGCGCACGTCGCGCACGGCGGTGGGCCAGACGGCCGACGGCATGCGCCTGCTCGTGACGGCGGAGGGGCCGGCGCAGGGCAGCCGGGGCATCACCGTGGCCGAGCAGGCACAGCTCATGGCGGGCCTCGGAGCGCGCACGGCCGTCGCCATGGACGCGGGCGGCAGCGCCCAGATGACGGTGCTGGACGACATGGTGATCCCGTGGTCCGGCGCCCGTAGCCTGAGCAACGCGGTCGTCATGTCCTACGACGGCGTGACCCTCGAGCCGCCACCCACCCGGCTGTCGCCGAACGCGGACCGGGTGGACGACACCACGACCCTCGTCGTGAGGGCCACGCGCCCCGGCACGGCCCGGGTGACCGTCGCGCGCCGCACGGGGCG
Organism: Thermoleophilia bacterium; assembly: GCA_050249835.1. Classification (GTDB taxonomy): domain Bacteria; phylum Actinomycetota; class Thermoleophilia; order Miltoncostaeales; family Miltoncostaeaceae; genus Miltoncostaea. Next base: position 53,088 of record JBFWPT010000017.1, read on the forward strand.
GCCCACCAAGCGCCTCTGGGAGGGGCGCCTCGGCCCGGGCGCCGCGGCCGCCCGCCTGGACCCCCGCAAGCTCCGCCTCGCCGACGGCGTCTACGTCGTCGTCGCCACCCAGACCCCCGACGACGGCTCCGGCGCCACCGAGCAACGGCGCCGGGTGATCGTGGACCGCACGCTCGGCTCCCTCAACGCCCGGGGCTCGGCGCCGCGGGTGGGGCGCACGGTGCGCCCGCGCCTGGACATCCGCTTCCGCCTGCAGCGGCCGGCGCGGGTGACGGTGCGCGTGCGCACGACCGGCGGCACCCCGGTCGCCACGCTCATGAGCGGGCGGGTGCTGCGGCCCGGGAAGCAGTCCGTGCGCTGGGACCGCAAGGTGCGCGGCAAGGTCGTCTCGGGCGAGTACGAGGTGACCGTCGAGGCCCGCGGCCGGCTCGGCACCTCGGGCCTGGTGCGGTCGGTGACGCTGAAGGCGCCGCCGAAGCCCCGCCCCGCCCGCCCCTAGCAAGGAGCCCGCCGCGAAAGTCGGCCGCACGATCCGCCGGCTGCAAACCTTCGCGCTCCGGCGCCCGCGTCACCGCCGAGGCCCTCCGGGCATCGGCGGTGGCCGCGGCCATCCGGATCACTCGGTTTTCGCGGCGGCTCGCACGACCTTGGTTCCCCGGCGGGCTCCCAGGGGCGGGCGGGCTCCGCTCGGCGCTAGGAGGGGGCGTCGCCCCCGTCGTCCTCGTCCAGCGCGTCCATCTCGGCCTGGGTCGCGCGGATCTCGGCGACCAGCCGGTCGATGTGGGCGTCGAGGCCCGTTTCGCCGTCGCGCTGGCGGACGACCGTGTAGCCGAGCTCCTCGGCGATCCCGTTCATCTTGCGCTTCAAGGTCATCTCCTGCGCCTTGTCGCGCGCCTCCCCCGCGCCCTTCTGGGCGGCGTCGACCGCCTTCTTGGCGGCCTCACGGGCCTTGTCGGCGAGTCCCATGCTCGGGTCCCCCTGGATCGGTGTCGCGGGTCCGCGAGTCTACTTCGCCTCCTCGCGCCAGTGGTAAACCGCGAGCGCCACGGCGACGAGCGAGAACAGCAGCGCGAGCCACAGGCCGAACTTGCGGCCCGCGCCGCCGCCGCCCTCCAGGAAGATCATGAGGGTCACGATGAACGTGACGCTGGTGAGGTAGGCGGCCCAGCTCGCGGGGTTGATCGCGGCGGGCAGCTCGAAGTTGAAGGCGTCCGCGATCAGCAGCGCGGCAGCGCCCGCGGCGAAGATCAGGAGGATCCACCATGACGGCACGATGTCCTGGCCGCTGAAGCTGATCGGGCCCGAGCCGAACCAGGAGAAGAAGAGCGAGATGATGAAGAGGATGGAGGCGCCCGCGGCGCCGAGCATCCTCTGCTCGCGGGTGAGGGAGTTCATTGGGGCTCCTCGGGGTGGGGCGGGAGAGGTCGGATCGCCGGGGTGTTCGACGTCCCCGGCGGTGGCACCTGCCCTCAGGGCTCCGTGAGGACGACCGGAGGGGTGTGGCCGGGGATGAGGGTGCGCGGGCCGGCGGCCCGGATCGCCCGGAAGGCGGCGAGGTGCTCGTCGCGCCGGGGGAAGCCCTCCGGCAGGTCCGTCTGGGCGAACCAGGAGGGGTCGGGGCCCGGGGTGTCGCCGGCGACCGCGACGAGGCCCTCCTCGGTGTCGACGAGGAAGCAGACGTGCCCCTCGGTATGGCCGGGCGTGAGGATCCAGCGCACGCCGGGCAGCACCTCGCCGGAGTCGCCGGTCATCGGGCGCTCGTCGGCGCGGTCGCGCCAGCCCCGCCCGGCCCGCGCGTGCGGCTCCGCCAGCTCGCGCTCGTGCACGTGGAGGGTCACCTCGCCGAGCTGCGGCAGCGCCGACACGTGGTCGGAGTGCAGGTGCGTCATGAGCACGGTGCGCACGTCGTCCGGCCCCAGGCCGCGGGCGGCGAGGGCGCCCCGCAGCATGTCGCCCTGGGTCGCGTAGCCCGGGTCGATCACGACCGGCTCGGGGCCGGTGAGGAGCACCGTGTTGGGCCAGGCGATCATCCCGTGGACGGAGTCCGGCAGGCCGCGGTAGGCCCCGAAGGTGCCGAACGTGGACGTGCCGCGCAGCTCCACCACCTCGCCGTCGCGCAGGGCGAACACGATCCGGTGCGCCGGGACCAGCACCTCGGCGCGCCAAGGGGTGGTTATCGGGCCGCCTCCGCCTGCTCGGCCCCCGCCGGGCGGCCGCGGTCGTGGTCGTAGCAGGGCGCCTCGGTGAAGGGCGCGACCGGGTCGCCGGCCGCGCGCCCCAGGCGAGTGACCCGGGCCCGGAGCCCCATGCCGGCCCGGCGGGCGCCGGGCGTGAGCGCGACGCCGATGATGCCGCCGGCGAGCAGCCAGCCCCCGCGGCGGCGGGCGGCGCTCACTTCAGGAGCGAGAGGAACTCGTCGACGGGGATCGCCGTGAGGGTCTGGAAGTGGGCCGTGCCGCGCGCGGCGAGCTCCACCGACACCCGGGCGATGACCTTCTCGTCCGGCGCCTCGAGGATGTTGACGAAGTCGTAGGGGCCGAGCACGGCCCACTGCTGGATGACCTTCGCCCCCATCTGCTCCACCTCGGCGTTGACCTCGAGCAGCCGCTGGGGGTTCGCCTTGAGCGTCCCGACGCCGTGCGGGCTGAGGGTGCTGAGAAGGATGTACGTCGGCACGTTCCGGACCCTCCTCGGGTCGCCGATTGACCGGGTGCGCCGAGCGTACCACCCGGGGCGCGCTCACCCGGCGCCGAGGGCCTCCAGCCACCCGGCCCGGTCGCGGCCCACGTCGAACGCGATGGCGTCGGGGCTCCCGTCCTCGCGCCGGAACGACACGCGCACCAGCGGACGGCCGACCCATTTGCCCAGGTGGGTCCTCACCTCCTCCACGGCGGTGACGCGGTCGCGCGGGATCACCAGGGTGCGGCGCGGCACCATCAGCGCGAAGGCGATCGCGTCGTCGGTGACGGCCAGGTGGCCGTTCCCCCGCACCTGCCCCTTCCCCCGGCTCTGCTCGCCGAGGCTGCGCACGTTCCCCTCGCGCAGCGGGATCGCCCCGCCGAGCCCCTTCAGCGTGTCGTCGCGGGCCGCGGCGGCCCGCCGGCGCAGCCACCCGATCACCCGTTTCGGCTCCCTAGGGGCGGGTCGGGGGACAAAGGTCGTGCGATCCGCCGAGCGAAAACCGAGCGATCCGGATGGCCGCGGCCACCGCCGATGCCCGGAGGGCCTCGGTGGTGACGCGGGCGCCGGAGCGCGAAGGTTTGCAGCCGGCGGGCGTGCGACCGACTCCCACGACCGGCCCCTAGTCGGTCCAGGCCGAGAGGTCGCGGCCGATCAGGTCACCCAGCTCGCGGACGTCGTCGCGGAACGTGTCGCGCAGCTCCTGTGCGAAGGCCGGCGAGATCTCCTCGCGGCGGGTGACCTGGCGGTTGGAGCGCCGCACGCGGTCGAGGACCCCGAGGCGCTCCATGCCGGTGACCTTCTTGACGCCGCGGGCGACGGCGACGAGCGGGGCCGGCGGCCGCTGGGTGAACCGGGCGACGGCCGCGTTCTGGTGCACCTTGTTCTCGTTGACGCGCGGGAACTCGGCGCGCCCGTCGTCCGGGACGCCGAGGAACTCCAGCACCTCGCGGTACACCGCCCCGGTGTCGGCGCGGAGGTCGTCGAAGACGAGCACCTTCACCTGGTCCGCGGGCACGTGGTCGTACACCCGGCCGAGCTGGGCGCCGAGCATCGCCGCGTCGCGGTACTGGAGGAAGGCCGGGACGCGGGCGGTGGACGGCACGCCCTCGCCGCGCGCCCGCGACTCCTGCAGGCGCCAGGCGCGCTCCACGTCCGGCTCGCGCTCGTCGAGCATGTAGCTCATCTGCGAGTGGAGCGACGGCACCAGGTCGACCGGGTTGCGCACCATCACGATGACGCGCGCGTCCGGGTCGAAGCGCATGATCTCGCGCGCCGCGGTCTGGGAGTAGAGGTACCAGACCGACGCCTCGCCGACGGCGATGTGCCGCGCGTCGGCCGCGTCGTAGAGGCGCAGGTAGTGGTCGAGCGACCGCTCGCCCGGCGCGTAGTAGTAGTCGAAGTCCTCGCAGAAGTAGTGGGGCTCCTTCGGCGTGGACACGAACACCCGCTCGTGCTGCCGCAGGTACTCGCTGATCGCCGTGGTGCCGCACTTGGGGGCGCCGAGGATGAAGAAGTTCGGTCTCCGTGACATCGACGGGCACGATAGACGAGGACGCGCGCGGACGGTCGTCCCGCGCGGTACCGTCCCCCCGATGCCGGCCCCGCGACGTCCCGCCGTCCCCAGCGCCCGCGCGCCCCGCGCCGCCGGCGGCACCGACGGCGGACCCGGCTTCGTCGGGCTCGTCTGCGGCGTCGCGATCGTGGCCGGGGTCCTGCTCCCCTGGTACGCGACGAACCTCGGGCCGCCGTTCTCCGCGACGAGCGCGACCGGCTGGGACGCCACGACCCTGGCGAAGATCGCCCTCGTGCTCGGCATCCTGATCGCGGCCGCATCGGCCGCGACCGCCATGGACGAGCGCGGCCTGCTCTCCCTGTCGGAGCGGACCGCCGACGCGCTCGCCTGGACGATGGTGGCCGCCTCGGCCCTCGCCGCGGGCCTCATCGGCTACCGCTTCCTGGTGATGCCGGAGCCGGCCGAGTTCCTCTCGCGCCAGTTCGGCCTCTACCTGGCGGCCGCCGCGAGCATCGGCGGCATCCTCGCCGGGCTGGGGGCGGTCGCCGTCCGGGACTGAGGCGCGCCGCCCGGATGCCGATGAGGAGGGGGTGACCTACTACCTCCCCCCTCCGGAGGACGAGGGACGCGCCCGGGGTGTCCCGGGCATCGCCCCGGTGGGCGCGCCCCACGGGGCGGCCGGGTGGGCGGGACCCGGGGAGGGCCCGGCCCCGCCGGAGCGCCTGGTGCGGGTGACGCGGATGCCCGCCGCCGAGGCGGCGGGGCACCTCGCGCGGTGGGTGGGGGAGCGCCCCGGCGTGCGGCCGCTGGCCGCGCCCGAGGGGGTCGTCGCCCGGGAGCGGTCGCGCGCCGACCGGGACCGGCCGGGGGGCACGCGCCGCCAGCGCCTCGCGCTGCGCGTCGCGGGCGGCGAGGCCGTCGCCCTCCACTGGTCGGCGCCGGAGCCGGTGGGCCAGGCCGACGAGGACGCCTGGACCCGCGCCCTGGACCGCCTCACGGCGGGGACGGTGCCCGCGACGGGGGCGGGGCGCGGCGGCTGGACCGCCTGACCCCGCCCCGGGCGGGTGCGCTACGCGGCCACCGGGGCGGCCGAGGTGAACGTGAGCTCGTCGCCGTCGGCGTCCACCACCAGGTGGTCGCCGTCGCGGACCTCGCCGGCCAGCATCCGCTGGGCCAGCGGGTTCTCGATGCGCCGCTGCACGAGCCGCTTGAGCGGCCGCGCCCCGTACGCCGGGTCGTAGCCCTCCCGCGCCAGCAGGGCGACGGCGGCCGGGGTGATCTCCAGCTCCACCCCGCGCACGGCGAGCCGCTTGCGCAGGCGCTCCGCCTGCAGCCGCACGATCTCGTGGAGCTGCTCCTGGCCGAGGCGGCCGAACAGCACGATCTCGTCCACGCGGTTGAGGAACTCGGGGCGGAAGTGGTCGCGCAGCGCGCCCATCACCCGCTCCTCGGCGATCTCCTCGTCGATGCCCTCGGCGAGGAACTGGCTGCCGATGTTGCTCGTCATGATCACGACGGTGTTCGTGAAGTCCACGACCCGCCCCTGGCCGTCGGTGAGGCGCCCGTCGTCGAGCAGCTGGAGCAGCACGTTGAAGACGTCCGCGTGGGCCTTCTCGATCTCGTCGAGCAGCAGGACGGCGTACGGCCGCCGCCGGACGGCCTCGGTGAGCTGGCCGCCCTCGTCGAAGCCGACGTAGCCGGGCGGGGCGCCGATGAGCCGGGCCACGGAGTGCCGCTCCATGTACTCGCTCATGTCGATGCGCACCATCGCGCGCTCGTCGTCGAACATGAACTCCGCGAGCGCCCGGGCCAGCTCGGTCTTCCCGACGCCGGTGGGGCCGAGGAAGATGAACGAGCCGATCGGGCGGTCCGGGTCGGACAGGCCGGCGCGGGCGCGCCGCAGGGCGTTCGCCACCGCCGACACGGCGTCGTCCTGGCCGATGACCCGGTCGTGCAGGCGCTCCTCCATGTGGAGCAGCTTCTCGACCTCGCCCTCCATGAGCCGGGACACGGGCACGCCGGTCCAGGCCGCCACCACCTCGGCGACGTCCTCCTCGTCGACCTCCTCCTTCAGCATCCGCCGGGACGACTGCTGCTCGGCGAGGTCGTCGTTCGCCGCCTCCAGGGCCTTCTCCAGCTCGGGCAGGGTGCCGTACCGCAGGCGCGCGGCGCCCTCCAGGTCGCTCTCGCGCTCGGCGCGCTCCAGCTCCGTGCGGGCCGTCTCGATCTGCTCCTTGATGGACCGGATGCGGCCGATGGTGGCCTTCTCCTGGTCCCAGTGGGCGCGCATCGCGTCGGCCTCCTCGCGGAGGGACGCGAGCTCCTCCACCAACGCCTCCCGGCGCGCGGCGGACGCGTCGTCGCTCTCGGCCTCGAGGGCCTGCTGCTCGATCTCGAGCTGCATGATGCGGCGCTGGACGGCGTCGAGCTCCACCGGCACCGAGTCGATCTCGATGCGCAGGCGGCTCGCGGCCTCGTCCATCAGGTCGATGGCCTTGTCCGGCAGGAAGCGCGAGGTGATGTAGCGGTCCGACAGCCGGGCGGCGGCCACGAGGGCGCCGTCCTGGATGCGGACGCCGTGGTGCACCTCGTACCGCTCCTTCAGGCCGCGCAGGATCGCGACGGTCGCCTCGACCGACGGCTCGCCCACCATGACCGGCTGGAAGCGCCGCTCCAGGGCCGCGTCCTTCTCGACGTACTTGCGGTACTCGTCGAGGGTCGTGGCGCCGACGGCGCGCAGGGCGCCACGGGCGAGCATCGGCTTGAGCAGGTTCGCGGCATCCACCGCACCCTCGGCCGCGCCGGCGCCCACGATCGTGTGGAGCTCGTCGATGAAGAGGATGACCTCGCCGGCCGCGTCCTCGATCTCCTTCAGGACGGCCTTGAGCCGGTCCTCGAACTCGCCGCGGTACTTCGCCCCCGCGAGCAGGCTGCCGACGTCGAGCGCGATGACGCGCCTGCCCGCCAGGCCCTCCGGGATGTCGCCCGCCACGATGCGCTGGGCCAGGCCCTCCACGATGGCGGTCTTGCCCGTGCCGGGCTCGCCGATGAGGACCGGGTTGTTCTTCGTGCGGCGCGAGAGCACCTGGATGACGCGGCGGATCTCCTCGTCGCGGCCGACGACCGGGTCCAGGGCGCCGCTCTCGGCGGCCTCGGTGAGGTCGCGGCCGTACCGCTCCAGGGCCTGGTACTTCTCCTCCGGGTTCGGGTCGGTCACGCGCGCCGAGCCGCGCACGGTGCGCAGGGCGCCGAGCAGGCCGTCGCGGGTGACGCCGTTCGCGCGCAGGGCCTCGCGGGCCGGGGAGGGCTCCTCGACCAGGGCGAGCAGCAGGTGCTCCGTGGAGATGAACTCGTCGTCGAGGCGCTCGGCCTCCTGACCGGCGCGGCGCAGGACCGCCCGGTAGGGGCTCGACAGCTGGGCGCCGGTCGGCGAGCCGCTCACCTGGGGGTGGCGGCCGATCGCGGCCTGGGTGGCCGCGCGCAGGCCGGTGAGGTCGGCGCCGGCCTTCTGCAGCACCGGCTCCACCACGCCCTCGCGGGCCTCGAGCAGTGCGGCGAGCAGGTGGTCGGGCTCGACCACCGGGTTGCCGTTCTCCCCCGCGATCCGGGCGGAGGCGGCGATCGCCTCCTGCGCGCGCTCGGTCGGCTTGTCCACTGCCATCAGATCAACCCCCTCATCGTCCTCGTCCTGGCCACCACGGGCGCGTGCCGCCGCACCAGCGCGGTCTCCCCGCGCGCCGCGAGCACGATCTGCCCGCGGGCCGCCCGCACCGCCGCCATCTCGCGGCGGTGGCTCTCCGTCATCTCCTCGATCTCCGCCCGCAGGTCGCGGCAGCGGCGCTCGGCGCGCTCCAACCGCCCCTCGAGCGCCAGCACGCGCTCGACGCCCGCGAGGTTCAGCCCCTCGTCCGACAGCTCCTGGATGCGCCGCAGCAGCGCCACGTCGCGCTCCGAGTAGACGCGCGTGTTGCGCGCCGTGCGCCGCGGCGTGATGAGCCCGCGGCGCTCGTACACGCGCAGCGTCTGCGGGTGCATCCCCGCCATCTCGGCCGCGATCCCGATGAGGAACGCGCTCTCGCCCACCACGCGCCGGGTGCTCATGAGAACAGCGTCTCCCGTGGGTCGCGGGTGTCCAGCTCGGCGTACTTCTCCAGCGCCTTCCGCTGCTTGTCCGAGAGCTCGCGCGGCACCTCGACGTGCAGCACCGCGATGAGGTCCCCCCGCCCCTCGCCCTTCAGCCGCGGCGCGCCCTGGCCGGCGATGCGCAGCTTGCGCCCGTCGGGGCTCCCCGGCGGCACCGTCAGCTTCACGCGCCCGTCCATGGTCGGCACCTCCACCCGCGCCCCGAGCGCCGCCTCCGAGAACCGGACCGGCACCCGCAGGATCAGGTCGTCGCCGTCGCGCGTGTACCGGCGGCTCGGCGCGACGCGGACCAGGACCTGGAGGTCACCGCTCGGCCCGCCGCGCTCGCCCGCCTGGCCGCGCCCCTTGACGCGCAGGCGGTGCCCGTCGGGCACCCCCGCCGGGATCTTCACCTTGATCTGCTGGCGGGACGACGTGTTGCCCGAGCCGCCGCAGGTGGGGCACGGGTCGTCGATGACGGTGCCGTTGCCGCCGCACCGCGGGCACGGCTCGCTGAACGCGAACGACCCCCCGTCGCGGCCGCGCACGCCCCGGCCCTTGCACTCCGGGCACAGGCGCGGGCTGGTGCCCGGCTTGGCGCCGCTGCCGCCGCAGTCCGCGCAGGCCACGGGGGTCTCCACGGACACGGGCACCTGGGCGCCGCGCATCGCCTGGTCGAAGGACAGGTTGACCTCGACCTCCACGTCCGCGCCGCGCCGGGCCACCGGCTCGCGCGGCGCGCGGGTCCGGCCACCGCCGGCCCCGCCGCCACGGAACAGGTTCGAGAAGATGTCGGCGAAGTCCCCGAAGCCGCCGGGGTCGGCGCCGGCGCCGCCGGCCCCGCCGCCGTTGCCCATCCCGCCGAAGCGCAGGCGGTCGTCGTACTCCTTGCGCTTGTCGGCGTCCGAGAGCACGTCGTGGGCGTGGGAGATCTCCTTGAAGCGCTCCTCGGCCTTCGGGTCGCCCGCGTTGGTGTCGGGGTGGTTCTCCCGCGCCAGCTTGCGGTACGCCTTCTTGATCTCGTCGGCGCTCGCGGTGCGCGAGACGCCGAGGGTGTCGTAGAGGTCCTGCACGTGTCTCCTGTGTCGGCGCTAGGCCTGCGGGGTCCCGGTGGCGATCACCACCCGGGTCGGCCGCAGGACGTGCTCCGAGTGGCGGTAGCCCTTCTCCACCACCTCGACGACCGTGCCCTCGGCGTGTCCCGGGGCCGGCACCGAGGCGATGGCCTCGTGGATCGTGGGGTCGAACTGCTCGCCGTGGGCGGGGATCTCCTCGACGCCGTGCCCGGTGAGGAGCCCGGCCAGCTGGCCGCGCACCATCTCGAGCCCGGCGACGATCCCCTCGCCCTGGTCGCCCAGGGCCGCCACGGCCCGCTCCAGGTTGTCCATCACCGGGAGCAGCCCGCGCACGACGTCGCGGGTGGCCCCGACCGAGATCGCCTGGCGGTCGCGGTCGGCGCGCTTGCGGTAGTTGTCGAACTCGGCCTTGAGGCGCAGCAGCGCGTCGAGGTACTCGTCGCGCTCGGCGCTGACGCGCTCGAGGTCGGCGGCCGGGTCGGGCGCCGCGGCAGCCGCACCCTCCCCGGTCACCTCCGGCCCGTCCGGGACGGCGGCCTCGTGCTCCTCGGCCGCCGCCCCCTCCGGCTGTGCGGGGCCGCCGGTCACGCGTCGGCCGCCGCCACGGCGATCTTGCGCGGGCGCACCTCGTCGGCCTTCGGAACGCGCACGGTCAGCACGCCGTTCTCGAAGCTCGCTGCGATCTCGTCCGCCTTGACGCCCTGCGGGAGCGTGACGCTCCGGTGGAAGCGCCCGTAGGCCCGCTCGAGGCGGTGGTACCGGCCCTCCTCGACCTCGTCGTCGACGCGCCGCTCACCGGTGAGGGTCAGCACCTGCTCGTCGATCTCGATGTCGATGTCCTCGGGCGTGAGGCCCGGGAGCTCGGCGCGGAGCACGATCTCCCGGTCCCTGTCGAAGACGTCCACGGCCGGGGTCCACGTGGCCCCCGCCGAGGTCCCCTCGCCCACGGTCCGGGCGAAGAGACGGTTCATCTCGTCGCGCAGGCTGGTGATGTCGCGGAAGGGGTCGAAGCGCACGACTGCCGGCATGGGAGTCCTCCTCTCGATCGGGTGTGGGGTCAGGACGCCTTCGCGTCCTCGTCGATGACCTCGTACTCGGCGTCCTCGACGGTGTCGTCCGCCGCCGTGCCGTTGCCGGCCTGGGACTCCTGCTGCGCGGCCGCCCGCTGGTAGACCTGCTCGGACAGCTTGTGCAGCACCTCGGTCAGCGACGCGGTCTTGGCGTCGATGTCGTCCGGGTCGTCCCCGGCCGCCGCCGTCTTCGCGGCCGCGATCGCGCCCTCGAGGTCGCGGCGGACCGACTCGTCCACCTTGTCGCCGTTGTCCTTGAGCTGGCGCTCGGCCTCGTGCACGCGCGCCTCGGCGGCGTTGCGGGCGTCGGCCACCCGGCGCAGGCGCCGGTCCTCGTCGGCGTGCGACTCGGCGTCGCGCACCATGTTCGTGATCTCGTCGTCCGAGAGGCCGCTCGAGGCCTTGATCTCGATCTTCTGCTCGATCCCGGTGCCGAGGTCCTTGGCGCCCACGTGGACGATGCCGTTCGCGTCGATGTCGAAGGTGACCTCGACCTGCGGCACGCCGCGCGGGGCGGGCGGGATGCCCACCAGGTTGAACTTGCCGAGCGTCCGGTTATAGGCCGCCATCTCGCGCTCGCCCTGGAGGACGTGGATCTCGACCTGGTTCTGGTTGTCGTCGGCGGTCGAGAAAACCTCGCTCTTCTTGGTCGGGATCGTCGTGTTCCGCTCGATGAGCTTGGTGAACACGCCGCCCTTGGTCTCGATGCCCAGCGACAGCGGGGTCACGTCGAGGAGCAGGACGTCCTTGACGTCGCCCGACAGGACGCCGCCCTGGATGGCCGCGCCGACGGCGACGACCTCGTCCGGGTTCACGCCCTTGTGGGGCTCCTTGCCCGTCAGCTCCTTCACGCGGTCCTGCACGGCCGGCATGCGGGTCATGCCGCCGACCAGCACGACGTGGTCGATCTTGTCGCCGACGCCCGAGTCCGCCAGCGCGGCCTTCGTCGGGCCCACGAGGCGCTCGAGCAGGTCGTGCGCCAGCTCCTGGAGCTTCGCGCGGGTGAGCTGCAGGTCGAGGTGCTTCGGGCCGGACTGGTCCGCCGTGATGAACGGCAGGTTGATCTGCGACGAGGTGGTCGTCGAGAGCTCGATCTTGGCCTTCTCGGCGGCCTCGTAGAGGCGCTGAAGGGCCATCTTGTCGTTGGAGAGGTCGATGCCGTGGTCGCGCTTGAACTCCGCGGCCATCCAGTCGACGATCGCCTTGTCGAAGTTGTCGCCGCCGAGGTGGTTGTCGCCGGCGGTGGACTTGACCTCGAAGACGCCGTCGCCGATCTCGAGCACGGACACGTCGAACGTGCCGCCGCCGAGGTCGAAGACGAGGATCGTCTGGTCCGTCTCCTTGTCGAGCCCGTAGGCCAGCGCGGCCGCAGTCGGCTCGTTGATGATGCGCTTGACCTCGAGGCCGGCGATGGTGCCGGCGTCCTTGGTCGCCTGGCGCTGCGCGTCGTTGAAGTAGGCCGGCACGGTGACGACCGCGTCGGTCACGGTCTCGCCGAGAACGGCCTCGGCGTCCGCCTTCAGCTTCTGCAGGATCATCGCGCTGATCTCGGGCGGCGAGAACTCCTTGCCGTCCACGCGGATGCGCGCGTCGCCGTTCTGCCCGCGCACGACCTCGTAGGGGACGATCTTCATCTCCTCGTCCACCTCGGCGTACTTGCGGCCCATGAACCGCTTGACGCTGAAGATCGTGTTCTCGGGGTTGGTCACGGCCTGCCGCTTGGCGACGGTGCCCACGAGGCGCTCGCCGGACTTCGAGAATCCGACGACCGACGGGGTGGTCCGGCCGCCCTCGGCGTTGGTGAGGACCTCGGGCTCACCGCCCGTGAGGACGGCCACCGCGGAGTTGGTGGTGCCGAGGTCGATGCCGATCGTCTTGCCCATGTGGTGCTGCCTCCTCGCGCCGGGCGTGCCCGGTCGCCGATGTGGGTTCTCCGAACGCTGGAGGCGATTGTAGATCTAAGTCGTGGCGTGTCAAGTCTGATCTGAGTCAGACCGACTGAGGTCTAGGGCGCCGCGGCCGGAACCCCCACGGCGCGGCGCCCCGTGGGGCACAGCGGGAGCAGCGCGCAGCCCCCGCAGCGGGGCGCGCGGGCGGTGCAGACGGTCCGCCCGTGGCGGATGAGGTACATGTGGACGGCGAAGGCGCGGCCCGGCGGCGTCCACCGGGTGAGCCGCTGCTGGGCCGCCGTGGCCGTCGCCCGCGGGGGCACGACGTGGGTGCGCAGGGCGATGCGGTGGACGTGCGTGTCGGCCGGGACCACGTGCGCGTCGAAGGAGAAGCACATGACGCAGGCGGCGGTCTTCGGGCCCACCCCGTCGAGGGCCGTGAGGAAGCCCATCGCCTCGTCGAGCGGCACGTCCCCCAGCCACTCCAGGTCGGCGGGGCGCGGGTCCGCGGCGATGGCGTCCAGGGCCGCCTGGACGCGGGGCGCCTTCTGGTTCGCCAGGCCGGCGACGCGGACGGCGTCCTCCACCGCGGCGACCGGCGCCGCCCGCACGGCGTCCCAGGTGGGGAACCGCTCGCGCAGGGTGCGGAACGCGCGCTCCTGGTTCACGTCCGTCGTCGAGTGGCTGAGCAGGGTGGTGACCAGCTCGCTCACGGGGTCGTGCCGCCGCGCCCAGGGCAGCGGCCCGTACTCCGCCTCCAGCGCGTCGGCGATCGCCACGGCGTGGGCGCGGGTGCCGGGGCGTGGCGCGGCGGCGGGCATGGGCCGAGCGTAGTCGGCCGGGACGCGCGCGGGACGGGGGCGGGACGCGCCGGGAGACGGGCGCGGGACGCGCGCGTGGGACGTTCACCCCGCACCCACCACGCAGGAGGCCCCGATGCCCGCCCTCACGATCGTCCACCGCGATGCCATGGAGCGCGACGGCGCCTGGTCGCTCGCGCGCCGCTCGCTCGGCCTGAGCGCCTTCGGCATC
>JBFWPT010000018.1:0-64388 GCA_050249835.1 Thermoleophilia bacterium
ATCACGGACGACTTCGCGGCGCCCCGGGTCGCCGTCGACGTGGCGGAGTTCCACGACTACGGGGTGCGCTGGACCCCGGACGAGGTCGTCTTCACCGTGGACGGCGACGAGGTGCGGCGCTGCGCCGACCCCCCGGACTACCCGATGCAGTCGATGGTCGCGGTCTTCGACTTCCCGGACCGCTCCGCCGGCGGTGACGACCACCTCGTCCCCGACCTGGTCGTCGACTCCCTCCGCTGGAGCGCGTCGCCCCCGGCCTAGAATGGAGGCCATGGGGTCCCGAGGGAGAGGCGGGGCGTCCCTGCGGCCCCCGCGCCACCGGGTCGAGCGACGCGCCCTGTGGTGGTGGACCCTGCAGGGTGCGCTGGTGTCGGTGCCGCTGGTCGCGGGCGCGTGGATCGCGTTCGCGGTGTGGTCGTCGGCGCGCCCGTGGCTGGTCGTGGTCGCCGGCCTCGTGTCGCTGCTCGCGGTGGTGGGCGTCGCGGTGGAGCCGGCCTGGCGCTACCGGGTGCACCGCTGGGAGGTCACCGAGGAGGCGGTCTACGGGCTCTCGGGGTGGTGGGTCCGCGAGTGGCGGGTGGCCCCGATCTCGCGCATCCAGACGGTCGACGCCGTTCGGGGCCCGCTGGAGCAGCTGCTCGGGCTGGCGACGTTGCGCGTCACCACGGCCTCGTCGAAGGGGGCGATCACCATCCCGGGGATGGACCACGAGGTCGCCGCGCGGGTGGCCGAGCGGCTGACGGCGATCACGCAGACGACGCCCGGCGACGCGACGTGAGCCCGGACCCGGCCGCGGGCGGCGGGCCCTGGAGGCGCCTCGACCGGCGCATGATCCTGGTGGACGCCGTGCAGGCGGCGGGGTCGCTCCTGCTCGCCGTGGTGGCCGAGGGCGCGTCCGCCGGGTGGCCGCTGCTGGTCGTGGCGACGCTCGGTGTGCTGGGCGCGGCCGTCGACGCCTACCGCTGGGCGGTCACCCGCTACCGCGTGACCCCCGAGCTGGTCGAGCGGCGGTCCGGCCTGCTGGTGCGCAGCTACCGGTCGGTGCGCCGGGACCGCATCCGCAGCGTGGACGTCCACGCCAAGCTCCGCCACCGCCTCGGCGGGCTGCGCGTGGTCAAGATCGGCGCCGGCCAGCAGTCGGCGGCGGGCGAGGCGGCGTTCGACCTCGACGCCGTGTCGGTGGCCGACGCGCAGGCCCTCCAGGACCTCCTGCTCCGGCGGGCGCCCGTCGTGAGCGAGGCGGAACCGGAGGCGGAGGCCGTGGGCGACGTCGAGGTCCTGGCGCGGTTCCGGCCCGGCTGGGTCGTCTACAACGTGCTCAACCTCTTCGCGTACGTCATGGCGTTCGGCCTGCTGTGGGGTGCCTCCTGGGTCCTGGCCGCCGTCGGCGCCGACCCGGGGGACCTCATCGAGAGCCTGGTGGACGCGGTCGGCACCGGATGGGCGATCGCCCTCCTCGTCGCGGCGGTCACGCTCCTGGGCGTCGTCGGGCTGGGGGTGAACTTCCTCGTCGAGTACTGGGGGTTCGAGCTCGCCCGGGTGCCGGCCGACGACGGCGGCACCGCCCTGCGCACCCGGCACGGGCTGCTCACCACCCGCGAGGTGAGCCGCGACGACCGGCGGATGCGCGGCGTCCAGATCTCCGAGCCGCTGCCCTGGCGGTGGATGCGCGTCGCCGACACGACCGTCGTCACCACCGGGCTGAGCCTGTGGGCGATCTCCCAGCCCGCGGCGATCCTGCCCCGCGGGCCGCTCGGCACGGCCCGGACGGTGGCGGCCGCGGCGCTCGGCGCCTCACCGGATCCGCTCGGCGCGCCCCTGATCCCCCACCCGCCCGCGGCGCTGCGCCGGCGGATCGGGTGGGCCACCACGACGACCCTCGTCGTCATGGCCGTGCTCACCTGGCTCGCGATCACCGACGTACTGCCCGTCGCCGTCGCCTGGGCGACCCCGGCGCTGTGGGCGGTCGCCGCCGGCGCCGCCGTGATCGCCTACCGCTCCCTCGGGCACGCGATCAGCGGCGAGTACCTGGTCGTTCGGTCCGGGCTCACCAGCCGCGCCACCACCGCCCTGCAGCGCTCCGCCGTCAGCACGATCGCCATCCGCGAGTCCTTCTTCCAGCGCCGCCTCGGCCTCCGCACAGTCAGCGCCATGACGTCCGCCGGCCACGGCGCCTACGAGGCGCCCGACCTGGACGCCGCGGCGGCCATCGACTTCGCCCGGGAGGCCACCCCCGGCCTCCTCGACCCCTTCGTCGTGGAGGGCGACCCCGCACCCTGAGGGGTGGCGGCGCGGGGCTCCGCGCGGGGTCGGAATTCGGCTGATCGCGCCCTCCGCGATCAAGTGATCGCAGACGCGGAAACGCCTGCAAATCCGCCTCGCGCCGTAGGATCAGCGCCATGGGGGAGGAACCGGACGACTGGCGGCTCACGAACCAGGAGCAGCACCTCCTCGGCGTCGAGCCGGCGTGGCGGGAGTACCGGGCCCGGTCGCCCCAGTGGGAGCACGACCACTGCTCCTTCTGCTGGGCGAAGTTCATGGACCCCACGTTCTCCGAGGTCCACCGCCGGGCGATCGAGGCGGATCCCGAGATCCTCACCGCCGGGTACGCCACCACGGACGATCACCCGCAGGGGGCCGAGTATCACTGGGTCTGCGAGACCTGCTTCGCCGACTTCGCACCCCGGTTCGGCTGGCGCCTCGCCTCCTGACGACGGGACCGGCGCCGGCCTCGGCGCGGGGTCGGAATTCGGCTGATCGCACCCCCGTCGATCAAGTGATCGCCGACGCGGAAAGGCCTGCACATCGGCTAGCCCGCGCGCTTCCCCTCGCCCGCCAGGCGGGCCGTCTCGGCGACCCGTTTCGCCCGGGTCTCGGGGCGCTTCGCCTGGACGATCCAGTAGAGGGCGAGGCGCTTCGCGGACGCGGGGAAGCCGTCCCAGTTCGCCCGGGCGCCGGGGACGGCATCCAGGGCGGCGGTCAGGTCGGGGGGCTCGACGAGGGCCTCGACGTCGTCGAGGAGGGTCCAGGAGCCGTCGGCCTTCGCCGCGTCCACCACGGCGACGCCGGCGGGGAGCATGAGGCCCTCCGCCTCCAGCCGGACGAGCCGCTCCTTGTTCGAGCGCGACCACCCGCTGCCGCGCCGGGGCGGGGTGTAGAGCTGCACCGAGCGCTCCTCGTCGAGGGTGCGCTTGAGGGAGTCGATCCACCCGACGCAGAGGGCCTCCTCCACCGCCTCGCCGTACGGGAACGACGGGCGCCCGGTCCCGCGCTTCCAGTTCACGAACCAGACCCCGGGAGCCGTCGCGTGGTTCTCCGCCAGCCAGGCGCGCCACTCGGCCCGGGTCTCCGGGTGGAACCGCGGCAGGTCGTCGGTGGCGCCCATCAGCGGAACTCATCCCAGCTCACCGTCACCCCCGCAAGGGCCAGCGCCCCGGCGACGAGCGGGATGAGCACCGGCTGGTGGATCAGGTAGATCGGCAGGGCGTGCCGGCCCGGCAGCCCCGCCGGCCGCGCCCACGAGGGGGTGGGGAGCCGCCGCCCCCAGGCCCCCCGGCGTCCGCCCGGGTAGAGCGCCAGGCCCGCGGCGAGGCCCAGCAGAAAGGGGGCGAACCACGGCAGGACCGGGTACCAGTCCACGCCCTCGCCGCCCGGCTGCGGCACGCCCAGCACGAGCAGTCCGGGGACGCCGCCCACCGGGTCGAGCTCGCGCACCCACAGGCCCGCCACCAGGACGACCCCCGCCAGGAGGGCGTTCCAGCGCCCGAGCGGGATGAGCAGCGGCCCGATCAGCATGGCGGCGGCGATGCAGTGCAGCACGCCGAAGCGCACCCAGTCGTCCCCCAGGGCGATGAAGGTCGCCACGCTCACGAGCGCCGCGGCGGCGGCCACCTCCAGCGCCCGCCGCAGGTGGCGGCGGTAGAGGGCGGCGCCGATCAGGCCCCGCGCGCTGCCGCGGCTGTTGGAGATCGCCAGGCTCACGCCCACCACGAACAGGAAGGTGGAGCCGCACATCACCTGCAGGACGCGCCACCCGCCGCCGAACGGGTCGATGTCCACCGACGGCGCGAGCAGGTCCACGTCGTAGGCCACGTGGTAGGCGACCATCATCAGGATCGCCAGGGTGCGGACCGCGTCGACCTCCCAGAGCCGCCCGTCGGCGGCGGGGGGCGCGCTCACGCCCCGGCGCCGTGCACCAGGCGCGCCAGCGGCCCGATCAGGTCGGGGCCCGCCACGATCACCCCGCGGGGCTCCAGGTCCTCGATCACCGCGCCCGCCTCGCGCGCCACCAGCTCGCCCGCCGCCCGGTCCCAGGGGTTGAGGCCGGTCTCGAAGTAGCCGTCCAGGCGCCCGGCGGCCACCCAGGCCAGGTCGAGCGCGGCCGCGCCCAGGCGCCGGACGTCGCGCACCGCGGGCAGCACGCCCCGCAGCCGCTCCGCCTGCCGCGCGCGCTCGTCCGCCCGGTACGAGAAGCCCGTCCCGACCAGCGCCTCCCCCAGCGGCCGCCCGGGACCGACCCGCAGCGGCCGGTCGCCGAGCCAGGCGCCCCCGCCGCGCACCGCCCGGAACGTCTCGCCGCGGGAGGGGTCGTGCACCACGCCCACCAGCCCGCCGTCCGCGTCGGTGGCGGCGATGCTCACGCACCACTGGGGCAGGCCCCACAGGTAGTTGGTGGTGCCGTCGAGGGGGTCCACCACCCAGGTGATGCCGGAGGCGCCCTCGCCGCCCCCGCCCTCCTCGGCCAGCACCCCGTCGTCCGGGCGGGCCGCCCGAATCGTGCCGATCACCAGGGCCTCGGCGTCGCGGTCGGCGTCGCTCACCAGGTCGGTGCTGCTCGACTTGGAGACCACCCCGCTCGGATCGGTCCCCGCCCGCTCGCGCAGCAGGGCGCCCGCCCCGTGCGCCGCCCGCAGCGCCACCTCCAGCAGGTCCTCCGTCACCGCACCGCCTCCACCACGGCGGGCACCACGCGGCCCGCGGCCTCCAGGTGGGGGAAGTGCCCCACCCCCTCCAGATCGAGGCCGCGCCCCGCGGGCAGCGTCTCCACGAGCCAGCGCGCGCCGGCCGGCCTGGTCACCCGGTCGAGCGCCCCCTGCACCACCAGCGCGGGCATCCGCAGGCCCGGGACGACCGGCCGGACGTCGTGGGCCAGGGCGCCGGCCCCCCAGTCCGCCAGCGCCCGGACGTCGGCCCACCGGAGGCGGTCGGCGGCCTCCTCCAGCAGCGCGCCCAGCACGGGGTCGTCCGCGAACGCCCCGGGCTCGGCCACCGTGCTGAGGAAGGCCTGCCGCCGACGCTCCGGGCTGCGGCGCAGGTACGCGATCGCCAGGCGCCCCACGCCGCGCCCCACCACCGGCACCTGCAGCACGTCGGACACGCTCCGCGGCGGCAGCCGCCGCGGGCGCGGCAGGACCCAGGGGGCGATGAGGGCCAGGGAGCGGACCGCGCCGGGCCGCCGCGACGCGACGATGAGGGCGACCTGGCCGCCGAGCGAGTGCCCCACCAGGGCGGCCCCGCCGAGCCGGTCGAGGAGCGCCTCGACGGCGTCGGCCATCCCGGCGGGCGTCGTGCGGCGCAGGCGCGCGCTGCCGCCGGCGCCGGGCATGTCGAGGGCGACGGCGCGCATCCCGGCGGCCGCCAGGGCCGCCGGGAGGGGGCCCCAGCCCTCCTTGAAGCCGCTGAGGCCGTGGACGAGGACCACCGGCGGCCCCGATCCCATCTCCATGGTGGCGACGACGCCCACCCCCGGGACGATACGGCCTCGGGTGGGGTACCCTGGCCGCGTGAGCATCGAGCTGGAACTCGTCGCCCCCCGCGGGTACTGCGCCGGGGTGGAGCGCGCCATCCAGACCGTCGAGCGCGTGCTCGAGGAGGAGGGCGCGCCGGTCTACGTGCGCGGGGAGATCGTCCACAACAAGCACGTCGTGGAGACCCTGCGGGCGAAGGGCGCGATCTTCGTCGAGCGCGCCAGCGAGGTGCCGGAGGGCGAGACGATCATCCTCTCGGCCCACGGCGTGTCGCCCGAGGTGCGCGCGATGTGCGCCCGGCGCGACCTGCGCGTCATCGACGCGACCTGCCCGCTCGTCTCCAAGGTCCACGCCGAGGTGCGGCGCTACGCCGGCCGCGGGGCGACCGTGCTGCTCGTCGGCCACCCCGAGCACGAGGAGGTCATCGGCACGCGTGGCGAGGCCCCCGACTCGGTGATCGTGGTCGAGGACGTCCACGACGCCGAGACGGTGCAGGTGCCCGACCCGGACCGGGTGGCGCTCACGACTCAGACGACGCTGTCGATCGACGACACCACCGCGATCGTGGACGTGCTCAAGCGCCGCTTCCCGGCGCTCGCGGGCCCGAAGTCCAGCGACATCTGCTACGCCACCCAGAACCGCCAGGACGCCGTCCGGGAGACGGTGCGCGACGGTGCCGACCTGGTGCTGGTGGTCGGCTCCAAGAACTCCTCCAACTCGAACCGGATGGTCGAGGTCGCCGAGGCGTCGGGCGCCGAGTCCCACCTCATCGACAACGTCCACGAACTCGACCCGGCGTGGCTCCACGGCAAGCGCCGGGTGGCGCTCACGGCGGGGGCGTCCGCGCCCGAGGTGCTGGTGCAGGAGGTCGCCCAGGCCCTCGTGAGCGCCGGCTACCTGCGCGGCGGCGAGGAGCAGCCGTCGTCGGAGGGCGTCTTCTTCCACCTCCCGCGCGAGGTCCGGGCCCCCCGGGTCTGAGCCGCCGGGTCCCGCCGGGGACCCCCTGACGCGCGACCGGGCGTTGCGAACGCTCACATGGCGTTGCAGACCGGCCGATCCCTGTTGAGGCAACCCCCCGCGCGCACCAGAGTGCGCGGGCGCCTCCCATGCCCGCCCGAATCCTCGCCACACGGCTGGCCGTCGCCGCCGCCTCCCTCGTCCTGCCCCTCCTCGCCGCGACCGGCGCCGGGGCCGCCCCGTCCATCGCCGGGACCCGGGCCGAGATCGCCGAGCTGGGGCAGCAGGTGGCCGAGTACGACATCGCCGCCGGGCAGGCCGCGTCGGAGCAGAACGCGGCGATCGACCGGCTCGAGCTGGCCCAGGAGACCCTCGCCACCACGCGCACCGAGCTCGCCGGGGCCCGCCGCGACCTGGAGCGCTCCCGGACGCTGCTCGCCGACCGGCTCGTGACCCTCTACGTGGAGGGGACGCCCAGCTTCGCCGAGATCCTCCTCACCAGCGGGTCGCTGGCCGACGCCCAGGAGGCGGGGGAGCTCATCGACCGCATCGCCCAGAGCGACGCGGGGGCGGTGGAGAACGTGCGCGAGCGGCGCGCCCGCCTGGAGCGCCTGGAGGAGCAGCAGGTCGACGCCGAGGCGCAGGCGCGGCGCGAGTCCGAGGAGGCCGCCGACCGCCGCGCCGAGCTGGAGGGCATCCTGGCCGAGCGGCAGCAGCTGCTGGCGGATGCGCGCGCCGAGCTGAAGAAGCTCATCAAGGAGGAGAAGGAGCGCAAGGCGCGCCTCGCCGCGCTCGAGAGGGCCCGGACGGCCGCCCTCAACTCCATGCCCATCGCCGGTCAGACATCCCTGTCGGGGGCGCTCCCCGCCGGCGACTACGTGTTCCCGGTGGTCGGGGGCGCGCAGTTCACGAACGACTGGATGTACCCGCGGCCGGGCGGCCGCTCGCACGAGGGCATCGACATGTTCGCCACCAAGGGCACCCCGCTCGTCGCCGTCGCGGACGGCTCCCTCTTCAGGGTGGGCTACAACGGCCTGGGCGGCTGGCGCCTGTGGCTGCGCGACTCGTCGGGCAACACCTTCTACTACGCGCACCTGTCGGCGTTCTCGCCGGCCGCGCGCGAGGGCGCGAGCGTCGCCCGCGGCACTGTGGTGGGGTACGTCGGCGACTCCGGCGACGCCCAGGGCACCTCGCCCCACCTGCACTTCGAGATCCACCCGGGCGGCGGCGGGCCGGTCCCGCCGTACCCGATCGTCACGACCTGGCCGCGGGCCTCCGGCTGACGCCGCTCAGGGCGACGGCGCCACCACTACCGTCGTCCGCGCCACCGCCTCCGGGGAGTCGGCCCCCGCGGCCGTCCGGCCCCGGCGCACGAGGGTGAGGGTGACCTCCGCCGGCGCGGGCGCCGCCGCCCCCCTGCACGCCGGCCCGAAGATGCCGGCCTGGTCGTAGGCGACCGTGAGCGGGACGGTGACCGGGCCGGGGCGCCGCACCACGACGGCGTCCGACACGTCCTCGAGCGCGCCGGGAGGGCCCGCCGGACAGGACCACGAGGCGTCGACCCGGTAGTCGGCGCCGGTCTCGCCGCCGGTCACGACGACCCCGCCCGGGGCGTCCTCGGCGACGGTCCCGGCCACGGGGGCGATCGTCGGCGGCGGGGGCAGCGGCACCAGCACGGCGGCCGTCCGCGCGCCGCGGGCGGTGACGAGCAGGCGCACCGGGGACGGGGTCCCCGCCGGGCGCAGGGCCAGCACCCGGGCGAGCGGCCCCGCGCCGGCGGGCACGACCAGCGCGCCGCGGCCGCCGAGCCCGGCGCGCGGCGTCCCCACCACGACGGCGTGCACCGGCCGCTGCCACGGGGCGCGGGCGGAGATCCTCACCGGCTCGCGGGGCGCGAAGTCGCGGAGGGCCACGCGCAGGCCCGGGGCCGGGCCCGACGGGGCGGCCGCCAGGATGCGCCGCGGCCGCACGGCCACCACCACCCGCGCGATGCGGCCGGCCCGCTCGCGCCCGGTCACCACCGTCACGCGCACCGCGCCCCGCACCGTGCGGCGCGTCGTGTACGAGACGGACCCCGCGGCGCGGGTGACCGTCGCCCGGCCCCGCAGGCGCGCGCGCGCGGCCGCCAGGCTGCCGCCGGGGCCGAGGCCGGCGCGGGTGCGCCAGCCGTCCGCCGCCGGGGCCGTGAAGCGCCAGGAGGCGATCCTCCCCGCGGCGTCGACCTCGAACGTCGCGCCGCCGCGGCCGCACCACGAGACGCGGGCGCGCCGCGACAGCGCCGGCAGGCAGGCCACGCCGAGGCGGGCGGCGGCCGCCGCCCCGGACGAGCCGACCGGCGCGGCGGCCGGGCCGGAGCCCTCCACGATCGTCCCCGACGCGGGGATCGCGGCCTGGCCGGCGGCCGGCGCCGCCAGCAGCACGACGGCGACGGCCGCGGCCGGCCCGCGGCGCCTCATCCGGCGGCGGCCTCGGGCGGCCCGAGCACCGTGGGCCCGTGGATGTCGAAGTCCGGCCGGAGCGTGCCGTGGAGGTCCTCCGGGCCGAGCGCCCGGCGCGGGTCGATCTCCAGGTCGAACGCCGGCTCCCCGTCGGCCCCGCGCGGCACGACCACGCCGACCGACTCGAACCAGCGGGCGTAGAGGCGGTTCAGGTCGCGGCGGGCGGTCGCGGGCGAGTCGCTGCCGTCGGCGTTCTTGATCGGGGAGAACTCGTCCTCGCGGGCGGCCTCCACCGTGACCGTGCGCGCGGCCGACGGGAGGGCGTCGAACAGGAAGGTCTCGAACTTGACCGCGTTCGGCGCGTCCGGCTCGATCCGCCGGCCCGCCTCGTCGACGTACGGGACCTTCTTCAGGGCCTGGTGGTACGGGAGCTTCAGCCCGCCCTCGGTGAGCCGCTGGACGAAGGCGACGTCGATGCAGTGGACCGCGATCGAGCCGGCCCAGTAGACGAGCTCGCCGTCCGTGTCGCGCTCCTCCGCGAGCTCGTCCGGGAGATCGCTGTACTCGACCACGCCGGGGGAGCCGTCGACCGTCGCGATGACCCCCATCTTCTCCTCGGGTCCCACCTTGCGGACCACGACCGACGACATGTCGGCCGCCGCGGAGAAGTGGTGGCCGAGGAGCTCGGGGCGGCAGACGCGGGCGAGGGGGTTGTCCACCTGGAAGGTGAAGATCGTCCGGATGCCCGCGACCGCCATCTCGTCCAGGGCCCCGGAGGCCCGGAGAGCGGACAGCAGGCCGCCGTGCCCGTCGGGCGACAGCGCGAGCCGGTCCGGCTGGTCGAGCAGGATGAGGCCGGTCTCCCGGTCCACCGCGGGGAGGGTTCCCTGGACGACGAGGCGCACGGACGCCGGGTCGAGGCCGAACCACCCCGCCTCCTCGAACGCCGCCCGCGTGACCCCGTCGTTCTGGGGCGAGGTGAGGACGTACCAGGGGAGGGCGCAGCCGTACCGGGCCCGGAGGGCGGCGATCTTCGCGGCGTGGTGGGCGAACAGGGTGCGGCCCGTGATCGGGGCGAAGGGGTAGAGCCCCTTGGGCCCGTCGAAGCCGAGGCGGGTGCCCTGGCCGCCGGCGAGCAGCACGGCCGCCACGCCGCCGTCGGTGAGCAGCGCCTCGCCCGCCGCCCGGGCGGCGTCATCGCGGGCGAGCCCGGCGTCGTCGTACGGGATCGGCACCAGGGTGTCCGGCGCCGGCGGGGCGATCTCGCCCAGGCCGTCGCGGGCGTCGCCCGACATCTCGCCCACCAGGCGGGACATGAGGTCCAGGTCGACCGCCGCGACCTCGGCCTCCAGGCGCGCGCGGGCGGTGCCCGAGAGGCGGTCGATCGCGTCCGCCAGGTGCTCCTGGCCCGCGGCGCGCAGGCGCTCCAGCACGCTCAGCCCCCCGGCCGCAGGGCGACCTTGGTGACGCCGTCGGCGCGCTGGGCCATCATCCGGTAGCCGTCGGCGGCCTCCCCCAGCGACAGGGTGTGGGAGAGCATCGGCGCGGGGTCCAGGGCGCCGGACTCGACCAGGCCGAGGAGCTCCGGGAAGTAGCGCCGCCCCGGCACCAGGCCGCCGGTCACCGAGATGTTCCGCAGGAACTGGTCGAACCAGTTGACGCTCGGCGTCTTGCCCATGAAGTGGTCCATGCCGAGGCACGCGATGGTGCCGCCGGGGCGGACGGTGGCGTGGGCGGTCGCCATCGACTCGGGGCCCGAGATGGTGTCGACCACGACGTGGGCGCCCTCGCCGGAGGTGTGCTCCATGACGAGCTGCTTGATCTCCTCGTCGTCCCGCGAGTCCACGGTGAGCGTCGCCCCGAGGGTGGTCGCCGTCTCGAGGCGGCCGGCGTGGTGGCCGAGGCAGACGATCCGCTCGGCACCCTTCGCCTTCGCCCCGTGGACGCCCGCCAGGCCGACGGCGCCGTCGCCGATCACCACGACGCTCTGACCGGGGGCGGCGCCCGCCGAGGTGAGGCCGTGCCAGCCGGTCGACATGACGTCGACGATCGGCAGGAGCGACCGCTCGCGGTCGTCGCCGGCGAGGGCCTCCGGCATGGGGTGCAGGGTCGCGTCGGCGAGGGGCACGCGCACCAGCTCGCTCTGGCCGCCCTGGACCGAGCCGCCGTGCTGCCAGGTGCGCGGCGCCCAGCCGAACAGGGACCACCGCACGCACGAGGACGCCAGGCCCTCCCGGCACCAGGTGCACTCGCCGCAGGCGACCGAGCACGACGAGAGCACGCGATCGCCCGGCTTCACGTTCCGCACGTCGGCGCCGACGGCCTCGACGGTGCCGATGAACTCGTGGCCGAGGCGGGACCCCTCCGGGAAGCCGAAGGCCTCGCCGGCGTTGTAGATGTGCAGGTCGGAACCGCAGATCGCGGCCATCGTGACCCGCACGATCGCGTCGGTGGGCGCGTCGATACCGGGGTCCGGCACCTCCTCCACGCGCACGTCCTGCACACCCTGGAAGGTCAGACCCTTCATCGCTCCCCCTGTCCCCGTCGGCCTCGGGGCAGGATACCGGGGCCGCCGGCACGGTTCGTTACCATCGCCACGTGGACGAGGCGCCCCACGCCGGCCTGGCCGAGCGGTTCCGGCGCGAGCCCGGGCGGGCGCGCGTGACGCTGCGGGCCGCCACCTCGCTCGAGCGGGGCATGCATTGCTCCACCACGCTGCGCGGGCACACGACCGAGGCCGACGAGCCGGTCTCCGTGGGCGGCACGGACACGGCGCAGAGCCCGGTGGAGCTGCTCCTCACGAGCCTGGCCACCTGCCAGGCGGTCACGTACCGGCTCTGGGCCGACGAGCTCGGGATCGCCGTGGACCGCATCGGCGTGGAGGTCGCGGGCGACATCGACCTGCGCGGGTTCATCGGCGTGGCCGAAGTGCCCGCCGGGTACGGGGCGATCCGGGTGCGGGTGTCCCTGGAGGGCCCGGAGGACGGCTCCCGCTACCGGGACCTGGCGGCCGTGGTCGATCTCCACTGCCCGGTCCTGGACGTCCTGGCGCGCCCGGTGCCGGTGGATCGCGAGCTGGTGCTGCCGGCTAGGGAAAGCGCGGGTCGGCTAGGAGATGAGCTTCCGGGTCATCGCCGCCACGCCGAGGCGCCAGGTGAGGAGCGCGAACGCGATCAGCACTCCGAGGTGGAGCAGGTCGACCCAGCCCTCCCAGCCGAACACGGCGTCCCGGACCAGCTCGACCAGGTGGTAGAGCGGGTTGAACTGCGCCAGCACCTGCGCCCACTGGGGCAGCTCGTCCAGCGGGAAGAAGGTGCCCGCGACGAGGAACAGCGGCGTCAGCACCGCGCTGATGACGTAGTTGAAGTTCTCGATCGACGACATCCGGCCGGCGATCGTGATGCCGAAGCCGGCCCAGCCGAGGCCCGCCACGAAGGCGATGAACGGGACGGTCAGCATCCCCCACGAGGGGTCGAGCCCGAAGACCATCGCCACGAGCATCGGGGTGCAGCCGTAGACGCTCGCCCGGATCGCGATCCAGAGCATCTCGGCGGTGACCAGCTCCTCGGTGTCCACCGGCGCCGCGAGGATCGCGTCGTAGGTGTGCTGGAACTGGTACTTCACGAACACGCCGAACATGGCGGGGAAGGCCGACGAGAAGAGCACCGCGGTCGCGACGGTGCCGGTGCCGACGAAGTCGACGTAGTCGTAGCCGCCCACCTCCGAGACCAGCGACCCGAAGCCGAAGCCGAACGCCAGCAGGTAGATCGTCGGCTCGACCGTCGAGGAGAAGGTCGTCGATCGCCAGTAGGACGAGAAGTTGATGATCTCGCGCACCAGCACGCCCGCCAGCGCGGGGCGCTCCAGGCGGCCCAGGCGGCGGCCGCGGGCGGGGACCCGCGTGCTCACGCGATCTCCTCCCCGGTGAGCAGCACGAAGACGTCCTCGAGGGTCGCCGGGCGGCGCTCGCCCGCGGGGAGCGCCCCGTTGCCGTCGCCCAGGCGCAGCAGGGACACGGACGTCCCCGTGCGGCGCGTGCGCAGGCCGGCGCCGGCCGCCTCCGCCTCCACCTCGCGCAGCCGCGCCGGAGGCCCGTAGACCTCGACGGCCTCCGCCCCGGCGTGCTCGCGGATGAGCTCCCCCGGCGGCCCGGTCGCGACCGCCCGCCCGCGGGACATGATCGTCACGCTGTCCGCGAGGCGCTCCGCCTCCTCGATGTAGTGCGTGGACATCAGGATGGAGACGCCCTCCTCGCGCAGGGCCCCGATCAGCGCCCACAGCTCCTGGCGCACCTGGGGGTCCAGCCCGACCGTGGGCTCGTCGAGCAGGATCAGCGACGGCCGGTGCACCAGCGCCCGGGCGATGAGCAGGCGCCGCCGCATGCCGCCCGAGAGGGCGTCGACCCGGCTCGCGCGGCGGTCCGAGAGGTTCGCGATCTCCAGGGCGCGCTCGATGGCCGCCCGGCGGTCCGCCCGGGGCACCCGGTACAGGTAGGTGAAGACCAGGAGGTTCTGCTCCACCGTCAGCGTGGTGTCCAGGTTGTCGAGCTGGGGCACGACGCCGCACTCGGCGCGGGCCTGCTTCGACTCGTCCGGCAGCCGGTACCCGAGCACCTCGAGCTCGCCCTCGTCGGCGATGGCCTGGGCCGTCAGGAGCTTCATGGTGGTCGACTTGCCCGCCCCGTTCGGCCCGAGCAGCCCGACGCACGAGCCCGCCGGGACCTCGAGGTCGAGGCCGTCGACCGCCGTGATCCCGCCGAAGCGCTTCACGACGCCGCGGACGCTGAGCGCCGCGGGCACCGGGTCAGTCCCCGTCGTCGTCCAGCACGCCGGCGCGCAGGAACGCGGCGCGCGGGTCCATCGTGAGGCCCACGAAGAACGGGCCGAACTCCCCGTAGCGGGCGCTGACCTCGTCGAAGCGCATCTCGTAGACGATCTCCTTGACCGTCGCCGGGTCCTCGGCCAGAAGCGTCACGCCCCACTCCCAGTCGTCCAGCCCGGTCGCGCCCGTGATGAGCTGGAGCACCCGCCCGGCGTACCGGCGGCCGACCGCCGCGTGGCCCTGCATCAGGGCGCGGCGCTCCGGGAACGGCAGCGAGAACCAGTTCTCGCCGGGCGCCCGGCGCTTCGACATCGGGTAGAAGGCGATGACAGGCCGCTGCGGCAGGCGCGGGTGGAGCCGGGCGTCGTTGTAGGCGGCGATGCGCGCCGTCCACGCCTCCAGGGCCGCCTCCACGTCGGCCTCCCCCGCCGCCTCCAGGCGCGCGCGCTCCTCCGCCTCGGTGCTCGTGTACTCGCTCAGCTCGGTGAGGGAGACGAACGAGTACTCGGGCGCGAACGGGCCGCGCAGCACGTCCTTCGTGAGCCGGTCCAGCGCGTCCAGGTCCGGGCCGAGGGCCATGATCCCGACGTCCGCCGACGCCCCCAGCACGGAGAAGGCGATCACCTGGTTGGGCTCGGTGGCCGTGAACTCCTCGATCGCCTCGAGCACGGCGTCCGCGCCCGGCTCCTCGGGCAGCGCGCGGAGCATGAGGTGGACGACCCCCCAGCCCACCGACGGAGTGACCCCGGCCACGCGGCTCAGGCGCCCCGGAAGCGGTAGAGGGTCCCGCCGGCGAGGACGTAGAGGTCCCCGCCCCCGCCCTCGCCGAACGAGGTGACGTTGGAGAGCGAGACGCCGAGGCGGCCGGTCTCCTCGCGCGGCGCGCCCGGGCTCGGCCCGGCGCGCATGCTCCAGACGCGCCCGCTGCAGTAGTCCGCGTAGACGTAGCGGCCGCGCAGCGCGCCGGCGCGGGTGCCGCGGTAGACGAAGCCGCCGGTCACCGAGCAGCCCGCGGAGTGGGTGTACTGGGCGACCGGCGCCGTCGGCGCCCTGCCGTTGACGGGATCGCCGCCCGGGTAGGGGCTCCGGCCCTCGAAGGCGTTCCAGCCGAAGTTGACGCCCCCGGCCGCGCCGGCGCGGGCGAAGTCGATCTCCTCGATGTCGTTCTGGCCGACGTCGCCGATCCACAGGTCGCCGCGCGTCCGGTCGAACGAGAAGCGCCACGGGTTGCGGAGGCCGTAGGCCCAGATCTCCGGTCGCCCGCCGCCGCCGGCGAACGGGTTGCCCGCCGGGATGCCGTAGGCCCGGCCCGCGGGGCGGCTGTCGACGTCGATGCGCAGGATCTTCCCCAGGAGCGTGTCGAGCCGCTGCCCGTGACCCTCCGGGTCGCCCCCGCTGCCGCCGTCGCCGGTGCCGATGTAGAGCATCCCGTCGGGCCCGAAGGCGAGGTGGCCGCCGTTGTGGTTCGAGTAGGGCTGGGGGATCGTCAGCAGCACCCGGACACCGGGACGCGCCCGTCCGCCGGCGCCGCGCCGCATCTCCACGACGCGCGTGTCCCCGGCCCTGTCGGTGTAGTTCAGGAAGAAACGGCCGTTGCGGGCGTAGCCGGGGTGGAAGGCCAGGCCGAGCAGCCCGCGCTCGCCTCCGGCGGAGATCCGGCCCGAGACGTCCAGGAACGGGCGGGACACCAGGCGGCCCCGCTCCAGCACCCTCACCCGGCCGCTCTGCTGAACCACGTAGAGGCGGTTCCGCTGCCCCGGCGCGGCGGTCACGTAGAGGGCGTCGCCGAGCCCGGAACGGACCTGGGCGAGGCGGACCCCGGTGGCCTGCTCGACGGCCCCGGTCGGCGCCGGCGCCGTCTGCTGCCCGGTCGTCACGGCGGCGTCGCCACCCGACGCGCATCCGGCGAACGCCACGGCCGCGGCGGCGAGCACGAGGGCGAGCGGGCGGCGGGTCACCACCGGCACGCTAGCGCACCGCCCGGGGTTCCGGACGCCGTGCGGGCCGTGCGGAGGGAGCGGGTTCTAGCCGGCGGTGACCGGCTCGATCGCCGGCTGCACCGCCCGGCTGACCGTGACCGGCAGGAGCCGCACGAACGCGTTGAGCTCGGCGGCGGGCGCGCCCTCGGCGAGGCCGGTGACGAGCCGCTGGAGCACGGCCTCCTCGCGCGGGCCGAGTTCTCCCGCGACGGGCAGCAGCGCATCGGTCAGGCGCTGCGCGACCGCGGGGTCGAGCACCTTGAACGCGTCGAGGAGCGAACCGGGGATCTCAGCCATGCCGAGCATTATCGCACAGGTGGCGGACGCCGTGCCTGCTGTTGCAGAGCGCGCCGGGAGGGCAGGGAACCGCGCCGGGAACGCCAAGACGCCGGGCAGGCAAGGGAGGCCACGGTGGAATGGTGGATGGCGGGTCTGGCGCTGGCGGTGCTCGTCGCCGTCGCCGCGCGTGACGTGGGGCGGCCGGGCCGCGCCGAGGGGGCCGCGCTGCTCGTGCTGCGCGCCGTCGGCGGGCTGGGCCTCGTCGCGATGTCGGCGCTCGCGCTGCGGGCGGGGTCGCCCGAGGGCGCCCTGGTGGCGGCGGTCGCCGCGTTCCCGCTGCTCATCGGCCTGACCGGCGGCATCCTGCGGGCCCGCCCGGAGAGCGCCGCGGCCCCCGTGGAGCTGCGCCCCGCCGACGCGCCGGCCGCCGCGGAGGCGGAGCCGGGGGAGGAGCGCCGGGCCGCCTGACCCGGCGGCGCGGTCAGGACCCGGCGACCGGCCGGGAACCGGTGCCGCGTGGCCGCAGCAGCCACCGCTCGATGCGCTCGAGCACCGGCTGGTGGCGCTCCGACGGCAGCACCCAGCGGATCTCGCCGGTGCGGGCGAGCGCGACGTGGACCATCGCGATCGCCTCGGAGAGGTCGACCGGCACCGGCCCGAGGCCCACCTGCTCCATCGGCGCGAACAGCTCGCGCCGCAGCCGCGCATCGGCCAGGTCGGGCAGGAAGAACGCGTCCTTCACGGCGCCGCCGAGGTCGTCCACGTCGATGAGGACGACGAGCGGCGACACGCGGCCGTCCTCCTTGGCGATCGCGACGACCACCTGCTGCTGGTCCGGCGCGTCGACCGGCGACGTCGCCCAGGCGGCCGAGGGGCGGGCGTCGAGCAGGCCGGCGACGGCCGCGCGGCGCGGGCGGGCACGCCGGCCGGCGGCCTCGGCCGCCGCGGCGCCGGGGACCGGCTGCAGGACGGCCGAGAGCGCGAGCAGGGCCTCGCGGCCCGCCTCGCCGGCGCCCGCGAGCGCCGCGATGACGCCGGGCAGCTCGTCCGGGCCGACCCCGTCGGCGAGCTCCTCGGCGAGGCCCTCCACCAGGTAGGAGCGGGACGGCGCGACGAGGGCCTTCGCGACCCGCTCCGCCGTCTCGGCGTCCATGTCGTCGGCCGCCTCGTCGAGCGTCCCGCGCACGCGCAGGAAGGTGGCCTGCGCGTCGAGATCCCCCGCCATGTCGGCGAGGCACTCGGCCACGTCGCTGCCCGGCTCGGCGTGGGCCAGGCCCGACTCGGCCCAGCGCCGGGCGCTGACCTCGTCGCCGGCGCGGTACGCGATGAGCGCCGCCTCGTACCAGTTCTCCGGGTCGCCCTCGGCCAGCGCGGGGCGCAGCACGTCGAGGGCATCGTGGCCCCGGCCGCCGCGGGCGAGGACGCGCGCCAGGTGGCGGCGGGCCGCGGGGACGCGCTCGGGCATGTGGCGCGCGAGCAGCGCGACCAGGCGGGCCTGCGCCGAGGCGGCGGCCGCCGTGAGCTCGTCGCGCAGCAGCGCCGCGACCTCCATCTCCATCGCGTCGACCTCGTCCTCGGTCAGGGCGGCCCACGCCGTCCCCGGGTGGCCGACCCACCCCAGGTGGACCTCGAGGCCGGCGTCGCGGACGGCGGCCGACAGCGGCCGGCCCGGCGTGCGCAGCAGGCCCGGGTCCGCGGCCGCCGCGCAGGCGACGACGGTGCCCAGGTGGACGATGTCCCCGTCCCCGGCGAGCGCCGCGCGGACCGCGGCGACGACGGCGGCCTCGTCGGCCGGGCGCGCGGGCGGCGGGTCGGCGGACAGCGCGACGGCCACGCTGCGGGTGGCGGCGTCCTCGACGCGCACCACCACGGTGTCCCCCGCGCGGGCGCCCACGGGCAGCCGCAGTGCCGGCTCCACGCCGAGCAGCGACAGCGGCGAGAGGTCCGGCTCGACATCGACCGATCCGGCGGTCACGGCCTCGGCGTCGACCTCCACGGCGAGCTCGAGGCCGTCGAGCGCCCACGTCAGCGAGGCGAGGCGACCGTCGGGGAGGTGGAGCACGCGCGGGTCGTCGCGGACCGCCCGGCGGACGGCGGCGGCCGTGTCGCGGGCCCGCGTCAGGCCCTGCCCGGCGAGCGCCTCCCCCAGGGCGGGGGGGCCGAGCGGTCCCCCGGCGAGGAGCGCCACGACGGAGTCGGCGATCCGGCCCATGCGCCCATCGTAGCGACGGAGCCGGTCGCGCCCCGGGCCGGGCGCTGGCATCATCGGGGCGTGGCGCGACCCGCCCGACCGCGCCGCCGCGCGGCATGACCGGCCTGCCGCCGGGCTCCGTGGCCCTCCTCTCCGTCGTCGAGTCCTTCCAGCAACTCGCCGAGGACGCGGCCGGCTACGGCTACTGGGCCGTGCTCCTGGTCGTGGCCGGGGACGGGGTCTTCCCCGCCCTCCCGGGCGAGACCGCGATCGTCGCCGCCGCCGTGCTCGCGGCCGACGGCTCCCTGAGCCTGCCCCTGGTGATCCTGGCCGGCGCGGCGGGCGCGATCCTGGGCGACTCGACCGCCTACTGGATCGGGCGGGGAGGCGGCGGGCCCATCAAGCGCGGCGTCACCCGCATCGCGGGGGCCGAGCGCCTCGAGGCCGCCGAGCGGATGGTGCAACGGCAGGGCGCGGCCCTGGTCTTCGTGGGCCGGTTCCTGCCGGGCATCCGCATCGCGATCAACCTCTCCTGCGGCGCGGGCCAGATGGGGTACGGGCGCTTCCTGTTCTTCGACGCGATGGGGGCGATCGTCTGGTCGAGCCAGGCGGCGCTGCTCGGCTACTTCGCGGGCAAGGCGTTCGCCGACCAGCTCTGGGTGGCCTTCGTGGTGGCCTTCGCGGTCACCGGCGTGGTGGCCCTGTTCGTCACCCTCAAGGAGCGCCAGCGGGTGCGGAAGGAGCGCGAGGCGGCGGCCGCGGAGCGCGCCGGCGAGGACCCGCTGGCGGGCCCGGAGGGCTGAGACGGGGGTCGCCGGAACCGGGGACGGTGTGAGATTTTTGTTGAGTCGACCCCCCGAATCCGAAGCTTCTCTCATGTTTCCGGCCCGTTCGGGCGATAGTGGAGGTTGCAGGGTGTGAGACGCCTCCCCAGAATCGTCGTCATGCCAGGGATGGTTGACAGCGGTGGAATCCGCTCCTCCAGCAGGCCCACGCAACGCTCGTCCCGCGCACGGGGAGCCGCCTGAGGTGGTGGCCGCGCACGGCACGACGACCGGTCTCCGGACCGGTGGGGGCGACCGGGCGGTGCCGCGCATCGGCCCGCCGCGCCTGCTCTCCGTGTCGGCCGCCGCGCGCCTCCTGGGGGTCTCCTCGTCGTCGCTGCGCGCCTGGGCCGCGGCCGGCCGGGTCCCCTGCGTGCGGACCCCCGGCGGCCACCGCCGCTTCGAGCTCGACGAGCTGGTGCGCTGGCTCGCGGACCGCGGCGGCGCCCCGCCGGCGCCGCAGACCCGCACCCAGGAGCTCGTGCCGACCCGGGTCGAGGCCATGCCGCAGACCGCCGAGTGGCTCGCCGACGCGGGCGACGAGGTGCTGGCGGTGTTCGAGGACGAGCTGTCGCGCACCCGCCGCGGCGCGGCCGGCCGCCCGTCGGCCTCGCGCCAGGCACGCGTGCTGGGGGCGCTCGAGTCCCTGGCCGCCGCGCTGGAGAGCGGCGACCTGTCGACCTGCTACCGGGACGCCGAGTGGGAGGGGTTCCGCCACGGCGCGTCCGGCCAGACCGGCGACGGCCCGGTGACCGAGGCACTCGCCCTGCGCCGCGCGGTCGACCGGGTGCTCGGCCCGCGCATCGAGGCCCGCCCGGGCGACCGGAGGGCGCTGGAGCGGTCGCTGGACCGCATGGCGGTGCGGGTGGCCGCCGGCTACGCGGACGGCGTGCGCTGCCGCTTGAGGTCGTCCCTCGAGTGACGGGCGACGCCGCGGGGTGGCGGTGACCCCCACCGGGGGGCGCCGGAAGAGGACCGAGGGACCCTGGTTGTCGGTGTCCGCGGCCGCCCGCGCCCTGGGGGTGAGCCCCAGCACGCTGCGCCTGTGGGCGAGCGAGGGACGCGTGCCGCACGTCCGCACCGCCGGCGGCCACCGCCGCTTCGACCCGGAGGCCCTGCGCCAGTGGCTCGCTCGCCAGCCGGCGCGCCCCTCCCGCCCCGCGCGGCAGGTGACCACCCAGCTCACGGTGTCCCCCGCGCTGGCCGACGCCCTCCGCGCCCGGGCCGACCTCGTGTCGGACGCGGTGGAGACCCTCGTGGAGGGGCCGGCCGAGTCGGCCTACCGCCGCCTGCCCCCCTCCGAGCGCCGCGGGGTCGTCCGCGCCTGGGTGGACGCGCTCGCCGACGCCTTCGCCACGGGCAACCTCGCCGAGGCGCTGGAGCGCGCCGAGACCTACGGGCGCGGGCACGGCCTCGCGGGGTCCTCCGCCGAGGTGACCCTGGGCGGCTCCCTCGCGCTGGAGCGGGCCATGGACCGGGCCCTCGCCGCGCCGCCCTCGCCGCTCACCGAGGAGGAGCGCCGCGAGGTCATCGCCGCGATGAGCCAGCTCACCGTCCGCGTCGCCACGGCCTGGGCCGCGGCCGTCGCCGGCCGGGGGGCGCGCCCCGTCTGAGGCGGGGGCGCCGCCGCGCGGTCAGGCGCGCGGCACGGCGATCCGGACCCGCTCGATCGTCCGCCCCCGCGGCGAGACGACGCGCACGCCCAGGGCCCGCGCGGTCGCCGTGACGATGAGGAAGTGGTGCTCGATGGCGCACTCGCGCAGGCCGTCGGTGAACAGGCGGACGCACGGGTAGACCTGGGCGCCCCCGCCGGCGGTGGTGATGTAGGTGATGCCGCCGGCCTCGATCCGCTCGTACATGTGGTTGTGGCCCTGCAGCACCAGGGAGACGCGCCCGCGGCGCAGCAGCGGCTCCCAGAGGCGCCGCGCGTCGTCCTCGGGCGGGTGGATGCCGCTCGTGCGGATGGGCTGGTGGAACGCGACGACGCGGGGGCCGGTGCGCGGCCGGGTCATCTCGGCGCGCAGGAAGCGGAGCTGGGCCGGGTCGTCCGGGTCGTTGCCGTCGAGCACCACCACCCGGAGCGGGCCGGCCGAGAAGGCGTAGAAGCGGCGCGGCGAGTCGAGGGCCGTCGCCGTGCCCGTGCCGAGGACGTCGTGGTTGCCCCACGCCGCGCGCCACCGGACCCCAATCCGCAGCAGGCACCGCTCGGGCCGGTCGAAGTTGGCCGCGGTGGCCTCGCCGGCCGGCGAGAAGTTGTCGCCCGTCGTCAGGACGAAGGCGTAGGGCGAGCGGCGCGCCTCGGCGCACATCCGCCGCGTGACGGCCGCCTGGGCGGGGGTGGCGTCGCCCCAGTCCCCCTTGACCGCGAACCGGACCGGCGCGGCGTCCGCGGCGGGTGCCCCGGCGGCGCACGCGAGCGCGGCGGCGGCCAGCGCGGGCGCGAGGAGCCTCAGGCGGACGGGGCGTCCCCCGATGCCTCGATGTCCCGGCGCAGCCGCTCGGCGCGCTCGCGCAGGCGGGCGCGCGCGGCGTCCAGGGCCGCCTGGGCGTCCTCGGCCGGGTCGGGCGCCGGGACGTCCGCCGTCGGGGGCTCGGCGACGGGCGCCGGGACGTCGGCGGTCACAGGCGGCGGAGGGGGCGCGGCGACGGCCGCGGGGGCCGGCGAGGGGCGGCGGCGGCGCGCCACCGCGAGGCCGGCGCCGGCGGCCGCGGCGCCGAGCGCCGACGCGGTCCACACGCTCCACTTCGCCATCGCCACCACCTCGCTCGGGGACTCCGGATCGGCATCCTACCGCTGCTATACTCCCGCGCCTGCCGGGGCCCGGTCGCCCCGGTACGCCTGCGTGCCGCAACCTTCCGGAGGTCTGGGATCGCCCCGTACGAGATCATGATCATCCTCAATCCCGATGCGGATGAGGAGCAGCAGCAGGAGATCCTGGAGCGCGTACAGCAGCTCCTGGTGGAGGGTGGCGGCCGGGTCGACCACGTCGACGACTGGGGCCGCCGCAAGATCACGTTCCCCATGGAGAAGCGCCCCGACGGGCGCTACGTGGTCATCACCTGCGAGGGCGAGCCCACGTCCCTCCCCGAGATCGAGCGGGTGCTCTCGATCAACAAGGGCGTCGTGCTGCGCGCCCTCTTCATCCGGCTCAACCCGTCCGAGGCCGAGCGGGCCCGCACGGGCGGCGCCCCCGCACCGGTGGACACCCACCCGGAGGGCGAGAGCCGTCCGCAGCGCGGGCGTCCGGGCGGTCGCGGCGGCGGCCGGCGCGGCCCCCGCTAGGACCACGTGCCCGCCGATCTGAACCGCGTCACCCTCGTGGGGCGCCTCACCCGGGACCCCGAGCTGCGCCACACCGGCGGCGGCG
Source organism: Thermoleophilia bacterium (assembly GCA_050249835.1). Taxonomy (GTDB): domain Bacteria; phylum Actinomycetota; class Thermoleophilia; order Miltoncostaeales; family Miltoncostaeaceae; genus Miltoncostaea. The sequence goes on from JBFWPT010000018.1 coordinate 22,605, forward strand.
ACCCGATCTGCTCGATCCGCCTCGCCGTCTCCAGCCGCTCCCGCGACGAGACCGGCAACTGGGGGGACCGCAGCAACTACTTCGACGTCACCGTCTTCGGCCGCCAGGCCGAGACGGCCTCCACCTACCTCGCCAAGGGCAGGCGGATCGGCGTCGACGGCCGGTTGTCGTGGCGTGAGTGGCAGGCCCAGGACGGGTCCAAGCGCCAGTCGGTGGAGGTGATCGCCCAGGATCTGTTCTTCCTCGACAGCCGCGGCGACGGCGACGGGGGCGGCGCGGGCGGCGGCGGGTACCAGCAGGGCTCCGGGTGGAGCGGTGGCGGTGGTGGTGGCGGCAGGGCCGGCGGCGACCTCCCGGTCGACCGCAGCGACATGCAGCCCGCGCGGCCCTCGGACGACGACGACATCCCCTTCTAGGACAGGCGAGAGAACACGATGCAGGCGATCCTTCTGACTGAGGTGGACGGGCTCGGCGAGGCCGGCACCGTCGTCACCGTCGCGCGCGGCTACATGCGCAACTACCTCCTCCCCCGCGGCATGGCGGAGGTCGCGACCCCGGCCCGCATCGCCGAGGTGCAGCGCCGCGAGGAGCAGCGCCGCCAGGCCGAGCAGAAGGCGCTGGAGCAGTCGAAGGAGCTGGTGGACCTGCTGGGCCGCACGATCCTCACGCTGAAGGCGAAGGCCGGCGACGACGGCCGCCTGTTCGGCTCGATCACCTCCGCCGACGTGGCGACGGCGATCAAGGAGGCCCGCGGCGTGAGCGTGGACCGCCGCGCGATCACGGTGGAGCCTCCGATCCGCGCGGTCGGGACCTACTCGGTGCCCGTCGAGCTGGCGCCCGGTCTGACCACCGAGGTCAAGACCATCGTCAGCCCGCTGATCGACTGAGCACCGCGCGCCCCGCCGGGCAGAGGAGCCCGAGGGTGGCATCGGAGAGCGTCCCGCCCCCGCAGAACGCGGAGGCCGAGGCGATGCTGCTGGCCAGCCTCATGGAGGTCGACACCTACGTCGCCGAGACGCAGGGCATGCTCGAGTCGGACGACTTCTACCGCGAGGGCAACCGCGCGGTGTACCGGGCGATCATGGACCTGTTCCACGTCGGCGAGCCGGTCGAGCCGATCACGGTGATCGAGCAGCTCACCAAGAACGGTGAGCTCGAGGTGGCCGGCGGCCGCGTCGGCGTGCTGGACCTGATGGAGACGCCGTTCATCGCGGCGAGCTACCGGACCTACGCGGAGATCGTGCGCGACGCGGCCACCCAGCGGCGCCTGCTGCGGGTGGGCCAGGAGATCGAGCGGATGATCGCCCAGCGCGAGGGCGAGACGACCACGATGCTCCGCGACGCCGAGACGCTCGTCTACGAGCTGTCCCAGAAGGGCGTGCGCGGCGACTTCACCCGTGCCGACAAGCTCGTGATCGCCGGCCTGGAGCGCCTGACCGCGGCCGAGGAGGCCGGGGGCGGCGTGGTGGGCGTCCCGACCGGGTTCATCGACCTGGACCGGGTGGTCGGCGGCCTGCAGGCCGGGAACATGGTCATCGTCGCCGCCCGCCCCTCCATGGGGAAGACGGCCCTGGCCCTCGGCATCGCCGAGCACGCCGCGCTCCAGCAGGGCCTGGCCGTGGCCGTGTTCTCCCTCGAGATGAGCGGCGACGAGCTCATCCAGCGCCTCCTGGCGTCGACCGCCATCGTGGACGCCGGCCGCATCCGCGCGGGCAAGCTCGCACCCGAGGACTGGTCGCGCATCGGCCGCGCCGCGGACCGGCTGTCGGCGGCCCGCCTCTACATCGACGACTCCGAGGGCGTCACCGTCGGCGAGATGCGCACGAAGCTGCGGCGGCTCAAGAGCCGCGACGGCCTCGATCTCCTCATCGTGGACTACATCCAGCTCATGGAGGGCGGCCGGGGCCGGAAGGACGAGAACCGCGTCCAGGAGATCTCGGCCATCTCGCGGTCGCTCAAGATGCTCGCCCGCGACCTCGGGGTGCCGATCATCTGCGTCTCCCAGCTCAACCGCGCCCCCGACGCCCGCAACGACAAGCGGCCGATGCTGTCGGACCTCCGCGAGTCCGGGGCCATCGAGCAGGACGCGGACCTGGTGCTGATGATCTACCGCGACGACTACTACAACCCGGACACGTCCGAGGACAAAGGGCTGGCCGAGGTGCTCGTCGCGAAGAACCGGCACGGCCCCACCGACCGCGTGAAGCTCACGTTCCGGGGCTCCTACGCAAAGTTCGACAACCTCGACAGGGACCATTGATGCCGGCGACCGTCGTGATCGGGGCCCAGTGGGGCGACGAGGGCAAGGGCAAGGTCGTCGACCTCCTGGCCGAGCGCAGCGACGTCGTCGCGCGCTACCAGGGGGGCAACAACGCGGGCCACACGATCGTGGCCGGCGACCAGGTCTACAAGCTCCACCTCGTGCCCTCCGGGATCCTCTACCCCGGCACGCTCTGCGTGATCGGCAACGGCACCGTGGTCGACCCCGGGGCCCTGTGCGCGGAGATCGACGGCCTGGAGGCGCGCGGCGTGTCGCTGGACACGCTGCGGCTGAGCGGCAACGCGCACCTGATCATGCCGTACCACGTGATGCTGGACGGGGCCGCCGAGATGCGCCTGGGGCGCTTCTCCATCGGCACCACCCGCCGGGGCATCGGTCCCTGCTACGAGGACAAGGCGGCGCGCGTCGGCATCCGGGCGCAGGACCTCCTGGACCCGAAGATCCTGGTGCGCAAGCTCGAGGTGGCGCTCGAGGCGAAGAACGAGATCCTGGAGAAGCTCTACGGGATGCCGCGCCTCGACCCGCAGTCGGTCGCGGCCGACCTGCTGGACCACGCCGAGCGACTGCGCCCGTTCATCGCCGACACCGCCCTCATCATCGACGAGGCCCTGCGCGGCGGGAAGCGCGTGCTGTTCGAGGGCGCGCAGGGGACGATGCTGGACATCGACCACGGCACGTATCCGTTCGTGACGTCCTCCAACCCGACGGCCGGCGCGGCCTGCACGGGCACGGGCATCGGGCCGACGCGCATCGACCGGGTGCTCGGGGTGACGAAGGCGTACGTGACGCGCGTGGGCGAGGGGCCCTTCCCCACCGAACTGGACGACGACGACGGCCGCCGGATGATGGAGCGCGGCAACGAGTTCGGCACCACGACGGGCCGCCAGCGGCGCTGCGGGTGGCTCGACCTCGTGGCCCTGCGCTACGCGGTGCGCCTGTCGGGCGTGACGCAGCTCGCGCTGACGAAGCTCGACGTGCTCTCCGGCTTCGACCGGGTGCGCGTCTGCCGGGCCTACCGCGACCGCGACGGCGAGCGGCTCACCGACTTCCCGTACCACCAGACCGTCTTCCACGGCTGCAGCGCCGAGTACGAGGACATGCCCGGCTGGGACGAGGACCTGTCCGAGTGCCGTGAGCTCACGGACCTCCCGCCCCGCGCGCGCGAGTACGTGGACGCGATCGCCGCGGCCGTGGAGGTGCCGATCACGCTGATCGGGACCGGCCAGGGCCGCCACCAGGTCATCGACCAGGTGGAGATTTAGGCGGTTCCGGCGCATGGCGCCGCGCGCGCCGGGGAACCCCGGGCCCACCAGGCGCGCCGGACGGGGGGCGCCGGAGGCAGGGGAGGTCCCGATGTACATCGGCGCAGGCGCGCTCGTCGTGATCCTGATCATCGTCCTGCTGGTGATCCTGCTCTGACGGCGCCGCCCGGCGACGGGGTGAGCCGGGCTCAGACGGGGACGGGCTCCTGGACGGGTGGCGCGTCCCCGCCGGTCACCGTCCCCTCCGCGGGGGGGACCTCCGTGGAGGTGGCGGAGGGGACGGGCGCCGGCGCGGCCTCGGTGGGCACGAGCTCGTCGGCCTTGGGCTCCGGTGCCGGCGTGGGGATGGCCTCGGAGGGCGCGGGGGCGGGAACCGGCTCCACCGGCTTCGGCCGCGGGGCCGCGGTCGGTGAGGAGCCCGACGCCGCGGACGCGGGCGGGGTCGCCTCGGCCGGGACGGCCTCGGCGGGCGCCGCGATCGCCACGGGGGCGGCGCCGACGCCCGGCACGGGGGTCGCTGTGGACGGCGGGGCCGCCGGCGCGGGCGGGGGGTCCGCGGACCTCACGGTCGTCGCGACGTCCTGGATGCGGTCGATCGGCAGAGCCTCGACCGGCTGCTCGCCGGGCGGCACGACGACCGGGTCGGTGGGCCGGGTGCCGGGGAGCACGATGATCCGGCAGCGCTGGATCACGATGGTCCCGTCGATGCGGATGATGATCCCGATCGGCAGGTAGCCCACCGGGCAGCGCCGGTCGGGCGGCGTGACGCCGTCGTCGGGGAGCGGGTCCACCTCGGCGGGCGGGTCCCTGGGGTCGGTGGGGTCCGTCGGGTCCCTGGGGTCCGTCGGGTCCGTGCCAGGGTCCGGGTCCGGGTCCGGGTCCGGATCGGGATCGGGATCGGGATCAGGGTCCGGGTCCGGGTCGGGGTCCGGGTCCGGGTCGGGGTCCGGGTCCGGGTCGGGGTCCGGGTCCGGGTCGGGGTCCGGGTCGGGATCCGGGTCCGGGTCCGGGTCCGGGTCGGGGTCCGGGTCCGGGTCGGGGTCCGGGTCGGGGTCCGGGTCCGGGTCGGGGTCCGGGTCGGGGTCCGGGTCCGGGTCGGGGTCCGGGTCCGGGTCCGGGTCGGGGTCCGGGTCCGGGTCGGGATCCGGGTCCGGGTCGGGATCCGGGTCCGGGTCGGGATCCGGGTCCGGGTCGGGATCCGGGTCCGGGTCGGGATCCGGGTCCGGATCGGGATCCGGGTCCGGATCGGGATCCGGGTCGGGATCCGGGTCCGGATCGGGATCCGGGTCCGGATCGGGGTCCGGGTCGGGATCGGGATCGGGGTCCGGCACGACGACCGGCGGGTCGGGCTTCGGCGGGGGGTTCTCGGTGGGGAGCTGGATGCCCGGGTTCGGCCCGGGGGCGGCGGGCCCGGAGGGGGTCGGCCCGGCCGGGCCGGTGCCGCCACCCGAGGGCGCCGGGCCGCCGGCGGTGCCGCCCGTCGTGGGCCCGGGGGTCGCGGGCGTCCCCGGAGTGGGGGGCGCCGGGGGCGGGCTCCCGCCCGGGGTCCCGGGGGTCGTGCCGCCGGTTCCGCCCGTGCCGCCCGTGCCGCCGCTCCTGCCCCCGGGCGGACCGGTGCCGGCGGGGTCGCCGCCCTGGGCCGGGTCGCCCGCGGCGCCGGGGTCGAACGGGGTGAGAGGATCGGCGGCCACCTGGGGCGACAGGGCCGTGGCGATCGGCACCGGCGCGGCGCCGACGCCCGGAGAGCCGGCGGTGACCACGCCCGTCGTCCCCGCGGCGGGCGCCGGCGCGGGCGCGGAGGGGTCTACCGCGCCCGCGGCCGACGTCTCATCGGCGACCGGGCCCCCGTCGTCCGGGGCGAAGGGCCCGATGCCGGCGACGGTGACCGCGACCGTCGCGACGACTCCGATGGCGCAGACCCCGGCGGCGGCCACGCCGCCCATGGCGGCCGCACCGAGGCCCGTGGCGGCGCCGATCCCCGCTCCGGCGCCGGCTCCCACACCGGCACCGGCACCGACGCCGCCCGAGCCACTCGTCGAACCTCCGGCCGAGGAGCCGCCACCGGCCCCCGACCCCGCGCCGACGCCCATCGCCGCGCCCGCGGCGACGGCGCGCTCGGCGCCGAACAGGATCCCGCGCAGGATCTCCGCGGCCGCGAGCGCCGGGAGGATCGGCCACCAGGCGGCCAGCCGGCGGCGGCGGTCCTCCTGGGCGGCCGCGAAGGCCGCGCACGGCTCGCAGCCGCGCAGGTGCGCCTTGATCGACCGGGCGCGCAGCGTGCGGCGGTCGCCCTCGGCGATCCGTGTGCAGACGTCCTGGCACGCCAGCTCGCGGCCCGCGCTGAACTCCATCAGCGACATCCGCGCCTCGTGGAGCAGGTGCCGCGCGTCCGCAGAGTCGGTCCCCAGGGCGTCGCCCACCGCCGCGTGGGACAGGCCGTTCAGCTCGTGCAGGACGAGGGCCGAGCGCTGCCGCAACGGGAGGGCCGCGATGTCGGCGCGCAGCTCGCGGAGCTGCTCCCGCGCCTCGACGCCCTCGTGGACCCCGCCGACGGCGACCTCGCGGTCCTCGGCCAGCTCCTCGACCCGAGGGCGCGCGCGCAGGAGGTCCATGCACTCGTTGTGCGCGATCCGGAACAGCCACGGCTTCACGGCCACCCGGGGGGGCCGGCCCGCGGCCAGCGCCCGGTAGGCCGACAGCATGGTGAGCTGGAAGGCCTCCTCCGCGTCCTGGGAGTGGCGGGTGATCGCGGAGCAGTACCGGAACACCTCGCCGCGGTGGCGCTCGTAGAGCACCTCGAAGGCGCGCTCGTCCCCGGCGGCCACCAGCCGCGCGAGGGCGGTGTCGTCGAGGAACGCGATCGACCCGAGTCCCGGGCGGAGCTCCGGGACGCGTGAGCCGGGGGAGACCGTTGTGGCCACGCGAGCCTTCCAGGGGGGACGGGGGCACGTGTATACCGCGCGTCCGAGGAACCCTGTGGACGCGAATCTGCAGAAAGCTCACAGCAGCCGGGCGCGGTTGCGAAAAACCCCCCGGACGGACTGCTACGGACGAGGGGCCGGGGGCGCCGGAGCGCCCCCGGCGGGGTGGGTCAGGCTGCGGACACCAGGCGCAGCCGGGCCGTCGCCGGGCGCACCGCGATGCGCCCCTCGGCGTGGCCCTCCATGACCCGCTCCAGCGCCGCCACCGCCCACGGCGCGAACTGGCGGCCCGCCTCGGACCGGCACTCGTCCAGCGCCTCGGAGGTGCCGAGCGCCGCCCCGGACCAGGAGCGGTGCGTCATGGCGTCCCACGAGTCGGCGAGGCAGAGGATGGCCGCGCCGTCCGGGATCTCCTCGCCCGAGAGCCCCTCCGGGTAGCCGCGGCCGTCCCAGCGCTCGTGATGGTGGCGGATCCACAGCACCTGCCGCCGGGAGAGGACCGAGGAGACGGCCTCGGCGCCCACGGTGGCGTGGGCCTTGACGATCTCGAACTCCGACGGGCTGAGGGCGCCCGGCGTGAGCAGGATGGACTCGGGGACGCAGGACTTGCCGACGTCGTGCACCACGCCGGCCTCGTGCAGCTCGGTGACGGCGCGCGGCGCCCAGCCGAGCTCGTCGGCGATGTCCGCCGCGATGTCCGCCACGCGCTCGGAGTGACCGACGGTGGACGGGTCGAGGGAGTCGATGGACCGTGCGGTGCGCCGGAGGGCGACGAGGCCCTGCCAGCGGGCGAGACCCCGCATGGGGTCCGCGGTGAGGGTGGGGAACCAATCGATCATGCCCAGTAGACCCGGCGGCACCCCCGAACGTCGGATCTACTTGCGGGAAATTTCCCGAGCGCCCCCCGGTCAGGCCGGCGGGGTGGGGTCCTCCACCTCGTGGACGCCCCCGCCGACGAGGTCCACGATCGCCCCGCGCACCCGGTCGCGGTGCGGGATCTCGAGGGCCGCGCGGGCGCGGCGGATCTGCAGCCGGACGTTCTCCTCCAGGTCCGGGAAGCCGCCGGCGTCCCAGCTCGGGCGGCGCCCGCTGTCGGCCGCGATCTCCTCCGCGAACTCCTCGTCGTCCAGTCCGTGCAGCCCGCAGCCGGTGTGCTGGAGGATGAGGATCTCCCGGGTCCCGAGCTTGCGCTGGGAGATCGCGAGGGACCGCAGGGCCGCCTCGTCCACCAGGCCGCCCGCGTTGCGGATGACGTGCACCTGGCCGTTGCCCAGCCCGAGGATCGAGAACAGGTCGAGGCGCGCGTCCATGCACGCGACCACGGCGAGCCGCAGGGACGGGCGGTTGTCGAGGGCGCTCGGCGGGTTGCGACTGCCGTGGAACAGCAGCGCGTCCACCACCGACGGGGTGCTCACGTCGACAGGAGCGCCGCCAGGGCCAGCACCCAGATCGCGATGATCGCCAGCGCCGCCGGCCACCCCCCCGACAGCACGATCGCCACGACGCACGTCGACAGGACGGCCCCGCCGATCACTATCCACGTCACCCACTTGATCTCCCCCTTCGTGTCGCGGTCGAAGTCGGCGACCGGGGGCTCCCTCGGCGTCAGCGCGGTGCCGCCGCCGGTGGCCTCGATGTAGGAGTCGAGGGCCCGCATCACCTCATGGGCCGCCCGTTCGGGGTCGGGCGAGGCGGACAGCTCCGCGAGCGCGTCCTCGAGGAGGGCCCGGTGGGCCTCCCGGTCGGCACGGGACAGCGGCTTGCGTGCGTCGGCCATCGCGCCGGATGGTAGAGGACGGGCGGGGACGCCCGACACCCCTGACGGGGCCGTCGGACGGCCGCGCCGTCTGCGAGACTGCGCCGGTGAGTCGCACGGTGCTGGTCATCGGAGGCGGGGGGCGCGAGCACGCCCTCGTCCGGGCGCTCGCCCGGTCGCCCGAGCGTCCCCGCATCCTGTGCGCCGGGGGCAACGCGGGCATCGCGCGGGACGCCGAGCTGATCCCGCTGAACCTCGACGACGTCAACGGCGTCGCGGCGCTCGCCCCCGCCCTGGGCGTGGACCTCGCGATCGTCGGGCCCGAGGCGCCCCTCGTCGCCGGCGTCTGCGACGCGCTCCGCGGGGCCGGCGTGCGGGCGTTCGGCCCGTCGGCCGCGGCCGCGCGGCTCGAGGGCTCCAAGGCCTTCGCCAAGGAGGTCATGGAGGCGGCCGGCGTGCCCACCGCGCGCGCGGCCACGGTCACCGATCTCGACGCGGGCCTCGCGGCCGTCGCCGACCTGGGCCTCCCCGTCGCCATCAAGGCCGACGGCCTCGCCGCCGGCAAGGGCGTCGTGGTGGCCCGCACGCAGGAGGAGGCCCGGGACGCCCTGGAGGCCTGCCTCGTGCGCGGGGCGTTCGGCGACGCCGGCCGGGTCGTGGTGGTCGAGGAGGGCATGACCGGCCCCGAGGTGTCGCTGCTTGCGATCACCGACGGCACGGCCGTCGCGCGCTTCCCCGCGGCCCGCGACTACAAGCCGATCGGCGAGGGCAACACCGGCCCCAACACGGGGGGCATGGGATCGGTCTCCCCCGTCCCGGACATCCCCGACGCGCTCGCGGACGAGCTGGTCGATTCCGTCCACCGGCCGGTCATCGCCGAGATGGCCCGCCGCGGCATCCCGTTCCAGGGGGTCCTGTACGCCGGGCTCATGATGACCCCCGACGGGCCGCGGGTGCTCGAGTTCAACACGCGCTTCGGGGACCCCGAGACGCAGGCGCTGCTGCCGCGGCTGGAGGACGACGCCCTGGACCTGCTCACGTCCGCCGCCGGCGGGGGCCTGCAGGACGGCCCCGTCCGGGTGAACGACGGGGCCGCGGTCGCCGTCGTGCTCGCCGCCCACGGCTACCCCGCCTCCCCGCGCTCCGGCGACGTCATCTCCGGCCTGGACGAGGCCGCCGCGACGGGCGCGGAGGTGTACCACGCCGGCACCACGATCGGCGAGGGCGGCGCGGTCGTGACCTCCGGCGGCCGGGTGCTGGCCGTCTCGGCCCGCGGCGACTCGGTGGCCGACGCCCGCGCGAAGGCCTACGCCGCGGCGGAGCTCATCACCTTCGACGGCCGCCAGATGCGCGGCGACATCGCGTCCGGCATGGAGACCACGTGATCCCGCGTTACTCGCGTCCCGCCATGGACGCGCTCTGGACCGAGGAGGCGAAGCTCGCGCGCTGGCTGGAGGTGGAGCTGGCGGTCTGCCGCGCATGGGCCGCCCGCGGGGTGATCCCCGCCGAGGACCTCGCCGAGATCGAGGCGAAGGCGGCCTTCTCGGTCGAGCGCACCCAGGAGCTCGAGAAGACGACGAACCACGACGTCGTGGCCTTCCTCACCGACGTCAACGAGCGGGTGGGCCCGACGTCGCGCTGGATCCACTACGGGATGACCTCCTCGGACGTGCTCGACACCGGCCTGGCGCTGGCGATCCAGCGGTCCGGCGCGCTGCTGCTGGCCGAGCAGGCCGCCCTCACCCAGACCCTGCGGCGCGTCTCGCTGGAGCACCGGGACACGCTCTGCGTGGGGCGCACCCACGGCATCCACGCCGAGCCGACCACCTTCGGGCTGAAGCTCGCCGGGCACGCGCTGGAGAGCCGCCGCAACGAGGAGCGGCTGGCGGCGGCGATCGCGGGGGCGTCGGTCGGCACCCTCTCGGGCGCCGTCGGCACCTACGCGATGCTGGAGCCGGCCATCGAGCGCGACGTGCTCACCGAGCTCGGCATCGGGGTGGAGCCCATCCCGACCCAGGTGGTCGCCCGCGACCGGCACGCCCAGCTCGTGGCCACGATGGCCGTCGCGGCGTCGTCGCTCGACCGGCTCGCCACCGAGCTGCGGCACCTGCAGCGCACCGAGCTGCGCGAGGCCGAGGAGGCGTTCGCCGTCGGCCAGAAGGGCTCGTCGGCGATGCCCCACAAGCGCAACCCGATCACGGCGGAGCGCATCTCCGGAATCGCCCGCGTCGTGCGCGGCCACGCCGTCGCCGCCCTGGAGGACGTCGCCCTCTGGCACGAGCGCGACATCTCGCACTCCTCGGTGGAGCGGATCATCCTCCCCGACGCCTTCCTGGCCCTCGACTACATGCTCGCCCGCACGCGCTCGCTGGTGGAGGGCCTGGTCGTGCGGCCGGACCGGATGCTCGCGGTGCTGGAGTCCTCGCACGGCCTCGTCTACTCGCAGCGCGTCCTGCTCGGCCTGGTGGAGCGGGGCCTCACGCGCGAGCAGGCCTACTCGCTGGTGCAGCGCAACGCCCTGCGGGCCTGGGACGAGTCCACGCCCCTCGGCGAGCTTCTGGCCGCCGACCCCGAGGTGGCCGCGGTGCTGCCGCCGGACGACCTGGCCGCCCTGCTCGACCCCTCCTGGTACACCCGCCACGTCCCCGAGCTGATGGAGAGGGTGGAGGCCCTGTGATCGACGCCGGGGCGGTGTCCGGCTACCCGCTCCTCCTCGAGGGCAAGGTCCGCCAGGTGCGGGAGGTCGATGCGGACCGCCTGCTGATCGTCGCCACGGACCGCATCTCGGCCTACGACTGGATCATGCCCACGCCCATCCCGGGCAAGGGCGCCGTGCTGACCGCCCTCTCGGCCCACTGGTTCGGGCTGACCGAGGACATCGTCCCGAACCACCTCATCGAGTTGGTGGGCGACCGGGCGATGCTCGTGCGGCACCTGGAGATGCTGCCGGTGGAGTGCGTCGTCCGGGGCTACCTCGCCGGATCGGGCTGGGCCGACTACCGGGCGACCGGGGCGGTCTGCGGCCACCCCCTGCCGGACGGGCTGCGTCAGGCCGACCGGCTGCCGGAGCCGATCTTCACGCCGGCGACCAAGGCCACCGAGGGGCACGACGAGAACATCTCGCGCGAGCGCGCCGCCGAACTGGTCGGCGCGGACCTCCTCGCCGAGGCGGAGCGCATCACCCTCGCGCTCTACGCCTTCGCCGCCGAGCGCTGCGCCCGCGCCGGGATCATCCTGGCCGACACCAAGTTCGAGCTGGGCGTCGACCGCGACGGCCGCCTGGTGCTGGGCGACGAGGCCCTCACGCCGGACTCGTCGCGCTTCTGGCCGGCGGACGCCTGGGAGCCGGGCACGAGCCCGCCCTCCTTCGACAAGCAGTACCTGCGCGACTGGCTCGACGGGAGCGGCTGGGACCGTGCGTCCGAGCCCCCCGCGCTGCCGCCCGAGGTGGTCGAGGGCACCCGTGCCCGCTACGACGAGGCGCTCCGGCGCATCACGGAGGTGGAGGAGTGACCCAGGTGGTCGTGACCGTCATGCCGAAGGCCGGGGTGCTGGACCCCCAGGGCCAGGCCGTCGCCGGGGCCCTGGCCGGGCTCGGGTTCGCCGGCGTCGGCGAGGTGCGCATCGGCAAGCGGATCGAGCTGTCCATCGACGGCGACGACCCGGCCGGGGCCGCGCGTGAGATGTGCGAGAAGCTGCTCGCCAACGCCCTCATCGAGGACTACGCCGTGGAGGTCGTGTCCTGACGACCGTCGCGATCGTCCGCTTCCCGGGCTCGCTCGACCACGACAGCGCCGCCCGCGCGGTGGAGGGGCTCGGCGCCTCGGCCGTCCCGGCCTGGCACGCCGACCCGGAGCTCCCCGCGGGCACGGACGCGGTGCTCATCCCCGGCGGCTTCTCCTACGGGGACCACCTGCGCTGCGGCGCCATCGCCAGCCGGGCGCCGGTGATGGCGGCGGTCCGGCGGCACGCCGAGGCGGGGGGCCGCGTCGTCGGCATCTGCAACGGCTTCCAGGTGCTCTGCGAGAGCGGCCTGCTGCCGGGCGCCCTGCGGCGCAACGCGACGCTCTCCTTCGTGTGCCGCCAGATGGAGCTGGAGGTGTCCGACCCCTCCACCCCCTGGACCGGCGGGCTCGGCGGGGGCGACACGCTCTCGATCCCGGTGAAGAACAACGAGGGCGCCTGGTACGGCGACCCGGACGCGGCGCGCGTCGTGCTGCGCTACCGGGAGGACCTGCTCGGCTCGGTCGACCGCGTCGCCGGCATCGCGAGCGCGGACGGCAACGTCATGGGCCTCATGCCGCACCCCGAGGAGGCCTGCGACCCGCTGCTCGGCTCGACGGACGGGCGCCTCGTGCTGGGAGGGCTGCTCGCGTGAGCGCCGACCTCCCCCGCCACCGCCAGCTCGGCCTCACCGACGAGGAGGCCGCGCGCATCCCGGAGCTGCTCGGGCGCGAGCCCACCGACCCCGAGCTCGTCATGTTCAGCCTCATGTGGAGCGAGCACTGCTCCTACAAGCACTCCCGCCCCCTGCTGAAGGGCTTCCCCACCACCGGCCCGCGCGTGCTGCAGGGCCCCGGCGAGAACGCCGGCGTGGTGGACGTGGGCGACGGCATCGCGGTCGCCCTGAAGATCGAGAGCCACAACCACCCCTCCGCCGTCGAGCCCTTCGAGGGCGCCGCGACCGGCGTGGGCGGCATCGTGCGGGACATCATCGCCATGGGCGCCCGGCCGATCGCCCTGCTCGACTCCCTGCGCTTCGGGGAGCTGGGCAGCGCGCGCAGCCGCCACCTGTTCACGCGGGCGGTGGCCGGCATCGGCCACTACGGCAACTGCATCGGGGTCCCCACCGTCGGCGGCGAGGTCGCGTTCGACGACCGCTACGAGGAGTCGTGCCTCGTCAACGCGATGTGCGTCGGCGTGGTCGAGGGGCCGCTGCTGCGTGCGGCTGCCTCGGGGCCCGGCAACGCCCTCGTCCTGATCGGCAACAAGACCGGCGCGGACGGCATCGGCGGCGCCAGCGTCCTCGCCTCGGCGGAGCTGGACGACGAGGACAAGCGCCCGTCGGTGCAGGTGAGCGACCCGTTCACCGAGCGCAAGCTCATGGACTGCTGCCTGGAGCTGGCCCACGCAGGGTCCTTCGTGGCCCTGCAGGACCTGGGCGCGGCCGGCCTCACGAGCGCCTCGAGCGAGATGGCCGCGAAGGGCCGCATCGGCCTGGACATCGACCTCGACCTGGTGCCGCTGCGCGAGGCGCTGCAGCCCGCCGAGATCCTCGTGTCGGAGAGCCAGGAGCGCATGCTCGCCGTGGTGGAGCCCGCCAAGGTGGACGAGGTCGTCGCCGCCTGCCGGCGCTGGGACCTCGACGCCACGGTCATCGGGTCGGTCACCGAGGGCGAGGACCTGGTGGCGCGGGCCGGCGGCGAGGAGGTCGTCCGGGTCCCGGCGCGGTTCCTGGCCGACGAGGCCCCGGTGTACGAGGTGCCGCGCGTGCCCGCCCCGGCCCCGCCGCCGCTCGACCTCGCCTCCGTGCCGGAGCCGGCCGACCTCGCCGCCGCATGGCGCGACCTGCTCGGGCGGCCGAACATCGGCAGCCGCCGGTGGATCTACGAGCGCTACGACCACCTGGTGGGCGCGAACACGATCCGCCGCCCCGGCGGTGACGCCGCCGTGGTGCGGCTGCCGGGATCGGACCGGGCGATCGCCCTCACCACCGACTGCGCCGAGCGCCACTGCGAGCGCGACCCGCGCGCCGGCGGGGCGGCCTCGGTGCTGGAGGCCGCGCGCAACCTGGCCTGCGTCGGCGCGCGCCCCGCGGCGGCCACCGACTGCCTCAACTTCCCCAACCCCGAGAAGGGCTCGACCGGCTGGCGGCTGGCCGAGGCGATCGCCGGCATGTCGGAGGCCCTGACGGCCCTGGAGGTCCCGGTCGTCAGCGGCAACGTGTCGCTCTACAATGAGTCGGCGTCCCGGGCCATCCTGCCGACCCCGGTGGTCGGGATGATGGGCGTGCTCGAGCGTGCGGACGCGAGCGTCGGGCAGGGCTTCGCCGCCGATGGCGATGTCATCCTGCTCATCGGGGATGATGGGTCCCTCGACGCGAGCGAGTACGTCGGCGGGGCCGGTGGCGCCCCGCCCGACATCGATGTCAGTCGGGAGGTCGCGGGGATCGGGATCGTGCTGACAGCGGCGGAGCGGGGCCTCCTGCGGAGCGCCCACGACGTCTCGGCCGGCGGCCTCGCGGTGGCGCTCGCCGAGAGCGCGCTCGCCGGCGGCCGCGGCGCCGAGGTGCAGCTCGGCCCGGGCCGGCGCGACGACGAGGTGGCCTTCGGCGAAGGCGGAGGGCGGATGCTCGTGACCGTCGCCGGCGAGCAGGACGTGACCGCCCTCTCCGCCATCGCGGAGCAGCACGACGTGCCGGTGCGCATCCAGCGCCTCGGCCGGGTCGGCGGCGACGCGATCGTGCTGCGCGTCGGGGAGCACGAGGCGCGCCTCGCCCTGGACGACGCCCGCGCGGCCTACGAGGGCGCGCTGCCCGGGGCGCTCGCGTGAGCGACGCGCCCCCGGTGACGGACCCCGACCGCGACGACTCACCGCGCGAGGAGTGCGGCGTCTTCGCGGTCGCCGCCCCCGCCGGCCGCGACGTCTCCCGCCTCGCCTACTACGCCCTCCACGCGCTGCAGCACCGCGGCCAGGAGAGCGCGGGCATCGCCGCCCGCGACGGCGAGCACGTCACCATCCAGCGCGACCTGGGCCTGGTGAGCTCGGTGTTCGACGAGACCTCGCTCCTGTCGCTCACGGGCGAGGCGGCCATCGGGCACGTCCGCTACTCGACCACCGGCGCCAACAAGTGGGACAACGCCCAGCCGGTGGCGCACACCCGCGGTGACGACATCGTCGCGCTCGGCCACAACGGCAACCTCACCAACACGGGGGACCTGCGGACCGCGATGGAGCTGGCCGGGGTCGACCTGCGGGCCAGCACCGACTCGGAGATCATCGCCGCGATGATCGCCGCCGAGGACGGCAGCCTGCTGCGGGCCGTCTGCGAGGTCATGCCGCGGCTCGTCGGCGCCTACTCGGTCGTGGTGCTGTCCGGCAGCGAGCTCGTGGCCTTCCGCGACCCGAACGGCGTGCGGCCGCTAGTGCTCGGGCGCCTGGAGGACGGCGGCTGGTGCGTCGCCTCCGAGACCTGCGCCCTCGACCAGATCGGCGCCCGCTTCGAGCGCGACGTGCGCCCCGGCGAGGCCCTGCGCCTCACGGCCGGCGGGGTCGAGAGCCGCCAGGCGCTGCCCGCGGCCACCCCGAGCCTCTGCGTCTTCGAGCACATCTACTTCGCCCGCCCGGACAGCCGCATGGACGACCACACCATGTGGGAGGCCCGCAGCGCGATGGGGCGGGAGCTGGCCCGCGAGAGCCGCGTCGAGGCGGACCTGGTCGTCGGCCTCCCCGACAGCGGCACGCCCGCCGCGATCGGCTACGCCCAGGAGTCGGGGATCCCCTACTCCGAGGCGGTCGTCCGCAACCGCTACGTCGGCCGGTCCTTCATCCAGCCGGACCAGGCGATGCGCCAGGTCGGCATACGGCTCAAGTTCAACCCGCTGCCGTCGGTCATCGCGGGCAAGCGGCTCGTGGTGGTCGACGACTCCATCGTGCGCGGCAACACCACCCAGCGCATCGTCCAGATGCTCATGGACGCGGGGGCACGCGAGGTGCACATGCGCATCTCCAGCCCGCCGATCCTCTGGCCCTGCTTCTACGGCATCGACATGGCCGACCGGGCCGAGCTGGTCGCCGTCGGCCGGACGGTCGACCAGATCGCGGACCTCACCGGCGCCGACTCGCTCGCCTACCTGTCGCTCGACGGGCTCCAGCGCGCCATCGGCCGCCCGGCCGAGGGGTACTGCCGGGCCTGCTTCACCGGCGAGTACCCGATCGCCGTGCCCGACTCGTCGCTCAAGATGCGCTTCGAGCCCGGAACGCCCCCGGAGCCCGCCGGCGCCTGCGCCGCCCTGCCCGACTCGGTGGCCACCACCTAGAACCGCCGGCGCGGTGGCGGATACGCTGCGCGCGCCATGACCACCACCCGCGGCCCCGCCCTGCTGGAGCGCGACCAGGAGGTGGCCGCGCTGACGGCCGCGGCGGCCGACGCGGCCGCGGGCAGCGCGCGCCTGGTGGTCGTCGAGGGGCCGGCCGGGATCGGCAAGAGCCGCCTGCTCGCCGCCCTCCGCGCCGAGGCCCCGGCGCTCGGCCTGCGGGTGCTCGCCGCCCGCGGCGGGGAGCTGGAGCGCGAGTTCCCCTTCGGAGTGGTGCGCCAGCTCTGGGAGCCGGACCTGGCCGACCCGGAGGTCCGCGCGCGCTGGCTCGCCGGCCCGGCGGCGCCGGCGGCGGGGGCCGTGGACCCGCTCGTGGTGGCCGCCGAGGGCGGGGACGCCACGTTCGCCGTGCTGCACGGCCTGTTCTGGCTCACCGCCACGGCCGCGGCGGAGGGGCCGCTGGCCCTGGTCGTCGACGACCTCCACTGGGCGGACGTCCCGTCGCTGCGGCACCTCGCCTACCTCGTCCCGCGCCTGGAGGGCCTGCCGGTGCTCTTGGTGGCCGGGCTGCGCAGCGGCGAGCCGGGCGCCCACCCGGGCCTCGTGGGGGAGATCGCCCGCGACCCGTCCGCGCTGTCGCTGCGGCCCGCGCCCCTGTCCGACGCGGCGGTGGGGATCCTGGTGGAGGAGCGGCTCGGCGCGCCCGGGGAGGACGCCTTCCGGGACGCCTGCCACGCGGCGACGGGCGGCAACCCCCTGCTGCTGGAGCACCTGCTGCGCTCGCTGGGCGACGACCGGGTGACCCCGGACGCGGCCTCGGCGGAGCGCGTGCGCGAGATCGGCGCCCGCGCGATCGCCCGCACCGTCCTCATGCGCCTCTCGCGCCTGCCCCCGGACGCGACCGCCGTGGCACGCGCGGTGGCGACGCTCGGGGACGGCGCCGACCCGCCCGGCATCGCCGCGGTGGCCGGGCTCGACGGGGCGCAGGTCGCCGCCGCCCTCACGGCCCTGGCCCGCGCGGAGATCCTGCGGCCCGACCCGCCGGTGGGCTTCGTCCACCCGCTCGTGCGGGACGCGGTCCACCGCGAGGTCGATCCCGCGACCCGGGAGGTCCTCCACGCGGCGGCCGCCCGCCACTTGGCCGCCGCGGGCGCGCCGGCCGAGCGGATCGCCGCCCAGATGCTGCTCGTCTCCCCTGCCGGCGACCCGGACGTGGTGCGCACCCTGCGCGAGGCCGCCGCCGGGGCCGGGGCCCGCGGCGCGCCGGACACCGCCGCGGTGCTGCTGCGGCGCGCCCTGCGCGAGCCGCCGGCGGACGCCGAGCGGGCCGGGCTGCTCGCCGACCTCGAGGTGGTGGAGACGCAGGTCGACCTGGCGGCCGCCGTGACCCACCTGCGCGAGGCCTGGGACGTGGCCGGACCGGGCGAGCTGCGCGCGCGGCTGGCGCGGCCGTTCACCTGGGCCCTCGTCTTCGCCGGCGAGCCGCAGGAGGGCGCCGACACCGCGCTGGCCGCCGCGGCCTCCCTGCCGCCCGGCGAGGACGACCTGCGCCAGTGGCTCGTCGCGATCGCCGCGGCATCGACCAACTTCGGCGCCCGGGTCCCCGCGGCCCGGGCCCTGCCGGCCGACGCCGAGGGCGAGGGACCCGGCGCACGCGCCCTGCGGTCGTGGATCGCGTTCGACCACGCCATGCGGGGGGACGAGATCGCCGCTGCCGCCGCCCTGGGCGCCGCGGCGCTCGACGGCGGGGTGCTCCAGGCGCAGCCGGACGGCTTCCTCATGGGGTGCGGCGCGCTGATCGCGATCGAGATGGCAGAGCTGCCCTCCGCCGACGCGGCCTGGGACGACGCGCTCACGGCGGCGCACCGGGAGGGCTCGCTGTTCGCCGTCTCGTCGCTCCTGCTGTGGCGCGGCCTCGGCCTCATCTGGCGCGGCGACCTCCACGGGGCCCGCGCCCACCTGGAGGAGTGCATCCCCATGCTGCGGGTCTGGGGCCTCGCCAGCGACAGCCACGGCACCGGCTTCCTGGCCGAGGCGCTCGCGGAGGCCGGCGACACGGCGGGGGCACGGGCGATGCTGCCCGCGACGAGCGGCTGGCCGTCCCACGCCGACGGGTCGGTGTTCCTGGCCCGCGCCGAGACGGCGGTGCTGCTCGCCGAGGGGCGCCATTCCGATGCGCTCGACGCCGCCGGGCGGATCGAGGCGGCGCTGGCCGACCGGGGCACGCGGGACGTGATGAACCCGCGCTGGGTGCCGTGGCGGTCGCTGACGGCCCGGGCCCTCATGGGCCTCGGCCGCGACGCGGAGGCGGCGGACCTGCTGGAGGCGGAGCTGGCGCGGGCGCGTGGCTGCGGGGCCCCCGGGCCGGTCGGGCGGGCGCTGCGGCTGCTGGGGCGGCCCGACGAGGCCGTCGCCGTGCTGGAGGGATCGACGTCCCGCCTGGAGCTGGCCCGCGCCCTCGCCGACCAGGGCACCGCCCGGCGGCTCGCCCGGCGGCCCACCGAGGCGCGCGAGCCGCTGCGCCGGGCGCTGGAGCTGGCCGACGCGTGCGGGGCCGCCGGCCTGGCCGACCACGTCCGCGCCGAGCTGGGCGCGGCGGGGGCCCGGCCCCGCACGACGGCGATCCGCGGCGTCGGCGCCCTCACGCCCAGCGAGCGCCGCGCCGCGGAGATGGCCGCCACCGGGATGACCAACCGGGCCATCGCCGAGGCCCTGTACGTCACCCCCAAGACCATCGAGCTGCACCTGTCCAGCGCCTACCGCAAGCTCGACGTCCGCACGCGGCACGAGCTGCCGGGGGCGCTGGCCGTCACCTGAGCGGCACGTGGTGGTTGCCGCGCATCAGGTCGCCCGCGTCCCAGGCGGCCTTGACCCGCTGGAGCCGCTCCCACGACGCCGCGTCGAAGAAGCTCCGCGCGTCGGCCGGGCGCTCGACGAAGTTGGGGTAGTCCCCGACGCGCCAGGGGAGCATCGCCTCCTGGATCTCCCCGAGGCCCTGCGACACGACGGGCGCCCGGTCCGGCGTGGGGATCACGCCCACCGAGAGCAGGCTGAGGTCGCCGGGGAGGGTCGCCCGGGCGCCGGCGCCGGGGGACGCCTCCGCGAGGGCCCCGCCCAGGTGGCGCAGGTTGACCAGGTCGAGGGTCGACGCGGGCCCGGACCGCACCGTCGCGGCGAGCGCGTCCCACATCGCCGGCCCCGGCGCGCCCAGCAGGTGGTGGGCCGTCTCGATGGGCAGGGGCTCGGGCGGGTCCATCGCGAGCTCCGCGAGGCCGGCGGGCGGGACGATCGCGAAGGTGTCGATCGCCGGGCCCAGGGCGCGGACCGGCGCGACGAGGTCGCGGCCGCTCGCCTCGTCGCCGGTGTACGCCGCGATGAAGATGGCGAAGGCGCCGCCGCGCAGGGGCGGCGGGACCGCCGGCATGTCCGGGAACCGGATGAGCGACACCCAGGACATGAGCTCGCGCGGCAGGCCTGGCAGCATCCCGCCCCAGGTGTGCATCAGCTCGCCGGCGCGCTCGACCGGCAGGAACATCGCGCCCGCGTAGAACGCCGGTACCTCGTGCACGGCGAACTCGATCGCCGTCACGACGCCGAACGAGCCGCCGCCGCCGCGCAGGGCCCAGAACAGGTCGGGCTCGTGGTCGTGGTCGGCCCGCACGAACGTCCCGTCGGCCGTCACGAGCTCGATGGCCGTGACCGCGTTGCACTGCAGGCCGTGGCGCCGGGCCAGCCAGCCCATGCCGCCACCGAGCGAGTACCCCGCGATGCCGACGTCCGGAGACGACCCGTGCAGCGCGGCGAGCCCCAGCGGCGAGAGCTGGGGCGCGACGTCCCGCCAGCGCGTGCCGGCCCCGACGCGCACCCGGCGGGCGGCAGCGTCGATCCGGATCTCGCGGAGGCGCGAGACGTTGAGCAGGACGGTGCCGCCCAGGTCGCCGAGCGCGCCGGCGTTGTGACCGGTGGACTGGGGGGCGACCCGCAGGCCGCGGCCCCGCGCCCACCGCACGGCGGCGGCGACCTCGCGGTCGTCGGCGGGCAGGACCACCGCCTCGGGGCGCTGGTCGATGAGGGTGTTGAAGGTCGCGCGGGCGGCGTTCCAGTCGTCGTCGCCGGCGTGGACGAGGCGGCCGATGCCGCCGGGGGTGAGGGTGGTGGCCACGGGGATCTCCTCGGGGTCGGGTGGTGACGATCCCGACCCTCGCCCCGCCGCCCGCGCGGGGCATCGCGGCGCACCCCGGGGCCACCCCCCAGGGTTTCGGCGGCACCCCCGGGACGGCGCATCGGGGACTAGGGTTCGGGGGGATGGCCGCCGACCACCTCTCCTACCGCGACGCCGGCGTCGACCTGGACGCCGCGCGCCGCCACACGGAGGCGATCAGCGCGATGGTCGCGGGCGGTCAGACCGGCTTCGCGGCCGCCCATCCCATCCCGCCGGGGATGGCCGAGCCGATGCTCGTCACCTGCACGGACGGCATCGGGACGAAGCTGCTGCTCGCCCAGGAGCTCGGGCGCATCGGGGGCCTCGGCCAGGACCTCGTGGCGATGTGCGTCAACGACCTGGCCTGCACCGGGGCGCGGCCGCTCGTGTTCCTCGACTACCTCGCCGTGGGCCGGCTCGACACCGGGCAGGCCGCGGAGCTGGTCCGCTCGGTCGCCGATGCCTGCGCCGCCGTGGGCTGCGCCCTCGCCGGCGGGGAGACGGCCGAGATGCCCGGTCTCTACGCCCCGGGCCACTTCGACCTCGCCGGGTTCGCCTGCGGGGTGGTCGACCGGCCCGCGATGCTCGGGGCCCACCGGGTGCGCGCGGGCGACGCCATCGTCGGCATCCCCTCCTCGGGCCTCCACTCGAACGGCTACTCGCTCGTCCGGGCGCTGGTGGAGGCGGGGGCGCTGCCCGCCGACCCCGACCTGCTCCTGGAGCCGACCCGGCTCTACACCCGCGACGTGGAGGCGCTGCTCGCCGCGGGCCTGGGGGTGCGGTCGGCGGCCCACATCACCGGCGGCGGGCTCCCCGAGAACCTGCCGCGGGCCCTGCCCGAGGACCTCGGCGCCGAGCTCGACGTCGCGTCATGGGACCCGAACCCGGCGATGGCCGCCGTGCTCGCCTGCGGGCGGGTGGCCGAGGACGAGGCGTGGGACACGTTCAACATGGGCCTCGGCCTGTGCGTGGTCGTGGACCCGGCCGACGCGGACGCCGCGGCGGCCGCCGTGGACGGGGGCCGCGTGGTGGGCCGGGTGGTCCCCGGCGCGGGCGTGCGCCGTGCCTGACGGCCCGCTGCGGGTCGTCGTCCTCGTATCGGGCAGCGGCTCCAACCTGCAGAGCCTCATCGACGACGTCCACGGCCGCGGCGACGCGGAGATCGTCCTCGTGGTGTCGTCGAAGGACGGGGTGCCCGCCATCGGCCGTGCCGAGCGCGCCGGGATCCCCACGACCGTCGTCCCCCTGGCCGGCCGCGAGCGCGAGGAGCGCGACGCCGAGCTGGCCGCGACGGTCGCCGCCGCGGACCCCGGCCTGGTGGTGCTGGCGGGGTGGATGAGCATCCTCACCGGCACCTTCCTGGACGCCTTCCCGGACCGGGTCATCAACCTCCACCCGTCCCTGCTGCCGTCCTTCCCGGGGCTGCACGCGATCCGCCAGGCACTCGAGTGGGGCGTGTGCGTCACGGGGGTCACGGTGCACTACGCCGAGGAGGTCGTGGACGGCGGTCCGGCGATCCTGCAGGAGCCCGTACCGGTGCTGTACGGTGACGACGAGGAGGCGCTCACCACGCGGATCCGTGAGGTGGAGCACCGGCTCGTGCCCGAGGCGGTGCGGCTGTTCGCCGCAGGCAGGGTGCGCCGCGATCCGGCGGACCGGCGCAAGGTCCAGATCCTTCCCGTGGAGGTCGAGTGAGGGTTTCCCGCGCGCTCATCTCGGTCTCGGACAAGACCGGGCTGGAGGACTTCGCCCGTGGCCTTGCCGAGGCCGGCATCACCATCATCTCGACCGGCGGGACCGCCGAGGCGCTGCGCTCCTACGGCATCGACGTCGTGCCGGTCGACGAGGTCACCGGCCACCCGGAGATCCTGGGCGGGCGCGTCAAGACGCTCCACCCGAAGATCCACGGCGGCATCCTCGGCCGGGCCGGCCACGAGGGCGACGCGGCGCAGATGGCCGAGTCCGGCATCGAGCCGATCGACCTGGTCGTCGTGAGCCTCTACCCGTTCGAGGAGACCGTCGCCCGGCGCGGCGCCACGGACGACGAGATCATCGAGCAGATCGACATCGGCGGGCCGGCGATGATCCGCGCCGCGGCGAAGAACCACGCCCGAGTGGGGGTGGTCACCTCCCCGGACCAGTACGGCGAGGTGCTCGGCGAGCTGGCCGCGGGCGACGGGGAGCTGTCCCCCACGCTCCGCCGGCGCCTGGCGGGCGCGGCCTATCTGCGCACCGCCTCCTACGACGCCGCCATCGCCGCCTGGTTCGCCGAGGCCGAGCGGGAGGCGGACGAGGCCTTCCCGGACGCGATCCTGATGCGCTTCGACAAGCGCGCGGAGCTCTCGTACGGCGAGAACCCGCACCAGCGCGGCGCGTACTACACCGAGCGGGGCGCCCGCACCCACCTGCTCGCGCGCGTCGAGCAGGTGCACGGCAAGGCCCTCTCGTTCAACAACCTGCTCGACCTGGAGGCCGCGCGCGCCCTGCTGGCCGAGTTCGAGCTGCCGGCCTGCGTGATCGTGAAGCACAACAACCCGTGCGGCGTGGCCGTCGCGAGCGACGTGCTCACGGCCTACCAGCGGGCCCGCGACTGCGACCCCGTCTCGGCCTACGGCGGCGTCATCGCGGTCAACCGGGCGGTCGACCCGGCCCTCGGCGAGGCGCTCGCCGGCACCTTCGTGGAGGTGCTCTGCGCCCCCGGCTACGAGCCGGCCGCGCTGGAGGCCCTGCAGCGCAAGCCCAACACGCGGATCATGCTCAACGAGGAGCGGCGGCGCACCAACGTGGGCGAGCGGGACATCCGCCGGGTGACCGGCGGCCTGCTCGTGCAGGACCGGGACGCCGAGAGCGAGGACCGCGCGCTGATGACGGCGGTCACCGAGCGCGTGCCGACCGAGGCCGAGTGGGGCGACCTGCTGTTCGCCTGGCGGGTGGCGAAGCACGTGAAGAGCAACGCCATCGTCCTGGCGCGCGACCTCGTCACCGTCGGCGTCGGCGCCGGCCAGATGAGCCGCGTCGACTCGGTGCGCCTGTCGCTCGAGAAGGCCCAGGTGCCGGTGGAGGGCTCCGTGCTCGCCAGCGACGCCTTCTTCCCGTTCGCCGACGGCCCCGAGGCCGCCGTGAAGGCCGGGGTGACCGCGATCATCCAGCCGGGCGGCTCGATCCGCGACGACGAGGTCTTCGCGGCCTGCGACGCCGCCGGGGTCGCCATGGTCGTGACCGGCCGCCGCCACTTCCGCCACTGATGCCCGCCTGGGCGCTCACGATCGACGTCGACGCCCCGCCCGACGCCGTCTGGGCGTTCATCGGCGACCCGGCGACGGTGCCGCAGTGGTATCCGAAGTACGTCTCCTGCGAGGTGGACGGCGACCGCCGCGTGCTCACCTCCGCAGAGGGGGCGGTGCTGCAGGAGCGCCTGCTGGAGCGCGACGACGCGCGGCGGTTCTACTCCTACTCGGTCACCTCGGGCGCCCCGGTGGCCTCCCACATGGCGAGCTTCGAGGTCACCGCGCGCGAGGGCGGGGGGTCGACGGTCCGCTGGGCCACCCAGGCCGAGCCGAGCGACCCCTCGGCCGACCTGAAGGGCCGCCTCCACCCGACCCAGAGCGACGCCCTGGAGCGGGTGAAGGCCATCGTCGAGGGCCGGACCCCCTGACCTAGCGCCCGCCGCCGCGCCGCAGGCAGGCCACGGGCGGCGGGGCGGAGGGGTCGTCGAGGAAGGCCGCGGCGGCGCGGATGCCGCACGGCCCGGCCGCGAAGAGGGCCGAGTGGCCCGCGCCCGGCACCTCGACCAGGGTGGAGTTCGGGAGCTGCCGCGCCACCGTCTCGCCGTACCGGGGTGCCGTGATCTGGTCGAGCTGCCCCGTGACGATCAGGGCCGGGACCGTGCTCACCACAGGCGCGAAGGTCGGGAAGGCGGTCGGCGGGACGCCCCAGGTGCGGCAGATGCGCCGCAGGGGCTCTCCGATCACGACGCTGCCGGCCGCGAGCGCGCGGGGCGCCGGGGCGAGGGTGCGGTTGCGCCGGACGACGGAGCCGCGCAGGCGCGCGCCCTCCTCCTGGCAGAGCGCCGACAGCTGCATGCCGAGCGACACGGGCGATCCCGAGGTCGTCTGCACGCCCGCCCCGGACAGGAGGGCCCGGTACCGGCCGCGGCCGAGGTCCGCGACGAGGCGCGGCACCTGGGCGATCCCCTGGGGCGAGTAGTACGAGGCGAACAGCACGGTGGCCGCAAAGGTCGCGGTGACCGGCACCCTGACGGTGCGGCCGCGGAGGGTCACGGGGACCTCGGCCGGGGAGCGCTGCAGGCGCCGGATGGCGCCGTCGAGCGTGCCGGACAGGTCGCCGTACCGCGCGCGGCACGCCGCCGACGCCGCGCACAGCCGGAAGGTCCGCGCGAGCGCGCGGCCGAAGGTGCGCGGGCCGTCGGCCACGAAGTTCGCCTCGGCGGGGACCGGGGAGGTGAGCACGACGCTGCGCACCCAGTCCGGGTCGCCGCGCAGCGCCTGCTGGGCGAGGCGCGCGCCGTAGGAGCCGCCGAGCAGGTTCACCCGCGCGTACCCGAGCGTCCGGCGCAGGACGTCCAGGTCGCGGACGCTCTGCCCGGTCGAGAAGGCCCCGAGGTCGACGCCTCCGGACCGCAGGCGGGCACCGCACCGCCGCAGCAGCGCGGTCACGTCCACCGTCGTGGCCGTGGGCGGCGCCGATGCGAGCTCGGCGCATTCGAGCGCCGGCCTCGACAGGCCGACGCCGCGCTGGTCGATCACGACCAGGTCGCGGCGCTCGGCGAGGGAGCGGAACGGCGCGCGCGGGGTGAGCGGGGCGCCGGTGGCCGCCGCGGTCTTCTCCCCCGGGCCTCCGCCGAGCAGCATGACCGGGTCGGCATGGGTGGGCGTCGCCGCCCGGACGCGCGCGAAGTAGACCCCGATGGACGGCGAGCCCGGGACCTCGTGGCGCAGGGGGACCTCGACGTGGCCGCAGTCGACCCGGGCGCGGTCGGCCTGGGGGATCCCCGGGGGGCACGACGCGGGGACGACCGCGCCGGACGCCGAGGGGGCCAGGGCGGGCGCGGACGCCGCCACCAGGCAGGCGGCGAGGACGCGGGCGGGCGACGTGCGCGGGCGCATCGGGCCTCTCCTCCGGGACGCGGGGTCACCCCGACGGTCCCCGGCCCTGCGGTCGCCGACACGAGGCCGGGTCCGGCGCGACACCCGGGACCCCGGATCCACGGCGCCCGCGCGCCCTACCCTGTCGGCGTGATCCCCCGCGCCCTCCGCGTCCCGCTCGTCGCCCTGGCGGCCCTGCTCGCGCTCGCCGCGCCGGCGGCCGCGGCGCCGCCCTCGGACCTCTCCCGGGACCCCCTCGACCGCGCGGCCCTGCTCGCGCTGCCCAGCGTGTACCGGCTGGAGGTGACGATCCACGTCCCCTGGCTCCGGCAGCGCGACGGCACGCGCATCCGGGTGCGCGGCGACGCCCGGACCGTGGTGGAGACCGGGACGGCGTTCGGGGTGGCGCCCGGCGGCTGGCTCGCCACCGCGGGGCACGTCGCCGCACCCGACCCGGAGGACGTCGCCGCCCTCGCCTATCAGCGGATGCAGGCGTTCGCCCAGCAGCCCCACGGCAACGCGGACGTGGCCGGCTGGGTGGAGCGCACCGGCGCCCGGGCGGTGGGCCACCGGGTCGTCTCGATCGTCGCCACCCAGGCCGACGCCGGCGAGGGGGCGCGCGGGTCCCGCTCCTACCCGGCCCTGCAGGTGGAGGCCACGGACGCCGCCGACCTGGCCCTGGTGCGGATCGGCGCGGAGACCGCGCCGGCGCTGGAGCTCGACGAGGCCGCGTCGATCGGCACCCCGATCCTGAGCGTCGGCTTCGGCCGCGGGTCGTCGCTGGCCCCGCACGCGGCGCCGGTGTCCGAGCTGGAGGCGACACCGCGCCGCGGGCGCCTCAACCGGTCCGGCACCCTCCAGCGCGGCACGCCACCGCGCCAGGTCATCGTCGTGACGATCCCGGTGCAGGCGGGCGACTCGGGCGCGCCGGTCGTCGACGCGGAGGGCAACGTGCGCGGCGTGGTCATCCAGCGGCTCGCGGCGGGCGGGGGCATCGCCGAGAAGGCGACGGAGCTGCGCCAGCTCATGGAGGAGCAGGGCATCGAGCCCGGGGCCGGGACCGCCGCCGAGGAGTTCCGCACGGGCATGGAGAGCCTCTGGCGCCTGGACCCCTCGGCCGCCGGGACCTCCTTCGAGAGCGCCCTCGCGGCCTTCCCCGACCACACCCTGGCCGGACGCGAGCGGGCGCGGGCCGCGGCCCTCCAGACGGCCGGGTTCGACCTCGGCGGCGACCGCTCGCGCGGCCTGCTGCTCGGGCTCGGCGTGGTGGCGTCGCTGGTCGCGCTCGCCTTCGCCGCCGCGCTGCTCCTGGGCGGGCGCCGGGGCGGCCCGCCCCCCTCCGGGCGTTAGGCTTCCGTCCTGCCGCGCGGACTCAGGGGGTGAGGCGATGAGGATCGGCGTGCCGACCGAGGTCAAGTCGGACGAGTACCGGGTGGCGCTGACCCCCGCCGGCGCGCTGGAGCTGACCCGGCGCGGGCACGAGGTGTACGTCGAGCGGGGGGCCGGCGTCGGCTCGGGCATCCCGGACGCCGAGTTCGAGCGGGTCGGGGCGATCCTGTGCGACACCGCCGAGGCGTGGGGCTGCCGCCTGGTGCTGAAGGTGAAGGAGCCCCAGCCCGGCGAGTTCCAGTTCCTCCACGACGACCAGATCCTCTTCACCTACCTCCACCTCGCCGCGAGCCCCGGGGTGGCCGACGCCCTGCGCCGCGCGGGCACCACGGCGATCGCCTACGAGACGGTGGAGGACTCCGACGGCCGCCTGCCGCTGCTCGCGCCCATGAGCGAGATCGCCGGGCGGCTCGCGGTGCAGGCCGGGGCGCGCTACCTGGAGGCGCCGCTCGGCGGGCGCGGGGTGCTGCTGGGCGGCGTCGCGGGGGTCCGGCCCGGGTCCGTCGTGGTGATCGGGGCGGGGATCGTGGGAACCAACGCGGCGATGGTCGCGATCGGCATGCAGGCCCACGTGACCCTGCTCGACACGGACCTCGACCGGCTCCGCGGGCTGGAGATGGTGCTGGGCGGGCGGGTCACGCTGCTCCACTCCACCCGGCTCGCCATCGAGGAGCTGCTGCCGACGGCGGACCTGGTCGTGGGGGCCGTGCTGCTGCCGGGCGCCCGCGCGCCGCAGCTCGTGACCCGGGAGATGCTGGGCCGGATGCGCCGCGGGTCGGTGGTGGTGGACGTCGCGGTCGACCAGGGCGGCTGCTTCGAGACGAGCCGGCCGACCACCCACTCGGATCCCGTCTACGTCGTCGACGGCGTCCTCCACTACTGCGTCGCCAACATGCCGGGCGCCGTGCCGGTCACCTCGACCCGGGCCCTGGGCAACGCCACCCTGCCGCACGTCATCCGGCTCGCCGACGAGGGGCTGACGACCGCGCTGCGCTCCCAGCCGGGGCTGCGGCCCGGCGTCAACGTGCGAGACGGGAAGATCGTGAACGCCGCGGTCGCCGAGGCGCTGGCGACCTGACCGCCACCGCCGAGCTCCCGCCGCAGCAGGGCCTCTCCCAGCGGGAGGCCGAGCGGCGTCTGGCCGCGCGGGGCGAGATCGAGGGGGCGGCCACCAGCCGCTCCTGGGCCAGCATCCTGCGGGCCAACCTGTTCACGGTCTTCAACGTGACGCTGGTCATCGCGGGGCTGGTCACGCTGATCTTCGCCGACTATCGCGACGCGGTCTTCCTGGCGATCCTGATCCTCAACGCGGGCATCGGCATCGCCCAGGAGGCCCGGGCCAAGGCGAGCCTCGACCGGCTCGCGGCCCTCGTGGCCCCGCGCGCCACCGTGGTGCGGGACGGGAGGCCGGTGGAGGTCGACGTCCCGGCGGTGGTGCCGGGCGACCTCGTCGTGGTGAACATGGGCGACCAGGTGGTCGCCGACGGCCGCCTGGTGCGCTCCGACGGCCTCGGGGTGGACGAGTCGATCCTCACCGGCGAGTCCGACCCGGTGCCGCGCGGCGTGGGCGAGCCGGTGCGGGCCGGGTCGTTCGCGGCCGAGGGGTCCGGGGCGTACGTCGCCGAGGCCGTGGGGGCCGACACCTACGCCGAGCGGCTCGTGGGCGAGGCGCGCGAGTTCCGGCACCCGCGGTCGCCGCTCGAGACGGCCCTCGACCGGCTCATCCTGATCCTCGGCGTCTCGATGATCCCCCTCGGCCTGCTGCTGGCCTGGTCGCTCGTGGAGCAGGCGACGCCGTTCCGCGAGTCGGTGGGCACGGCCGTCGCCGCCGTGGTCACCCTCGTCCCCGAGGGGCTCGTGCTGCTGGTGGGCGTCACCTTCGCCGTCGCCACCCTGCGGATGACCCGTCGCGGCGCGCTCGCCCAGCAGCTCAACGCCGTCGAGTCGCTCGCCTCCGTCGACGTGATCTGCGTGGACAAGACCGGCACCCTCACCGAGGAGCGGCTCCGGCTGGTGGAGTCGGTGCCCGCCCCGGGGACCGCGGCCGAGGCGTTCACGGACGTGCTCGGGCGGTTCGCGGCATCGTCGCCGAGCCGCAACGGCACCCTCGACGCGATCGCCGCGGGGGTGCCCGGGGAGCCGGAGCCGGTGGGCGGCAACGTGCCCTTCGCGTCCCGGCGCCGCTGGAGCGGCCTGCGGATCGGGGCGCGCACCGTCGTGATGGGGGCGCCCGAGCACTTCACGCTCCCCGCCCCGCTCGCGGACCGCGCCGCGTCGGAGGCCGCCGCCGGCCGGCGCGTGCTGGCCGTCGCGTCGGGGGATGTGCCCCTGGAGCTCCCCGACCCGGACGCCCCGCCCCCGCGCGGCCTGACGCCGATCGGCATCGTCATCCTGGCCGAGGAGCTGCGCCAGGACACCCGGGAGACGATCGCCTTCCTCGTGGAGGACGGCATCGAGGTGCGGGTCATCTCGGGCGACGCGCCGCCCACCGTCGCGGCGATCGCCGCCGACGCGGGCATCCCGGTGCTCGGCGAGCCGGTCGACGGCCGCGAGCTACCGCCCGGCGACCACGAGCTGCGCGAGCTGCTGCGCGGCCACACGGTCATCGGGCGCATCTCCCCGCAGGGCAAGAAGCGGGTCGTGGAGGCGCTGGCCGCCGAGGGCAAGCACGTCGTGATGGTCGGCGACGGCGTCAACGACGTGCCCGCCCTGAAGGCGGCCCGCCTGGCGATCGCGCAGGGCAGCGGCTCCCAGATGGCCCGCGGCATCGCCGACCTCGTGCTCGTGAAGGGCGGCTTCGCCTCGGTGCCGCCGATGATCCGCGAGGGCCGCAAGGTGATGCGCAACATCCAGCGCGTCGCCAAGCTGTTCGTCGCGAAGTCGGTGCTCGCGGCGTTCCTCATCCTCACGGTCGGGCTCTCGTCGGAGAGCTACCCGTTCCTGCCGCGCCACCTGACCCTGGCCTCGTTCTTCACGATCGGCGTGCCGGCGTTCCTGCTGGCCCTGGCGCCGAGCGCCGGCCCGTGGCGGCCGGACGGCTTCCTGCGCGACCTGGCCCGGTTCGCCCTGCCCGCGGGAACAGCGATCGGCCTCGGCGTGGTCGCCTCCTTCCTGATGGCGACGAACCTCATCGAGATGAGCCCGGTCCGCGCCCACACCGTCGCGGTGACGGTCCTGGTGGCGTGCGGCCTCTACCTGGTGGTGGTGCTGGAGAGCGGCAGCCGCACCCGCGGCTACTGGGTGGGGTCCCTGTGCCTGGCCCTGCTCGTCCTCTACTTCGTGGTGCTGTCGCTCCCGGGGATGCGGAGCTTCTTCGAGGTCTCCACGCCGGACCCCCTGGTGCTGCTCTGCGCGATCGCCGGCTCCGCGCTGGCCATGGGCGGCCTGGCGCTCACCGACGAGCGGTTCATCCCGCGGCTCCCGATCCCGATCCCGGGGCGTCGCCGGCCTCCGCCGCCGCCGCCCGCCGACCCGCGATGAACGAGACGACCATCAGGACGGCGATCAGGGCGAAGCCGCTGAGCGCCATGACGGGGATGGTCACGTAGCCGAACTCGTCGATCCAGCGGACGGAGCAGGGGACGCCGGCGCGGCAGGCGGCGCCCTCCTTGTCAGGGTTGACCTCGATGTAGATGTGGTGGATCGAGATCGCGGCGCCGACGATGGGGAAGACGGCCGCGTAGAGCGACACCCGCCGGTCCTTCAGCAGCGCCCCCACCAGCAGGATGATCGCCAGCGGGTACATGCAGATGCGCTGATACCAGCAGAGCTGGCACGGCAGGTAGTCGGCGATCTCCGAGAAGTAGAGGGAGCCGCCCGTCGCGGTGGCCGCGACGACCCAGGCCAGCCAGGTGGCCTGGGTGCCGAGCGTGTCCCACGACCCGACGAGGGCCTTCCGGGCCCGCGGGCTGACGAGGGCGACCACGAGCGCGATCGCGATGACCCCCGCCGTGATCTGGGCGAGGATCGCGAGGGCGGCGAGGGTGGTGTCGGTCGCCTCCATGCCTCGTGATCCTGCCCGCTAGTTCTGGACCTGGGCGATCGCGTCCTCGAAGTCGGAGAGGTTGGCGACCCCCTCCACGGTCTCCTCGCCGCCGGGGCCGACGACCACGAAGGTCGGCGTCGCGGTCACCTCGTGCCCGTTCGCCGCGTCCCGGGACTCGAAGAAGGCGGTCGCGACGTCGTCGCCCTGGTAGTCCTCCTCCCACTGCGTGGCGTCCAGGCCGAGCTGGGTGGCGACGTCCAGCATCATCGCGTCGGTCAGCCAGTCCTCGCTCTCCGGGCCCTGGTTCTTGTAGAGGACCTCGACGAACGGCCAGATGGCGTCCTGCATCGCCGCCGCCTCGGCGCCCAGCGCCCCGCGCTCGGACGACGCGTTGATGAAGGCGATCGGGCGGAAGGTGAGCTTCGCGGTGCCGTCCGCGACCGGGCCGTCGAGGAGCTCGGGGATGGTGCTCTCGCTGGCGGCCCTGCACGCCGGGCAGGAGATGTCGCCGTACTCGATGATCTCGACGGGCGCGTCCGGGTTCCCCACCGTGTTGCCGGACTGCTGCAGGCCCGCGAAGCGCTCCTGGGTCGCCGCGACCCCCTCGATGGTCCCGCCGTCGTCGTCGCCGCCGATCAGCGTGATTCCCACCAGGACGCCGACCGCGACGACCGCGGCGGCGATGATGCCGATGATGATCTTGTTGTTCACCGGTGACCGGCCTCTCTCGTCGCGGTTCCACCCCGGCGGGCGCCCCCTGGCACCGGCCCCGCGCGACGATAGCGCGTGGCCGCACCCCGGGCGCGTCCGGCGGTCGGGTTACAGTCGGGCGGGTGGACCAGCTCCCGCTTCCCCCCCAGGTGCTCGTCGGCGACCCGTCCTACGGGCCGGGCCTCGATCCGACCGAGTCCGAGACCGCCGCGGTGGACACCGCCGCGGAGGGCGTCGCCTGGGACCCGGTCACCCCGCCGGCGGCCCCGCCCGGCGAGCTGGCGTTCGTCGACGGCGCCCAGCAGGTCGAGGCCTGGCTGACGATCACCGAGGCCGGTGATCCGCGCGCGCTGCCCGGCGCGGCCTTCGCTGTCGCCTGTGGCGCCGTCGTCACGCGCCCCGGCGCGCGGGCCGAGCTCGTGGGGCTGCAGGTGCGCCGCGTGGTGGTCACGGTGGGGGACCGGCTGCTGCACCTCGCGCCCGTCGGCGGCTTCGCCTGGGAGTCGCGCTGCGGCGCCGCCCAGGAGGCGACCGGCCTGGCCCGGCGGGTCGGCCAGTTCCGCCAGGACATGGAGCACGCCCTCACGCAGTCGATCGCCACGCCCGATCGGCTCGTGGTGCTGGACGGCCGCCTCACCGCCCTCCGCGACGCCGCCGGGCCGGTGGTCGGCGCCGTGAAGAGCCACCACCGCATGTACCTGCCGGAGGAGGAGGCCCGTGTCGTCGTGGCGCTCGCGGTGGGCCAGCGGACGCCGCTGTTCGCGATCGGCGACGACCGCCTCTCCTGGTACCAGCGCCTGCCGGGGGTGGGCGACGCCGGCTGGGCGGGGATCCTGCGCGGCGAGGTGCCCCGCGCGCTCGGGGTGGCCGAGGCCCGCCGCCTGGCCGACCGCGCCGCCCGGGAGCTGCCCGCGTTCGCCGGGCGGCCCCACCGCGACCCGCGCGCGCCGCAGAACATGACCCCGGTCGCGGGCCTGGAGGCGCGGCTGCGCCACCGCATGGGCGACCGCCGCCTCGCGCTGCGCGCCGTGCGGCGCGCGTCCCACGCGGCCCGGCTGGACGACGCCGTGAGCGCGCGCGTCCGCATCGCCGGGCCCGACCCGCTCGCGGCGTGACCGGCGCGCCGCAGGGCGCGGGCGACGGCGTCGGCGTCGTCCTCGGCCACCAGGCCGCCAGCTCCCAGACCTTCCAGGTGGGGGTGCTCGACGGCGCCTCGCTCCAGGTGGACGACCTCGTCTCGGTGACCACCCCCGACCCGGTCGAGGACGTCGTCACCCACGGCGTCGTGGTCGAGTCGCACGCGCTGCACGAGGGGGCCACCCTGCCCTCCGACTCCATGGTCATCGCGGCCGGCCAGATGCCCGGCGAGCTGGTGCGGACGGCCGAGGTGCAGGTGATGCGCGTCGAGCCGGAGCGGTGGGTGGCCCCGCACCCGGGCTCCGAGGTCCGCCGGGCGCAGGGGGCCGAGCGCGAGAAGGCGCTGTACGAGGACACGATGGAGCGCAAGCTGGCCATCGGCATGGGCCGCGACGGCGAGCCGGTGAACATCGACCTCGACTTCCTGGACGGCACCAAGGGCGGGCACGTCTCGATCTCGGGCATCTCCGGCGTCGCCACCAAGACGAGCACCGCCCTGGCGCTCATCCGGCTCCTGCTGGCCCACCCGGACATGCGCCGCCGGGTGCGGGTGCTGCTGTTCAACGTGAAGGGCGAGGACCTCCTCTTCCTGGACCACCCCAACGCCAAGTACGCCGAGGCCCCCGACCGGGCGGCCCTGGACGAGAAGTGGCGGCGCCTGGGGCTCGCGGAGCCCGGCGGCTTCCCCGACGTCGCGTTCTGGGCGCCGCCGCGCGGAGGCAACCACCGCTTCCCCAGCTCCGAGTCGCGACTGGAGGGGGTCAAGGTCTTCGGCTGGACGCCCCTGCGCTTCGTGGAGGAGGGGCTCCTGCGCTTCTGCTTCGCGGACGCCTCGGACATGCGCAGCCAGCTCTCGTTCGTGGAGGAGCGGGTGCGCGGCGAGCTGCTGCGGCGGGCCGTGCCGGTGCAGGGGCACGACGGCGCGCTGGGCCTGCTCGGCGGCCCGGCCGACGGGGCGCCGGGGAGGCGGACCGCCCGTCCCGTGGGCGAGCTGGCCGCCGGGCCGTTCCACGACCTCGACGGCCTCGTCGACTTCCTGGTCGCCGAGCTGGAGGCCGAGGACGGGGCGGGCGCCTGGACGGGCCGCGCGGCCACGGGGACGATCAGCGCGTTCGTCCGCCGCCTGGAGAGCGCCGCCGGCCGCCTGCGCGGGCTCATCCGCTCGGACGCCTCCCCCATCCCGCGCGGCGCCGCCGCCGAGGACGAGCCGCCGGTCGCGGTGGTCCACCTCGCGCGGCTCCACGAGTTCGCCCAGCGCTTCGTGGTCGGCACGCTCCTGTCGCAGACCTTCGCGGCCAAGGAGGCGGGCACCCGCGACCCGATCGAGTTCGTCGTGCTGGACGAGCTCAACAAGTACGCCCCCCGCGAGGGCGACTCGCCCATCAAGGACACCCTCATCGACATCGCCCAGCGCGGTCGCTCGCTCGGGGTGATCCTGGTCGGCGCCCAGCAGCAGGCGTCGCTGGTGGCGTCCGAGATCACCCAGAACGCGGCCATCCGCATCGCGGGCCGCCTCGACGCCGCCGAGGCCGAGCGCTCCGAGTACGGCTGGCTCGGGCCGGCCCAGCGCGCCCGGGCGCGCCTGCTGATGCAGGGGCGGGTCCTCGTGTCGCAGCCGAGCGTGCCCGCGCCGATCGCCGTGGAGATCCCCTTCCCGCCGTGGGCGACCACCTCGGGCGAGGTGTCGCGGGCCGACCGGGCCGAGGCCGCGATCGCGGAGTTCGGCTGACGGGCGCGGCGATGAGGTTGCTCCACACGGGCGACTGGCACCTCGGCAAGCGCCTGTACGGCACCG
Organism: Thermoleophilia bacterium; assembly: GCA_050249835.1. Classification (GTDB taxonomy): domain Bacteria; phylum Actinomycetota; class Thermoleophilia; order Miltoncostaeales; family Miltoncostaeaceae; genus Miltoncostaea. Next base: position 57,184 of record JBFWPT010000018.1, read on the forward strand.
AGCGAACGGCCGAGGCGCGCCGCTCCCTCGACGAGATCGCCCTCATCGCGGAGCAGGAGGAGGTCGACGCGGTCATCGTGGCCGGCGACCTCCTGGACCGGCGCGTCGTGGACCCGGCGGCGTTCGGCCTCTGCCTGCGCGCCCTGGGACGGCTCGCGCAGGTCGCCCCGGTGCTGGTGGTGGCGGGCAACCACGACGACCCCGACCTCTGGATCCACCTCGCGCCCCACCTCGCGCTGTCGGGCATCCACGTCGCCGGCCGGGTGCAGGCCGCCGCCGACGCCGTGGTGACGGTGCCGACGGCCGCCGGGCCGCTCCACGCCGCCCTCCTCCCCTGGCCCGACCCCGCCCGCATGGCGCTCGAGGCCGGATCGTCGGTGCGCGACGCCCGCGGCCGCTACGCCGAAGGGGTGTCCGGGATCCTCGCCGCCTACGCCGCCGAGGCCCGGCGCCGGCGCGCCGAGGACGGCGGCGCGGCCGTGCTGGTGGGTCACCTGATGGTGGACAAGGCCCTCGCGGGCGGCGGTGAGCGCGAGCTGACGATGGGGATCACCTACGTCGTCTCCCCCGCGGCCCTGCCCGCCGACCTCGACTACATCGCCCTCGGCCACGTCCACCGGCCGCAGACGATCCCCGGCCTCGCGGCCCCCGGGCGCTACGCCGGCAGCCCCATCGCGCTCGACTTCAGCGAGGACAACCACGCCAAGAGCGCGGTGATCGTGGAGATCGCGGGCGACACGACCCGCTCGCGCGAGGTGCCCCTGACGGCCGGTCACCCGCTCGTCCGCATCCGGGGGCCGCTGGCCGGGCTGGCGGCGCTGGCCTCGGATCACCCGGAGGCGTGGTTCGCGTGCGAGGTGGAGCTGGACGGCCCGGTGCTCGACCTTGTGCGCCAGGTGCGCGAGGCCGTGCCGCGCGCCCTGCGCGTGGAGCCGCGGTACCCCGAGGCCCCGGAGCCCGCGGAGGCGGACGCCGAGGACGGCGGCGCGGCCCCGGGCGCGGACCTCGGGCGCCTCTACGAGGAGTGGTGCCGGCTGCAGGGGCGGCCCCTGCCGCCGGCCCAGGCCGCCGCGTTCGCGGCCGCGGTCGCCGCGGCGGCGGACGGGGACGGCGACGCCGACGACGGCGCGGGCGCGCCCTGAGACCGCTCGAGCTCGACCTCACGGCGTTCCGCTCGTACGACCGCGCGACGGTCGACCTGCGGCCGCACGACCTCGTGGTCATCACGGGGGACACCGGCGCGGGCAAGACCTCCCTGCTCGACGCCGTCTCCTTCGCCCTCTACGGCCGCACCCCCGAGCTGACCCGGGTGCGCGACCTGCTCACGGTGGGCAAGGAGCACGGCGAGGTGCGCCTCACCTTCTCGGCGCGGGGCGAGGTGTGGCGGGTCACGCGCCGGTACGGCCCCGACGCGCCCGAGCCCGGCCACCTGTTGGAGCGCCTGGAGGCGGACGGCGGCCCGCCGGTGGAGACGATCGGCGGCGAGGAGGCCGTCGCCCGGCGCCTGGGCCCGGTGATCGGGATGAGCTTCAAGGCCTTCACGAGCGCCGTGCTGCTGGCGCAGGGCCGCTTCGCCGAGTTCCTCGGCGCCCAGCCGAGGGCGCGCGACGACATCCTGCGCGAGCTGTTCGGCGTCGCCTCGCTGGAGGGCGCGCGCCAGGCGGCGCAGCGCCACGAGGCCGCCGCCGCGGCCGAGGCGGACCTGCGCGAGAGGGACGCCGCCGCCCGGGACGCGGCGGGCTGGAGCGGCCGCGCGGGCGCGGCCCGGGGCGCGCGGGTGGCCGGGGCGCGGCTGGCCGCGGTGCGGGCGCTGCGCCCGCTGGCCGCCCGCGGCGCCGCCCACGCGGAGGAGGCCGCGGGCGCGCGGGCGCGGGCGGCGGCCGCCCGGGGAGCCGCCGCCGAGCTGCCCACGGACGCGGGCGCCGACGCCCTGGTGGAGCGGCTGGAGGACGCGCGCCGGGCCGCGGCGGCGGCGGATGGGGCCCACGCCGCGGCGGCGGCGGCGGCGGAGGAGGCGGCCGCGGCCCGCGACGCCACCCGGGAGCGCCACGGGGGCGGCGCCGCCGACCTCGCCGCCCTCCACGCGCGGGCCGAGCGGGCGGCCGCGCTCGACGCGGGCCTGCCGGGCCGGCGGGAGGCGCTCGACGCCGGCGCGGCCGCCCTCGCCGTCCGGGCCGAGGCCCTCGCCGGCCTGCGCGCGACGCTGGCCGAGGCCGAGGAGGCCGACCGGGCGGCGGCCGTCCGCGACGCGGCACGGGGGGCGTGGGAGCGCGCCGTCGCCGACGCGTCCACGGCGGCCACGGCGGCGGAGGAGGCCACGCGGGAGGCCGCGGCAGCCGCCGCGGCGCACACCGCGGCGGAGGCCGCGGCGCAGGCGGCCGAGGCGGCCCACGAGGCCGCGCGGCGCCACGACCTGGCGCTCGCCCTGCGCTCCGGCCTGGGCCCGGAGGACCCCTGCCCCGTCTGCGGGGGCCCGCTGGGCGACCACCCGCCCGAGGCCGAGGGCCTGGCCGCCGGCGACGACGAGCGCGACGCCGCGCGCGCGGCCCTGCGCGCCGCCGCGGCCGCGGACGCGGCGGCGGCCGAGCGCAGCCGGGCGGCGGGGGTGGCGCGGCAGGCCGCGGAGGCGGCGCGCGACGCGGCGGCCGCGGCGCTGGCCGGGGCCGGGGTGGACCCGGACGGCCCGCCGGAGGACCCGGACGCCGCCGCGGCACGGGCGCGGGCCATCGCGGACGCCCGGGCGGGCGTCGAGCGGGAGGGGCGGGCCACCGACAAGGAGGAGGCCCGTATCGGCGCGGAGCGGGAGCGGCTCGCGGCCGATGAGGCCGAGGCGGCCGGCATCCGCGGGGCCATCGGCCCGTGGGGGGCCCACGACGACCCGGCGGCCGCCCTGGCCGCCGCGCTCGAGGAGGCCCGCGCCGCCGAGGACGCCGCGGACCGCGCGACACGGCTCGCCGGCGAGGCCGCCGGGGAGGCCGCGCGGGCCGGGGCGGCCCTGGCGGCGATCGAGGGCGGCGAGGTGGCGGCGCTGCGGGCCGCGGCGGCGCGGGTCGCCGCCCGCGGGGGCCTGGACGCCCCGGGGGACGACCTGCCGGCGGCCGACCTGGTGCGGGCCGCCGCCGGGCTGCGGGCCCAGGCGGAGGCGAAGGCCGAGGCACACGAGGCCGCCGCGCGGCAGGCGGAGGACAGGGCGGCGGAGGCCGACGCGGCGCTCGCGGAGGCGGGCGCGGCGCTCGGGGTGGCGTCGGCGGCATCCCTCACCGAGGCCCTCCGGCGCGCCGAGCGCGCCCGGGACGACGCCCGCGCCCGCCTGGCCTCCGCCGAGGCGGACGCGCGCGAGGCCGTGCGGCTCCGCGCCGAGGCCGCCGCCGCCCGGGCGGCGGCGCAGGTGCACCACCTGGTGGCGACCGACCTGCGGGCGAACAACTTCCCCCGGCACCTGCTGGCGCGGTTCCGGGAGCGGCTCGCCGTGGGCGCGTCGGCGCGCCTGCAGGACCTCACCCGCGGCGTCTACCGCTTCGCGGGCACCGGCACGGACCCCCTCGCCGTCGTGGACGGCAGCCGCGGCGAGCGCACCCGGCCCGCCGCGAGCCTGTCCGGCGGCGAGCGCTTCCTGGCGAGCCTCGCGCTGGCGCTCGGCCTGGGCGACATCGCCGCCGAGTCGGGCGGGCGGCTCGACTGCCTCTTCCTCGACGAGGGCTTCTCGACCCTCGACGCCGACTCGCTGGAGCAGGCGCTCGCCGGCGTGGAGCGCCTGGCGGGCGACGGGCGCCTGATCGCGGTCATCACGCACCTGCCCGGCGTCGCCGACCGCCTGGGGGCCTCGATCCGCGTGGAGAAGGACCCGGAGGGCGTCAGCCGGGTCGGCCCGGCGGGCTAGACGGGGCGCCGCTCCCGGGCGGCGAGCGGCCCCAGCACCACCCACCCGGCGAGCGGGCAGGCCGCCGCGAGGCCGAAGGCCGCGGGCCACGACAGCAGGCCGACGGCGGCGCCGAACAGCGGCGGCGCGATCGCGACGGCGACGAACAGGATGGTGTTCTGCAGGCCGAGCGCCGTGCCGACGCGGGCGGGGCCGGCCATCTCGGCGGCCGCGGCGAAGGAGACCCCGTTGCCCGCCATCGTCAGCACCCCGGCCACGATGAGGGCGGCGGCAGCGAGGGCCGCGGGGCCGGAGAGGACGGCCGCGGCGATCCCGAGGGTGATCGCGCCGGACAGGGCGAGCGCGCGGAGGGGCCCGATGCGGCTCCTCACCCGGTCGGACCACGCCCCGGCGGCGACCCGGGCCGCGGCGCCGCCCACCTGGACGAGCGCCAGGGCCCCGGCGGCGGCGCCCACGGACCAGCCCCGCTCCTCGTGCAGGTAGAGGGCCAGGAAGCTCAGCAGGGAGAGCTGCGCCAGCACGACGCAGGCCGTTCCGAGCGACAGGCGCCAGATGGCGGGGTCGCGCAGCGGGCCGGCGGTCGGCGGGGGGTCGTCCAGGGCCGGCGCCTCCGGCTCGGCGCGCCGCAGCCCGAGCGCCGCGGCCGCGGCGCCCACGAGGCAGGCGGCGGCGAGCGACCAGAACACGGCGTCCAGCCCCCCGGCGTGCGCGGCGACGGGCAGGAGGACCGCGGCGATGGCGCCGCCCGCCGGGGTGGACATGTGCCGCAGGCCGAGCGCCAGGCCGCGCTGGCCGGGCCCGAACCAGGCGACCACCGCCCGCCCGCTGGCGGCGTTGGCGCTCGACCCGAAGGCGCCGGCGAGGACGAGGCAGCCGCCGAGCGCGACGGCCCCCTCCGTCGTCGTCGCGAGGGCGAGGGCGCCCGCCGCGCCGGTGAGGCCGATGCCGATGACCGCGCGCTCCCCGATGCGGTCCGCGAGGGCGCCCCAGGCGAGGAGGGTGGCGATGATCCCGACGGTCGAGGCGGCGAGCAGGGCGCCGGTGGCCGCGAGCGACAGGCCGAGGTCGTCGCGCAGCTCGGGCGCGACGGCCGGGAGGCCGAGCTGCACGGCGGAGATGCTGGCCTGGGCCGTCATGCCGACGCCCAGCACCACCCACCGGTAGCGGGAGGCGGGGCCGGCGGCGGCGGTCAGCCCGTCACGCTCCCTCCGCGCGGCCGCCGAGGTGGCGCGCGAGGAACTTCTCGACGGCGGCGAACATCTCCAGCCGGTTCTCGGGCTTCACGAAGCCGTGGCCCTCGTCGTCCTTGACCATGTACTCGACGTCCACGCCGCGGGCGCGCAGGGCCTCGACGATCTGGTCCGACTCGGCCTTGGTGACGCGGGGGTCGTTGGCGCCCTGGATGACCAGGAGCGGGGCCACGATCTCGTCCACCTTGTTGAGCGGCGAGCGGGCCTCGAGGTCGGCGAGCTGATCGGGGTCGTCGGGATCGCCGACGTAGCGGAACCAGGTGCTCGCCAGCAGCGGGCGCCAGTAGGGCGGGAACGACCGCACGAGCGTCACGAGGCTGGACGGGCCGACGACGGAGATGGCCGCGGCGAACACGCCGGGAGTGAAGGTGGCGCCCACGAGCGCCGCGTACCCGCCGTAGGAGCCGCCGTAGATGGCGACGCGCGACGGGTCGGCGATGCCCTCGGCGACGAGCCACCCGACCCCGTCGATGAGGTCGTCGTGCATCTTCCCGGCGAACTCCTTCTCCGCCGCGTGGGTGAAGCTCTTCCCGAAGCCGGTGGAGCCGCGGTAGTTGACCTGCAGGACGGCGTAGCCGCGGTTGGCGAGGAGCTGGGCCTGGGGGTCGTAGCCCCAGGCGTCGCGGGCCCAGGGGCCGCCGTGGACGACGAGGACGGCGGGCAGGCCGCGGGGCTCGGCGTCGAGCGGCAGGGTGAGGTACGAGTGCAGCGGCAGGCCATCGCGGCTGGTGATGACGACGGGCGTCATCGGAGCCAGGGTGGCGGGGTCGAGCCACGGGCGGGAGCGGTACAGAAGCTCCGCCTCGCCGGTGTCGCGGCGGAAGATGAAGGTGGCGCCGGGGTCCCGGTCGTCGTCGAAGGCGACGGTCCACATGGTCTCGTCGGCGTCCTGGCCGGTGATGTGGGGGTCCCCGGGGTGCAGCGCGCGCACCCGCTCCCAGTCGCGGGCGAGGTCGGCGTCGAAGGCGTGCATCACGACCCGGTCGCGGAGGTACACCGCGCCCATCAGCTCGCCCGTCTTGTCGCTGATGACCGGGCCGGAGAGGTCGGCCTCCTCGTCCCCGTCGATGTCGCGCTCCGACCCGTCCGCCGGGTCGAGCTCCACGAGGCGCAGCAGGTCGCCGCCGCGGGCGCTGCCCACCCACAGGCGCGAGCCGTCCGGGGTGAAGGAGAAGGGGTGGCCGCCGTCCTCGTTGGCGTAGGTGGCGACGACCCGGAACTCCCCGTCCTCGTCGTCGCGCCAGAGGACCTCGTAGTCGCCGTCCGGCGTCTGCGCCCGGGCCGCCCGCAGCCGGCCGTCGCGGTCCGCGAGCCAGCCGATCACGTTGCCCGGGTTCTCGGCGAGCAGCTCGATCCGCCCGGTCGCCAGGGTGAGCCGGTAGGGGTCGAAGAGGGTCCGGTCGCGGAGGTTCATGGAGACGATGACGTGCCGCGGCGTGGACCGCGGCGCCGCGATCAGGCCCGCCCGTACCCCGGGGTACGGGGTGAGGTCGCGGGTGCGGCCCCGCCCGTCCCCATCGACGTCCACGGCGAGCACATGGCTGTTCTCGTCGCCGCCGACGTCCTGCCCATAGAGGATCCGCGTCGCGTCCCGGGACCACATGTAGGACCGGATCCCCCGGTCCCGGTCGTCGGTGACGGCAACCGCCTCACCACCATCGACGTCGCGCACCCACACGTTGAGCACGCCATCGACGGGCGCGAGCCAGGACAACCGCCGCCCATCGGGCGATATCCGCGCCAACGCCCGCTCGGGGTTGTCGAAGAAGTGGCGGAGGGGAATGAGAGGAGGGGTCACGCCCGGGATCGTGGCACGTCGCCCCTCCCCGCGCCGTGCCCGGGCACCGGGCCACGCCCACCGAGCCCCCGCCGCGGGGTCCGCTCCGTCCCCCGGGTTCCACTTGGCGTCGGGTGCCGACGTCGAGTGCGACATAGGACGGCACAGGTGCGTGCGTGGTTCGGGGCGGGTCGGTGTCGAGACCGGCGTTCGTGGTGGGGCAGGGTGAGGCCATGCCGTGGAGCTACTACAAGGGGGAGAACCTCGGGTCCCTGCCGGCGTGTGCGATCTGCGCCGG
>JBFWPT010000019.1:0-62377 GCA_050249835.1 Thermoleophilia bacterium
GCCACAACCAGCCCGTCCGCGGGGTGCTCGTCGCCCTGGAGCTGCGCGACGAGGTGCTGGGGGAGGCCCGGGAGCTGGGCTGCGACGCGGTGGTGACCCACCACCCGCCGATCTTCCCGTCGCTCGCAGCGCTCACCGATTCCGGCACGGCCAGCGAGCTCGTCCTGCGCGCCGCCGAGGACCACGTGGCGATCGTCGCCGCCCACACGAACCTCGACTCCGCCCACGGCGGCCTCAACGACATCATGTGCGAGGTGCTCGGCATCGGGCCGGCCGAGCCGCTGCGGCCGAGCCCCGCCGACCCGTCCGCCGGCCTGGGGCGCATCGGCGCCGTGCGCCCCGTCACCCTCGACGGCCTCGTCCAGCGCGTCGCGACCACCTTCGGGGGGAACGTGACCTACGCCGGCGACCCCTGGACGCGGCTGGAGCGCGTCGCCTGCTGCACCGGCTCCGGCGCCTCGATGATCGGCGACGCCCGTGACGGCGGCGCCGACGCCTTCGTCACGAGCGACCTGAAGTACCACGACGCCGACCGCGCCGGGGACCTCCCGCTCGTGCACCTCTCCCACGCCCGGGCCGAGCGGCTCGCGATGAAGCGCTGGACCAAGACCCTCGAGCGCGCCCTGGCGTCCGAGGGCGTCGAGGTCCGCTTCGCCCAGGCGGACACCGACCCCTGGCAGACCGCCTGACGGACGGCCCCCGGCGCGCCCCGGCCGCCGGACGCCCCGCCGCCGGGTGGTACACTCCCGCGACCTCGCGGATGTAGCTCAGTTGGCTAGAGCGTCTGCTTGCCATGCAGAAGGTCGTGGGTTCGAGTCCCATCATCCGCTCTTTGGAAAGCCCCCGCAAAACGGGGGCTTTTCTCGTTCTAGCGGGCATCAAGATCGAGGCCCATCTGGCGTTCACCGAACGTACGCCGAACACGCCGCGCGTTGGATGCCTCCAGGACATGGGCCTCCACGCGGGCCGCCTCCAGGCGCCGGGCGCCCTTGTAGAGATGGCCGTAGCGCCGCAGGACGAGGGCGCCGCCGTCGGAGTGGCCCATCTGCTCGGCGATCACCTTGACGTGGCAGCCAGCGGCGATCATCAGCGACGCGCCCGTATGGCGCAGGTCGTGGAAGGTCAGCTCGGGGATCCCCGCCGAGCGCGCGGCCGGCTTGAAGACTCGATCCATGAAGTTGTCGCCATCGAACGGCCGGCCGGATCGGGTGGGGAACAGATAGCCGTCTTGGTTGGGGGTCCGTGCGAGCTGCTGCTCACGGAGCAACCTGATCACCAGCGGGCCGAGGTCGACCGACCGCCGGCCCGCGCGCGTCTTCGGGGCGACGTGCTCGCCCTCTTGCCGCTGGCCGAGCACCGCGATCGACCCGTTCTCCAGATCGACGTCCGCCTCCCGCAAGCCGAGCAGCTCCCCGCGGCGCAGCATGGTCAGAATCGCGACGGGGACGATGCGCGCGACGTACTCGGGCATCCACGAGCGCATCTCCTCGCCCTCTTCCCAGGTGAGGAAGCGAGGCTCACGCTCGTCCACGCGGGCGACGCGCACGCGGTGCACGGCGGCGTCGACGTTCTGGCCGCGGTCCTCGCTGTCCCGCAGGATCCTCTTGAGCAGGGAGAGGGTCATCTCCGCCCGCCGCGGAGCGCGCGCCGCGATGTCGGTGATCAGATCCTCGACCATCGAGCGGCTGATCCGCTCGACCGGGACCGGGTTCAACGGCGCGAGGTGGCGCAGGCAGTCCTCGGCGACACGGACCGTCTTGGGGCGCGGCCGCACGCGTCCCGCCGCGCCGACCTTGAAGCGCCGCAGCCAGGCCGCGGCCACCTCGTCGAAGCGCTCGGGCGGCGCGCGGAAGAGGATGCCGGCTTGACGCCGGCGCTCGACGTCGATCTTGAAGGCGCGAGCGTCCCTGTGGGCCGTGAAGGCCTTGGAGTGCTGGCCACCCCGCTCGTCGCGGTAGCGGACTTCGTAGCGCCGCTCTCCCTTGGCCGTCCGCAGAGTATGGATCGAGGCCATGACCGCCTCAGGCGGCCCGGGACGCGGAACCGTCGACCCGTCGGCTCTCCAACCAGCGCACTACCTCCCCCTGCTCGAACAAGCGCCGCCCCTCGATCTTGTAGGAGGGAAGCTCGCCCCGGGAGGCCAGGCGGTAGACCTTCTCGGGCTGACAGCGGAGCACGAGCGCAAGCTCGTCGGCGGTCAGGAAGGTGGGGAGGACGGTGGCCATGAGAATCGAAGGAATACGCATCGTAAATGAGGAGATCATCTCAAACAAGGAATAGCGGGTAGGCTGGCTAGGCGATGACTGCAGGAGAGCTGATCCGAAGCGCGCGCTCGCGCGCCGCCCTCGCCCAACACGAGCTGGCCGACCTCCTCGGCGTGCCCCGCACGCAGATCGGACGGTGGGAGAACGGCGACGTCGAGCCCGCCTTCGCCACCGTGCGCCGGGCGCTTCGCGCCTGCGGCTTCGACCTCTCGACGGCGCTCGTCCCATACGACCCCGACGCCCCGCAGGTCACGCGCCTGGTCGAGCTGTTGCGCCTCACCCACAAGGAGCGCCTCGACCAGGCGATGCTGCGCGGCGCCCACCGCCGCCTGGGCTACACCTACGACCCCTACACGGTGCTCGCCCAGCTCGACGAGGCGGCCGTCCAGTACATCCTCGTTGGCGCGCTCGCCCGCGTCCTGCAAGGCGCCGATGAGATTCCTGAGGACTTCGACCTCGCGGTCCCGAAGGGGAGCCGCCCGGCCGCCGACGAGGCCATCCTTAGCATCGCGATGCGAGCGCCGCCCGGCGTCCAGCCTGGCGGCGACGCGTGGCTGTACTGGTACCGGCTGGGGAACATCACGATCCGCGAGCTGCCGGCCGGGACCAAGGGCCACCGCGACCTCCGCCGCCGCGCCGAGCGCGTCCACCTCGGCGGCGGCCTCCGACCGTGGGTCGCCTCACCGGGCGATCTGGTTCGGATGATGGAGGCGCGTGGACGACCTGAGGACGCCGAGGAGCTGGAGGCGATGCGGCGGGTGGTCGAGCTGGACCGAGGCTCAGGGTGAGCTGCCCGCGGGTCGATCGGGCTCGGGACGCCTTGACCTCGAGGATGCGCGACGGCGCCACGGCTTGCGGGTGTCCACCGCGTCCTGCGATCGGCTAGCGACCACGGAAGTGGTTGGCTCACAGATGGGTGAGTGCTGAGGCGGAGGCAGGTCGCCGGTTCGGCTGGTCTGATCTGAGGCGGGCGTACGAGCCTGGAGGCGTACTCGCGGTCTCGGAGGGGCGGCGTGCCGCGGGCCACAGAATGCGTTGCGTCGGCGCCCACAGCATCGAGTAGATTGCCGTCATGAAATGGACCGATCTGATGGACCCGACAACTCTCCTGAAGGAGATCTTCGGGGCCTTCGACGCGTATCGAGGCGTTCGCTTGGTCGCGCTCGGGGAGAGCCAGGTTGGGAAAACGACCTTTTGGCACTACGCCCGCCACAACAGTCCTCCCAAGAAGGAGTACGGAAGCACGCAGACCATCGAGGATCTCGGGAAGTTCGCGGTGCACGACATCACGGTCGGCTACGTCGCCCAGCGGGTCCGGGCATTCGATGTGCCCGGGCAGCTTCGGGACACGTGGGGCGATGCACTAAAGGCGGCGAATCCACACGGCATCCTCTTCATGTGTGATCACTCCTCTGGGGAGGGAAGAGAGGCCGATCCCGGGCGACTCCGCGCGCACCGCGAAGCCTTCAACCATGTCCACGACCTGATCGGCGAGCTCCCGCTGCCCGCCCTGGAGCGTGTGGCGATCGTAGTCAACAAAGCAGATCTGTGGCGGAGCGCATATACACGTCAAGCTCTCCTGCGTGAGGCAGGTCTGGCAACCCTGTATCCAGCGCTGCAAGCCGAGAGAGGAGGCCTTGGCGTGGCGGTCCGTGAGATGAGCGCTTTGTATGGTGACAACGTGCGGTCCGTTCTCTCCTTCCTGAGCGGCAAGTAGATCGATGCTGGTGGATGCCGCGTGTATCTAGAGCACGATCTCACCGTCCCAGCCGACCGAGCCTACTGGACCTTTCTCGAAACGACCCTGCCGGCGATGAACCTGCCGGTGGCACTCCATCTCCGAGGCCTCCGGATGCCGATCGCATATCGCCTTGTCGCCGAGCGCTTGGACACGAACCCAGCGCACACGAACCACCTAGTCTTGCAGTGCCAGCTCATCACCTCGCCTGTGTCGAGACTTAAGGTGGGTGGCGCGATGCACGTGGCCTTCGCTCAGGTCGAACTCCATCCCAGCCCCGAATCGCGTATCGCGATTGACCTCGGACACGAAGACGCCTACGGCGGCGAGCTATTCAACGCGTTCATGGGCAGCATCCCGAGGCCGCTTTGGTGGTGGATGCGTAAGGGAAACACGTTGGTTCGATGGGAACTGAGGGTCGCTGATGAGCGGATCGTCTGGCAGGCCAACTGGGAAAAGAAAGAGGAGGCCTTCCGCGAGATAGGGCGGCGCCTCCTTGGAGCCTGGAGCGATGCCGCCGCCTCGCGCCTCGAAAAGGACTTGCTCGTCTTTCACCGCTAGCTAGCGTGGATCCTCAGGCGAACTCTTCGCGATCACCTACCCCGGCGAACGCGGGACGGAGTCTGGCTCAAGCGGCAGACGCGTCGCTGCTTGGCTGAGACGACGCGGTCCTCGTGGCCATCGCGGCGAGCATTTGGAAGAGAGGTTCCTCCCACTGCCCGACACCGACGGTCACCATGATGTCCTTCGCGTACCTCATGCGCGGAATCAAGTTCGAGGGCATCGTAAAGTCAAAGCGTCCCTGATCTGTCTCGAGGCAGATCCACGGCATGCCGATGGTGCTCCGGCGGGTCACGCTGCGGATCTCGCTGGTCCGCAGGATGATCGAGGAAGGATTCGCAAGTGGCTTTCGCAGCGCCTCGCGTTCCGACGTCGTCATCGAAGACCACGCGCGCTTAGCGGCAGGCATAAGGCCGAAGCGCTTGGAATGGCGATACATCTCGATCGCTGCGGGCAGAGCTTCGGCGACAGGCAGCAGTTCGCTCGACGAGAGGCGGGACTCCGTCAGGAAGGCGACGTACTCATCCCAGACGAAAATCTGCCCGAGTGGCATCCTGACCACCGCTAGGTTCGCCCCTACCGAGGTCCCCTTCAACTGCCGGGCTCGGTCGGAGTTCATCGCGTGGGCCATCGCCTTGCGACGCGGAGCCGGCATCTGGTCGGTTCCCCAGAGGTAGCGAATCAGTCCCTCCAGGTGCGGCGAGTAGGTGCGGGACGAACCGGAGCCAGCGCCAGCCGCCGAAGCGCCTGCTGCGTCCGTGGCTCGTGATTCGTCTCTTGCTCTTGCAGTTGCGCCAACGGGGTCGCCAACCCCGTCGGATGGCTCGGCCGCTGAACCCTGGGCGACGGCGAGCGCCTCGACCTTTTTCTTCTCGTGGTTCTGGACGTAGAGCCCCATGCCCAATGCACCGAACGCGAAGATCAGCCAACCCCCATTTTCCGCGAACCCCAAGACCACGAACAGAAGCGCGGCGGCGAAGAACAAGACCACCCCACGGGTAAGGGGGGGCCTGGCCGAAGGACGCTGTCGGGGTGCTTGGCTCACGTGTACTTCTTGGCCCGAGAAAGCGCAGCCTCGGCGGCTCGCTGAATACTTGCGTCGTGAATCGCCTGCCGATCGGCGTCCTGAATCGCTCTCGATGCGGCGTTGCGGTCGGTGACCGAGTTCTCCTGATCGTGGACGGAGGATCTGATCTCGTCTCCGGCGATCTCGGCGCTTCCCGCGGCCTCCATGGCGGCCAGTTGCTCCGGGGTGGCGTTCCAGATTCCTTGGGCGATCTTGTGCCCGATGAGCGGATCATATTCCGTCGAGCCCCCAACGTCCTGCACCATCTTCGACGCCTCGCCCATGTCCCGATCGATCTGGCCGAGCAACTGGCGGGTGCTCTCGGGCATCGGGACGGCGTCGAGGGGGGTCGGTTCCTTCGCCAATACATCCTCGGGGGCCATGCCGATGTCGGAGATGTCCCCGGGGGGCTTCGTCGCCCCAAGGTCGAACGCGTCCTCGAACCAATCACTGACTAAGTCAAAGAGCCCCATAGCCACCCCTTTCTGCTCATCAGCCGCGTGGATTAAGAATCTCATCCACACCGAGGGCGCTCAAGTCAAGGGCGATCGGAGATGTAACCGCCCCTCCCAATGGCTTCCCGCGCGTGGTGGACCGCAAGGGCGGCGTGACTCTCGAGTGAGGACAGCATGGAGTTGGGGACTTAGACCGCCCCCCGGGGGCAAGCCGCAGCTGGAGCGCTCGCGCAGCCTGCCGAGAAGCGCCTTGCCCTCGCTCCGCGCGCGCCCTGGCGCCCTCTCGGAAGGTGGCGGCTGCCTCTTCAGAGGGACGTCGTCGCGACCCCCGGCGGCCCGCGCGGCCACGACGTCCTCGACCTTGAAGGCAATCGGCTTCAAGAAGACTCCGCGGGCACAGACCATCACCCCCTCCCGGTCGGATCGCCGACGTCGTTCGTGCGGATACCGAGCGATCGCCCGCTGTTCGCGAGACGGCGGTCCACGGTCCACAGCTCGGCCGGGAGGGCCTCGGCGAGCACGAGGTACGCCGCGTCGTACGCGGCCCGGGTGCGCTGTCGGTCGGCCATGCGCAGGAGCCGTCCCCCGGGCGGGTGTGGGTGAAGGGTGATTGCGATCGCAGCGACGTCGCCGAGGCGGGAGATCGCTCGGGCCTCGCTGAGCTTCCCGTCGAAAACCATCCTCCTGAGACCGCTTTCGACCTCGTAGAACAAGAGGTGGGGTGCGTGAAGCTCCTCGCCGGAGGTGAGCCAGCCGGCGATCCTCGTGTCGATCTCCGGTGCCAACTCACCGCCCGACGCCAGCCGCACCAGCAGGCTGGCGTCCACGACGATCGCCACTAATCGTCGAGGTCGGGAACGGCGCGCCGTTCGAGCTCGGCGCGGCTCGCGGAAAGCGCCGCCTCGATGTCGGCCTCGCTGATCTCGGGTGTCTCCGCCCGACTGGCGCGGAGGCGGGCCAGCGCCTCGAGGCTTCTCTGAGTGGCGTCCGGCTCGGGCAGCGCGCGAACGAGGTCAACGATCACGGCGTCCGCGCCTACGCCGCGACGACGGCTCTCGGCACTAAGGCGCGCCTGCTCGTCCGGTCCGAAGTCGATGACGATGCGGCTGGTGGCCATGTAGTGATTGTAAGCCGATGCGGGGCGTTCCTCACACCCTCAGGACGGTGGGCGTCGAACCGCGAGGAGGCGCAGCGCGTCTCTCACGACCTCAGCTTCGGGTAGATCGTCCAGGCTGACTCCGTGGGAGACCTTCAGCAGCTCGACCGAGACGAGGCGACCGTCGGCGTCGTAGTCGAGGGTGCGATCGCGGTCGAGACGCACCGTGCGCGCTGAGGCGCCTGCTCCGAAGCCGGGGAAGTCGATCGTGACGGCGTCGACCGCTGGGTCGTACTCGACGCGAAGTGGCCTCATGAGCGCAGCGAATCAGGCCGAGAGATCGACGTCCAGGACTGCGCGGAGGCTCCCGTCATCGCGCCATTCCCATTCCGCGTCCCGGCACCTGCCGGACAACCTCCGGCCGCTCGAGTCGAGCCGGACGCGCGGGGGCATCGTGAGTCGGCAGCTCGCGAAGCTCGGTTCGAAGGTCGGCGAGAACGCGCAGCTGGGCGTCGATCACCTCGCGAAGGGCGGGGCCTTGGCGATGACGACCGACCCAGCCGAGGTCTCCGAGCTGGTTCCGTGTGGCGGCGAGTAGGCGCTGCCGCGATTCGATCTGGCGCTCCAGTCGTTCGCGCGCAATCCGTGCGGGCGAGCGCGCGTCGCGCTCCCTCTCGCTGCGCGCCAGCGCGGGCGTTTCCGCGGCGGAGCGCGAGAGGGCGCTGGTGAGGCGTGTCGCAGGCTCCGGGTCGACGCGCGCGAGTCCGGCGTCGTCCAGCAGCTCGGGCTCGACGGCGTAGAGGCGGGTTTCAGCGCGGGCACGCGAGGTGGCGACGTAGCCCCACTCGGCGAGCGCGCCCTCGGCCCGCACCAGCACGAAGGCGCGGTCGATTGTGAGGCCCTGCGCGGCGTGGCCGGTGAGGGCGTAGCCGTGCTCCAGGTGCTCGGCGGCGTAGCGGGCGGGGAGCTGGCGCATCGGGCCGCCGTCGAGCTGCAGCGTGACGATCCCCAGCGTCGGGTCGACGGCGCGCACCGTGGCGCGGGTTCCGTTGCAGACCTTCAGCATCGAATCGTTCTGGCGGCAGATGACGCGGTCGCCGGATCGGAACCCGCGCTCGCCGGCCACGAGTTCCTGATCGCCCAATCGGTCGGCTCGGCGAAGGAGCGCCCGGGCGCCCTCGTTCAGCTCGGCAACGTCGGCGCGCCGGTGGGCGAGCATGACGACCTCGCGGAGGTTGCCCTCGCCCGCCGCGTGCCACCAATCGGCGAGGAGTTGAGCCTTCGCCTGCGTCGGATCGTCGGTGACGAGTAGCCGGCCCTCGCGTGCTGCGTGTCCCAGGTAGCCCTCGGCGTCGCCGCCGCGAAGCCGACAGAGTGCGTAACGCTCGGCCGGCTCGTGCTGGCGCCGGTTCTCGGTGAGGTGGACGGCGCCGAGCCGGTCGCACAACGTCGCGTAGAGCCCGCCGGCGCCGACTGCGGGGAGCTGGGCCGGGTCGCCGACGAGGACCGCCTTGCCGCCGGCCTCCTCCACCAGGCCAAGGACGGGCGCGAGCACCCGCGTCTCGGCCATGCCGGCCTCGTCGATCACCAGAACGCAGCCGCGCGGCAGCCCGTCAGGGCGACGAGCCTCGCCGAGGAGGCGATGGAGCGTCACGGCCTCGATCTGCGTTGCCCGCGCGAGCTCGTCGGCGGCACGTCCGCTCGGTGCGGCTCCGAGCACCGGGACGCCGGAGCGCTCGAGCGCGTCGCCGACCACCCGGAGCGCCGTCGTCTTGCCCGCCCCCGCGACGCCGACCACGCAGACGACCCGGTCGGGCGACAGCGTGGCCGTGGCGACGAGCGAGCGCTGCTCGGCGGAGAGCCTCACCGGCGCATCAGCGAGGGCCGACACCACATCGGCCGGGGCGGCGCGCGGTGCGCCGGCCTCGCGTCCGGCGAGGCCGATCTCGAGCGCGTCGCGCTCAAGATCGAGGAGGCTCGTCGTGGTGAAGCGCGCCGGTCGCCCGGGCGTCCCGTCGTCTTCGAGCTGTGTGATCTCGGGCCCGCGGGTGATGCGCCCGACCTCAGCCAGGATCGCCTCGATGCTCGCACCGTCGCGTGCGGCGCCGGCGATTGCGCGCACGAGCTCGGGGGTGGTCATCGTGGTCTGGTGCGCCGTGAGGTCGTCCGCGGTGATGGTCGGTAGCGCGTGCTCTCGGGCCGGCTCGCGGTCGAGGAGGCCTCGGAGCTCGTTGGCTCCGAGGCCCATCTCCGATGCGCGGTCGAGCCATGTCCGGCGAAGATCGGGGAGATCGACGCGCTCCTTGCGCTCGCGTGTCGCGAGCGCTGCGACGCGCGAGGCGGCGAAGCCCGAGGTGCCCTTCTCCAGCATGTGCTCCACCAGCGACTGGCGCCGGGTCGAGAAATCGCGGAGCGCCTCGGTCGGCACGCCCTCGATCTCGGCCATGCCCTTCACCGGCGCGGTCCAGCGCACACCCAGCGAGCGCGACAGCTCGCCGCGGAGGTTGGCCTCGTAGAGGTAGCCGGCGGCCAAGCGATAGGTGCGGAGGATCGCCTCGCCGTCGAGCGCCCGCCACTTCCCATCCGCAGATCTCGCGAGGTTCGCCACGATTACGTGGGTGTGCAGATGCGGATCCTGGGCGCGGCTGGTGCGGTGGCGGAAGGCGGCGGCCACGAAGCCCTCGCCGCGCTCGCGGATCGCGCCGCCGCGCCCGCGGCGGATGACGCAGGCCTCCGACTCCAGGTAGGAGAGCGCCGCCCGCCATGACGCCTCGTGCGCATCGGAGATCGCACGCCGGACCGACTCGTCGTCGGTGAGCGCGTGCAGCAGGCTGACGCTCTTCGGGCACGAGAAGACCAGGTCGTAGCCGGCGACCGGCGCGAGCGTCTTTGCCTCGTCGCGCCACTCGCCGGTCGCCTCATCGAGCGTGCGCACCGTGATCGTCCGCTCCTTGGCCGGGGCTCGCAGGCGCTCGCCGTCGGCGGGGCTGACGCCGCGTAGGAGCGTGCCGAGGTCGGCGTTGTGGACGAGGGCGGATAGATCGAGCTCCTCGGCACCCATGCCCGCCCACAACCCAGGCGACTCGCCACGACCTGCGTAGTAGTCATCGAGGCCCAGTGCGACCTGCTGCTCGTAGTAGGCCTCCTGACCGAGAGCGAGCTTCGCGACGCTCAGCACCGCGCGCCCCGGAAGGACGACCGATCGAGCGGGACGCAGATGCACCGTGGTGCGAAATGAGGATGGCCCAGGGGGACCCTGAAGGACTCTCCACCGAACACCAGCCGAACACCACACGCGCGGACGCGCGCATCAACGGGCAGAAGCCACGGAGTCGAAGGCGCGAGACTTCCCTGCGTATCGCCGAGCTTTGCTATTCCCGCCGCCGCCGCGCAGAAACCGTCGGACCTTCTTGCCATGCAGAAGGTCGTGGGTTCGAGTCCCATCATCCGCTCTCCCGAAAGCCCCCGCAGATCGGGGGCTTTCCTCGTTCTAGCGGGCATCGAAGCCGAGCGCCATCTGGCGTCCATCCCACGCACATCCCACAGAGCGATCGGGCGAAGAGCCGAAGACGTGGGCCTCCAGTTCGGTAGCCGCGGCTAGTCGGGCGCCCTTGTAGAGGTGTCCGTAGCGCTTCAGGACGAGCCCGCCACCATCCGAGTGACCCATTTGCTCGGCGATCACCTTCACGTGGCAACCGGCCGCGATCATCAGCGAGGCGCCGGTGTGGCGCAGGTCGTGGAAAGTCAGCTCGGGGATGCCTGCGGCCTTAGCCGCCGGCTTGAAGACCCGGTGCATGAAGTTGTCGGCATCGAAGGGCGCGCCGACGCGCGTGGGGAAGAGGTAGCCGTCGGGGTTGGGTTCGCGCGCGAGTTGCTGCTCGCGGATGAGGCGGACCACGCGCGGCCCGACGTCGACCGATCGCCGCCCGGCGCGCGTCTTCGTCGCGACGCGCGCGCCGTCCTGGCGCTGCGTGAAGACGGCGATCGAGCCTGCCTCCAGGTCGATGTCCGAGTCGCGCAGGCCAAGTACCTCACCGCGCCGGAGCATGGTCAGCACCGCGATCGGTGCGATCCGCGCGACGTACTCGGGCATCCACGAGCGCAGCTCGTCCACCTCGGCCCATGTCAAGAACCGCGGCTCGCGCTCCTCGGCCTTGGCGATCCGGATCCGATGAACCCCGGGGTCGATCACCTGGCCGCGCTCCTCCGCGTCGCGGAGGATTCGCTTCAGGAGGGAGAGCGCCATCTCGGCGCGCCGGGGCGCGCGCTCGGCGATCGTCGCGATCAAATCCTCGACGACGGGCCGGCGCAGCCGCTCGGTCGTCAGGTCGTTGAGCGGCGCCAGGGCGCTCAAACAGTCCTCGGCGAGGCGGATCGACTTCGGCCGCGGCCGGACTCGACCGGCGGCTCCGATGATGTACCGCTCGAGCCAGGCCTGTGCGACTACGCCAAAGCGCTCCGGCGGCGCCCGGTAGAGCAGGCCCGCCTGATGGCGCCGCTCGACATCGAGCTTGAAGGCGCGGGCGTCCTTGTGGACCGAGAAAACGCGCGACCGCTCCCGATGGCCGCCGTCGCGATAGCGGACCTCGTAGCGCCGCTCGCCCTTCGCGGTGTCGTAGGCGCGGATCGACGCCACGAGCGCTCAGGGAAGCGTGGCCGGAGCCGAGACCCGCCGGCTCTCTAGCCAGCGGACCACCTCGTCCTGCTCGAACAGGCGCCGCCCCTCGACCTTGTACGAGGGAAGTTCGCCGCGAGCGGCGAGCCGGTAGACCTTCTCGGGCTGGCAGCGCAGCACGAGCGCAAGCTCGTCGGCAGTCAGAAAAGTGGGAAGGGTCGCCATGCTCACTCAGCCTCGCTTGATAGCGTAAGTGTGACCGCACACACTTGCAAGACCGCGAGGTAGGCTCGCGCAGATGACCAGTGGAGAGCTCATTCGCACCGCACGCTCGCGGGCCGGCTACTCCCAGGCGCAGCTCGCCGAGCGCCTGTCGATGCCGCGCTCGCAGATCGCCCGTTGGGAGTTGGACGAGGTAGAGCCGGGGCTCTCGACGGTGCGCCGCGTCCTGCAGGCCTGCGGCTTCGACCTGTCCCTCGCCCTCGTCGCGTTCGAGCCCGACGAGGGCCGCGAGGCCCGGCTCCGCGACCTACAGCGCCTCACCCCCCAGCAGCGCGTGCAGCGCATGCTCGATCGCCTCGACACCGAATGACCGACACGACCGGACACGGCGCGTTCGATCCGTATGCAACTCTCCACGAGCTGGAGGCGGCCCGGGCGCAGTACGTCGTCATCGGCGCCCTCGCACGGGTGATGCAGGGCGCCGACGAGGTGACACGTGGCCTCGACATCACCCCGCTCGAAAACGTCGACAACCTGCGCGCCGTCACGAGTGCGCTGGCTCGCGTTGGCGCGGAGATGCAGCCCATGGATCGCCCCGAGCGCAACCCGGCCCGCATCACCCGGTTCGAGGGCCCGACCGGCGCGATCGCGATCGTGCGAGCTCCGGCCGGAACGCGCGGCTACGAGGATCTGCGGCGACGCGCCGAGCGTCTCCACATCGGGGACGGGCTCCGACCGCAGGTCGCCTCGGCCGGCGACCTCGTTCGCATGATGGAGACGCTCGCTCGCCCCGACCAGTCGCGTGCGCTCGAGTTGATGCGGCGAGTCGTGGAACTCGAGCGAGGGTTCGGGCTGGAGCGTTAGCCGTTAGCCCGGCGTCTCTGACACGTCGAGCGCTTCGACGGCCTTCGCGATCGCCTCACTGTATGTCGGGAACTGGGCCACCGTGTCGCGCAGCACATCGAGTCCGATCCTCGCCTTGACGGCGAGAGCGACCTGGTGCATCCACTCGCCCGCGAGCGGGGCGACCGCCCATGCCCCCACCAGCACCCGCTCTCGAGCGTCGGCCACGAGGCCGAGCGTCCCGCGCGGATCGCGCTCGTAGGTCCAGGGCCGGGCAATGGAATCCGCCAGCTCGAGGCGAGAGGTCAGCACTTCGAGGCCGCGCTCGCGGGCCTGGTCGGCGCTCAGCCCGACGGCGGCGATCTCCGGATCGGAGAAGACCACGCGGGGGATCGCCGAGTAGTCGGCCCGCGCCGGCCGCCCGGCGACGTCCTTGCAGGCGATGCGCGCCTGATACATGCCCACGTGCGTGAAGAGCATCACGCCGGTCACGTCGCCGATCGCCCAGACGCCCTCGCCGGCGCGGCAGCGCTCGTCGACCGCGACGCCCCTCTCGCTCACCTCGATCCCGAGGCTCTCCAGCCCGAGGCCGGCGACCCGCGGTCGGCGGCCGGTCGCCACCAGCAGTTCCCGCCCCCTCACCTGTCCGCCGTCCTCGAGATGGACCACGCGACCGTCCCCTCGCCGCGACACCCGGGTCGCCCGCGCGCCCAGTCGCACGTCGATCCCCTCCTCACGAAGGGCCGTGGCCATGATCTCGCCGACCGCGGGATCCTCGCGCGGGATGAGCCTCTCGGAGGCCTGCACGAGGGTCACGTCGGCCCCGAGCCGGGCGAAGAGCTGCCCGAGCTCGATCCCCACCGGTCCGCCGCCGAGTACGACCAGGCTCTCGGGGATCTCGGCGGTCGTCGTCGCCTCGCGGTTGGTCCAGTAGCCGGCCTCCTCGAGCCCCTCGATCGGAGGGACGATTTGCTCGCTTCCGGTCGCCACCACGATGCGCTCGGTCTCGAGGACCTCGCCCGCGACCTCCAGGCGGCCCGGGCCGAGGATCCGCGCGGCGCCCCGGTGGACCGTGACGTCCATCTCGCGGTAGCCGGCGACCTGCGCGGAGTCGTCGAGGTTGCGGACCATGAAGTTGCGGTACGCGGCGATCTCGCTCCAGGACAGGGCCGGCTCCGACGCCCCCGCGGTTCGCCGCGCCTCCGCCCGGACCTCGGGCGCCCTCAGCAGGGTCTTGCTCGGGATGCAGGCCCAGTAGGCGCACTCGCCCCCGACCAGCTCGCGCTCCACGAGCGCGACGCGCATGCCCCCGGCCGCGAGGCGCGAGACGGCCACCTCCCCGGCGGGGCCGGCTCCGATCACGACGGCATCGAATGACTCGGTCATCGGCGATCTCCTCGGTGAGGACGACGGACGGGGGGTGCACGCGGGGGCCGGGCGGTCGCCGTGACGGGCGGCCGCTGATCGTCGCCCGGGCTCCGCGATGAGGCTCGCGCGATGCCGGCGCCTCACGCGGCGGGGCGGCGGGGGGCGGCCGTGGACCCAGACGGCGCTCACGCCGCGCAGCAGGAGAGCTTGGACACGTCCCGTGTGAAGGTCTGGGCTGCGAGCTTCAGCGACTCGGCCATCGTCAGGTACGGCGCCCAGACGGCGCCGAGCTCCTCGACGCTCATGCCGCGCTCGATGGCGATCGTGGCGGCCAGGACGACATCGGCCGCGCCAGCCGCGACGATCGTCGCTCCGAGCAGCCGACCGCTGTCGGCGTCGGCGACGAGCTTGGCGAAGCCGCGCGTGTCGCCGTTGACCAGCGCCCGCGGCACGGCCTCCATCGGAAGCACGCGGGTCTCGACCTCGAGTCCGGCCTCGCGCGCCATCGCCTCGGTCAGCCCGGCGGCCGCGATACTCGGCTCGGTGAAGATGATCCGCGGCAGCGAGCCGAAGTCGAGCCGCCGGCCGCCCTCGCCGAAGGCGTTCTCGGCGGCCGCCGCCCCGCCGGCGGCGGCGACGTAGACGTACTCGGGCTGCTGGGTGCAGTCGCCGACGGCGAAGATGCCGGGGATGTTGGTGCGCTGCTCGGCCGAGACGAGGACGTGGCCGGCATCGTCGGTCTCGACCCCGACGCGCTCGAGGCCGAGGCCGTCGGTGTTGGGCGTCCGGCCGGTGGCGAGGAGGATCTCGTCCACCCGCAGCTCGAACGCGTTGCCCTTGCCGTCAACGCCGCGAAGGACCTTGGCGTCCCCCTCGAGCGCGACGGCCTGGGTCGTGTGGTGCTCGAGCACGACGTGTCCGGCCTCGGTGACGACCTCGCGGATCACCTCGGCGGCCTCCGGCTCGGCGGCCGGCACGAGTCGGTGCCGGGCGATGAAGGTCACGTGCGCGCCGAAGTCGCCCAGCATCTGACCGAGCTCGAGGCCGACCGAGCCCGTGCCGAGCAGGGCCAGGCGCGCGGGCGGCTGCTCCAGGTCGAGGGCCGAGGTCGAGGTCAGGTAGCCGGCCTCCTCGAGGCCGCCGATGGCGGGGACCGAGGGCCGGCCGCCCACCGCGAGAAGGATCGCCCGGGCGCGCACCGTGTCACCGGCGATGCTCACCGTGTGGGGGTCGAGGAGCTCCGCGTGGCCCCGGCGAAAGCCGATCCCGTACTCGTCCAGCAGGTGC
Organism: Thermoleophilia bacterium; assembly: GCA_050249835.1. Taxonomy (GTDB): domain Bacteria; phylum Actinomycetota; class Thermoleophilia; order Miltoncostaeales; family Miltoncostaeaceae; genus Miltoncostaea. The sequence continues at coordinate 15,516 of JBFWPT010000019.1, forward strand.
TCGTACTTGTCGGCGCGAAGGCGCTCGACGAGGGCCCGCTTGCGGCTCTGGGCGGAGCGCATGCGCTCGGGGTCGTCGTGGGCGGCGACCGCGTCGGCGAGCATGGCCTTGGACGGGATGCAGCCCACATTGACGCAGGTGCCGCCTATGGCCCCGCGCTCGAGCATCAGGACGCTGCGGCCGAGGTCGCGGGCGCGGATGGCTCCCGCGAAGGCCCCACCGCCGGAGCCGACCACGAGCAGGTCGACGTCGAAGTCACCGCTCGCCTCAGCGCCACCCGCGTCGATCTCGCGCATGCCGGCGAGCCGGTACCGGCTGCCATCGAGGGCCGCCCGAAGTTCCGCCTCGGCGGCGTCGTCCGCGTCCAGGAGCGCGCGCCCGCTGCGCCAGTCCACCTCGACGCGCTCGGCGCCGGCCGCCTCGAGCGCCTCGCGCACGTGCACGGCGCAGCGGTCGCAGGTCATCCCGTGGACGTCTGCCTGGTGTCGCGTCATCCCGAACCCCTCGTCGCGGTGGCCGGCGCCCGAATCGCTCTCGAGCGTCCGTCCGTTGCCATTCATCCGTTTTCACGTATCATCGAGATTAGCGGATGAAAAAGAGGTGTGCTGATCGCCCGTCCCCGGATCATTGAAGCGCCCCCGTGCGCACTGTCTGACACCGAGCTCATGGCGCGACTGTTCCGGGTCCTCGGTGAGGCCAATCGCCTGCGGATCCTCGAGCTACTGACAAAGGAGGGCGAGCTCCATCAGATGGAGCTGGTGCGTCGCCTTGACGCCACCCAGAGCAGGATCTCCGAGCACCTGGCCTGCCTTGCGTGGTGTGGATTCGTCGCGGTCGCGCGCACCGAGGGCCGGCGCACGTACTACGAGGTGGCCGACCCACGGGTCGCCGAGCTCATCGGGCGCGGCCGCGACCTGCTGACCGACAACGCTGCCGAGATCGGCTGCTGCAGGATCGTCGGGGCCGGTGACCGATGACGGCGGGCGGCATGCCTGAGCGACGCGAGTGCCACCCGCCACCTGACGAGAGGATTCGATGACCGACTCGACGACCAAGATGGCAAAGGGCCGGCGGGGAGCTCTTGGCGCCGTTGGGGCTACCGCTTTGGCGGTTGTCTGCTGCGCCGCGGGCCCCTTGATCGTCGGCGTGGTTGCGGGTGCCGGGGTCGGGGGGCTGGTCGGGGGCCTTAGCGGGGCGCTCCTCGTCGGTGTGCTCGTGGCCGCGGTCGTCCTGGTCGCTCGCGCCCGGGGCCGCCGTGGCGCCTGCGGACCCGACGGCTGCCGAGCGACGGGTGACCGCGGTCGCTCGGCCTGACCCGTATTCGGTTCGCTGGAGGCCTAGGTCTGCCGTGGTTCAAGCGCATCCCTAGAGAACGCCGCTCCGCTCCAGCGTCTGCCGCTCCTCGACGGTGATCATCATCGTCGCCTCATCCGAGGGCACCTCGGCTGAGCGCTTCGAGCTGAAGGCGAGAAGCCCCATCGTGCATTCCGGGCACGGCAGAGCAAATGCCGTTTCTCGAGCGGGGAGCCTTCAGGCGGCGGAGCGCCCCACGGCAAGTAGGTCAAGGGCACGGGTAATGACTTCCGGCTCCGGCAGATCCGTGAGATCAACCCCGCGGGAGACATTCAGCAGCTCGATCGACACCAGGCGTCCGCTGGCGTCGTAGTCGAGGGCCCGGTCGCGGTCAAGGCGCACCATGCGCGCCGACGCTCCCGCTTCAAAGCCGGGGAAGTCGATCGCCAAGGCATCGACCGCCGGATCGTATTCGACGCGGAGTGGCTTCATCTATCTCAGCGAATCAGTCGGAGCGGTCGAAGTCCAGCACGGTCACGATGACCCCATCGAGGGCGCGGACGACTCCGAGGGTGCGGTTGTCGACGAAGGCCCGGTACAGGCGCGTTCCATCCCCCTGATCAATCGGTCGGGGGCAGAGGACGAGAATCGCGCTGATCTGTCGGCCGCTTACGTTCCGAAGGATCATGCGGCGACGGGCGTGGGCGCTGATCTCAAGGCCGAGTTCCTCATCACCACTCATGCTCGGACCATAAGGCCGGGCCCCGACGGCGGTCCGGAAGCGACGCGATGGCTCACAGCTCGAGGCCCATGCCGCGCTCGGGCAGGCACCCTCGCGATTCGATCTCGCGCTCCACCCGCTCGCGCGCCATCTGCGTCGGCGAGGGCGCCTCGGGACCCCGTTCAGCCCTCATGGCCGCAGACGGCTCCGCCGCGGCCCGCGTCAGCGCGCCCGCCAGTCGGCGCGCCGCGCGCTCTGGGTCGTTGCGCGCGAGTCCGGCGTGCTCCACCAGCTCCGGTCCGACGGCGTACAGACGAGTCTCCGCCCGCGCTCGCGAGGCGGCCACATATCCCCACTCGGCAAGCGCCCCGTCGGCGCGAATCATGACGAACGCACGCTCCACGCTCGCCCCCTGGGCGGCGTGGCCGGTGAGCGCGTAGCCGTGCTCCAGATGCTCGCCCGCGTAGCGGGCCGGGACCTGTCGGATCGGTCCGCCGTCGAGCTGGAGGGTGAGGATCCCGAGCACCGGTTCGACCTCCCGCACCGTCGCGCGTGTTCCGTTGCAGACCCCGAGCGTCGAGTCGTTCTGGCGACAGACGACGCGATCGCCGGCGCGGAACTCACGGTCGCCGGCCACGAGCGCGTGCTCACCCAGCGCGCCCGCCCGCCGAAGAAGCGCGCGAGCGCCCTCGTTCAGCTCGGCCACGTCGGCGCGGCGGTGAGCGAGCATCACGACCTCACGGAGGTTGCCCTCGCCCGCCGCAGACCACCAGTCGGCCAGCAGCCGCCCCTTCGCCTGGGGCGCATCCTCGGCGACCAGCAGCCGGCCCTCGCGAGCGGCGTGGCCGAGATAGCCCTCGGCGTCACCGTCGCGCAGCTGAAAGAGAGCGTCGCGCTCGGCAGGCTCGTGCTGGCGACGGTTCTCCACCAGCCGCACCGCGCCGAGCTGTTCGCACAGGGTCGCGTAGAGCCCACCCGCACCGACGGCGGGAAGCTGAGCCGGGTCGCCGACGAGGATCGCCTTGCCGTCGGCCTCCTCCACGAGGCGAAGGACCGGGGCGAGCACCCGCGTCTCGGCCATCCCGGCCTCGTCGATCACCAGGACGCACCCCCGCGGCAGTCCGCCCGAGCGACGGGTCTCGCCCAGCATGGAGTGGAGGGTCCTCGCCTGGATCTCGGTTGCCTCCCGAAGCTCATCGGCAGCCCGGCCACTCGGCGCGGCCCCGAGCACCGGGACGCCAGAGCGCTCCAGTGCGTCACCGAGGACGCGAAGCGCAGTCGTCTTGCCCGCCCCTGCGACGCCGATCACGCAGACGACCCGATCCGGTGACAGTGCCCCTGTGGCGACCAGGGTGCGCTGCTCCCCGGAGAGCCGCACGGGAGCATCGGCGAGCGCCGACATCACGTGCGCGATGCCGGCGCGCGGTGCACCCGCCTCTCGACCCGCGAGGCCCATCTCAAGAGCCTCGCGCTCGAGATCGAGCAGGCTCGCCGTGGTGAAGCGCGCCGGCCGTCCGGGCGTCGCGTCGTCTCCGACCCGCGTGACCTCGGGGCCACGCACGATCCGCTCGACCTCGGCCAGCACCGCCTCGATGCTCACACCGTCGCGCGCGGCGCCCGCCACGGCGCGCACGATCTCGGGCGTCGTCACCGTCGCCTGGTGCGCGGTGAGGTCTTCCGCGGTGATCGTCGGCAATTCGGGTTCCCGCGCCGGCTGGCGGTCGAGGAGGCCTCGGAGCTCGTTGGCTCCAAGGCCCATCTGCGATGCGCGGTCGAGCCATGTCTCGCGCAACTGCGGCAGATCGACGCGCTCCTTGCGCTCGCGGGTCGCGAGGGCGGCGACGCGCGAGGCCGCAAAGCCCGAGGTGCCCATCGCCTGCATGTGCTCGACCAGCGACTGGCGACGGGTCGAGAAGGCGCGAAGCACCTCGGTGGGCACGCCCTCGATCTCGGCCATCCCCTTGACCGGCTCTGTCCACCGCACGCCGAGCGAGCGCGAGAGCTCACCGCGCAGGCTGGCCTCGTAGAGGTAGCCGGCCGCCAGGCGGTAGGTCCGAAGGATCGCCTCGCCGTCGAGCGCCCGCCACTTGCCATCTGAGGAGCGGGCAAGGTTGGCCACGATCACGTGGGTGTGAAGGTGCGGATCCTGGGCGCGGCTGGTGCGGTGACGGAAGGCGGCGGCGACAAAGCCCTCTCCCTGCTCGCGGATCGCCCCGCCTCGCCCCCGCCGGACCACGCAGGCCTCGGACTCAAGGTAGGCGAGCGCCGCCTTCCACGACGCCTCGTGGGCGTCGGAGATCGCGCGGCGCACCGACTCGTCCTCGGTGAGCGCGTGCAGGAGGCTGACGCTCTTGGGGCACGAGAAGACCAGGTCGTAGCCCGCGACCGGCGCGAGCGTCTTTGCCTCGTCGCGCCACTCGCCGCTTACCTCATCGAGGGTGCGCACCGTGATCGTCCGTTCCTTGGCCGGCGCCCGTAGCCGCGCACCGTCCGCGGGGCTCACCCCCCGAAGGAGCGTGCCGAGGTCGCCGTCGCCGACGACGCCCGACAGATCGAGGCCCTCAGCACCCGTCCCCGCCCAGAGCCCCGGCGACTCACCACGACCGGCGTAGTAGTCGTCCAGACCGAGGGCGACCTGCTGCTCGTAGTAGGCCTCCTGCCCGAGGGCGAGCTTTGCGACGCTCAGCACGGCGTACCCAAGAAGGAAGACAGATCGAGCGGGACGCAGATGCACCACGGTGCGAAATGAAGAAGGCGCGACCTCTGGCCGGCGTCGATTCCATCCCACACCCATCCCACACGAGGTGCGCAGAAGCGCCGATTCTGGCGCAAAACGGCTGAGCTCCGGAAGCTAAGAAACCCCTGCTCAGAAAGGCCTTTCAGGCCCGATCCGGCTGACTCGCAGAACCCCCCGAACCCTCTTGCCATGCAGAAGGTCGTGGGTTCGAGTCCCATCATCCGCTCCTCTGAGAGCCCCCGGATCCCGGGGGCTCTCGTCGTCTCTAGGACGTCCGCAGCAGGGCCGAGATACGGCCCTCGTCGGCGAAGACGCCGATGACGTCGGCGATGGATCTGACCGAGGTCACGTTGTTGACGTAGACCACGTAGGCCATCCGCCGGCCGCTCGGGGGGTCCATGTAGCCGGCGAAGACCTGCGCCTTGAGCCCGGTGGCGTCGACCGTCGTGCCGGTCTTGGCGTACACCTTCCCGAACCCCGTGGCGATGACCGGGTCGAACGGGTCCCGGCCCACCGAGGCGAGCGACCCGTCCACGCCGAGCGCGGGGAGCGCGGCGAAGTAGGGGCGGAACGTCGGGCGCCCGCTCATGCCCCGGAGCAGGGTCAGCACGGCGTCGGGCGTCGCGCGGCTGTCGGGGCTGCCGCTGCCGTTGGTGGGGAACCTGAAGCCGTCCCCGGGGATGCCGTACCGCGTCGTCAGCCTGCGGCGCTCGGCGGCCAGCGCCTCGCGGAGCGTCCGCGCCTCCGGCAGGCCCGCGTACATGAGGCTCAGGTTGGCGCCGTAGTTGTGGCTGACCTTCAGGATCAGCTTGGCGTACTCCGAGTAGGGCGGCGACACGAAGCGGGCGACGCGGGTGGCGCCCGGGTACGACCGCCGCTCCGGCAGCCGCGCGGTGCGGTTGGGCGCCACCGCCGGCGCGTCGACCTCGACGCCCCGCCGCTCCAGCGCCTCGATCAGGACGGTCCGCGCGTAGGCCGAGGGATCGGCGATCGTGAAGGTGCGCACCAGGGTCCGCACGCCGGGCAGCGACGGCCGATGGCCCACCGCGATCGTCCCGCGCACCACCCCGGTCCGCCCGTCCTTCGAGGTCTTCAGCGAGATGCTCTCCGCGGCGCCCCGCGGGACCGTGCGCACCGCGGACCGGACGACCAGCCCGGCCGAGCGCGGCCGCCAGTCGACCCGCGCCGGACTGCCGGGGCGCGTCGGGCGGACGGTCACGTCCACGAGGTTGTCGTTCACGGTGATCGGCGTGATGAGGACGTTGCCGTTGGGGACCCGGAACTTCCGGAACAGGCGGTCGTCCACGACCACGTCGCCCGTGACGCGCTGCACGCCCGAGGCGGCGACCTGGCGCGCGAGCGCATCGATCCCGGCGAGCGGGTCGGGCGCCGTGAGGATCGCGCCGCCCAGCGAGTTGGCCTCGACGTGGTCGAAGGCCGTGAACGCCACGGTCCCGGCCCGCGTCGTGCGGCCGCCGAGGGTCAGGTCGCCGCTGGCGACGAGCACCAGGTCGCCCCGCAGCACGCCGTCGGGACCGAGGCTCCCCCGCCGGTGGATCGGCGTGGTGAAGCGGTATCCCGGCCCGAGCCGGTCCAGGGCCTGGGCGACCGAGAAGAGCTTGCGCACCGACCCCGTGAAGAAGAGCGAGTCCGGCCCGAGGGAGTAGACGGGTGAGCCCGTGGCCAGGTCGACCACGCGGATGCCCCAGGACGCGCCGGCGTACGTCGGCCCGTCGATGATCTGGAGGACCTCGGGCGGCACCGGGCGCTCGGGCGGCGTCTGGGCGCCCGCGGCGGCCGGCCCGAGCCCGGCGAGGACCGCGGCGGCGAGGGCGATCACCGGCTTCATGGGGGCTCCTCCCGTCGGCCTCGTCAACCGCCGCCAGTCTCATCCGCCGCCGGCCGCCGGGGCAAGCGATTCAGCGCGTGGGCATGCCCGGGTCGAAGAACGCGCCGTCGAGGGGGATCATCAGCGGCTCCATGTCGTCGCCGGGGACGGCGACGCCCTCGGCGCGGGCGGCGTCCTCGTAGACGTCCCGCCGGACCACGGCGTCGACGATCGCCCGGTCGTCGGGCTCGCCGTGCAGGACGCCGAGGCGGCGCATCTGGGCGAGGAACCAGTGGGCGTGGACCCGGCGGGGGGCGTTGACCCGGCCGCCATCGTGGAAGACGGGCCCTGTGTCCGCGTCCAGGAGTCGGCGCTCGATGTGCACGGCCGCGGCGTTCACGTGGCGGGGCGTCGCCAGGATGGGCACGGCCGCGCGCCGGTTGTGGGGATCGTCCAGCCAGGCGCAGGCCGCGAGGGTCCCGCCGATGAGGAGGTCGACCTCCGACCGGCGGCGGGCGAGGGCGCCGGGGGACACCACCAGGGCCTTCTCGGGATGGCCGGGGAGGATGTCGTGGCTCGTGATCGCCGTGAAGCCGACGCCGTGGGCGGCGGCGACGGCGTTCCAGGGCTCGCCGGCGGAGAACCCGTCCATCGTCCCGGCGGCGATGTTCGCCACCATCTGGGGGGGCGGGATGGGGATGATGTCCACGTCCCGGGCCGGGTCGAGCCCCGCCGCGGCCAGCCAGTAGCGCAGCCAGATGTCGTGGGTGCCGCCCGGATAGGTCATGGCCAGGGTCAGCCGCCGCGCGCGGCCGGCGGCGGCGATCGCGGCGAGCGATCCCTCCGGGTCGGCGTACCCGGGGGCGGTGAGCGCCGTGGCCAGCGTGATCGCCTGGCCGTCGGTGTTGAGGGCCATCACGATCGGCAGGACCTGGTCGGCGCGGCCGGTCACCCCGGCGGCGACCGAGAGGGGAAGGCTCGCCAGGCAGTGGGCCGCGTCGATCTCCCCGCTCAGGAGGGCGTCCCGCGTCGCCGGCCACGACGCCTGCCGCACCAGCTCGACGGCCAGGCCGCGCTCCTCGTAGAACCCGAGCGCCTGCGCCATCAAGACGGGCGCGGCGTCGGTGAGCGGGACGAACCCGACCCTCATCGCGGCGCCCGCGCCCCGGCCAGCGCGGCGGCGAGGGCGTGGAACATCGCCCCCATCCGCGGGGTCTCCGGCTCGACGTGGACGGGGAGGCCGTGGGCGATCAGGGCCTCGCGGGTGACCGGGCCCACCGCCGTGACCACGACGCCCGAGCAGCCGATGCCGCCCAGGTCGACGCCCGCCCGGCGGGAGATGGCGGCGAAGCCCTCCACCGCGCGGGCGCTCGTGAAGGTGATGGCGTCCAGCCCGCCCGCGAGGGCCTCGCGGGCAAGGATGACCGCCGGGGTGTCGTCGCCGGGGAGGGGGAGCGTGTAGGGGTGCACCTCGCGCACCCGCGCGCCCGCGGACCGCAGGGCCGAGGTCATGGGCTCCGGGCCGTCCCCGGCGCACTGGACGACGATGCGCCGGCCGCGGACGCCCTCGGCGACCAGCCCCTCCACCACGGCGCGGCTCTCGGCGGGCACCGCCGTCCAGTCGGCCTCGAGGCCGTACTCGCGCAGCACCCGCTTCGGCTTGCCGCCCCGCGCCACCAGCCGGCGGGACGCAAGCGTCGCGACCAGCGTGCGCAGGCGCCCGCCCCGGGCGGCCCCGGCCAGGATGTGCCGGGCGCCGACGCCGGTCATGAAGACGGCGACGTCGGGGGGCGCCGCGATCAGGTCGTCGACGATCGCGTCGATCCCGGCGTCCGCCACCGGCCGGTCGAGGTCGACGCTCGACCCCTGCCGCGGGACGCCGCCGAGCGCCGTGACGAGCGCGGCCTGCTCCTCCGCCCTGCGGTTCGCGGTCAGGCCGATCCGGGCGCCCTGCAGGGGGCCGGTCACGAGGCCTCCGCGGCGACCGCCGCCGGCGGGGCGGCCTCCCGCTCGCGCGGCATGTCGCCCGTGAGCATCCGCGCGCGCAGCGCGAGGGTGAGGGCGAGCCGCACGTCGGGGTCGTCCAGGTCGCGGTCCGTCAGCTCGCGGACGCGCCCGAGCCGGTAGAGCAGGGTGTTGACGTGGACGTTGAGGCGCCGCGCCGCGGCCCGGGGGCTCCACGACGTCGCGGCCATCGCCTCGAGGGTCGCCACGAGCGGCGCGGCGCCCCGGCCCTGGGCCTCCTGGCGCAGCAGCGGCCCGAGCCACTCCTCGATGTAGCGCTCGAGGCGCTCCGGCGGGCTCACGTCCAGCAGCAGCCGCTCCGCGCCGAGCGCGCGGTAGGGGTGCACCTCGCCGGCGCGCTGCATCCGGCGCCCGACGCGCAGCGCGAGCCGCGCCTGGGCGAGCAGCCCGTGCAGGTCGACCGGGCCGCCGCTCTCGCCGCTCACGCCGCAGGAGAAGGAGGCGCCCCCGGTCTGCGAGCCGCAGGCCGTGAGGAGCGCGAGGGCGCACCGCTCGGCCTCGTCGGCGCCCGCGGGCTCCGGCAGCAGCACCACCAGCGCGCCGGCCCGCTCCACGACCATCGCGCCCGGGTGCCGCGTCTCGGCGGCCGCCGAGAGGGCCCGCACCAGCCGCATGGCGCTCGTGCGCTCCGCCGTCGCGCGGCGGGCCGACGCCTCGTCGGGCTCCACCAGCAGGACCCACATCTTGCGCCGCAGCCGGTACCCGAGCCGGGCGGCGGCGGTGGTGAGCCGGGCGGCGTCCTCCTCGCTGAGCTGCCCCGACAGCAACTCCTCCACGACGTCGCCCCGCAGCCGGCGCTCGGCCTCGGCCGCCGCCCGCTCCCGCGAGAGCTCCAGGGCGAGCACCGTCACCCCGTGCTCCAGGGCCCGGCGGCGCACGCTGTCGACGACCCCGTCGGCCGGGCCCGTCACCAGGCGCCCCAGGCGGTCGCGGCCCGCGCGCACCGGGAGCACCTCCAGGTCGCCCATCGTCACGGCGGCGGACCCGGGGTCGAGCCGCGCCGGCAAGGCGCCCACCTCGCGCGGGGCGATCCGCTCCCCCTCGTCGTCGTACAAGGCGACCGGGCCGCCCGAGTGCCGGGCGATCTCGGCGCAGATGGCCGCCAGCCCGGCGCCCGTGAGGGCGAGCTGGGTGAAGCGCCGGTGGATCTCCTCCGAGCGGCGGAGGTCCGCCACCTGGGCCTCGAGCCGCTCGTGCATGCCCGAGCGCTCCAGGGCCCCCGCCACCTGGGCGCCGATCGCGGCCAGGAAGGAGACCTCGTCGGCCCGGAAGTCGTGGGGCTCGACGGTCTGCACGTTCAGCACCCCGACGAGGCGGTCGCCGGAGATGATGGGCACCGAGCACATCGCGACGAACCGCGCCTGGTCCACCCCGGGCAGCCAGCGGAACCGGGGCTCGTGGCGGAAGTCCGCCACGACGACCGGGGCGCGCTCGGCGGCGGCGGTGCCCGTGATCCCCACGCCCAGGCGCAGGCGCACGCGGCCGACCTCCGTCTGGGAGAGGCCGTTGGTCGCCGACAGCACCAGCGCGTCGCCCGGGGGCTCGAGCAGGTAGATGGAGCAGACGTCGACGTCCATCGCGTCGGTGGTCTCGGCGATCACGAGGCGCACCAGCGCCCCGGCATCGAGGGTCTGCACCGCCGCCGTCGCGAGGCGCTGCAGGTATTGGAGCTCGCGGAGGACGTCCATCGCCACCGCCGGGAACGCTAGGGCCGCATCCCGCGGGGGTCCTCGTACATCGAGACAGAGATCGGGGTCCGGAACTTGTACGCGGCGTCCGAGGCCGGGGCCCCGCCACCTCGGTCCCAGGCCACAGGAGGCGGCGCGCGGATTTCGGACCGGCGCTCCATACCGGAGCGGGGCGCCCCCTTCCTAGCCTCACCTCGTCGTCGCCGAGGGAGGATCGATGAGCACGAGCGCAGCACCACGGAGGATCGGCTGGGCCGGCCGCGCCGGCGGCCGCTGGATCGACGACTGGCGCCCGGAGGACCCCGCGTTCTGGGAGGCGGGCGGCCGCACCATCGCGCGCCGGAACCTGATCTTCTCGATCGTCTCCGAGCACATCGGGTTCTCGATCTGGACCCTCTGGTCGGTGTTCGTGCTCTTCCTCGGGCCGGAGTACGGCTTCGACCCGAGCCAGAAGTTCCTGCTCACCGCGGCGCCGGCGGCGGTCGGCGCGCTCGCCCGTCTTCCCTACTCGTTCGCGGTCGCGCGGTTCGGCGGACGCAACTGGACCATCGTGAGCGCGCTGCTGCTGCTGATCCCGTGCGTGCTGGCGGGGATCGTGCTGGAGCCGGGCGTCTCGTTCACCACCCTGCTGCTGGTGGCGATGGCCGCCGGCGTCGGCGGCGGCAACTTCGCGTCGTCGATGGTCAACATCTCCACCTTCTACCCGCAGCGCCTGAAGGGCTGGGCGCTCGGCCTGAACGCCGGCGGGGGGAACATCGGGGTCGCGGCCGTCCAGCTCGTGGGGCTGCTGGTGCTCGCGACGGTGGGTGCCGCGCACCCGCGGGTCATCCTCCTCATCTACATCCCGCTGATCGGGGTCTCGGCGCTCTGCGCGGCCCTGTTCATGGACAACCTGAGCCACGTCCGCAACGACAAGCGGGCCCTGCGCGACGTGTCGTCCGACCGCCACACCTGGATCCTCTCGTTTCTCTACATCGGGACGTTCGGCTCCTTCATCGGCTTCTCGTTCGCCTTCGGGCAGGTGCTGCTGGTCCAGTTCCCCGAGAGCTTCACGACGCCGCTCGAGGCCGCCTACGTCACGTTCCTCGGCCCCCTCATCGGCTCGCTCGTGCGGCCGTTCGGCGGCAAGCTCGCCGACCGCCTGGGCGGGGCCGCAGTGACCTTCTGGAACTTCCTCGCCATGGCGGTCTCCGCCTCGCTGGTGCTGGTCGCGTCGATGCAGGGCTCGCTGGCCCTGTTCATCGGGGGCTTCATCGCCCTCTTCGTCTTCGCCGGGATCGGCAACGGCTCCACGTACAAGATGATCCCCGCGATCTTCGGGGCGAAGGCCGACATCGCGACCGCCGCGGGCGCCGAGCCCACCCGCCAGGAGGCGGAGGCGCGCCGGCTGTCCGGGGCCCTCATCGGGATCGCCGGCGCGGTCGGCGGCCTGGGCGGCGTCCTCGTGAACATCGCGTTCCGCGAGTCCTTCCTCCAGAGCGGCACCGGCGACGCGGCCTACATCTCCTTCATCGCCTTCTACGCGGTGTGCCTCGTCGTCACCTGGTGGGTGTACCTCCGTCCCTCGGGCCGCCGCCTGCCGGGGGTCTGAGCACCGTGGCGACCACGACCGCCCCGGCCGTCTCCACGGCCACCGCGACCCACTGCCCGTACTGCGCGCTGCAGTGCGCCATGGAGGTCACGGCCGGGGCGGAGGGGGCGACGGTCGCCGGCCGGGACTTCCCGACCAACGGCGGGGGGCTCTGCCGCAAGGGGTGGACGGCGGCCTCGCTGCTGGACCACCCCGAGCGGCTGCGCACCCCGCTCGTCCGCCGGGTGCGCGGCGGCGCGCTGGAGCCCGCGTCGTGGGAGGAGGCGCTCTCCCGGGTCGCGGCGGGGCTCGCCGGCGCGCAGCGCGCCCACGGGCCGGAGGCGGCCGGCGTCTTCGGCGGGGGCGGCCTGACGAACGAGAAGGCCTACCTGCTCGGCAAGTTCGCCCGCATCGGCCTGCGCACCCCGTCCATCGACTACAACGGCCGCTTCTGCATGTCGTCGGCCGCGGCCGCCGGGACGCGGGCGTTCGGCATCGACCGCGGCCTGCCCTTCCCGCTGTCGGACCTCGCCGAGAGCCGCGTGATCGTCCTGGTCGGCGCGAACCCGGCCGCGACCATGCCGCCCGCGCTGCGCCACATCGAAGAGGCCCGGCGGCGCGGGGCGACGCTGGTGGTCGTGGATCCGCGCGCCACCACCACCGCCCTCTCCGCGGACCTCCACATGGCGCCGGCCCCGGGCACGGACATGGCGCTCGCCAACGGCCTGCTGCACATCCTGGTGCGCGAGCGGATGATCGACCGGACGTACATCCGGGCCCGCACCGAGGGCTTCGGCGCCGTGCTGCAGACCGTCGCGACCTACTGGCCGGACCGGGTCGAGCGCATCACGGGCATCCCCGCCGCGGACATCCGGCGGCTGGCCCTCATGCTCGGCGAGGCGCCGACCGCGACGGTGCTCACGGCGCGCGGCGCCGAGCAGCACGTCACCGGGACCGACACGGTCCTCTCCTGGATCAACCTCATGCTCGCCCTCGGCCAGCCGGGCCGGCGCGGCGGCGGCTACGGCTGCCTCACCGGGCAGGGCAACGGGCAGGGCGGCCGCGAGCACGGCCAGAAGGCGGACCAGCTCCCGGGGTACCGCCGCATCGACGACCCCGCCGCCCGCGCGCACGTCGCGGGGGTCTGGGGCGTCCCGGCCGACGAGCTCCCCGGGCCGGGCCGCTCGGCCTACGAGATGCTCGCGGCGCTCGGCGAGCCCGGCGGCGTGCGGGCCCTCCTGGTGATGGGCTCCAACCCCGTCGTCTCCGCGCCGGACGCCGGGCACGTGGAGCGGCGCCTCGACGCCCTCGACTTCCTGGCGGTCGCGGACCCCTTCATGTCGGAGACGGCGGCGCGGGCGGACGTCGTGCTCCCCTCGGCCCAGTGGGCGGAGGAGGACGGCACGATGACCAACCTGGAGGGCCGCGTCATCCGCCGGCGGCGGGCGCTGCCGCCCCCGGAGGGCGTGCGCACGGACGCCGAGATCCTCACCGGCCTCGCGGCCGCGCTCGGCCGCGGCCACCTCTTCCCGAGCGCGGCGCCCCGCGACATCTTCGCGGAGCTCGGCCGCGCGAGCGCCGGGGGCCCGGCCGACTACTCCGGCATCACCTACGAGCGCATCGAGGCGGAGGACGGGGTGTTCTGGCCGTGCCCCGGCCCGGGGCATCCCGGCACGCCGCGCCTCTTCGCCGACCGCTTCGCCACCCGCGACGGCCGCGCCCGCTTCCACGCGGTCGAGCACCGGCCGGCCGGCGAGGAGCCGGACACCGCGTTCCCCATGCACCTCACCACCGGCCGCGTGATGGGCCAGTACCAGTCCGGCACCCAGACCCGCCGCGTCCCGGAGCTGGCCGAGGCGGAGCCGGGACCGTTCGTCGAGATCCACCCCCAGATCGCCCGCCTGTTCGGCATCGCGGAGGGGGACGACGTGCGCGTCACCACCCGCCGCGGGGACGCCGTCGCACCGGCGCGCCTCTCGCGCTCCATCCGCCACGACACGGTCTTCATGCCGTTCCACTGGGCGGGTGAGGGGCGGGCGAACCTCGTCACCGACCCGTCCCTCGACCCGGTGTCCCGCATGCCGGAGTTCAAGTCCTGCGCGGTGCGCATCGCGCCCGCCCGCCCATCCGACCCCGCCCACGGAGGTGGACACCCATGACGACGATGCTCCGGACCGGCGCCCCCGCCGGCCCCGACACAACGCTCCGCCGCCGGCTCGTCGTGATCGGCAACGGCATGGCGGGCGCCCGCGCGGTGGAGGAGATCCTGGCGCGCGGCGGCGGGGACCTCTTCGACGTGACCATGATCGGCGACGAGCCCTACGGGAACTACAACCGCATCCTGCTGTCGGGCGTCCTGTCGGGCGAGTCCGAGCCGCGCGACATCTTCATCAACCCGCTCGACTGGTACGACGAGAACGGGGTCACGCTGCGGGCGGGGGCCCGGGTCGCCGGCATCGACCGCGACGAGCAGGTGGTCTCCACGGACGACGGGGCGGAGGTGCCCTACGACCTCCTGATCCTCGCCACCGGCAGCCGGCCCTTCCTGCCGCCCATCGACGGGATGCTCGACGACGAGGGCGGGCTGCGCCCCGGGATCTTCGCCTTCCGCACCATCGACGACTGCGCCGCCATCGCCGCCCACGCGCGGGGCTGCGGGCGCGCCGCGGTCATCGGCGGGGGCCTGCTGGGGCTGGAGGCCGCGCGCGGGCTGCTCACGCACGACGTCGCCGTCGAGGTCGTCGAGGCCGGGCCGTACCTCATGGGCCAGCAGCTCGACGCGGAGGGCGGGCGCATCCTGGCCCGCACGATCGAGGGCATGGGCATCGGCGTCCACTGCGGCGCGGCCACGGTCGCGGTGACCGGCGACGGCGAGGTGACCGGGCTCCGGTTCGCGGACGGCTCCGAGTTGGAGTGCGACATGGTCGTCGTGGCGGCCGGTATCCGGGCGAACGCCGGCCTCGCCGCGGACTGCGGCCTGCCGGTCGGCCGGGCCGTCGTCGTGGACGACCAGATGCGCACGTCCGACCCGAACGTCTACGCCGTGGGGGAGTGCGCCGAGCACCGCGAGATGGTCTACGGGCTGGTGGCGCCCCTATGGGAGCAGGCCAAGGTGCTCGCGGACCACATCACCGGCACCCTCCCGGATGCGGCGTACGAGGGCTCCCAGGTCGCGACCAAGCTCAAGGTGATGGGCGTGGAGCTGGCGGTGATGGGGGAGAAGGAGCCGCGCGACGAGCACGACGAGGTCGTGCGCTACAGCGACCCCCACCGCGGGGTCTACAAGTCGATCGTCGTGCGGGACGGCCGCCTCGTGGGGGCCACGATGCTCGGGGACGTCGGCAAGGTGCCGCTGCTGACCCAGGCCTTCGACAAGGGCACCCCGCTCCCCGAGGACCGCCTCGAGATGCTGTTCGACGTCGGCGAGCCGGCGGCCGGGCCGTCCGTGGCCGACCTCCCCGACGACGCCCAGATCTGCAACTGCAACGGCGTCACGAAGGGCGCGATCTCCTGCTGCGCGTCCGAGGGCGGCCTCAGCGTGGCGGGCGTCATGAAGGCGACCCGCGCCGGCATGGGCTGCGGGTCGTGCAAGGACCGGGTCGCCGAGATCGTGGAGTGGGCGTCGGGCGGCGAGGCGGCGGAGGACCCCTCGGCGAGCTGGTACGTGCCCGGGGTCCCGCTGCCGAAGGCCGAGCTCACCGCGGAGATCCGGAGCCGCGGGCTGCGCTCGGTGTCGGCGGTCTTCGACGCGCTCGCCGGCGGCGTCGACGACCCGGGCAGCAAGATGGGCCTCACGTCGCTGCTGCGCACGATCTGGGGGCCGGACGAGCTCGGCGACGAGCGCGACGCGCGCTTCATCAACGACCGGGTCCACGCGAACATCCAGAAGGACGGGACGTTCTCGGTGGTCCCCGGCATCTCGGGGGGCGTCACCTCGGCGGCCGAGCTTCGCCGCATCGCGGACGTCGCCGACAAGTACGGCGTGCCGATGATCAAGATCACCGGCGGCCAGCGCATCGACCTGCTCGGGGTCGCCAAGGAGGACCTGCCGAGCATGTGGCAGGACCTCGGGATGCGGTCCGGGCACGCCTACGGCAAGTCGTTCCGGACGGTCAAGACGTGCGTCGGGTCGGAGTTCTGCCGCTTCGGCGTCGGCGACGCGGTGTCCCTGGGCATCGCCATCGAGGAGCGGTACAAGGGCCTGGAGGCGCCGGCCAAGCTGAAGCTCGCGGTGGCCGGGTGCCCCCGCAACTGCTCCGAGGCGATGGTCAAGGACGTCGGCGTCGTCGCCATCGAGGGGGGCCGCTGGGAGCTGTACGTCGGGGGCGCCGCCGGCGCGACCGTCCGCAAGGGCGACGTGCTTTGCACGCTCGACTCCCCGGATGAGGTCCTGACGATCACGGGCCGGTTCATCCAGTACTACCGCGAGAACGCGCGGTGGCTGGAGCGGACCTACGACTTCGTCCCGCGCGTCGGATTGGACGAGTTGCGCGCGGTCGTGGTCGAGGACCGGGACGGCGACGCCGCCCGCCTCGACGCGGAGATCGCGCGGTCGGTGGAGGGCTACGAGGACCCGTGGGCGGCCGACGCCGCCCGTCCGGCCACGGCCAACCAGTTCGCGGCGCCGATCGCGGTGCGCTCGTGAGCGCGCCCACGATGATCCGGGCCTCCCACAAGCTCGGCCCCGTGGATCAGGTCCCCCCCGGCGAGGGCCGCGAGTTCGCGGTCGGCGACCACCGCATCGCGGTGTTCCGGCTGCGGGACGGGCGCGTCGCCGCGACGGACGCCCGCTGCCCCCACAAGGGCGGGCCCCTCGCGGACGGGATCGTCGGCCGCTCGTCGGTCGTCTGCCCGTTGCACGCGCGGCGCTACGCCTTCGCCGACGGCGCCGACGCCGACGGCGGCTGCGGGCTCGCCGTGCACCCGGTGCACGTCGACGACGAGGGGGAGCTCGTCGTGGTGCTCCCCGCCACGTGAGCACGGTCGCCGCGCCGGCGCCGCCGCGGGCGCCGCGCGGCTGCGGGGCGGCCGGCCCGCTGTCCGCGGAGGACGCGCTGGCGGCGGCGCGGGCGCTCGCGCCGGACCCCGGCGCCGAGGAGGTCGCCCTCGAGCACCTCGCCGGCCGCCGCCTGGCGGAGTCCGTCGTGGCGCTGTCCGACCTGCCGCCCGCGGCCACGTCGGCGATGGACGGGTGGGCGGTGCAGGCGGCGGGCGCTGCGCCCGGCCGGCTCCTGCGGCTCGTGGGCGAGAGCGCCGCGGGCCACCCCGCGACGGGGGGCGTCGGGCCCGGCGAGGCGTGCCGCATCTCCACCGGCGCCCGCCTGCCCGCGGGCGCCGACGCGGTCCTGCGCCGTGAGGACGGGCACGAGGCCGGCGGCTTCCTCATCCCGTTCCTGCCGGTTCCGCCCGCCGCGGACGTGCGTCCGGCCGGGGACGACCTCAGGGCGGGGGAGGCCCTGCTCCACCCCGGCACGCTGCTGGCCCCGCACGAGGTCGCCGTCGTCGCGGCGGCCGGGCTCACGGGGGCGTCCTGCCGCCGCCGCGCGCGCGTCGCGGTCCTGACCACCGGCGACGAGCTCGTCCCGCCCGGCGCCCCGGTGCCGGCGCGGTCGACGATCGACGTCATCCTCCCGGCGCTCACCGCGCAGGTGGCGGCGGCGGGCGGGGCCGTGACCGCCTCGGCACGCGCGCGCGACGAGCGCGAGGACACCACGGCCGCGATCGCGGGGCTGCTCGCCGGCCGCCCGGACCTGCTCGTCACCGCCGGCGGCGTCTCGGCGGGCACCCGCGACCACGTGGCCGCGGCGCTGGAGGACCTGGGCACCCGGTGGGAGGCGCGCGGCGTGGCGATGCGGCCCGGCCACCCCGTGAGGCTGGGCCGGGCCGGCGCCACGGCGGTCCTGGCCCTGCCCGGCAACCCGGCGGCCGCGGTCGTCTGCTTCCACCTGCTCGGGCGCGCGCTGCTGGGCCACGAGGACTGGGGGGCTCGGGCCACGCTCGCGGAGGACGTCCCCCGTCACCCCCGCGCGACCTCCTTCGTGCGCTGCGCGGAGGGGCCCGAGGGCCTCGTCCCGCTCGGCCGCCAGGGGTCGCACCAGGTGACCTCGCTCGCGGGCGCCCGGGTGCTGGCCTGGATCGCGCCCGGTGACGGCGCGGCCCCGGCCGGCGCGCGCGTCCCGGCATCCGGGATGGCCTGACACAGCGCCGGGTGCGCGCTGGTGCGGGTTCCGGCGACCAGGGTAGGTTGGCGCCCGTAAACCCGCGAAGGGGGTCGGGCATGAAGGGGCTGGTCTACAAGGCGCAGGGCGTCGTCGCGGTCGAGGACGTCTCCGATCCGTCGGTGCTCGAGCCGACCGACGCCATCGTGCGGGTCACGAAGGCCGGGATCTGCGGGTCCGACATGCACATCTACAACCACGGCGACGGCTTCGGGTTCAGCCCCGGCTGCCGGCTGGGCCACGAGTTCGTGGGGGTCGTGGAGGAGGTGGGCCCGGAGGTGCGCCGCGTGAAGCGGGGGGACAAGGTCGTCTCGCCGTTCTGGTTCTCGTGCGGGCGGTGCGCCGAGTGCCACCTCGGCCACTTCACCTCCTGCGAGAAGGGCGGCTGCTACGGCTTCCAGGCCTTCTGGAGCGCGGGCGGCGACGTTCAGGGCGGCCAGTCCGAGATCGTGCGCGTGCCGATGGCGGACGGCTCCCTCGACGTGGTGCCGGAGGCCCTCGCCGACGACGCGAAGGACACCACGGTGCTCCCCGTGGCCGACGTGCTGGGCACGGCCTACCACGCCGTCTCGGGCGCGGGCATCCGTCCCGGCGACTCGGTGATGGTGGTGGGCGACGGCGCCGTCGGCCTTCTCGCGGCCCACGTGTCCGGCCTCTTCGGCGCCGCCAACATCGTGCTCACCGGCCATCACGCCGACCGGCTCGCCGTGGGCGAGGCGCTCGGCGCCACCCACACGGTGGACACGACCGGCGAGGACGGGGCGGAGAAGGCGACGGCCCTGCTCGCGGAGCTCACCGAGGGCCGCGGCCCCGAGGTCGTCATCGACGCCGTGTCGAGCGCCGAGTCCATCGCCCAGGCCGTCCGCGACGTGCGCCCCTACGGCACCGTCTCGTGGGTGGGGATGGAGGTCTTCCTCGGTGCCCCGCAGGTGCCGTGGGACGTCGCCTTCCTCCGCAACGTGACCATCAGGGGCGGCGTCGCGCCCACCCACGCCTACGCGCGCTCCCTGTGGCCGCTGCTGGTGCAGGGGCGGCTGGACCCGTCGCCGGTGTTCACCCACGACCTGCCGCTCGCCGAGGCCCCCGACGGCTACGCCGCCATGGCCACCCGCGCGGAGGGCTCGATCAAGGCCTGCCTCACCCCGTAGCGCGCGCCCGGCCCCGCCGGTCCTCGCGGGCCGGCGGGGTACCCTGGCGGGCCGATGACCCGCCTCGTCCTCGCGCTCGTGGTGGCGCTCATCGTCGCCGTGCCGCTGGTCGCGCTGCTCGCCGGGGACGACGACGGGCCACCCGGGCCGCCGGCGCCGGTGGACGCCGCGGCGCTCGACGCCTGGATCGCCGCCGAGGTGCCGTCGTCGCCCCTCGCGGGGCGGGCGCGGGCGTTCGTGCGCGCCGGCCTCGCGAACGACATCGACCCGCGCGCCCTGCTCGCCATCGCCCGGCACGAGTCGGTGCTCGGCACGGCGGGGTCCGGCCGCGACATCCACAACGCGTTCGGCTGGGGGCCGGCGATCCCGTTCACCTCGTGGGAGGAGAACGTCGCGGTCGTCGCCCGCGGCCTGCGCACCGGCTACCTCGACGACGGCCGCACGACCCTGACGCGCATCGCCGCGCGCTGGGCCCCCGTGGGCGCGCCCAACGACCCGCAGGGGCTCAACACCTCGTGGGTCGGCGCCGTGCGGGCCGGGTACGCGGCGCTCGGGGGCGACCCCGACCGGGCGATCACCCTCACGGCCCAGGCGCGCGCGATGGGCGGGCCCACCCGGGGCGCCGGCGGCCTCGCCACGCCCACGGGCGGCGCCGGCACGATGGGCGGCGGACCGGGGGAGGGGACCCACGCGCACGGCGAGGGCCCGGACGACTGGCAGTCGGACCGCGCCGTCGACATCGAGATGCCGTTCGGCAGCCCGGTGTGGGCGGTCGACGCCGGCACGGTCGTGCGTGTGGCCGGCGACCCGGAGGCGACCGAGGGGCGCTTCGGCGGCGCCCGGCTCACCCTGGTCACGGGCGACGACGCCTACTTCTACGCCCACCTCGCGGGCGTGATGGTGCGCCCCGGGCAGCGGGTGGAGCGCGGCGCCCTGCTCGGCTTCTCGGGCGCCGCCAACGGGGTGGACCACCTGCATCTCGGCGTGCGCCGGCGCGACCCCGTGGCGGTGACCGGGCTCGCGCCCTGAACGCCGCGCCCCGCCCCCGCGCGCCGGGGATTGACAGCCCGGCGAGGCCGGTGTCTCCTGACGCCCCATCGCGGAGATCGGACATCTCGTGCAGATCCGTGTCGCGGGGCGGGGCACCCTCGTCGCGCTCATGCTGCTCCTGCTGGCGGCGCTCGTGCCGGCCTCGGCGCTCGGCGTCGTCCGGTTCGAGCGCGAGTGGCGGCTCCCCGCCGACTTCGGCGGCGGCGAGGCCTCCGTGGCGATGGACCGCGCCGGCGACACGATCTACGTGGCGGACCCGTTCGGCGGCTCGTCCGGGCGTGTGCTCGTCTACGACCGGCAGGGCACCCTGCTACGGATGCTCGGGGCGATCACCGGGGTCGATGTCCAGCGGCCGGCCGGGCTCGCCGTGGACTCGGCGGGCAACCTGCTCGTCTTCGAGGGCGACCGCAACCGGGTGCAGGTGCTCACACCGACCGGGGTTCCGCTGCGCACCGTGGCGCCCACCGGGCCGGCGGCCTTCGACGACCTGGCGCAGAGCATCGCCGTGGACGCCGCCGACAACCTCTACGTTGCCGACACCCGGGCGAGCCGCATCACGGTCTTCGACCCGTCGGGCCGCCTCGTGCGCGAGATCCCCCTCGGAGGCTCGTTCGTCACCGATGTCGCGGTCGATGCGGCAGGCAACGTCTACGCCCTGCTGATCTTCGGCACCGCCGGGTGCGAGGCGGCGGTGCAGGTGCACACCCCGGCCGGGGTGCAGATCGCCCGCTGGAACGTCACGCAGGGTTCGGTGTTCAGCTGCGCGCGCCTCGGCCTGGCGGTCGACCCGCGCACCGGCGAGGTGCTCGTCGGGAGCCAGGGCGGCACCGCGCCGGGCATCCGTCGCTACACCGCGGCCGGCGTCCCCGTCGGCGCTCCGCTGACGGGCGCGGGCAGCAGCGCGCCGGGCCTGCAGGCGATCGGTCTCGCGGTCGACCCGGACGGGGCGATCGTGGCGCGCGACGCGTCGCGTCGGGTGCTGCGCTTCGCCGACCTGCCCCCGGCTCCGGACCTCGCCGCGACGATCCCGAGCCCGCGCACGCTCGGCGTCGGCCCCGCCACCGCCGTGGTGCCGGGCCGCATCTCGCTCGGCTCCCTGCGCCGGTCCAAGTGCGTGCGGACCCTGGTCCTGAGCTCGGCGCCCGCCCGGGTCACCGTCCGCATCTTCAGCGGCATCCGCAGCATCCGCCTGTTCGGGGCGAGCACGGTCCGCTTCACCGCGCCGGGCCGCCGGGTCGTCTGCATCAGGGTGCCCGCGCGCGCGAAGACCTTCGACGCGCGCACGCGCCTCAGGGTCTCGCTGGCCGTCGCGCTGGATGCCGGGGCCTCCCCGCGCCCGCGCTCCCGGCAGATCGGGCTCACACCCTGACGGCTCAGCCGGGGGTCACGATCTGCTGGATCGCCCACCCGTGCCGTCGGGGTCCTGGAAGAACAGGAAGCGCCCCCACGGGAAGTCTTGCACCTCGCCCAGGTCGAGGCCCCGGCCCGCAAGCTCATCGCGGGTGGCCTCGATGTCGGCCACCACGAGCTGCAGGCCCTGCGCCGAGCCCGGCGCCCGCGGGTCGATCCCGTCTCCGATGGCGATCGAGCACGCGGACCCGGGCGGGGTGAGCTGGATGAACCGCAGCTCGTCGCTCACCCGGTGGTCGTGGTCGAGCACGAACCCGGCCTTCTCCACGTAGAACGCCTTGGCGCGGTCGGCGTCGCTCACCGGCACGGCCACCAGCTCCAGCTTCATGTCCACGGCGCGTCCCCCCTCGGTTGGCGTACGCCGTTCATACCCCACCCGTCCGGTACCGTCCCGCCGGTGCGCGTGACCGTCCTGACACCCTCTGCCGCGATTCGCGGCACGCTCGCCCCGTCGGTCACCTTCGTCACCATCCCCGCCCCCGGCGGCCGGGGCTCGTGGGCGCCCCTCTCGCTGGAGGACGCCGAGCTCACGCCGCTCGTCCCCGCCGGCGCGCCGTCCCGGCGCATCGGCGCGTTCGAGGCCCACGGCGAGGGCATCGTCGCGCTGCTCGTCGACGAGCCGGACGCCCCGGCTGTGGACTCCTGGACCGACTACAAGGACGGCGTGGAGGGGGCGTTCCACCTGGGCCCCTTCACCGTGACCGGCGTCATGCGCCGCCTGAACCCGCAGGTGATGGAGACCGTGATGCCCGTCGACGGCGCGCGGTTCGCGTGGGCCGCGACCGGCGAGCCGCTCGACCTGTTCACCGCCCCGCTCGCCCTGGTGGGCATCCGCTGGCTGAGCGGCTGGGAGCCCGCGGGCTCCTAGGCGAGCCGGGCCGCGAGCCAGGCGCCGACCGCGGCGCGCAGGCCGGGCATGTCGGAGCGCAGGGAGTGGTCGCCGCGCAGGCGCGCGACCTCCCGTCCCGGGGCCTCCGGCGGCATGCCGAACGGGTCGCCCTCGCCCTGCACGATCAGCACGGGCACCTCCACCGCCTCCAGCTCCGGCAGCCGGCTGGGACGCGGCGGGCGCCCCTTCCCGGCGGACGGCTGCAGCGGGAACGCCAGGCACAGCACGCCCGACGCGCCGGTCTCCGCCGCCGTGCGGCACGCCACCCGGGCGCCGGACGAGCGCCCGCCGGTCACGAGGGGGACGGACGGAGCCTCCTCGCGCAGGGTGGCCACCATGGCCGTCCACGCGAGGTCGAGCCGCGGCGCCGGGGCGGGGGAGCGCCGGCCCGCGACCCGGTAGGGCTGCTCGGTCAGCGCCACCAGGGCGCCGAGCCCGGTCGCCACGTCCGTCGCGGCGACGAGGTCCGGCGCGGCCACGCCACCGCCCGCGCCGTGGCCGAGCACCACCAGCATCCGCGGCTCCCCCTCGGGCGCGTGGAGGTGCGCCCGCGCGGGACCCGCGGGCGTGTCGATCGCGATCTCCCGGGGACCGGCCATCGCCCCACGGTAATGCACCGGCAGCTCGGTCATGCTTGGCGCATGCTGCTGGAGCGCGAGGCCGAGATCGCCGCCGTGGCCGATGCGCTGGCGGCGGCGCGGGCGCACCGCGGGTCGGTGCTGCTCGTGGCCGGGCCCCCCGGCGCCGGCAAGACGGGCCTGCTCGCGGAGGCGCGCGCCCTCGCGGGGGAGGCCGGGGTCGCCGTGCTCTCGGCCACCGGCAGCGCGCTGGAGGGCGGGTACGGGTTCGGGGTGGTGCGCCAGCTCCTGGAGGGCCCCCTCACCCGGGCGGGCGCCGAGGACCGGGCCGAGCTGCTCGGCGGGCCGGCGTCGCGGGCCGCCGCCGTGCTCGACCCGGCCGCCGGCGACGGGGACGCGGAGGAGGGCGCGGCCGTCCACGCGCTCTACTGGCTCGTCGCCAACCTCGCCGACCGCGCCCCCCTGCTGCTGCGCGTGGACGACGCCCAGTGGGCCGACGAGGCGTCGCTGCGGTTCCTGTCGTACCTCGCGCGCCGATGCGAGGACCTGCGCGTGGTGCTGCTCGTGGGGTGCCGGGCCGGCGAGGTGCCGCCCGCGCTGGCGGGCCTGGAGGAGCGGGCCACGCGGCTGGAGCCGGCACCGCTGGGCCCCGGCGCCATCGCCGCCCTGCTGACGGACGCCCTCGGCGAGGAGCCCGTCCCCGGGCTCGTCAGCCTCTGCCGCGCCCGCACCGGCGGCAACCCGTTCCTGGTGCGCGAGCTGGTGGCCGAGGTGCGGGCGGCCGGGCCCGCGGGCGCGTGGGCGGCGGCCGAGGCGCTCCCCTCGCGCGTGGAACAGGTGGCGTCCCGCCGGCTCGACGGCCTGGGCGCCGAGGCGCTCGCGATGGCGCGCTCCCTGGCCGTGCTGGGGGACGGGGCCGACCTGCTGCTCGTGGCCTCCCTCGCCGACGTGACGCCCGCGGAGGCGACCGCCGCCGCGGACGCGCTCACCCGCGCGGGGCTGCTGGAGGACGACCACCCGCTGCGATTCCGGCACCCGCTGCTCCAGGCGGCCGTGGACGCGGGGACGCCCGCGGTGCTGCGCGGCGCGGCCCACTCCGGCGCCGCCGTCCTGCTGGCCGGGCGGGGCGCGCCGCCGGGCCGGGTGGCCGCCCACCTGCTCCAGGCGCCGCCCGGTGGCGCGGACCCCTGGGTGGTGCAGGCCCTGCGCGACGGGGCGCGCGACGCGCGTGGGCGGGGCACGCCCCGCGAGGCGGCGGCACTTCTGCGCCGCGCGCTGGCGGAGCCGCCCGAGCCGGCCGACCGGGACGGTGTCCTGCGCGACCTCGCCGACGCCGAGCTGGCCGACCTGCGGCCCGAGGCCGCGGAGCCCCTGGCCGCCGTCCTCGACGCCCTCACCGACCCGCTGGAGCGGGCGGACGCCGCCCTGCGGCTGGCCATCTCGCTCTACCACTCGGGCCGCCATTCCGACGCGGTGGACCGGCTGCTCGCGGCGATCGCGGACCTGGGCGACGACCCCGCCGAGCGCGAGGCGCGACTGCGCCTGGAGGCGTTCATGGGCGTCGCGGGTCGCTACGACCTGGCGACGGAGGAGCGCACCCGGGGACGCCTGGCGGGGGTCGCCGCGGGCCTCGCCGGCGCCACCCCGGCCGAGCGGCTCGTCATCGCGACGGCCGCCCTGGAGGACCCGGGCCCCACCGCGGGAGGGCTCGCCGAGGCCGCCCGGCTCGGGGAGGCGGCCGAGGGGGAGACGCCGTGGCCGGATCCCGGAGACGGAGCGGCGCTCGTGGCGATGCACGTCTACGCCGCGCGCCTCGACCGCGCCGAGGCGCTCACGGCCCGGATGATCGCGCGCGCCCGTGACGGCGGCTCGCCGCTGCGCAACGCGATCGCGATCGGCTGCGTGGGCATGGTCGCTCTGGACCGGGGCGACCTGCGCGCCGCGGTGCCGGACCTGCGCGCGTCGCAGGCCGCGCTCGCCGAGCTCGGGTCCGACCTCATGCCGACGACGGCCGGGATCCTCCTGTTCGCCCTCGCGGAGGCCGGGGAGGTGGACGAGGCCGACGCCCTCCTCGCGGCCCGCGGGCTCCAGGGCGACATCGCCGGCCGCATGCTGCTCAACCCGCTGCTGCACGGGCGCGCGGTGCTGCACGGCGCGGCCCGGCGCTGGGAGGCATCCCTCGCCGACTGGCGCGCGCTGGGGGGCCGCCATGCGCGCTGGGGGATGAGCCGCCCCCTGCCGCCCTGGCGCTCCGGCGCGGCCCTGGCCCTGGCCGCCTCCGGCGGCGACCGGGACGAGGCGCGGGCGCTGGCCGCCGAGGAGCTCGCCATCGCCGAGGTGTGGGGCACGCCGAAGCCGATCGCCGTCGCCCGCCGCGCCGTGGCGCTGCTGGGCGACGACGACGCCGCCATCGAGGGGCTGGAGGCTGCGCTCGCGGTGCTGGAGGGGACCCCGTGGGCCCTGGAGCGGGCTCGCGCGCGCGCCGACCTGGGCGCCGCCCTGCGCCGCGCCGGCCGCCGGCGCGAGGCCCGCGAGGCCCTGATGGTGGCGATGGACGAGGCCCACGCGTGCGGCGCCGAGCCGGTCGCGGCGTTCGCTGCCGAGGAGTCGCGCGCGTCCGGGGCCCGGCCGCGCCGCCACGCGCTGTCGGGGGTCGCGTCCCTCACGCCGAGCGAGCGGCGCGTCGCCACCCTGGTCGCGGCGGGCCGCTCCAACCGCGAGGTCGCCCACGAGCTGTTCGTGACCCTCGCGACGGTGGAGACCCACCTCACCCGGGTGTACCGCAAGCTCGGCATCCCGGGCCGGTCCGCGCTCGCGGCGGCCATGCAGGGGGGCTGAACGAAAACTCCGGGGTGGGTCCCCTGACGCGGGCGGGGGGTCCGGTGGCGGAGCCTGGGGCGGACGGAATCAACCGCTCCGAAGGAGGAACCCGGAATGGGAACCCTGCACGACACCGGCATCGAGGCGGCCGCCCTGCGCTCGTTCGAGGTCATGGCGACCGGCGACCACGAGGACTTCGTGGAGATCATCCACCCGGCCTTCGTGAACCACGAGGCGATCGACGAGCCGCCGGCCGCGCGCGTGCCGTACGGCCCGGACGCCGCGATGGCGACGGCGCTCTGGCTGCGCGAGGCGTTCGCGGACCTTCGCTGGGAGGTCCACGAGGTGGTCTCCGAGCGCGACCTGGTCGTCGTCCACTGCACGATGTCCGGCCGCCACGTGAAGCCGTTCGTGGGCTACGCGGAGGACGGCTCGGTGAACGAGGCCTTCCCGCCCACCGGGAGGACGTTCGCGGTCTCCCAGACGCACTGGATGCGGATGGCCGACGGCCGGATGATCGAGCACTGGGCGAACCGCGACGACATGGGCATGGCGCTGCAGCTCGGGTGGGTGCCCCCGTCGCCGCTCTACCTGGTGAAGATGGCGATGGCCAAGCGCCGCGCGCGGCGGGCGGCGTGAGGGGAGCGCGGGGCGGGACCGTCCGGACGCCGGTCCCGCCGTCGCGCCTCGGCGATCCGCGCGGCGCTCCGGGAGGGCGCCGCGCGGACCACGACGGGGGTCGTCAGGCCTCGGCCCCGACGCCGATGGTGACGAGCCCCAGCCGGGTCAGCATGCCCAAGGCGTCGTAGCTGACCCAGGTCTCGGCAATCCTGTCCCCATCGGTGCGGAACAGATGCATCCCCGTGGCCGCTGCCCGGCGGCCCGTGGGATCCATGCCGAGCAGCGGGCCGGTGTGCGTGCCGGCCCACGTCCAGCGGGCGACGACGGCGTCGCCCTCGCTCACCCAGTCCTCCACGGCCACGACGCCGTCCGGCATCGCGCCGAGGAACACGGTGACCCGGTCGCGCACCCCGTCCGGTCCCGGCCCCAGTTCCGGGAGCAGAGGGTCGTGGTAGCGGTGGTCCGGGGTGAAGATCTCGTCGGCCACCCCCAGGCGGCCGGAGTTCCACACCTCCGCGGCGTACCGCTCCGCAAGTGCGCGGACCAGGGTCATCGCGCGGCGGCCGTCCCGTCGCCGGCCGCCGTCCGGGGCGCGGGCCGCGGTGCCGTCTGGAGGGCGGCGAAGAAGCGGTCCCGCGCGGAGGCGAAGTCCTCCCAGGTGGGGAGGTCGATCTCGTCGTCGCGGCTGACGCCCACGTCCCCGTACGTCCGGACGGACCCGGGGCGGGTGTCGATCGTGTGCAGAGTGCCCATGTCGAACGCTCTCCTGGAGCCGATGACGGTGCGGCTCGATCCCACCCCCTCCCGGTGCCCGTCGAAACGCCCCCAAGGTGTCGACCCCCCACACCTCGTGGCCGCCCCCCACGCCCTAGGTGTCGACCCGCCACACCCCTGATGACAAGTGGCGATCCGCGGGCTTAACGTCGGTCCACGGACCCGGGGTCCCGCCCGGGGTCACACGAGGAGGGGTGGAATGGAAGAGAGCGTGGAAGGGCGTGCCCCGCCGACGCTGACCGTCCGCAGGGACGGCGGCGAGACGACCATGGTGCGCCGCGACGACCAGGTGGCCATCGGGGTCGAGCCCGAGGCCGCGGCGGTCATGGTCGACCGCATCCTGGCGGACGGCCTGGAGCCCGTGTGGGCCCAGGCGTGGACCGGGCCGGGCGTGATGTGGCTCGCGCTCGGCGGGCGCGATCAGATGGAGGTCGTGGACCAGTACCGGGCGGAGCCCGGCGTCTGGTTCGCCGCCCCCGTGTACGCCCCCGACGGGGGCCCGGCGGAGGCGGCCGCCCCGATGGGCGACGTCCTCATCGTGATGCCCGCCGGCGGGTCGGCCGAGGACCTGATCGCCCGCGTGACGGGGGAGGGGTTCGACCTCGACGTGGAGTGGTCGGAGGTCATGGCGCCGCTCATGCGCTTCGTGGCGCAGCCGGGCGGCCGCTGGGGCCGGGCGCTCGACATGGCGGAGACGCTGATGGGCGACGGGTCGGTGAGGGCGGCGGACATGGACTGGGTGTCCATGCACCCCCTCCAGCTGACGCCGCCGCGCGCCGTCAGCCGCTGGCCACGGCAGTGGAACCTGAAGGCGATGGGCATGCCCGCGGCCTGGGACGTCACGACGGGCGCGGCGGGGGTGCGGGTGGCGGTGGTGGACTCGGGCGTCGACCGCGCGCACCCGGCCATCGCGGCGTCGCTCCTGCCGCAGCAACAACACGTCGGCATCACGCTCCGGAACGGGGCGCTCGCGGTCTCGGACGATGCCCGGTTCGACCCGGTCCCCCCGCCGCCGGCCTTGGTGGACAGCCGCCCCCACGGCACGGCCGTCGCCGGCATCATCGGCGCCGCGATCGACGGGGCGTCGAAGGTCGCGGGCATCGCGCCGGGGGTGCGGGTGCTGCCCGTCGGGCTCCGGAAGATGACGGACTCGACGGTCGCGCTGGGCATACGGCTCGCCCTCATCCGCGGCGCCCGGGTGATCAACCTGAGCATCACCGCGGCCTCGGGCGACACCGGGGTGGACTTCGCCCTCGACGTCGCCACGGCGAACGACGCCGTGGTGTGCGCCGCCGCCGGGAACTGGGACGCCGAGACGCCAGACGTCGCCTATCCGGCGTCGCGGCGCGACGTGCTCGCCGTGGGCGCGTTCACGCCCGACGGCGGCCCCATGAAGCCGACGGCGAAGGAGAAGTGGCTCAGCCGCTCCGGGCCGGGCCTCGATGTCCTGGCACCGGGCCTCGACATCGCGACGGCCGATCCGCTCGGGGTGGAGGGGTACAACCCGGGCGGCCGGGGCCGCCGGGTCACCTGGTACGGCGATCCGTACACCGGCGGCGACGCCGGGGACGCCGACGGGGACTACCTGTGGTGCTTCCTGGGGACGTCGGCCGCGGTCGCGCACGTGAGCGCGCTCGTCGCGCTCCTCATGTCGCGCTGCCCCGGGCTCGGCAACGACGAGATCGCCGACGTCGTCCGCAGGACGTGCGACGACGCCGGGAGCCCGCTGGGCGCCGGCATCGCGACCACGGGTCGCGTGGATGGAGTCGGGTGGGGACGGGTCAACGCCGCGCGGGCACTGGGCCTGGCGGCATCGATGGGGAGGTGTGAGGAGATGCCGGACAGGGACGAGGACAGGCAGGACGAGGATCTGGACGTTCCGGTGAGCAGGCTCATCAAGGACCTGCTGGACTCGCAGGGGCTGCCGCACGAGACGGTCGATCTGCCGGACGTGATCGCGCTGGAGGGATGGGCCGGGACGTCCTCGCGGGCGGGCTGGGTGCGCCTCTACGAGACCGACTCCTTCGAGGACTGGTTCGAGTTCCCGGAGGACGGGGTCGCCCACGTCGCATCGATCGGGGCGCAGGGGAGCAAGGAGCACGGGAAGGTCCGGATCTGGCTCCACAAGGGCTGCGACCTGAAGCGCGTCCGCACACGCTGGACGGAGGCGGGCGGCGACTTCCTCGGCGGCCCGATCAGCGAGCGGGCGTCCTGGGACGGCGCCGCCAAGGGCGACGACGATCCATGGGGCACGGAGCCGTCGACGCCCTGCCCCTGCCAGGGCAAGACGCGTTAGGCACGGGTGCCGGGAGACGTCTCCCCCGCGGCGCGGGCGTGGTGGCTCGGGATCGGCGCGACCCTGCGGGAGCGGGCCGCCGCCGATCCGGCCACCACGATCCGCGACGCGTCCGGGCGCAACGCCGCAGTCGTGATCGCGGCGCCGGGGCGGGACGGCGTGGTCGTGAAGCGCGGCCCCCGGGCGGCGCGCGAGCGGCGCCTGATCGAGGACCTGGCGCGCCGCGTCCCGGATCCGGGGATCCTCCCGCGGGTCCTCCCCGGCGATTACCCGGACACCCTGGTCCTGGCTGCGCAGGCGGGGGAGGCCGACCTCTGGCAGCTCCACACGACCGTCGGGCGCGCGCCGGCGGCGCTGGGCGCCGCGACCGGGCGGGCGCTGGCGGCGCTCCACCGCACCGACCCGCCCGCCGGCCTCGGCGGGGACCCCCCGGACGTGACCCTCCTGCACCGCCCGCGTCCGGCCGACATGGGCCGGATGACGCCGGCGACCGTCCGCCTGATCGCCACGGTCCAGGCGACCCCGCCATTGGCGGCCGGGCTCGACGAGGTGCGCGACGGATGGGGAGGGGACACGCTGATCCACGGGGACGTCAAGTGGACCAACATGCTCGCCCCGGATGTCGGCGATCCCGGCGTCGTGCGGCTGATCGACTGGGAGAGCGCGGCCGTCGGCGACGCGGCCTGGGACGTCGGCGCCGCGCTCTCGTCCTACCTCTCGTTCTGGCTGGGCTCCATCCGGCCGCCGGACGGTGCCCCGTCGGATCCCGGGGCCCTCGCGGCCGCCGCGGAGCACCCGCTCGAGAGCCTGCGGCCGGCGATGCGGGCGCTGTGGGAGGCGTACGACACCGGCTCCCCGCCCTCCCGGCATCGCACCGTCCTCTGCTGCGCCGCGTGCCTCGTGCGCGCGGCGATGAACGAGGCTGCGCTGCGCTCGACGCTCTCCGCCCACGCCTCGCTGCATCTGCAGGTCGCGGCGAACATGATGGCGGCGCCCGCCGTGGCCGCGGACCGCCTGCTCGGGCTGGCGGCGTGACGAGGTCGGACGCCGACCGCGCGGCGATCCGCGCGGTGCTGGACGCGCTCGTCGTCGACGGGCCCGCGACCTACTGCTGGCTCGGCCAGCGGTACGTGGCCGGGGGCGGGGCCCCCGGCGCCCTCGTGGACGCCGTCGCCGAGCGCCTCTACTGGGACTTCCACTGCCCGGGCGTCCCGGCCCCCTCCATCCGGTCGCCCCGCGACCGGGAGGGGTGGTCCGGGGAACCGGGGGAGGGGGGACGCTCGCCGTCCTCGGGGTGGTCCCTGGTCGGGGTCGAGGACGGCGAGCTGGTGGTGGAGCGCGACGGGCTCCACCTGCGCGCCCGCCGCGACGACGTCGTCGGCGCACCGGACGATCTGGCCCCGGGCGCGGCGGTGGCCGTGCTCGTCCCGTCGGCGACGCCCGGGACGCCCGGGGGCTTCCGCACCCACCTCGGGGAGCACGGCGACGGCGCGGAGCCCGGGACGCCGGTCGACCGCCACTACTGGAACGCCCGCGCCGAGGGCCGGGAGGCGCTCGCCCAGGCCCTGGTGCCGGCGATGGATGAGGCGGGCATCCCATTCCGGTTCAAGGTCCTCAACGACCGGATGGTGCGGCGCCGCGACGCCGGGGTGCTCTACACGCGCGGCGCCGACCGCGAGGCCGTGACGGCGGTCCTCCGGGCGGTGCTGCCCGGCGTCGCGCGATGGCTCCGCGACGGGACCCCGCCGTTCACGCTCGCCCGCGCGCCGGGCGTCGGCTTCGCGGAGGACCCGCCCGGCGATCTGAGCTTCGGCGAGCACCGCACCCGGCTGCTCGCGGACGCCCTCACGCGGCCGGCGGCGTGGGAGCCCGCCGGCGCCGCGGCGCGCGAGGCGCTCGTGATGCGCGGGCTCGCAGCGGCCGGCCTGGAGCCCGGGCGGATGCATGCGAACCCCGGCGCGGGTCCGGCCGGCGACCCCACCCCCCTCGCATGACGGGCGACCTGGACGCCGCGGCCCGGGTCGGCCGCGACCTGGTGGCGACGGCCATCCGGCACGGCGACCGGTGCACCTGGATCGGCCCGGTCGTCGACCCGGCGCGGCCCGGCGCAGCGCTCGCCCGCCCGGTCGGCCCGGCGCTCTACGACGGCTGCGCGGGCATCGGCCTCGTGCTCGCCGAGCTGGCCGCGTGCACGGGTGACGGCGCGTTCCGGGACACCGCCGCCGCGGCCCTCCGGGCGGCGTCGGACGCCGCGGATGGGACCGGTCTCGGCCTCCACACCGGGAGCCCCGGGGTCGCGCTGGCTTTGGTCCGCGGTGGGGCCCTGATCCGCGACGAGGCGCTCGTGGCGGCCGGCCGCCGGCTCGCCGCGGGATGCGACGCGGTCCCGCACGGGCCGTGCCAGGACGTCATCGGGGGGCGGGCGGGGGGTGTCCTCGCCCTCCTGGCCATCGGCGATCCCGTGTCCGTCGCGACGGCCGAGCGGCTCGCCGACGCGATGGTGGCCGAGGTGCGCCGCCGCGGGGCGTGGGAGTGGCCGGCGGACCGCGAGAGCCTGCTGCCGACGGGCGTCTCGCACGGCGCCACGGGCGTCGCGCACGCGCTGTACGAGGTGGCGGCGGCGACGGGTCGCGGCGACCTGGCGGCGGCCGCGGGTGAGGCGGTCCGCGCCGAGCGCGGCCACTTCGACCCCGTCGCGGGCAACTGGCCGCGCGCGACGGCGGAGGACAACGCCCGCGACCACGGCGGGTCGGAGGTCTCCCAGGTCCACTGGTGCCACGGCGCACCCGGCGTCGCGCAGATGCGTCACCGCGTCTGGCGGCGCACCGGCGACGAGGCCCTCCGGGCGGAGGCCGCGCTGGCGCTGGCCACGACGGCGCGCTGGACCCGCGGCGCCCTCGCCGCGGGCCGCGGGGCGTGGTGCCTCTGCCACGGCCTCCCGGGCAACGCCGAGATCCTGTGGGAGTGCGCGGACGCCGCCGGGCCCGACGAGGCGGCCGGGCACGTCGCCCTGGCGCGCGAGGTCGCCGACGCGGGCATCGCGGAGCACGTCGAGGGCGGCCTCCCGTGGCCGGGCGGGCTGGCCGGCGGCGACCCGGGGCCGGGGCTGATGATCGGGCTGGCCGGCGTCGCGCGCTTCCTCCTGCGGCTCGCCCGGCCGGACCTCCCGTCGCTGCTGCTGCCGGGAGGCCTCGGCTGGGCCACGGCCGCGGGTCAGTCCAGCCCGAACTCCGTCCTCTCGGCCTCCGTCAGCTCGCGGGTCGTGCGGTCCGCCGCGAGGTCGAGCGCCGCCTCCTCCGACCCGCAGGTGGTGCAGGGGTAGAGGAGGATGTCGGCGCCGAAGGTCTGGAGGGCGATGGTGGAGCCGTCCGGCGAGAGCTCGGCGCGCCAGTTCTCCGCGCGCGGAGACGGGATCTCCAGCAGCAGCGCGCCGCTCTCGGAGTCCCACACCCGGACGACCTCGCTCGATGCCGAGATCATGCGCGTCCCCTCCGCCCCGAACGCGGCGCGGGTCTCGGACTGGTGGCCGGTCAGGATCCTCGCCTCGCCGGACTCCAGGTCCCAGATGCGCACCGTGCGGTCGACCGCGCCGGTCACGACCCGGCCGGCCGCCGGGTCGATCTCGGCGGAGAAGATCACGCCGTCGTGGCCCGCGAGCTCCGCCGTCTGCGTCGCCGTCTCCAGGTCGAAGACGCGCAGGACGCCGTCGGCGCCGCCGGTCACGGCGGTCGTCCCGTCGGCGCTCAGGTCCGCGGCGTAGGCCTCACCGATGCCCGAGCCGATGACCTCCACCGTCCCGGTGTCCACGTCCCACAGCCGGACCTCGCCGTCGGACGCCGTCGCGAGAGCCCTGGTCCCGTCGTCCGACAGCTCCACCGCGCCCAGGAAGGTCCCCTCGGCGCCGCGCAGCAGAACCGGCTCGCCGGTCCCGTCGGTGGACCGGACCTCGACGACGCCGTCCACCCGGGCCAGCGCGTACCGGCTGCGGTCCGCGCTGACGGCCGCGGCCATCACGTACCCGTCCGCGACGGCGTAGGGGTCCACGACGGTCATGTCCGGGGACTCCAGGTCCCAGGAGCGGAGGCTGCCGTCGGCGCCGACGGAGAGCATGGAGCGCCCGTCCACGGCGAACTCGGAGCCCCCGTCCGGCGGGAAGTCGGCGGGCCCGGTCGTCGACGCGGTGGGGAGCAGGTCCTCCCACGCCCAGACGCGGGCGGAGCCGTCCTCGCCGGCGCTCAGGACGCTCTGGCCGTCGGCCGCGAAGACGACGCCCTGGATCTGGTCCTCGTGGCCCCGGAGGCTCGTCACGGGTGCCCCCGCGGCGGTCCAGACCCGGACGGTGCCGTCGGAGCCCCCCGTCGCCAGGTGGCTGCCGTCGGGGGAGAATGCGATCGACAGCACCCCGCCGAGCTGAGTGGCGTTGCGGGTGACCGGCCGCGATGCCGGTTCCCCCGGTGTCCAGATGTGGAGGGTCGCGCTGCCGTCGCCGACGGCGACGCGCTGCCCGTCGGGGCTGACGGCCACGGCGAAGACCTGCGTCCCGGTCTCCAGCACCGGCCCCGGCTGCCCGGTCAGGCTGCGGATGCGGACGCTGCCGTCGTCCGCGCCGGTGACGAAGCGCCCGCGCCCGCCGTCCACGGCGATCGCGTTGACCGCCCCGTCGTCCTCCCTCAGGACCAGGCCCGGCCCGGTCCCCGCGACGGCGCGGACACGGACCGTGCCGTCGGCGCCCCCGCTGATGACCGCGCGGCCGTCGGGGGTGAACGCCAGCGAGTACACCGCCCCCTCGTGCCCGTCGAGGGTCCGGATCGGGGTGCCGTCGGTCCCCCACAGCTTCACGGTGCCGTCGGATCCGGCGGTGGCGACCGTGCTCCCGTCCGGCGACACCCGGATGGTGCTCACCTCGCCCTGACCCGAGTCGAAGGACGCGACGGGCCCGCCGGCGGGCGTCCAGGCCTGGATCACACCCTCGTCGTCGGCGAGCCAGACCGTCGTGCCGTCGGGCGCGTACGCGGCGTCCTGGAGGTCGGCACCCCCGTGCAGGCTCTCCCGCACGCGCGACTCGTAGGCGGCCTGGCGCACGACCGCCTCGGCCTCCGGGGTGTCGGCGATGGCCTGGGCCTCCTGCCCCAGCAGCAGGCTCAGCTCGGGGTCGCTGACGAGCTGCAGGCGCGCGTTGGCCGCGATCTGGCGCGACTCGGCCACGTCGCGCTGGTCGGCCGCGTCGTTGCGCTGCACCAGGGCGAACGCGGCCGCCCCCGCCACGATGGCGAGGGCCACGGCCAGGGCGCCGATCGTGATGCGCGTCCGGCGCCGGCGGGCGTCGCGCTCGCCCTGCTCGCGGGCGGCGCTCGCGTCCAGGAAGGCGACCTCGTCGGCGTTGAGGTCGTGGTGGCCGCGCTCCTGCCAGCCCGCGAGGCGGGCGCCGCGGTAGAGGAGGCCCTCGTCGTCGGAGCCGGCCCGGCGCCACTCGGTTGAGGCGTCGGCCAGGCGGCGGGTCTCGCGCAGGCGCTCGCGGTCGTCGTCCACCCAGCCACGCAGCTCGGGCCAGCCGCGGATGAGTGCCTCGTGGGCGACCTCGACGGTGACCTCGCCGTCGGCGGGATCCCGGCCCGTGGTGAGCAGCCGGGCGCCGGCGAAGGCGGCGATGACGGCGTCCACGTCGGCCGCGCCCGCGGGGTCGCCGGCCAGCTCCCGCCGGGTCGCGCGGCGGCGCGTGTCCTCGGTGCCCTCGCCCGGCGCGACGAGGCGCAGCAGCACGCGGCGGGCGACCGGCCGGCGCTCCGGGTCGAGGCCGAGGTACACCTCGTTGGCGCGCCGGGCGAGCGCGCCCTCCACGCCGCCGGACGCCGCGTAGGCCTCGGCGGTGAGGGTGCGACCCCGTCGGCGGCGCCACAGCTCGGTGAGCAGGTGCTCCAGCAGCGGGAGCGTGCCGGGGCGGTCGCCGACGTCGTTCATGATCCGGCGCGTCAGGCCGGGCTCCAGCTCCAGCCCGGCGGCCCGGGCGGGCTCCTCGATCGCGCGGCGCAGCCCCTCCTCGCCCAGCGGGCCGACGAGCATCTGCCGCCCGGCCACGAGGGTCGCGAGCTCCGGGTGGGCCGTCAGGCGCCCGTAGAGGTCGGCCCTGATGGTGGCGACGACGGTCACCCCGCCGCCGGGCGCCGCCGCGGCCACGAGCGCGTCGAGCGCGGCGGCGCGGACGTCCTCGTCGGCGCAGAGGGTGAACGCCTCCTCGAGCTGGTCGACCACGACCAGGGCCCGCTCGCCGTCGGCCCGGCCGCTGCGCGCCCGCGCGAGGGCGGCCACCAGGGCCCCGCGGTCGGCGGCGAGGTCGGCGGCGGAGGGGGAGCCGGATCCCGGCAGCTCGCGCAGCGCCGCGGCGATCGCCGCCGGCGGGTCGGCGCCAGGGGTGAAGGCGACGACCCGCCAGGGCGGCGAGGCGCCGCGCAACG
Organism: Thermoleophilia bacterium; assembly: GCA_050249835.1. Taxonomy (GTDB): domain Bacteria; phylum Actinomycetota; class Thermoleophilia; order Miltoncostaeales; family Miltoncostaeaceae; genus Miltoncostaea. The sequence continues at coordinate 51,634 of JBFWPT010000019.1, forward strand.
CGGGCACCAGGCCGGCGTGGACGAGTGAGCTCTTGCCCGAGCCGGACGGCCCCACGACCGACACCAGGCCGTCGTCGGAGGTCAGCGCGACGAGGCGGGCCACCTCGCCCTCGCGGCCGAAGAAGACGGCCGCGTCCTCCTCGCGGAACGCGGCGAGGCCCCGGTAGGGGCAGGTCCCGTCGGGAGGTGGCGCCGGCCCGGGCCGGGCCGCGGGCCCGGCGAGCGCCCGGGCCAGGTCCTCCACGGCGAGCGGGTCCGCGACGGCGGCGCGCATGTCCACCCACGGGTGGTCGCCGAGCGCGGCGAGCGAGGGGTCCTGAGGGTCGGCCGCCCCGGGCAGCAGGACGGGGACGAGGTGGAAAGCGCGGTCGCGCGCGGCCAGGTCGCGGGCGGCGGCGAGCCCGCGCTCGGCCCAGTCGCCGAGTCCCGCCGGGCCCACGAGCACGGCGCAGCCGGCGGCCGCGCGCACGGACTCGGCGGAGCCGGGCTCCGCGCCGGGGACCAGCGTGGGGGCGACGCCCTCGTCCACGAGGGCCGCGGCCACCGTCGCGGCGGCGTCCGCGTCCGCCGGCCCGTGGAGGACCGCGGCGTCGTGCCGGGCGGCCAGGGCGGCCCGGCCGAGCTCGCCGGCCGTCGCGTAGCGGTCCTCCGGGCGCTTGGCCATCGCCGTCGCCACGACGGCGTCCATCGCGGGCGGCAGGCCGGGCACGAGCGCCGACGGCGCGGGCGCCGGCTCGGTGAGGTGCGCGATCAGCGTCGCCGCGGGGGGACGGTCCGCGAAGGGCGCGCGCCCGGTGAGGGCGTGGAACAGCACGCAGCCGAGCGCGTACACGTCGGTGCGGGCGTCGAGCGCGCCGCCGCGGATCTGCTCGGGGGCGAGGTAGTCGCGGGTCCCGGTCCAGCCGCCCGAGCGGCCGGATCCGGCGGCGGCCCCCTGGAGGGACACGCCGAAGTCGGTGAGGTAGACGTGCTCCTCGCCGTCGGGGTCGGCGATCAGGATGTTCCCGGGCTTGACGTCGCGGTGGACGAGGCCCCGGGCGTGGGCCGCGTCGAGCGCGTCCGCCACCTGCGCCACGATCCGCGCGGCGCGCCCGGCGGGCACCGGGCCGCCCTCGCGGATGAGCCCCTGGAGGCTTGCCCCGTCGACGAACCGCATGGCGATGAACAGGCGCCCGGCGTCGTCCTGTCCCGCGCGGTACACCGGGATGACGTTGGGATGCTCCAGCCCCGCGGCCATGAGCGACTCGCGGACGAAGAGCTCGCGCCGGCCGGCGTCCTCCGCGTAGCCGGGGGCGATGAGCTTCAGGGCGACCGCGCGGCCGAGCTCGGGGTCGACGGCGCGGTACACGACGCCCATGCCCCCGGCGCCCGCCAGCTCCTCGATGGCGTAGCCCGCCACCTGCTCGCCGCGGGCGAGGCGCTCGCGCGCGCCCTCGGCCGCCTCACCCGACGGCACGGTCTCGTCGTCCACCCCTGGCCTCCGACATCCGTTACGCGACTGCGATGCAATCTGTCGTCGAGTGGATTGATAACCCGGTCGCGGGCCGCGCGATAGACCATCTAAGGTGTGGGTCGTCACCGCCGCGCCCCGGCGGGCGTGACGGCGTCCGGGCCGGGCGCCCCCGGCAGCGCGTCGCGGAGGTCCGAAACCGCATGGACATCGGCGTGTGGGCCCTCGACCCGGCCGATCGCATCCAGATCCGCGAGGCCGACGCTCACGGGTTGCCCTATCTCGTCCTGCGAGACGGGGAGGGCGTCCAGCGCATCCTGCCGCTGCGATCCCACGCCAGCGCGCTGGCGATCGGCCGCGACCGCGCGAGCGAGGTGGCCATCCCCTGGGACGACCGGGTGTCGCGCACCCATGCCCAGCTCGTGCGGGTGGGGGCGAGCTGGTCGGTGGAGGACCAGGGCCTGTCGCGCAACGGCACGTTCGTCAACGAGGAGCGCATCACCGCCCGGCGGCGGCTGCACCACGGCGACGTGGTGCGGGTGGGCCACACGACGGTGATGTTCCGCGCGCCCGGTGAGACGGAGGCCCAGGCGACGGCGCCGGAGGTCGCCCTCGTTCCTCCGCGCGCGCTGTCGCCGGGCCAGCGGAAGGTGCTGCAGGCGCTCTGCCGTCCCTGCCTCGCGCCCGGCGGCCCCCACGCGCCGGCGTCGAACGACGCGATCGCCGCCGAGCTGCACCTCAGCGTCGACGCCGTGAAGGCCCACCTGCGGATGCTGTTCCGGCGCTTCGACATCGAGGACCTGCCGCAGATCCAGAAGCGCACGGCCCTGGTGAGGCTGGCGGTCGAGGCGGGGGCGCTGCGGGACGAGTGACCGCGCCAGGGTGTGCCCGGTCGACCCCTTGGGTGGCTGGCCGCGGGATCCCCCTCCGGGGGACGCTCCGGGGCGATGACCGAGGAGACGCTCCTCACGATCTACGCCCGCGCCTGGAACGGGCACGACGCGCGGACCTGCGCCGACTGCTTCGCCGCCGGGGCGCGCCGGGAGTACCGCGTGGTGCGGCCCTGCTCGCCCTCCACCGAGGGTCTGCGGGTGGTGCGCGGGACGGAGGCGATCGCCGCCGACATCGGCATGGTGATGCACGCGGTTCCCGATCTGAGCATCGAGGTCGTCTCGGCGGCCTACGCCAGCGACCGGCGGGTCTGGACCGAGTGGCGCCTGCGCGGCACGCACACCGAGGACTGGGACCGCTGGCGTGCCGACGGCCGCCGCATCGAGGTGCTCGGGGTGTCGGTGTTCCGCATCGCCAACGAGGGCTTCCTGGAGGAGCGCCTCTACTGGGACTCGGCGTTCGCCCGCGGGCGCCGGGACGGGCTGCCGGGCCTTCGTCCCGAGGGCTCGGTCGGGGCGCCCGGGTGACGCGCGGCGCGCGCACCGGCTCCTCCCGCCGGCACGGCCTGCGCGTGGCGCCGGCCATCGCCCGCGCGGAGCGCCGCGCCGCGGAGCGCTTCCGCGAGCAGGTGCGCCACCAGGCCGGCTGGTGGCCCGCGGACGACGCGATGACGCTGCTGGCCTGGGACGCCGACGGCGGCGTCGCCGGGTGCCTCGACGTCGGCCGTGCCCGTGGCGGGACGTTCGCGATGGAGGAGCGCGGCGTGCGCGTCCCCGGGTGGATCCCGCGGCGCACCACCGGCGAGGTCACGCGCTGGGCCGCGCGACCGCGGCAGGGGCTGGCCGTGCAGGTGTCCCTCGCCGAGGCGGCGGCCCTCTGGATGCGCGACGAGGGGCTCACCCACGCGATCGGGCTCCTGACCGGGGAGGGGCGCCGGCGCTTGGAGCGGGCCGCCCTGCCGATGAGCCCACTGGCGCCCCCGCGCTCCGTGCTGGCCGGCGGCCGCCGCCTGCCGCTGCACCCGATGTGGACGCCGATCCCGGACCTCGCCCGGTGGAGCGCGGCCTGCCGCCGCCGCGCCGCCGCGGTCGACGGCCTGGAGGATCTCTTCAACCTCGCTTGAGGTTTTGCGCGGGCGCTGTCACCCTCGGTGGCGTGCCCGGGACGATGACCATCGGCGAGGTGGCCGAGCGCAGCGGCGTCGCCACCTCCGCCCTCCGCTTCTACGAGGACCGAGGGCTGCTCGCCTCCGAGCGCACCGAGGCCGGCCACCGCCGCTTCCCGCGCGCCGTCCTCCGCCGCGTCGCGTTCATCGTCTTCGCCCAGCGGGTGGGGCTGACGCTGGAGGAGATCCGCCACGAGCTCGACCGGCTCCCCGCGGACCGGGTGCCGCAGCGCTCCGAGTGGTCGAAGCTGACCGGCCCGTGGCGCGAGCGCATCGACGAGCGCATCGCGGAGCTGCAGCGGCTGCGCGGCAGCCTGGACGAGTGCATCGGGTGCGGCTGCCTCTCCCTGGACCGCTGCCGCCTCGCGAACCCCGGCGACCGCGCCGCCGCCGCCGGCCCCGGTCCCCGGTTCTGGGTGGGGGATCCGCGCGGGGCCTGAGCCCGCCCCTCCGGCGCTGCTAGCCTCCGGGGTCGCGGCGACGTGGCGAAGTGGCTAACGCAGCGGTCTGCAAAACCGTTATTCGCGGGTTCGACTCCCGCCGTCGCCTCTCGGCTCTCGAGCCAATCAGGCTCCAAGAGCAGGACTTTTCCGACGCTCTTCCGGGCCTTCGTGCTCCGCTCGCCACCGCTTGGAGCCGCTCCAAACCGTCGCGCATTGTCGCGCGATTGTCGCGCACCGGAGAGAGATCGGAGTCCTTCATCCTGACGATCGACGCCAGTCCGCTCCCGGACCTGCAGCAGATCCTCCGGGCGATCGAACCGGGAGTTCAGGGGCTCGAGTGGCGCCTACTCGACCTCCGCGAGGCTGTGCAACCCGAGCCACCGAGCGACGAGCTGGAACGAATCATCGAGGCTGCCGACCAGGCGGAGGAAGGGTTGGTTTCGGACTTCGGCGGGCTTCTCCGATTCGCGGACCTCTGTGAGCAGATTGTGGATGGGCTCTTCGTCGGTCTGAGGCCCGGTACCAAGCCCCCTGGACGGTCGGATACCGACGACCGCATCTTGGAAGTGTCTGAAGTCGTGGTGGCCGTACTCGACAGCTCCTTCTGGCTGGTCGCAGGCCCAGACACTGTCCTCGCGAGTGCCAGACACGCCTTTCCGACTGCGACGGAGGTAGAGACCGGCTCCGTTGTGCTGTCCACCTGGGGTCGCGCCTAATCGGCTCAGTCGGGCCGTCTCCGCCTGGCGAGGGCCGGGTCGGTCGGGGACCAGAGAAGCCGGAGTTCCTTCTCGTAGACCCCGTAGATGAAGGGCCCCGGTCGTCGGCAACGCTGCACGATCCGGTGACGCTGGGTGACGAGCCGGCGCGCTTGCTCCTCACCGGTGAGGTTGGCGTTCGTCACGCAGAAGGCCCTGACCCCCGCGTCGTGGAGGGCGGCGAGTTCCGCAGGCCGCCGGCGGATGCTGTCGTCCTTCATGAGCACCGCCCATCCGCGCTCACCCGCAAGCGCGAGCCACTCCTCATCGTAGACGCCCTGGCCGCGCTCCTCCCCGTACACCGAGGCGAGCGTGTGGACGATCAATCCCGACGCGCGAAGCTCCTCGGCCACGCGGTAGCGCCCGAGGCTCCGGTCGAGGAAGAACTCCGGATCAGGCGGCTGCGCGCGCCGCTGCCGCGCGGGCGGCGTCCTCGATCTCCTCGACAGGGACGCCGAAGTCTTCCGACAGATCCGCGAACGATTCGCCCGCCCGCCAGCGGTCGAGGACGTCCTCGACCCTGGCGCCGCCCCGATGGAAGAGGGGCCTTCCGAACGCGCGGTTCGGGTCGACGACGACGAGGGCTCTGCCAAATGCGGGGAGCCGGACAGAGGCCGGCCAGCCGTCGCTCGCGTAGGTGATGAGCTGGAGGTAGCTCTGGACGACCTCTGCGAAGACGCGCTGCCCCGACCGCACCACGGTCAGCTGCTCGGCGACCTGCTCGTCCTGGCTGGCCGCCGCGTAGTCGTAGAGGACGTCCGCGCCGTCCGAGTAGAGGCTCCGCGATGCGAGGGCGTGTTCGAGCCCGATCTCCTCGGAGAGTCGCCGGAGCGCCGGGCGGATGCGCTGAAGAGGGACCCCGCTGCGCCGGAAGGCCGCAAGGACGAGCCCTTCTGCGACGCCGATGAAGGGGATGCTCGCCTCCCGTCCCCGCACCGGCAGGCTCGTCACCACTGGCTCGCCGACCACAGGCTGTCGCCTCCCGCGGCGCTCGTAACCGCGCGCCCAGGTCCGGAAGGTCGATTCGGGCACCTGCAGGCCGGCCGCGACCTCTCGAACCGTCAGGAGGGGCCGGGTCAGGCGAGGGTCATCGTCGGCGAGCGGCTCGACTGCGACGTCCCAGGACCGTGGATGGATCGAGTTCGCGGTGTCTCCGTTCCTGGTCGGCTCGTGGTTCATGCTCTCACGAAGGGATCTCGGCGGCGGCTTCGGATCGCGTGAGCAGGGCGTCGAGGAGTCCCGCCGCCTCGCCCTCGTTCCCCGGCATGAGGTGACCGTAGCGGTCGAGGGTGATCGTGATGCTCGCATGACCCATGTAGGTGGACAGCGCCTTGGCGTTGACGCCAGCGGCGATCATGAGGCTTGCGAAGGTGTGACGGCATTCGTGCAGCCCGATTGGCTGGATCCCGGCCGCGCGCCAGGCCTTGATGGCCCGCGCGCGGGTGGAGGAGTAGTCGAACGGCAGTACGGGGCTTCTCCCGAACACGAGGCCCTCGCCCGAGCCGGTCAGCAGCCGGTGCTCCAACAGGTGGCGCCGCAGGGCGCCCGCCATCGGAACGCGCCGGCGACCGCCCCGGGACTTCGTGGCCACGGTGACCCGCTCCTTCGGGTCCCAAGACCGCTCGACCCGAATCAGACCCGTCCCAAGGTCGACGTCTGTCCAGAGCAGCGCCATGAGCTCACCTCGCCGGAGGCCGCCGTAGAGGGCGGTGGCCCACATGGCGCGGTCGCGATCGGGCACGGCCGCGACGAGGCGCGCGGCCTCGTCGGGTGAGGCGATGCGCTCACGGCGCCCCCTGACGGCAGGAAGCTGGATCCGATCGCACGGGTTCACGGCGATCTCGCCGCGCCCGACCGCGCGTCGGAAGATGACGCGTAGCGGCATGAGCGCGTTCCTGATGCTGCTCGGATCGAGGCCCTCGGCGAGCAGCCGGTCAGCGAGGTCCTGGACGTCCGAGCGCCGGATATCGGCCAGTCGCATGGCGCCGAGGTCGGGAAGGAGCCGCCTGCGGAATGATGCCTCGTAGCTCCGGATCACGCTGGGCTTGTATGCGTCGCCGGACCGGTTTCGGATCGTCCCGTCCCGCGCTCCGACGAGCCATGCCTCGCCGGCGTCGCGGAGGCTGACCGCCGAGGGCGCCCGCATCTCTCCCCGGTTGAGCGCGACGGTCGCCTCGGCCCGCCACGACTTCGCGGCCGCGAGCGTGGGGAAGGTCTTGCGGATGCGCGTCCGGTCCCGGCTGCTCCAGACGTTGGCCTGGTAGCTCGGGCCGCAGTTGCAGCGCGCGCCCGAGCGGCTCGCGCATGAGCGAGCGTGTCGGACCTCGATGCCCGTCGTTCGACCCATCAGGACTCGGCCCGAGCGTACCGCGGGGCTCGGACCACCCCAGCAACCTGGGGTGTGTCGCCCTCTTGGAAGGTCGTTCCCCTCGACATCCAAGGTGCTCCAGCCGGCCGCTCAAGAGGCGTTCGTCGAGGCGCGCATCACAATGATGCAAGTGCGCCCGCCATCTTTCGTGTTCGGAGGTCGACGCGCGCGCCGGTCAGGGTGGGCCGGAGAGAAGGCCGGGATCCGGGCGGTCGCGGGGACGCGCTGGGTCGCGCCTCGTCTCTCCGTCTCGGTCGGTGGGGCCACGCTCAGCGCAGTCGCCGATACGGCGGGGGGCGTGGCCTCTTCGGGTTGGGCGCCGCCGGGGAGACTTTGCCGGTCCGTTAGCTGAAGTGCCCGATCGGTGGCGCCGACCACGCGCGCGGGAGTTGTCTCACCTGACGTCACGATTCCTGGCGGCGAAGGCCTTCCCAAACAGAACGTTGGTTGTGGACGTCCGGCTGGTCCGCGAGCATGTCCGAGAGTGCCTGAGTCGGACGAAAAGAAGCCCTCTGCACCGGAGCCTCGGAGGCCGAAGCCGCCTGCAACCGAGATGAGGGGGCACCCGGGTGCGGTCACCGGAGGCGGCTCGAGCTCTCGGCCCGGATCGGGAAGCGTCCAGTTGAGTGAGGCGGAGCGCGCTAGCCGGGAGAAGAGAGATCGGGACTGAGACTCGGCCTGCTCCGCCGCCGCCACCGGTGGAGAAGCCGCCTGCCACCGAAGAGAAGGGTCGCTAGAAGGCGCCTGTGATCGCCGAAATGGCGACGCACCCACCTTCGACCGCCAGCAGAACCAGGGCGCGACGCACGCTCTTCGCCTTGGCCGCGTTGAGGTCATCGTTTGCGGTAAAGCTCGTCGCGGTGTCGGTGACGATCGCGAGCATCGCGTCTTCGACTGGCTGATCCCACTGGCTGTCCCAAGCGCCCCGGTCGTCGGTGATCCGGTAGTCGACGGGCTTCAGCTGCAGGATGGCGACGGCAGCGAGGAGGGCGAAAGCGATCAGGGCGCCGATTGCGAAGATCACGACCGACGCGTTCGCATCCCCGAGAGTCGCGATCGCGGAGAAGCCGAGAAGCACTCCACCGGCGGTGAGGCACTTCACGACCTTGTCGTCGAGGGCCTCTCCGGTCCGTTGCTGCTCCCGAGGCACGGCACGAATGTGCTCGTAGAGGAAGCGGAGCGTTTCCGGATCGGGGGCAGCCACCTGGCCAGGATATGGCGAGCGTCGGAGGTCTCTCCGCCGGCCGCGCGACCGACCCATCCGGCACGGGGCTAGCCTCCGCGCACCATGTGGAAGCAGCAGGTCACCGTCATGGCTCTAATCGATCTTCTGGGGCGCGAGTGGTTCCTGAGAGAACAGCGGAAAGCGCCCGCTTCGCGACACCCGGTGGCTCGGTGGGTCCAAGCTTACGACGCCGCAGTCAGGCACCCTCCCGCGGGCTCGACTCTCCTTCCTGGCGGTGGTCATTCCTTCGAGCCGGATGGGGCGGTCCAGAGCCTGCTCTGCCTCGCGCGCGATGTCGATCGGGTCTCCGACATGCCGAAGGCCCTGGCGAGACGTCTCAGGAGCGGAGCCGGCTTCCAGGCGGCCAGGTACGAGCTGGCCGTAGCAAGCATCTTCACTGCGGCTGGCTTCGACTTGGAATGGCAGAGGTCAAAGACGGCTCGCCACGTCGAGTTCTTCGCCTGCGGTCGGGATGGCGCGAGGATCGCCGTTGAGGCCAAGAGCCGCGTGCGCGGCGGTGTCCTCGGTGCCCGGGAGGGGGCGCCTGCAGATGCCGAGGAAGTCGGCATCCGGAAGCTCCTCAAGCGCGCGCTGCAACAGCTACCCCCGGATATGCCAGGCGCCGTCTTCGTCGACGTGAACCTTCCGATCCGCCGCCGGGATTACGTGCGGAAGGGAATGTGGCGCGTGGAACTGAAGCGCCTGGTCGACGAGTTGGAGAGGGAGGGTACGGAGGCGGACCCTCACGACTACAGCCTGTTCTTCGTGACCAACTTCGCCTGGTACTTCGATGAGGCGGGACAGGCCCAGCCAGAGGCGGCCGAGTTCACGATTCCCAACTGGAGTCGTCACCCGATAGCGGTCCCCACGGCCATGCGGATCCTCGACGCCGTCAACCGGTACCCCTCTGTAGAAAACTGACCGAGCGGGGCTTGCGCATCTTGGGACGCACGAGCCTGGGTTCTTCAGCGCCCGCCGAGGTGTAGCCGAGCCCTATATCCCTGCCATGCCATCGATGCCGATCGCGCAAGGACCGACGTTCCCGGCCGCGAGGATGTCGATGTTGTTGAGGCGCATGACGGCGGCGGGTTGTCCTTCCACGATCGGACTGACGGTGCCCATGCGAACGAACCTTGCTCCGACGGTTAGCCCGATCTGAGCATCGCCTCCGATCGTCGGCAGTTCAGGGTCCTCGATGAACTCCCGCACGACACGAGCGGGGGCTCGGTGCCAGCCAATCGACGCCTCGGATTCCCCTGCGCGCGCCGCCAACAATGCCTCATCGGCTTTCTGGGTGCAGTCGCCGATGAAGTGAGCCCGGCCGCCATCGAGCGCCACCTCGTCGGCTCGGAAATGGATGCAGTCGTTCTCGAGCCGGGGAACAACCGCATAGGCCGAGGGACCAGTCGCCGGGCACTGACCCGCCACGACCAGTTCGAGTCGATGGGCGAGACGGTTGTGCTGACCGACGGACCGCACGTACGCGGTCGCCACTCGTGCGGCCATCGCGGCGATGTCGCCGAGAGATGGGACGTGCTTGCCGTCGCCGACGAGGTTCGAAAGTGATGCAACCAAAAACGCGTAGATGTTCTGGTAGCCAAGGGTCGAGCCGACGCATCCAACGCCAAAGTCCCGAATGAAGTACGGAACCGAGAAGAACCCATCAGCGTCCGGGCGCCGACACACGACGGGCAACGAGAACAGCTTCGCCCCCTCGTCCGTGAGAATGTTGGCGCCGCCACTGATTCGGCTGTCGCTCACCATCCACACCGATGGGGGCGACCGCTCCGAGTTGGACCACACCACGACTAGCGACATGTCGTCCAATGGGTCCTCGGCCCGGGGAGCCGCCTTCGCGGGTCGCCCGTGGGTGATGGTTCAGAAGGCCCGTTGCCGGCACGCCCATTTCGCCTCCGGCGGTTCTCACTGCTCACAGGAGATCCCGTCGTGGTCCACATCCAAGTTGTGTGGTGGTCCCGATGGAGCAGCACGCGGTCTCCTTGATGCCTCTCTGTCACAATCGCTCCCATAGGCCCGAGACGCGTTCCACCAGGGCCGGGAAGGTGCGCCGAGAAGGTGGGCTACGTGGACGCGAAGATGTGGCATTGTCGCGCGGACTGTCGCGCACTCGCCGCGCACTGGCTGAGATTTCAGTGACCCATACGGGTCTCGACGCGGCAGTACGCGGTCTGCAAAACCGCCATCGCGGGTTCGACTCCCGCCGTCGCCTTCTCTCGGCGGACCAAGTGCAGCTGTGATGGAAAATTTCATCGCTAACGCAGTTAGTGATAGAAGTGTCCATCACGATGGCTCGTTCAGCCCGCACCTATTCCCATCTGACGCTCGAGGCGGCGCGGCTTCTCGGAGCGCGAGTGCGCCTCGCCCGCCACGAGCGCCGCTGGACGGCTGAGGAGCTCGGCAGCCGCATAGGGGCCGACCGGACCACG
>JBFWPT010000020.1:0-60875 GCA_050249835.1 Thermoleophilia bacterium
GCCTAGGCGTCAGGCCGTCTCGGACTCCACCCTGTCCCGCCCGGCCTCCTTGGCGGCGTAGAGGCGCCGGTCGGCCGTGCGGACCAGGTCCTCCGCTCTCGTGCCCCGGCCCGCGGAGGCCACCCCCAGCGAGACGGTCACCGGGCCCGAGGGCGTGCCGGCGTCGGCCAGCACCGCCCGGATCCGCTCCGCGACCGCGATCGCCGGCTCCTCGTCGGCGCCCGGCAGCAGCAGGGCGAACTCCTCGCCGCCGATCCGGCAGGCCCGGTCCCCGGCCCGCGCGGCGGTGCTCATCGCGTGGGCCACCGCGATCAGCGCCTCGTCGCCCGCCTGGTGGCCGTGCAGGTCGTTGAAGCGCTTGAAGTGGTCGACGTCGATCATCACCAGGCCGAGCCGGCCATCGTTCCGGCCCACCCGGGCGAGCTCCTCCGTGAGGGCCTCGTCGAACGCGCGCCGGTTGCCGAGGCCGGTCAGCGGGTCGGCCAGGGAGAGCTGCTCCAGGCGCTCCACGGCGGCGATGCGGACGAGGGCCGCGGACGCGTCGGAGGCCATCTGGCGGATCGCCCCGACGTCCTTCGCGCCGATGAACAGGCGGCCGTGGCGGGGGAGGGGGCGCGAGACGGTGACGCGCCCGAGCGCCACCGGGGCGTCGCCCGCCGGGTCCACCAGGGGCACCTCGATGAGGCCGCGGCCGCCGTCGCGCCAGCGCTTCTCCTCCACGCCGCCGCCCCCGAGGCCGACGGTGACGTCCCACTCCTCCAGCAGGCCCTGCGCGCCGGTGCGGAGGACCTCGACGACCTCGTCGTCCGAGGTCGCGCCGATCAGGTCGGTGCTGACGGTCCACTTGGCGCGGTCGCGCGCGCCGCTCCGGGCCAGGTCGCGCCGGTTGACGATGTCGAAGATCGACGCGATCCCGACAACGGCGACGGCCATGAGGGGTGCCCCCAGCCAGTCCTCCGGCGGGGGTGGATCGGGGCTGTCGAGCGCGTACAGGGCGCCGACGACGATGCCCCCCAGGATGAGGGCCTTGATGCCGGACGGGGTCGAGTAGCCCAGGGTGACCGCGAGCGCCTGGAGGGGCAGCAGCCACAGCCCGAGCCCGTCGAGGCCGCCCGAGAGCGCCGCGAGCGTGAAGATGAGCGCCGCGTCCACCACCAGGCCGACGTCGTGGGCGAGGAGCAGCGAGTTCGGGCGCCGGCGCGGCACGATCTGCAGGAGGCCGTGGAGCACGAGGGCCCCGAGGCAGGCGGCCGTCGCGAGCAGGTGCTCGCGGGCGGAGGCGCTGCGCGGCAGGACCGCGGCCGCGGCGGCCAGCAGCACGAGGGCCACGGCGCGACCCCGGAAGAGCCACTCGTGGCGGTCCTCCAGGTGGTACCACTCGCGGCCCCGGATCCGTCTCTCGGAGCCCTCCGGTGGGGTGTCGCCCGTGCTCGTCATCGCCCTCGGATCGGGGGTTTCCAGGGCCACGTTAACCGTCTTTCGCAGAACTTTCCGCAAGGGGCTAAAGGTTTCGGGGTGACCTGCCGATAGGGCGGGCGCCATGGACCTCACCCCCCAGCCCCGCACCCGCCCCGTCCGCCGCCGCATCGGCCCCCTGGCCGTCCTGCTCGCGGCCGCCGCGCTCGCCGCCCCCGTGGCCGCGCACGCCGCCACGGACGCGGCCCCCTCCGCCGGCGCCCCCGGCCTGACCCCGTCGGTCGTCTCCTGCGAGGCCGAGGGCTCCTGCGAGCCCGGCGGCGGCCCCGCCGAGGCGCCCGCCCCCGCCGTGGAGGAGATCGTCCCCGTGCCGGCCGACCCGGGCGAGGACGCCCCGCCGGCCGGCCCCGGCGAGGACGCCCCGGACGTGGTCGCCCCCGCGCCGGCCCCCAGCACCATGACGCGGCAGGCCCTCCTCGGCATCCGGATCGGCGGCATCCGAATCGGAGCGACGGTCGACCTCGGCCTCTCCCGCGAGGGCGTGACGGCGAACGTGACGACCGACGTCGCCGTGAAGGGCGTCACCGCGGTCAACGTCGGCGCCGACGTCGCGGTGCCCACTCTCCCGCCGTCCACCCAGCCTCCGAAGCCGGTGCTGGCGGTCACGGTCAACGCCGGCGCGCCGTCCGCCCCGACGGCCCCCTCCGCCCCCGCCGCGCCGGGGACGCCGGACACCCCGCCGGCCACCGGTGGGCAGACCCCTCCCGCCGCGAGCCCGGAGCCGGCGGCCCCGGCGGCCCCTGCTCCGGCCGCCGTCGCGCCGCCCTCCGCGGCCGCCCCGGCGGCGCCCCGCGCAGCGGCCCCGGACGCCCCGCCCCCGCGGGCCGCGACTGCCCCGGACACCCCCGCCGCCGGCAGCCGCATCCGCTCCCTGCCGGCCGTGCCGTCCGGCGCCCTCCCGGCGAGCCCCGCCCCGCGCCTCGCGGCCTCCGCCGCGACCGCGCCGGTCCGCGCCGCCACCGCGCCGGCCCCGTCCGCCTCCGCGGAGCGCGACGTCGCCGCGGCCGCCGCGCGGCCGCCCGCCGCGCCCCCGCCGTCGCGCTCCTCGTCGCCGAAGCTCCCGCCCGTCGTCGCCCGCGCCGGCGAGCTGGCCGCGGCCGCGGGCCGGTCGCCGTGGCTCCCCGTCGGGGTCGCCGCCGCCATCGTCCTCTACCTGCTCGGGCAGCGCGCCCTGGACCGGGGCTCGAAGCTCTCGTACGCGGGCCGGTCCGGTGAGCCGGACGACGAGCTCATCGAGCTCTAGGATCCCCTTCACCGGGTCCCCGCACCACACCGGGCGGACACCGCCCGGCTCACGTCCGATGCGCTCCGAGGCCACCCACAGCCGCGACGGGACCGCCCCCCCGGGGGGGCTGTCCGAGCGCCTCCACCTCGCCTTCGACGCCCTCCCCGACGCGGTCTGGCTCATCGACCCGGTGCGGGACCCCGAGGGGCGCGTCGTGGACTTCGAGGTCGCGCACCTCAACCGGCGGGCGGCGGCCGACGTCGGCATGGCCGCGGGGGACGTCCGCGGCCGTCGTCTCGGCGACGTCGCCCCGATCGCCCGCCGGCTCGGGCACATCGCGCGCTTCGCGGACGTCGCCGAGACCGGCGTCCCGGTGGAGTTCGAGTTCCGTCACGACCCCCCCGGCGGGACGCCCGTCTGGCGGTGGGTGAGCGCGACATCCCACGACGGGGCGGTGCTCGTGACCCTGCGCGACGTGACGTCCCGCGTGATGGCCGAGCACCGCCGCGCGTCGTCCGAGGCCGACTACCGGCTGCTGGCAGAGAACGCCACCGACATGATCGCCCGGATCACCCCCGACGGCCGCATCCTCTACATGTCGCCGGCCTGCCGCGAGATCCTCGGCTACGAGCCGGACGAGATGGTCGGGCGTCCCTACTGGGACTTCGCCCACCCGGACGACGTGGCCGTCGTCATGGCCGTCCGGGACGGCGGCCCGGGTGCCGCCCCCGACCAGCGCACGATCACCTTCCGCGGCCGGCGGCGGCGCGGGGGGTGGGTCTGGCTCGAGTCCACCTCGCGGCCGGTCCGGGACGCCGACGGGACGATGATGGAGCTGCAGGTCGCGATCCGCGACGTCGGCGAGCGCGCCGTGGCCGACGCCGAGCACGCCGCCCTGCACCGGGTGTCCGAGGCCGTTGCGGCGGGCCTGCCCGCCGACGAGCTGTACCTGCTCGTCGCGGCGGAGATGGCGCGGGTGCTGGAGGCCGACGGCGGCCGGGTGGTGCGGTACCTCGGCGACGACTCCGCGGAGGTGCTCGGCGCCTGGCGCCGCGACGGCCTGCCGCCGGTCCCGGCGGGCGAGCGCCGGCTGGTCGACCCGGCCTCGGCGGTCGCGCGCGTCCGCGAGACCGGGCACACCGCGCAGATGGAGATCGCCACGCGGGCCCCCGCGGTGCTGCGCTTCGCGATCGCCGCGCCGGTGCGCGTCACCGGCCGTCTCTGGGGCGCGGTGGCCGCCGCGTACATCGCCGCCTCCGACGCCCCCGCGGGCGCCGCCGAGCGGGTGGAGCGCTTCGCCAAGCTCGTGTCCCTGGCCGTGGCGGACGCCGAGGCGCGCTCACGGCTCGAGCGGCAGGCGACCACGGACGCCCTCACCGGCCTGGCGAACCACGGCACCTTCCACGCCGCCCTCGCCGCGGCCTTCGAGCGGGCGGAGCGCTACGGCGGGCCGCTGGGCCTGGTGGTGATGGACCTCGACCACTTCAAGGCCCTCAACGACACCTACGGGCACCGCGCCGGCGACGAGGCGCTCGCCACCGTCGGCGCGCTGATGCGCGAGCACGCCCGCCGGGTGGACGTCGTCGGGCGCGTCGGCGGCGAGGAGTTCGCCTGGCTGATGCCCGACACGACCGCCGCGGGGGCGGCCGAGGCGGCCGAGCGCCTCCGCCGGGCGATCGCCGAGGCGGCCACGCCGGGTCTCACGGCCTCCCTGGGGGTCGCCGAGCGGCTGCCGGGCGACGCGACCGCCCGCGGGCTCTTCGACCGCGCCGACGCGGCCCTGTTCGCCGCCAAGCGCGCCGGCCGCGACCGGGTGGAGCTGGCCTAGGGTCCGAGGTCGAGCTCGGTGGCGGCGTCCTCGGTGAGCAGCCACGTCAGTTGCCCCGAGGTGGGCCGCAGCCGTCCGGCGGGCAGCTCCCGGTCGCCCGCGATCGCGCGGCGGACCGCCGCGGCCTTGTCGGTGCCGCCGACCACGACGAGGATCCGCCGGGCGGCGTTGAGGACGGGCATCGTCAGCGAGATCCGCCACGGCTGGGGCATCTCGGGGCGGTGGACCGGCACCGCGAGGCGGGTCTCCTCCTCCAGCTCGGGAGAGCCCGGGAACAGGGACGCGGTGTGCCCGTCCGGGCCCATGCCGAGCAGCATGAGGTCGAAGACCGGCCACGGGTCCCCCATGACGCGGGCGCGGAGGTCCTCCTCGGCCCGCAGGGCGCCCTCCTCGGGCGGCAGCTCGCCGAGCATCCGGTGCACCTGCTCGGAACGCAGCGGGATGCGGTCGAGCAGGGCCTCGCGGGCCATCCCGTAGTTCGATCCCTCGGCGTCCGGCGGCACGCACCGCTCGTCGCCGAAGAAGAACTCCACCCGGCCCCACGGCGGGCAGCGGCCGGCCAGGTGCTGGTAGGCCGCGCGCGGCGTGTTGCCCCCGGCGAGGGCGATGAAGGCGCGGGTGCCGGCGCGGGCCTCCAGGGCGATCCTCTCGACGCGGGCCGCCGCCTCGTCGGCGAGGGCCGTCATGTCCCGGACCACCTTGATCTCGGGCTCGGGATTGGGGCTCATGCTGTCTCCAGGGCGGCGGCTCGTGCGAGGGCGCGCTCGAAGGCCCGGTCACGGCGTTGCAGTTCCAGTTCGCCCGCCAGGAGGCGGGCCCGGTCGGCGTCCGGCAGCGGCAGCACGCGCCGGCGGGTCGTACCGTCGGCCTCGGTCACGCAGACCGCCGCGGCCTGCCGGCCGGGGACGCGCTCGATCTCCATGTGGCGGCCCGACAGGGCCCCCACCAGGCCGATCGACACCGGCCCCCAGGGCGCGTCGCCCTCGCCGGGGCGCAGGTCGATCGCGAGCGTCTCGCCGACCACCTCGCGCAGCCATCCGGCGAGCAGCAGGGTGCCGGCGTCGGGCTCGGCGGCTGCGTGGGTGAGCGTGGCGGTGGACGGCCCGCCGCGCAGGCTCTCCAGGGCGGCCTCGTCGATCATCTGCACGATGAGCTGGCGCCAGGAGGTGATGTGCGCCCAGGCCAGGTCCGTGACGGCGGGGGCCGCCCCCGGCACCCACCGCGCCAGGGCCCGCAGGCCCGTGTCGCCCGGCGCGCGGCCCGCCTCGGTGACCACCCGGTCCGCGATCCCCGCCAGCCGCTCGAGGGGCCCGTCGGCGCCGGCGGAGGGAGGGCCCGGCCACCAGAGGACGGTGGGGAGGTCGGGCCGCAGGAGGGGGACGGCGGCGCTGGCGGCGCCCTCGATCGCCTCGCCGTGGAGCGTCAGCACGATGGTCTCGAGGGCGACGCCGGAGCGGTCGGAGGCCAGGCGGCAGCTCGTCGAGACGGTGGCGTCGATGCCGTCGCCGCCGGGCGCCTCGGTGAGCAGCACGGCGCGGGAGGGCTGCCGGTCGGCGAGCCGCTCGATGGTGGAGCTCATCATCTCCAGGTCGGCCGGGCCGGGCGCGTACGCGAGCAGGTTGAGGACGCCCGTGAGCCCCACCGCGGGCGCGCCCTCGGCCGGGCGGCGCTGCGCCGCGAGACGGTCGAGCACGTCCCCGATCGCGACCCCGGTCCCATTCCAGTCCTCGCGCACGGCGCTCTCGCTCACAGCCGCCGCCACACCCTTCCGTCGCGGGCCATCATGGCGTCCGCGGCCTCCGGACCCCACGATCCCGCATCGTAGTCCGGGAAGGGCGCCGTGGTCGCCGACCAGTGGGCGATGAGGGGGTCGAGGATCTCCCAGGCCCGCTCGACCTCGTCCCAGCGCGTGAACAGGGTGGAGTCGCCGAGCAGCGCGTCGAGCAGCAGGCGCTCGTAGGCCTCGGGGCTGCTCCGCAGGAAGGAGTTGCCGTAGGCGAAGTCCATCGACACCGGCCGCAGGTCGATCTGGGGCCCCGGGACCTTCGCCACGAAGCGCAGGGAGGCGCCCTCGTCGGGCTGGATGCGCAGCGTGAGCAGGTTGGGGGCGACGGTCTCGACGGCGGTCGAGGCGAACGGCATGTGCGGCGCGGCCTTGAAGTGGATGGACACCTCGGTGGTGCGGCGGGGGAGGCGCTTGCCGGTGCGGAGGTAGAAGGGCGTACCGGACCAGCGCCAGTTCTCGACCATGACCCGCATGGCGACGTAGGTCTCGGTCTCGGAGGCCGGGTCGACGCCGGCCTCCTGGCGGTAGCCCGGGACGCGCGCGCCGCCGATCCAGCCCGGCCCGTACTGGCCCCGCACCGCGTCGCGGGAGGCCGAGTGCGCGTCGAACTCGGGGATCGCGCGCAGCACCTTCACCTTCTCGTCGCGCACGTCGCGGCTCTCGAAGCGGGCCGGGGGCTCCATCGCGACGATCGAGAGGACCTGGAGCATGTGGTTCTGCACGATGTCCCGCAGGGCGCCGCTCTCGTCGTAGTAGCCGCCCCGCGACCCTACGCCGAGGTCCTCGGAGACGGTGATCTGGACGTGGTCGACGTACCGGCGGTTCCAGATCGGCTCGAAGATCGCGTTGCCGAACCGCAGCACGAGCAGGTTCTGGACCGTCTCCTTCCCCAGGTAGTGGTCGATCCGGTAGACCTGCCGCTCGCGGAAGACCGCGTTGAGGCGGTGGTTGAGCTCCCGCGCGGTCGCCAGGTCGTGGCCGAAGGGCTTCTCGACCACGAGGCGGGCGAACCGCTCGCCGTCGTCGCCCTCGTCCGCGAGGCCGGCCCGCCCGAGGTTCTCGGCGATGTCCGGGAAGAGGTCCGGGGCGGTCGCCAGGTAGAAGAGCCGGTTGCCGCGGGTGCCGTGCCGGGCGTCGTGGTCCTCGATGAGCTCCTTGAGCCGGCCGTAGGCCTCCATGTCTCCCGAGGGGACCGACCGGTAGTGGAGGCGGCGGGCGAACCCCTCCCAGACGCCCTCGTCGAGCGGCACGCGGCCGTGCTCCTCGACGCCCTTCCGCATGCGGGCCCGGAACTCGTCGTCGGTGAGGTCCGAGCGCGCGACGCCGACGACCGCCGTCTCGGGCGCCAGGAGCTGCTGGGCGGCCAGCGAGTAGAGGCCCGGGACGAGCTTGCGCTGCGTGAGATCGCCCGTGGCGCCGAAGATCACGATGACCGCGGGCGGCGGGGTCCGGGCCAGCCGCAGGTCGTCCCGCGCGAGCGCGGCGAGGGGGTCGGGCCCGTCCGTGGTGGTGCTGCTCATGGGGTCAGTCTCACCGTGAAGTCGAGGGTGAAGGTATCCGGTCTCAGCTCCGCGCCTGCGCGGTCGCGGCCGCCGCGACGGCCTCCGCCGTGATGCCCAGGGCCTCCATCGCCTGCTCGCCGGGCGCCGAGACGCCGAAGCGGTCGATCGCGACGACCGGCCCGCCCGCCGTCCACTCGGACCACCCGAACGGGCTCGCCGCCTCGACCGCGACGCGGGCCGTGAGCGACGCCGGCAGGACGGACTCGCGGTACGCGTCGTCCTGGGCGCGGAACAGCTCGAACGAGGGGATGGACACGACCCGGGCAGCGATCCCGCCGGCGGCGAGCAGATCGCGGGCCTCGAGGGCCAGCGACACCTCGGACCCGGTCGCCAGGAGCGCGACGTCGTCCCCGTCGGCCACGACGTAGCCGCCGCGCTCGACGGGCGGCTCGCCCGGGAGGGTCGGCAGCCCCTGGCGGCTCAGCACGAGCGCGGTGGGGCCGTCGGTGCGGGCGATGGCCACGCGCCAGGCGGCGGCGGCCTCGGAGGCGTCGGCGGGGCGGATGGTGACGAGCCCCGGGATCGCGCGCAGCGCGGCGAGGTGCTCGATCGGCTGGTGGGTCGGGCCGTCCTCTCCCAGCGCCACCGAGTCGTGGGTGAAGACGAACACCGACGGCAGCCGCATCAGCGAGGCGAGCCGCAGCGTGTTCTTCATGTAGTCCGAGAACGTGAAGAAGGTGGAGCACACCGGGCGCAGGCCGCCGTGGGCCGCGAGGCCGTTGGTGATGGCCCCCATGGCGTGCTCGCGGACGCCGTAGTAGAGGTTGCGGCCGGCGAACTCGCCCGGGCTGACGACCCCCATGTCCTTGAGGGTCGTGCTCGTGGACGACGAGAGGTCCGCGGCGCCCTGCACGATCTCGGGGATAGCCGCGGCGAAGGCGTTGAGCGCCTGGCCCGCCGACGCGCGGGTCGCGATCTTCTTCCCGGTCTCGAACTGCGGCAGCGCGGACTCCCAGCCGTCCGGGAGCAGGCCCGCGGTCGTCCGGGCGAACTCGGCCGCCTCGGCGGGGAAGTCCTCGGCGTAGGCCGCGACGGCGGCCTCCCAGCCGGCCTTCGCGTCCGCGCCCCGGGAGCGGAGCTCGCCGGCCCAGGCGGCGACCTCGTCCGGGATGAGGAACTGCGCGTCCTCCGGCCAGCCGTACGCGCGCTTGGTGAGCACGACCTCGTCGGGGCCGAGCGGCGAGCCGTGGGCGGACGACGTGTCCTGCTTGTTGGGGGACCCGAAGCCGATGTGGGTGCGGCAGCAGACCAGGGTGGGGCGCCCGTCGGAGGTGGCGGCGTCCGTGAGGACGGTGTCGATCTCCTCGGCGTCGTTGCCGTCGGTGATGTGCAGCACCCGCCAGTTGTAGGCCGCGAACCGGGCCGCGACGTCCTCGTCGAACGAGAGTGAGGTGGGGCCGTCGAGCGAGATCCGGTTGTCGTCCCAGATGCCGACGAGCTTCGACAGCCGCAGGTGCCCGGCGATGGAGGCGGCCTCGTGCGAGATGCCCTCCATCAGGTCGCCGTCGGAGCAGATGAACCACGTCCGGTGGTCGACGATGTCGTGGCCGGGCCGGTTGTAGCGGGCCGCGAGCATCTCCTCGGCGAGGGCGAAGCCGACCGCGTTGGCGAAGCCCTGCCCGAGCGGGCCGGTGGTGATCTCGACGCCTGGCGTGTCGCCGCGCTCCGGGTGCCCCGGGGTCTCGGAGCCGAGCTGGCGGAACCGCTCGAGCTGCTCCAGCGGCAGGCCGTAGCCGCTGAGGTGCAGCAGCGAGTAGAGCAGCATCGACGCGTGGCCGGCGGAGAGGACGAAGCGGTCCCGGCCGGGCCACGCCGGGTCGCCGGGGTCGTGGCGGAGGTGCTTCGAGAACAGCGTCCACGCGACCGGCGCGAGCCCCATGGGGGCGCCGGGATGGCCGCTGTTGGCCTTCTGCACGCCGTCGATGGCGAGGGTCCGTACGGTGGTGATCGCCAGCTCGGGCGCTGCGAGCGTCGTGGCCACGGGGCTCCTTCCGGGGTCAGTAACTGACGTCGTGCGGATGGCTCTCGCGCAGGCCCCCGGGGGTGATCCGCACGAAGCGGGCGGACCTGTGGAACTCGGGGATCGTACGGCTGTCGGAGTAGCTCATGCCCGAGCGCAGCCCGCCGACGAGGCCGTGGACGACCACGGCGACGGCGTCGCGGAGCGGGACCACGGCCTCGACGCCCTCGGCGACGACGGGCGTGAACTCGGTGTCGTCGTCCTCGGCGTCGATGGCCCGCCGGGCGTTGGCCGCGGCGCTGGAGGCCATGCCGCGGAACACCTTCATGCGCCGGCCGTCGCGCGTGACGGCGAGGCCGGGGCTCTCCGGCGTGCCGGCGAGCAGATTGCCGACCATGACGGTCTCGGCGCCGCCGGCGATCGCCTTCGCGACGTCGCCGCCGAAGCGGATGCCGCCGTCGGCGATGACCGGGACGTCGTAGGGCGCGCACGCCTCGGCGCACTCCATGACCGCGGAGAGCTGCGGGACCCCGACGCCGGCCACGACCCGGGTGGTGCAGACGGACCCCGGCCCGACGCCCACCTTCACGCCGTCGGCGCCGGCCTCCGCCAGGTCGCGGGCGCCCTCGGCCGTCGCGACGTTGCCGGCGATGATGTCGGTGGCGCCGCCGAGGGCGTCACGGACGGCCCCGATGGCCGCGACGGCGTGCTCGGCGTGGCCGTGGGCGATGTCGAGCACCACGACGTCGGCCCCCGCGTCCTGCAGGGCCCGCGCGCGCTCCAGGTAGTCGCCGCGGACGCCGATGGCGGCCCCCACGGCCAGCCGGCCGCGGTCGTCGGTGGTGGCCTCGGGTCGCCGGGAACGCTGCATCAGGTCGCGGAGCGTGATGAGGCCGGCGAGGCGGCCCCCGTCGTCGATGAGGGGCAGCTTCTCCACGCGGGCGTCGCGCATGAGCCGGGCGGCCTCGCCGGCCGTCGTCTCGGGGGTCCCGGTGACGAGGCGCTCGCGCGGGGTCATGATCTCGCGCACGGGCTGGGCGGGGTCGTCGCGCAGCAGCACGTCGCGGCTGGTGAGGAGGCCCTCGACGCGGCCGTCCGGGCCCGTGACGACGAGCGAGCTCACCCCGAGGGCGGCGGCGGTCTCCCGCGCCTCCGCGAGCGTCGCGTCGGGGCGGACGGTGTGGGGGTCGTCGATGACGAACGCCTCGGCGCGCTTCACGCGGGCGACCTGGGCCACCTGCTCCTCCACGGTGAGGAAGCGGTGGACGATGCCGATGCCGCCGGCCCGGGCCATCGCGACGGCCATGTCCGTCTCGGTGACCGTGTCCATGTTGGCGGACACGATCGGCACCGCGAGGCGCAGGTTGCGGGTGAGCCGCGTGGCGACGTCCACGTCGGACCGCGACCCGATGGTGCTCCGCCGGGGGACGAGGAGGACGTCGTCGTAGGAGAGGGCGAGCGGGATGCCGGCCGGATTCACCGGGCGAGGATAGCCCACGCCCGCGGCGTCCCGGCCGTCTGTTTCGGTGAGGTAGCATCGCCCGATGGCGCCCCGCCCGCCCGTCGCGCTCGCCGTGGGCGCCGCCCTCGCGTGCCTGGCCGCCGGCTGCTCCGAGTCGGCCCCGCCGGTCGCCACGGTCACCCCGTCCGAGTACGTGTCGGCGGTGGAGCGCCTGATGGACCCGCCGTCGCGGATGGCCGCGACGATCTCCGAGCGCGCCCGGCGGCCGGACCAGACGACGCCGTCGCGCGAGCGCCTGCAGGACCTCGTGACCTCGGCGCGCCGCCGCCTGGCCGAGTTCCGCGGCCTGCGGCTGGGCGATCCCTCCCTGCGGCGCCAGCGTCAGCGCCTGGCCGCGGCCTACGCGCGTATGGTGCCGCGCATGCAGACGGCGGCCGACGCGCTCGCCCCCGCCCCCGGCGGCGGGCCCGCCATCGCGGACGGCCTGGCCTCGGTGAGGGCGCGCGCCGCCCTGCCCGACGCCGTCGACCCGTTCCTCAACTCGCTCCGGACGCTGCCATCCGCCGCCTCCTCCCTCTCCTCGCGCTGATCGCCCTCGTCGCCCTGACGGCGACGGCCTGCGGCGGCGACGACACGTCGGCCGCCCCCTCGACCGCCCCGCTCGAGGAGGGCACGGCGATCTCGCCGCAGCAGTACCTCGCCGACAGCGCCGCGGCCAAGGACGCCGTGAACGCCTTCTCCGCCTACCTCGCCGAGGTCGGTCCCGAGGCGCGCCGGGCCCGCCTGGTCGCGGCGGCGCCCGCCCTGGAGGAGGAGTTCGCCCGCACGGACCGCTACGCGCAGCGGCTCGCCGCGGCCCGGCTGGAGGACGCCCGCCTGGAGGATCAGCGCGCGACCGCCGCCGCGGCGCTCGAGGACGTCATCGACTCCATGAGCCTCGTCGTGTCCGCCGCCCAGGCGGGCAGCCCGGTGGACGCCGAGCAGGCCGTCACCGAGTTCACCGTCGCCGTCGGCGAGCTGAGGGGCCTCCCCGCCGACCCGTAGGGGGTTGTGCCCGCGGCGCGCCCTGCCGATGAGAGGGGTGCCCCGGGCCTCCCTCCGCGGGGCGGTCCCGTGCTCGACGGCGTTGTGCCAAGGATGGTGTCGGTGCCACAGGCCCCCGTGAGGGTGCTCATCGCTAGCCGCAGCCCGGCCTGGTCGGCCGGGATCGCCTCCTTCCTGACCGTCCCGCCCCTGGAGCCGGGGTGCGCGTACACGGTCGACGCGGCGCTCGCGCGCCTCGACGCGGCGCCCGTCGCGCTCGTCGTGATCGACCACGCCCTGGCGGACGCCCCGGGTGCCGAGCTGGCCGCCGAGGTGCGCCACCACCACCCCGGCACGCGGATGGTCTTCGCGCTCCCCGACGACGGCGCCGAGGCTCAGCTCAGCGCCCTCGCCGCCGGCGCGAGCGGCTGCCTGCTCCCGACCTGGACCCGCGAGGCCGTCGTGGAGGCGCTCCTCGACGCCCTCGGCGTCGCCGGCGCCCCCGCCCGCCCGTCGCGGCGGGGCGCGCGTCCCGACACGCTCACCGAGCAGGAGCGGGTGGTGCTCCGCCTGATGCGCCAGCGGCTCACCTACAAGGAGATCGCGCAGCGCCTCGGGGTGTCGTGGCACACCGTCCGCACCCACGCCCAGTCGATCCTGCGGAAGTCCGGGGTCCACTCCCGCCGCGACCTGGACGCCTGGGACGCCCGGCTGGAGGAGGCCTCCCCCCTGCCGGCCGGTGGGACGGCGGGCCGCCCGTGATGCGCCGCCGCCTGGCCCCCTCCGCGGGGCTCGCCCTGCTCCTGGCGGGCGGCGCCCTGCTCGTCCGCGTCGCCGTGCTGACCGTCCAGGACGACGGCGGCCGCTACGGCTGGCTCTTCACCGCCGCCGCGTGCGTCCTCGCCGGGGTCGCCCTGGTGCTGGTCGCGCTCCCCAAGATCGCCGCGCCCCCCGACGGCGCGGCGGACGAGCCCACACCCGAGCTGCCGCGCGGGTGAGGGAGCCCGATCCGGAGGGGGTCTTCGGGAGGCAGACCCCCTCCGGACGGGCGAAATCCATGGTTGTGACCGCCGCCTGACCGGGACCCCGCGCCGGGGGGTCGGCGATCACTTGATCGGCCGCCGGGCGATCAGTCGTGGTGACGGACGAGCGGGGGGAGACGGCACGGAACCGGCACGGGTGGGTGCGGACCCGTGCGCCGGATCGGCCTAGGGTCGGGGGCCCGGTCTCCGCTCCGATGGCGTTGACGCGCTCGCCACGGGGGTAAAGGGTCGCCCTGGCGTCGGTGGGGCCGAACCTCGCCGGACGCGCGTCCCTCATGGCCGCTCGCCCCTCCATCCGGCGCGTCCTCGCCCTCGCGGTGGTCGTCGCGGGCGCCCTGGCCCTCCCGGTCCCCGTCGATCCGCAGGAGGCGCGCGCCCAGGAGGCGGACGCCTGCGTCGCCGATCCGCTCGGCCCCGCAGTCGACTGGACGATCGTGGCCCACGGGGACGTCGTGCAGTCGAACTCCGAGAGCCAGGGGCGCATCGCGGCCGGCGGGGACGTCACCCTCACCAACTTCGGCGTCGCGAGCAGATTCCCGGTCGACGGCTCGCGCGTGGACCTCGCCGCCGGCGGCGATCTGAGCGCCACCAACGTCGGGGTCAACAACGGAGCATCACCTACGGCGGCACCCTCACGGGCAACGCGGGCGCGCCCAACGGGACCATCACGCGCCGGGGCCTGGACCTGGACGCCTACTTCCAGGAGGCGCGACGCCGCTCCGTCGCCTGGCGGAAGCTGGCGCCGAACGGCGTGGTGAGCGGGCCGGAGTACGGCGCCCTCACCTTCACCGGCGAGGACGCCGGCCTGAACGTCTTCCGCATCCGGGCGAGCCGCCTGCAGCAGGCGCAACGGATCCAGGTGCGCGTCCCGGTCGGCTCCTCCGCGCTGGTCAACGTCCTCGGCTCCGCCTACGGCACCACGACCGTCCCCACCTCATCCGTCGAGTTCTGGAATGGGAGCGCGTTCGTCCAGTTCGGCGATCAGGCGCCGAGCGAGGACCTGGAGGCGCTGCGCCGCTCGCTGCTGTGGAACCTCCCGGGCGCGCGCACCGTCCAGATCGGGCCGGGGATGACCTGGCAGGGGAGCGTCCTCGCGCCCCGCGCGGCGTTCACCCTCCCGAGCGGCACCCAGTTCGGCGGCACCATCATCGCCGGGGCTCTCACCGGGGACGGGGCGACGCTCCCCCACCCGCCGGACCGCATCTGCCTGCCGGACCCGGGCGTCGATCCGCCCGGTCCCCCCGTCGATCGACCCGATCCCGACCCCGACCCCGAGCCGGTGCCCGACCCCGACCCGGACGTCGATCCCGAGCCCGAACCCCGGCCCACGGAGCCTCCGCCGTTCGTGCTCGACGACACGGAGCCGGACGGCGGCCTTCCCGGGGTGCCGGAGCGCGCGCGACTGCAGGTGCGCAAGAGCGTCATCGGCCGCGACGTGGTGCGGCCCGGCGGGCGCGTCCGGTTCCGGCTCTGGGCCTACAACCTCGGGTTCGCGTCGGCGCGCGGCGTCCGGGTGTGCGACAGCGTGCCGCGCGGGCTGGCCCTGATCCACGCGCCCGGCTCGCCCGAGATGCGCGGGGCCCGTCTGTGCTGGCGCCTGGGCGTGCTCGACACCCAGCGCCGGGCGGTCGTCACCTTCCGGGTGCGGGGCGACGGCTGCGGGGCCTTCACCAACGGGCTCACCGGCACGAGCGCGAACGGGGGCCGCACCCGCTCCACCGCGCGCGTCTTCGCGCCGTGCCGGGTCGCCCCCGCCGTGACGGGGTGAGGTGCCGGGCTACTCCGCCAGCGAGGAGAGGGATCCGATGACGGCGACCGCCTCGTCCAGGGTGGCGCGGAGGATCTCCGCTGCGGGCATCGGCGCGCCCGCGAGCCCGGCGGCCTGACCGGCCCAGAGGGCCATGAACTCCGGCTCGTCCGTCCGTGAGGCGTGGCTGCGCATGTCGATGCTCGCCCCCGCCTGGGCGGGGTAGCCGAGGGCGGGCGGCCCCTCCGCCTCCAGGACGTCGATCAGCCGGTTGCGGATCCCGCGTGCCGGCCGGCCGGACACGGCGCGGGTGATGACGGTGTCGGTGTCGCGCGCCGCGGAGACCCTCCGGCGGTAGCCGTCCGGGGTGCCGGCCTCGGCGGCGACCAGGAAGCGCGTCCCCATCTGCACGCCCTGCGCCCCCAGCGCGAGCGCGGCGGCCAGGCCGCGGCCGTCCATGATCGCCCCCGCGGCGACGACCGGCACGTCCACGGCCGCGACCACCTGCGGCACGAGGGCGAAGGTGCCGACCAGGGCGACGGAGCCGTCGGCGGGGACCTCGAACGTCGAGCGGTGCCCTCCGGCCTCCGACCCCTGGGCCACGATCACGTCCGCGCCGGACTCCACCGAGCGGACCGCGTCGGCCACGGAGGAGGCCATCGCCAGGACCGGGGCCCCCGCCTCCCGGGCGAGGTCAGCCACCGACGCCGGATCCCCGAGACCCACGGACACCACATCGGCGCCGGCGGCGAGGCCGGCGGCGACCAGCTCGCGGGCGGTGGCCGGCGAGGGGGCGGCGGGCGTCTCCGCCGGCAGCCCGATCTCGGTCCGCATCCGCGCGATGACCGGGCGGGGGTCGCCACCCGCGGGGTCCGGCGCGGTCGCCGGGGCCACCTGCACGTTCACCGCGATCGGCCGCGACGTGAGCCGGCGCGCCTCCGTCACCGCCGCCGTCACGCCGTCGAGCGACATGCCCGTGATGCCGAAGGCGCCGAGCCCGCCCGCCTCCGACACCGCGGCGACGAGCTGGGGGGTCGTGGGCCCGCCGGCCATGCCGGCGAGCAACACGGGATGGGAGATCCCCAGGGCCCGGCAGAGGGGGGTGCTCAGCGCGCGGCGAGACATTGCCTACGACACCCCGTGGCACCGCCGGTAAGGAATCGATCCCGGACACCGATAGAGGGGGCAACCCGGGCCTCACACCGGAATGTCCCCTCTAACACGGAGAGCTTACACCACATGCGTCGTCACATGATCGCGCTCTACGTCGCCGGTGCCACCGTCGCCACCCTCGTCGCCGCCAACTCCGCCCTCGCCGCGACCTGGATCCGCCGCTAGCCGGCTCAGACGTCCCCCGGCTCCGCGAGGAGCCGGTCGACGACCCCGGTAAGACGGGGGTCGTCGGGCCCGACCGAGGAGGGGAACCGCGCCACCAGGCGCCCCCTCCGGTCGAGCACGTACTTGGTGAAGTTCCAGTCGGGCTCCCGGCCCGTCGCACCGCCCCGGGCCGCCATCGCGCGGAACAGGGGCTGGGCGCCGGGGCCGGTGACCCGGCCGGGAGCCGCCATCGGGAACCGCACGCCGTAGTTCAGCTCGCAGAACGCGGCGATGTCGGCGGCGGCGTCCAGCTCCTGGGCGAAGTCGTCGCTCGGGAAGCCGATCACGGTCAGCCCGTCCCCGCTGCGGGCCGCGCTGAGGGCCTCCAGGTCCGCGAACTGCGGCGCGAATCCGCACCGGCTCGCCGTGTTCACCACGAGCACCACCCGTCCCTCCAGGCGTGAGGCCGGCAGCCGCGCGCCGTCGATGAGCTCGATGGAAGCCGGGAGGACCGGGGCGCCGCGCGTCGCGGGATCCGGGACCGCCGCACCGGGGTCGTCGCCGCCCGCGCACCCGGCGGCCGCCAGGACGGCGGCGAGGGCGACGAGCAGGGCGAGCGCGCGACGGGTCATCCACCCGAGGCTACGCGCGGGCGCCGCCTCCGGACCAGGGGGTCCCTACCGGGCCGCCGCGAGCGCCGTGCGCGCCAGGGCCCGCGCGTGGCGCGCGACCGCGGCCTGCGACAGCGGCCCGCCCGGGAGCTCCACGACGAACGCCGACCCGCCCACCACCCGGTTCTGCCACCGCGTCGCGACGCCGGGCAGGAACCCGAGGCGCTGCGCGGGCAGCCCGGAGAGCCGGGCGTAGAGGCGGGGGAGGGCGGGCCGCCCCGCCGTGCCGAGGTCCACCAGCCGCAGCGCCTGGTGGTACCAGACCGTCAGGTCCGGCCGCAGGCGGCGCACCAGGCGCGCGGCCAGCCGCGACTCGGGCTCCGACAGCGGCCGGGCGCCCGCGTGGTACGTGTCGAACGGCCGTCCCTGGGCCCTCCAGCGCGCCGGGAAGTTGCGGTTCAGGTCGACCCCGCGCGCGTTCTGGCGGGTGCCGGCGGCGGTCCCGTCCGGGTTCAGGTCCCGGACGACCCACAGGGCGACGCCGGGCAGGTCCGGCGGACGGCGCCGGAGCGCTTCCGCGACGGCGATGCCCGCGGGCTCGTTTCCGTGGATCGCCCCCACGACGAGCACGCGGACCGGGGCGTCCCGGTCGCCGATCACGGTGACCCGGACGGGACGACCCTCGGCGGACCGGCCGAGCACGGCGTCGTGCGCGGCCGGCCCGCCGTCCGGGGCGGCGCCACCGGCAGGCGGCGCGATCAGGCATGCCCCCGCCGCGGCGAGCGCCGCGGCCAGGGCGGGGAGGTCAGGCCTCGTTCGCGGCGGCGAGGCCCACGGCCTCCTCGCGCGCGCGCACGACCTCCCACGGGATGGTGATGGAGCGGCCGTCCATCTCGACCGCGCCGCTGCCGCGCAGCTTGGAGAACGCGGTCGTCACGGCCTCCCGGGAGGCGCCGACGAGCGAGGCCCACTGCGCGTGCGTGAGGTCGAGCCGCAGCTCCACGCCGGCGGGGGTCGCGACGCCGAAGCGGTCGGCGAGCTGGTGCAGGCGCGCCCGGAGGCGGTCCTCGACCCGCATCTCGCTGACCAGGGCGACGGTCTCCCGCAGCATCGCGACGCGGTCCGACAGCAGCTCGGCGAGGTTGCGGCCGAGACGCGGGTAGCGGGCGATGAGCCCCTCGATCGCGCGGCCGGACAGCGGCGAGACCGCCGAGTCCTCGAGCGCCGAGACGCTCGCCGCCGGCGCGTCGCCGAGGGTGGAGTAGATCGCCCCCGCGTCGAGCAGGGAGATCATGATCTCGTGGCCCGGGGCGGTGCTCTCGAACAGCGCCAGGCGACCGTCGCGGACCACGAACAGGTGGTCCGAGCGGCTCAGCGGCTCGGGCATCGCGGCCCCGCGGGGCCAGCGGACCAGGGGGAGACGGCTGTCCAGGAGCGTCAGGTCACGCTCGGGGAGTCCGGCGAAGAGATCCATGCGCGAGAGCGCCACTCGTCCCGCGCTCCTCACGCCGGAGCTCCGGAGGCCGTTGGGGCGGAGTTCCGAGAGGGCGATGGCCATGGCGGCCACTGTGGCAGCCCTTTGTTATGGGCCACTAAGAACGGGCGCAAGATGTGGGTGTGATGCCCATGGTAGGCCGGTTCAATCCCCGGGAGGGGGGAGCCGGGTACCATCACGGCAGCGTCCCGGCCACGGAGCAGAGCACCCTTGGATCGTCCTAGCCCCGCCGTTCAGGACTACCTGAAGGCGATCTACCAGCTCGACGAGCAGGCCGAGGAGGCCGGCCCCGTCACGACCTCGCAGGTCGCCGAGGCGCTCGCCGTCACGACGGCCTCGGCGAGCAACATGCTGAAGAAGCTCGACGGGCTCGGGTACGCCACCCAGGTCAAGCGCCAGGGGGTCGAGCTGACCGAGGCCGGCCGGCAGGCGGCCCTGGAGGTCATCCGCCACCACCGGCTGCTCGAGACCTACCTCGCCACGCGGCTCGGGATGCCGTGGGACGAGGTGCACCGGGAGGCCGAGGTGCTGGAGCACCACGTCTCGGTGGCCCTCGCGGACCGCATCGCCGAGGCGCTCGGGCACCCCGAGCGCGACCCACACGGGCACCCCATCCCGACCAGCGCCGGGCACGTCGCCACCACCCCCTCGCGCCGCCTGTCCGAGCTGGACGAGGGCGCGGAGGCCGTCGTGGCGCGCGTCGACGACCGTGACGACGCGCTGCTGCGGTTCCTCGCCGAGCGGGGGCTCGTGCCGGACGCCGGCGTCGAGGTGCTCGGCCACGCGCCGTTCGGCGGCCCCATCTCGGTGCGCGTGGACGGCGGGCGTGTGGTCGAGGTGCCGCCCGCGGCCGCCCACGCCGTGCACGTGGTCTAGAGGACCAGCCCCTCACCGGGGGGATGGCCCCGGGGCCCCGGGGCGTGGGATGGTGGCCGAGGAGAGGAACCGGGCCCACCACTCCCGCGAACCGAGGAGAACCCATGCGCAGACGCCGTGCCCTGGCCCTCGTCGCCGCGCCGCTCGCGGCCCTCGCCCTCGGCGTGGCCGGGTGCGGCGGGGACGACGACTCGTCCGACACCGAGGAGGCGCCCCCCGCCACGACGGCTCCGGCGACCACCGCGGCGGACACGACCGCGACCACCGGGACGGCCCCCGCCGGGGGCTCCGCCCTGGAGCTCGACGCCGACCCGTCGGGCCAGCTCGCCTTCACCCAGACGACGCTCACCACGAGCGCCGGGGAGGTGACCATCACCCTCCGCAACGACTCGTCCGTGCCGCACAACGTCGCGGTGCGCGGGGGGTCGGTCGACACGCCGCCGTCCGAGACGATCCAGGGCGGCGCCACCGCGGACCTGACCGTCGAGCTCCCCGCGGGCGAGTACGAGTACTACTGCGAGGTGCCGGGCCACGAGGCGGCCGGCATGACCGGCACCCTCACGGTCGAGTAACCCGTCAGTCGACGAAGGGCTGGGCCTCGGCGACCAGGTCGTCGAGGTCCAGGCCCATGCTCTGCATGAAGAACGGCGTGAGCAGGTTGAGCGTGTGCCGGCACGCCGGGCAGATCGGCAGCGGCGGGGGCGGGGGGAGGCCCTCGGTCTCCCCGGTCAGCGTGAAGGCCTTGCCGCAGTACTTGGCGCAGACCCCGCACGACCCGGCCTTGCAGTCGAGGCGCACGAGGTCCATCCCGGCCGCCCCCACCTGCGCGAGCAGCGAGCGCTGGGAGGAGGCGTAGGCCTCGGCCTCAGCGGCCAGCCGCGCCCGCGCCTCGGGCGTCCAGCCCTCGCGCAGGGCGGTGGCGAACGGCTCGGGAGGGTCGTCGACCGCGCGGAACCGCTCGGTCCACGCGTCGATCTCCCGCTCCCAGTCGCGCTCCATCGCGAGCCCGGCGCTAGTCCTCGACGAAGTCGACCCGCGGCGCGGTCGGCACCAGCCCGGCCTCGTGGCCGCGACGCAGCAGCTCCGCCACCGCCAGGCGGCCGTCCTCGCCGTAGTCGAGCGTCCGCTCGTTGACGTACATGCCGACGAAGCGGTCGGCGAGCTCGTTGTCGAGGCCCCGGCCGAACTGCTCGGCGTGCGCCAGGGCGCCCTCGCGGTGCTCCAGGCCGTAGGCGATGCTCGCCCGCAGCAGGCGGGAGAGGCGCGGCATGGTGTCGCCCTCGTCCAGGTCCCGGCGCACGGCGTTCGCGCCCAGCGGCAGCGGCAGCCCCCCGGTGAGCTCGTGCCACCACTCGCCCAGGTCGAGGATCTTCACCAGGCCCTGGGTCTCGTAGGTGAGCTGGCCCTCGTGGATGACGAGGCCCGCGTCCACCTCGCCCGCCTCGACGACGTCGAGGATGCGGTCGAACGGGGTGATGACCGGGTCCGCGATCCGCCCCACGGCGAGCTGCAGCTCCAGGAACGCGCTCGTCAGCACCCCGGGGATCGCGACGCGCAGCCGCGGCAGGTCGGCCGGGTCGATGTCCGCCCCCTCGCGCACGACGACCATCGGCCCGTACTGCTCGCCCATCGAGGCGCCGTGCGGCAGGAGCCGGTAGGTGTCCGACAGGTAGGCGTAGGCGTGGACCGAGACGGCGGTCACCTCCAGCCGCCCCTCGCGCGCCCAGTCGTTCAGCGTCTCGATGTCCCGCAGGATGTGCTCGAAGCGGAAGTCGTCGGTCGGGATGAGCTCGTCGGCGAGCGCGTAGAACATGAACGCGTCGTCGGGGTCGGGGCTGTGCCCCAGGCGGATCAGGCGGTCGGCCACGCGGGCTCCTCGTGCGGGTGCGGGACGACCGATCCTACGCCCGCGCCCGCGGCCGGGCGGGGTCGCTCGTCAGGTGAAGAGCGTGTCCTCGGCGGACCACGGCGGCGAGCAGCAGCAGAGGAGCCGCACCGGGCCGTCGGCGGAGGCCGTGATGGCGTGCCAGGCGCCGGGCGGGATGAGGATGGTGTCGCCCACGCCGACCTCCCGCTCCTCGCCGTCGATCTCCATCAGCGCCGAGCCCTCGACGATGTAGTAGATCTCCTCGGCGACCCGGTGCCAGTGGCGCACCGTGGAGCCGCCCGCGTCGATCGTGGCCTCGGCCAGGCTCTGGTTGGCGACCGGGGCGTTCGACAGGTCGAGCAATGAGCGGATCGTGCTGCCGTCGGTCGTGACGAAGGGCGTGGCGGCGTCGCGGGCGCGGATCTCCATGCCGGCCAGGCTACCGGGCGCGGCCGCCACCGGCCGTCAGCCGCCCGCGGCAGCCGTCGCAGAGGGAGCCCCAGGCGACCTCGGGGCGCCCGCAGACCTCGCACTCCGCCGCCCGGGCGTCGGGCACCACGATGCGGTCGCCGCGCGCGCGGGCCCGCGCCGCCGCCTCGAGGCGGCGCAGCCGCTCGTCGAGCGGGGGCCCGTGGCCGGGTGCCGTCACGCCCTCCCATCGGCGGGCCGGGCCGTCCGGCCCATCCCGCACGATCGCGTAGGGGGCCTACGCCTCCGCGGGCGCGTCGGGGGACGGCTCGCCGGGCAGCGGGCGGCGGATGACGCACATCCCCTCGCCCTCCGCCGCGAGCACATCGCCGGGCAGGTGGACCGTCACCACGGCGCGGTAGCCGCGCTCGCTCTTCTGGACCAGCCGGCCCCGCAGCGTGAGCTCCTCGCCCACCGGGATCGGCTTGCGCAGCCAGTAGCGCACCTTGGCGGTCACGCCCCAGAGGGAGTGCGGCGCCCCGGCGTAGACCAGCATCTCGTCCACCAGCATCCCGATCAGGCCGCCGTGGACGCGCTCGGGCCAGCCGATGTGCGTCGTGCGCGGGGTGTACCGGGCCACCGCGTCGGTGCCGTCGCGCCGGATGACCAGGCCGAGCCCCTCGGGGTTCGCGGGACCGCACACGAAGCAGTCCGGGAACGCCGGCGGGTTGAGGATCGGGAGGTCGTCCACGACGGGTGGCCATGCTACCGTGCCCGCCGTGACCGCCTTCCTCGTCGTGCTCCACTCCCTGAACGCGGTCCTGCTGATCTTCCTCGTGCTGCTGCACAGCGGGAAGGACGCGGGGCTGTCCGGCGCCTTCGGCGTGGGCGGGTCGTCGAGCTCGTACGGCGGGTCCACGGCGATCGTCGAGAAGAACCTCGACCGCGTGACCGTCGCCTCGGCGATCCTCTTCTTCGTCACCACGTTCCTCCTGGCGAAGACGCTGTGACGCAGATCACCCGCCAGCCGGGTTGCGTTTACTGAGGTAACGCAGGCCTGTACGGTCCCAGGCCGGTTCGGAAGCGCGGGGTGTGGCTGTGCGCGGGACGTATCTGGGGAGGATCGCGGCGGTGGCGCT
This sequence comes from Thermoleophilia bacterium, assembly GCA_050249835.1. GTDB lineage: Bacteria > Actinomycetota > Thermoleophilia > Miltoncostaeales > Miltoncostaeaceae > Miltoncostaea. The sequence continues at coordinate 22,826 of JBFWPT010000020.1, forward strand.
CGCCCTCGTCGCGGCGGGGCTCGGAGCCGTGGGATGCGGCTCGGGCGACGATGACGACGCCGGGCGCGGCGGGACCCTCGTCGACGCCGAGGACGGGATCCCCCCGATCCTCAACGTCATGCTGGCCGACGGCGCGACGATCACGGGCCAGCGCATCGCGTCGAACATCCAGCAGGGGCTGCTGACGGTCGACGACACCGGGGCCTACGTGCCCCAGCTCGCCGAGGCGGTCCCCTCCGGCGCCGACGTCGCGACCGGCCCGCTGCGCGTCACCTACCGGCTCCACCCCGAGGCGCGCTGGTCCGACGGCGAGCAGGTCACGAGCGCCGACGTCGTCTTCACCTGGCGCACCGTGATGGACCCGGACAACGCCGTCCCGAGCCGCGCCGGCTGGGAGGAGATCACCGCGATCACGCCCGGGCGCGCCGTCGGTGACGGCGAGTGCCCGGCCGCGACCTGCTTCACCATCGCCTTCCGCGGCGACTACGCCCCCTGGCGCGAGGTCTTCAACGTCGCCGCCGGCGGCTACGTCCTGCCGCGGCACGTCCTGCGCGGGGAGGACTTCAACACGGTCTGGAACGACGGCGGCATCATCGGCTCCGGGCCGTTCACGCTCGGCGAGTACCAGCCGCGCGTGCGCGCCGTGCTGGAGGCCGACCCCGACTGGTGGGGCGCGCCCGAGGGCGAGGTCCCGGGCGTCGCCCGGATCGTCGTGGACTTCCTGCAGGGTCCGGCGGCGGCCATCACCGCGCTGCGCCAGGGGCAGGCGGGCATGGCGAGCCCGCCGCCCGACCCGGCCCTCATCCGCCGCGCCCGCGGCATCGACGGGGTCGAGGTGCAGGCCGTCCCGTCAGTCTTCTTCGAGCACGTCGCGCTCAACACGCAGCAGGCCCCGCTCGACGACCCGGCGGTGCGCCGCGCCCTGACCATGGCGATCGACCGCCAGGAGATCGTGGACGTGCTGTTGGAGGGGCAGGCGCCGGTGCTCCAGAGCGTCCTGCGGCCGTTCCAGCTCGGCTTCGCCGCGACCTACGACCGCTACCCCCACGACCCGGCCGCGGCGGCCGCGGAGCTGGAGGCGGCCGGCTGGACGCGCGACGGCGACGGGATCTTCCAGAAGGACGGGCAGGACCTCGAGATCCCCCTCGCCACGCTGAACGACAGCGAGCTGCGCGTCTCCACGGCGCGGCTCCTCGCCGAGCAGGCCGCCGAGGCCGGCATCCGCGTGGTGCCGCGCCCCCAGAGCCCCGACCGGGTCTACGGGTCCCTCGCCACGGGGGACTTCACGGCGACGATGTTCGCCACCGGCGGCCCGGTCGACCCGAGCCTCACCGGGCTGCTCGCCACCGCCGCCATCCCGTCGGAGGAGAACGGCTTCGCGGGCCAGAACGTGTACCGGTGGAGCGACCTCGAGGCCGACCGCCTGATGCGCCTGTCGGACCGCCAGATCGACGACGACGCGCGCGCCGCGACCCTGGTGACCCTGCAGGAGGTCGTCGCCGAGGGGGTCCCGCTGATCCCGCTCTACCAGCAGCCGAACACGGTCGCCTACGTGGCCGGCCTGGCCGGCGTGCGCCAGAACCCGAGCCTCGCCGAGGTGTTCTGGAACAGCGGGGAGTGGTCGCTGGCGCCGTAGCGGGCCGGGCTCCCGCGGCCGGGTGTCCGTGATGCGCATCGGCCGCGTCGTGGCCCGGCGGCTCCTGGCGGCCGTGCCCCTGCTGCTCGCCGCCAGCCTGGTGGCGTACCTGCTGCTCTACCGCGCCGCCGACCCGGTCGCGCGGCTGCGGCGCATCCCCGGCGTCCGGGCCGAGGACATCGCGCGCCTGGTCGAGCAGCAGGGCCTCGACGAGCCCTGGTACCAGGGGTGGTGGGAGTGGCTCACCGGGTTCCTGCGCGGCGACTGGGGCGTCTCCACCACGGACCGCGGCCGGGACGCCATCGAGCCGATCATGGACGCCCTCCCGGCGACCCTCGAGCTGATGCTGCTCGCCCTCGCGCTCTCGGCCGTGCTGGCCGTGGTGATCGGCGTCGTCTCGGCCCGGCGTGAGGGGACCGCGACGGACCACGTGCTCACCGGCCTCGCCTACGTCGGGTTCGCCACGCCCGTGTTCGTGGCGGGCGTGCTCCTGCAGCTCGGTGCGGTGTGGATGCGCGACCACGGCTGGGCCATCATCCCCTTCGCGGCGGGCACCGTGGTGGCGCTGGCCGCGCTCGCCGGGGTGCGGCGCGGCGGGGCCGCCTCGCGGGCCGCGCTCGCCGGGGGCGTCGCCCTGATGGTCGTCTCGCTGCTGCTCTGGGACCGCCTCGGCGGCGACGGCGCGACGGTGTTCTTCACGGCGCAGCGGTACTCGTTCGACCACGAGGGCGACCTGTTCTCCCTCGACCACCTGCAGCACCTGGTGCTCCCGGTGCTCACGCTGGCGATCGTCAACGTCGCCGTGTGGAGCCGCTTCATGCGCGGCGCCATGATCGAGGAGCTCGGCTCGGACCACGTGGCCGCGGCCCGGGCCCGCGGCCTCTCCGAGCGGCGCGTGGTGCTCGGGCACGCGCTGCGCAACGCGACGACGCCCCTGATCACGCTCGCCGCCCTCGACCTCGGGGCCGTGCTGGGCGGCGCGGTGGTGACCGAGACGGTCTTCTCGTGGCCGGGCATGGGCCTGCTGCTGCGCGACGCGGCGATCGCCCGGGACATCAACGTCGCCATGGGCATCGTGATGCTGGGCGCGATCGCGGTGGTCCTCGCCAACCTGCTCGCCGACATCCTGCAGGCGGCCCTCGACCCGCGCGTCGACCTCGAGGGGCGCCGGTGAGCCGGGCGCGCGCGGCGCTCGCGCGGCTCGGCCCGGCCGGTGTGGCCGGTGTCGCCGTCCTGCTCGTCATCGCACTCGCCTGCCTTGTCGGCCCCCTCCTGTCGCCCTACGGGGTCCACGAGCAGGACCTCGCGGCGCGGAACGAGGGGCCGAGCTGGGCGCACCCGTTCGGGACGGCCGACCTCGGCGAGGACGTGATGACCCGCGTGCTCGTCGCCGGCCGGGTCTCCCTCGTGATCGGGCTGGCGACGGCGGCCGCGGCGACGGTCGTGGGCGCCGGCCTCGGGCTCCTGGCCGGCTGGCGCCGGGGCTGGGTGGACGGCGTGCTGTCGCGCCTGACCGAGTTCTTCCTGATCGTGCCCGCGTTCGTGGTCCTGATCGTCCTGTCGCTCACCTTCGAGAGCGTGGGCGTGGCCGAGGTCGTCCTGATCCTCTCCCTGCTGTCCTGGCCGCCGCTCTTCCGGCTCACGCGCGCGTCGGCGCTGCGGACCTCGTCGCTGCCCTATGTGGACGCGGCGCGCGCCGCCGGGGCCGGCGGCGGGCGCATCGTCGGCCGCCACCTGCTGCCCGCGGCGACGCCGGAGATCGCCGCGTTCGCCGCGCTCGCCGTGGGGACGGCCATCCTGGCCGAGAGCAGCCTGTCGTTCCTGTCCCTGGGCCTCGACCCCGAGCAGACCCTCTCCTGGGGCGGGCTGATGATCGGCGCGCAGGACACGATCGAGGACCGCCCGTGGCTCACGCTCTTCCCGGCGGCCATGGTCGTCCTGACCGTCCTGGCGGTGAGCCTGGTGGGCGACGGCGTGCGCCGGGCCCTGGACCCGCGGGCCGACACCGGCGCCGCCCGCCGGAGGCTGCGGCCGTGGTGAGCCCGCCCGCCCTGGTCGCGCGCGGCCTCCGGGTGCAGGGGCCGGACGGCGCCCGGCTGGTGGACGACGTGGGCTTCTCCGTCGCCGCGGGGGAGGTGCTGGCCGTGGTGGGCGGCAGCGGCGCCGGCAAGACGCTGGCCGCGCTCGCGCTCATCGGCCTCGTGCCGCCGCCCGCCCGCCACGCCGGCGGCGCCGTCGAGCTGGACGGGGTGCCCGTCCCGGCGGGCGGGGAGGCCCTGCGGAGGGTGCGCGGGGCCGGGATCGCCCTGGTGCCGCAGGATCCGGCCGCGGCCCTCGACCCGGTGCGCCGGGTGGGGGAGCAGGTGGCCGAGACGATCCGGGCGCACCGGCCGATGGGGCGAGGGGAGGCCCGGGCCCGCGCGGCGGCCGCGCTCGCCGAGGTGGGAGTGGTGCGCGACGACCACCCCCATCGCCTCTCGGGCGGGCAGCGCCAACGGGCGCTCATCGCGATGGCCCTGGCCCCCGGGCCGCGCGTGCTGGTGGCCGACGAGCCCACCGCCTCGCTCGACGCCCCGGTGCAGGTGGAGGTGCTCGACCTGCTCGACCGCCGCCGCCGGGAGGGGGGCCTCGCCGTCGTGCTCGTGACCCACGACCTCGGGGCGGTCGCGCGCATCGCCGACCGGGTGGTCGTGATGGACGCCGGGCAGGTCGTGGAGGAGGGGCCCGCGCGGCAGGTGCTGGCCGCCCCCCGCCACCCCGCGACGGCGGCGCTCGTCGCGGCCGTGCCCCGGCCGCGCGCCGTGCCGCGCCTGGCGCCGGCCGGGCCGCCCCTGCTGGAGGCCCGGGGGGTCGTGCGGGTGCACCGGGCCCGGTCCGGGGAGGTGCGCGCCCTCGACGGGGCCGACCTCGCCGTGGGGGAGGGGGAGGTCGTGGGCCTCGTGGGCGCCTCCGGCAGCGGCAAGACGACCCTGGGGCGGATGATGGTGCGCCTGGACCGGCCCAGCGAGGGCGCCGTGACCGTCGGCGGCCGCGATCTGGCGGCGCTCGACCCCGACGGCCTGCGCGCGGCCCGCCGGACGGTGCAGATGGTGTTCCAGGACCCGTATCTCAGCCTCGACCCGAGGCTGAGTGTTGGCGCCGCGATCGCCGAGCCCATGCGGATCCACGGCCTGGGCGGGTCGTCGCGGGCCGAGCGGCGGGCGTCGGAGGCCGCGCGGGTGCCCGAGCTGATGGAGGTCGTCGGGCTGGACCCCGGCCTGGCCTCGCGGCGCCCGGCGACGCTCTCCGGAGGCCAGCGGCAGCGCGTCGCGCTGGCCCGCGCGCTGGCCCTGGAGCCCCGCGCGCTCGTGCTCGACGAGCCGGTGTCCTCGCTCGACCCCGCCACCGGCGCGCGCGTCCTGGCGGTGCTCGACGAGCTACGGCAGCGGCGCGGGCTGTCCTACCTGCTCATCTCCCACGACCTCGCGGCCGTCGCCGCGCAGGCGGACCGGGTGGCGGTGATGGACGCGGGACGGATCGTGGAGGCGGGTCCGCCGCCGCGGCTGCTCGCCGCGCCGGGGCACCCGGCGACGCGGGCCCTCGCCCGCGCCGCTCAGGACCTCTCGCTCGTCCCGTGGTCCTGACCGGGGGCGACGCACCAGGCGTAGGCCTCGGCCAGGCGCAGGAGGGTGGTGGCGTTCGGGGCCAGCTCCACCTGGTTCGCGATCGCGCTCAGCAGGGCCTCGCGGCAGCGATCGGCCGTCTCGGTGGACTCGCTCATCGGTGATCCTCGGGTCGGTGCACGGGACGCGCGCAGTCTAGGCGGCCCCGGTTCGGGGCACGCGTCCCCCAGGATCGGGCCGGGTGCCCCTGGGGCGCGGAGTGCCCTTCCGGTCGACCGGTGCGGTGGGTAGGGTTCCGCCCGTGAACGTCGCCGTCAAATGGGGCCTGAGCGCCGTCGCCGTCTTCGCGCTGGCGATCGGCATCTACCTCGGGGCCGTCCTCCAGGTGTACCTGCTCGCCTGGGTCATCGAGATCATCGGACGCATCTTCTAGTTCCTCGGGAGGAGCCCGTCCTCCCGGCGGGAAGGGGTCGTCACCCCTAACGCTCCGGCGCCTCCGCGCCGATAGGACGGACATGCGTCACGCGCTGAACTACCTCACCGGGGTGTTCGTGCTGTGGCAGCGCTCCTGCTGGCGCTGACTCCACGCAACGCCTCGCTCTAGCGGCTCGGCGTCGGCGAGAAATCGTCGCTGCCGCGCCGATTTCCACACGGCGTCACCGCCTTCGGCGGGGACGGACGCCGGACACCCACGCTCCGCGTCGGTCGGTTGTGGGGCGGCGCGTGCGCTGCGGCGCCGTTCCCCGCGCCTGTGGAGACGTCAGGTGAGTTGCTCGGCCAGGCCCACCACGATGCCTTCCGGGCCTCGCATGTAGCAGAGCAGGTAGGAGTCCTCGTACCGCACGACCTCGCCGACCTGCGTGGCGCCGATCCCCTGCAGGCGGGCGACGACGTCCTCGATGTCGTCCACCGCGAACATCGCCCGCCGGTACCCGAGCGTGTTCACCGGCGCGTCCTCCGGCTCCGACCGGATCGCCTCGGGAGCGTGGAACCGCACCAGCTCGATCGCCCCGTGCCCGCCGGGCACCCGGAGCCAGGCGACGTCCTGGCGCACGTCCTCCAGCCCGATGACGCGCTCGGCGAAGCCGCCCTCCAGGGGGCCGCTCCACTCGAGCTCCAGCCCGATCTCCACGAAGAACGCGACGACGGCGTCGAGGTCCTCCACGACGAGGAGCATGTTGTCCAGCCGCTTCACGGCCATGGCGGGTCCCTTCAGGCGGGGGAGGGCGGGGGCCGATTCTCGCGTGCGCGCTCGAGCAGGCGCCCGACGTCGGTGAGGCGGCCGAGGTGGCCGAGCTTGTCGGGGTTCACGACGGCGCGGATCGCCTCGATCCCCTCGTCCCCGACGTCGAGGGACCAGACGCCCAGGACGCCGCCGTCGTCGGTGCGGATGATCGCGCCGGGCTGCCCGTTGACCTCCACCCGCTCCAGGGCGAACCCGCCGGCCCGGCGGCCGACCGTGAACCAGGTGCCGAGGGCGCCCGCCACCCGCCGGCGGCCGTAGAGCGCCCGCGCGAGGGCGGGGACCTTCCCGCCGCCGTCCCCGTGGAGCGCGACGTCGTCGGCCAGCAGGGCCTCCAGCGTCTCCAGGTCGCCGTCCTCGACGGCGGCGAAGAACCGCTCGGCGAGGGCGTCGCGCCGGTCGCGCGTCGCCTCCTGGCGGGGTCGCCGCTCCTCGACGTGCCGCCGGGCGCGGACGGCGATCTGGCGGGTCGCGGCGTCGGAGCGCCCGATGATCGCGGCGATGCGGTCGTAGGGGTAGTCGAACACGTCGCGGAGCAGGAACACCGCCCGCTGCTCCGGGGACAGGCTCTCCAGCAGGACGAGGAAGGCCATCGACAGGGAGTCCGCCATCTCCGCGTGGCGCGCCGGGTCGTCCGCCTCGTCGGTGATGAGCGACTCGGGGATCCACTCGCCCACGTAGGTCTCGCGGCGCACGCGCGCCGAGCGGAGGTGGTCGATCGCCAGCCGGGTCACGACGGTCGAGAGGTACGCCCGCGGGGACTCCACGGGCTCCCCCTCGGCCATCGCCCGGTGGAGGCGCAGGAGCCCCTCCTGGACCACGTCCTCGGCGTCGCCGACGCTGCCCAGCATCCGGTACGCGATCCCGAACGCGCCCGGCCGGAGTTCCCCGTAGAGCCCCTGCGCCGCCGGCGTCACCCGAGGCTCTCCGCGAAGCCCTGGCGCCAGCTCGCGTGGAGCGGCCGCCAGCCGAGCTCCTGCCGGGCCTTCCGGTTCGACGCGCCCCGGGCCTCGGTCATCTGGATCACGCCGAACTCGCCCGCGAACATCCGCGCGAGCCAGCGCGGCACGCGCCGGGGCGCCCGGCCCCCGGCCGCCGCGGCGGCCGCCGGCAGCCACTCCGCCACCGGCGCGGGCTCGTCGTCCACCACGTTGTAGATCCCCGGGCGGCCGACCTCGATCGCCGCGACCGTCGCCTCGGCGGCGTCGTCGATGTGGATGAACGACCAGACGCCGGCGCCCGTGCCCACGAGCGGCACCTTCCCGTTGCGGATCGCCTCGGTCATCGTCCCCTCCGGCCCGTCGCCGAGGTTGGTCCCCGGACCGTAGAACCCCCCGTACCGCAGCACGACCCCCTCGGGCCGCGTGGACCCGGTGACGGCGTCCTCCAGGTGGCGGAGCGCCGCCACCGTGCTTCGCGCCTGCGCGGGCGGGCGGTCGTCGAGCGGGTCGTCCTCGGACTTCACCGGGCCGCCCGTCCGGGCGTAGATCGCCGGCGCGAAGCTCTGCGCCACGAACCGGCGGGCCCCCACGGCGCGGGCCGCGGCGAGCAGGTTGTCGGTGCCCTCGGTGCGCAGCCGGTTCGTCGCGGCGAACGAGCGCTCGAAGTGCTTCATGTCGAGCTCCCGCGGGATGGCGGTGAGCTGGTGGACGACCACCTCCGGCTGGGCGGCCGCGACCGCGGCGGCCACGGCGTCCGGGTCGAGGGCGTCCATGACGAACGCGGTCGCGCCGAGCTCCTCGACCGCCTCGCGGCGGGCGGGGCTGCGAGTCGTCCCGACCACCTCGTGGCCGCCCGCGACGAGCAGCGGGACGAGCCGGCGGCCGAGCGCCCCGGTGGCCCCTGCGACGAAGATCCTCATGACTGTCTCCTTTCCCGTTTGGGAGGGAGACGAGATGGCGCCCCGCCCTGTGACAGGCGGGGGCGCGGTCATCGAGCGAGTGCGCCGGAGAGGACTTGAACCTCCACGACCCGAACGGGTCACAAGGCCCTCAACCTTGCGCGTCTACCAATTCCGCCACCGGCGCTCGAGGGCCGCGGGAGTATAGCGGGGCCGGGCTCCCGGCTCGACGGGCTCCGGCCCGGTTTGACCGCGCAGGATCCTCTGGTACGGTCCGGAACACCTGTTCGCCTTCCCGAGGGGGGACCCCGGCATGGACGAGTTGACCGAGCGGCAGACGGCGATCCTGGCCTTCATCGCGCGGCACCTCCGCGACAACGGCTATCCGCCCACCGTCCGCGAGATCGGCCTCGGGGTGGGCCTCGCGTCCCCGTCGACCGTGCACGCCCACCTGGCGAAGCTCGAGTCGGCGGGCCACATCAGGCGCGACCCCACCAAGCCCCGGGCGATGTTCGTGTGCCAGACGACCACCACGACGAGGGTCATCGAGGCGCCCGCCGCCCCGGCGGCGCCGCCGTCCGTCGCCGCGCTGCCGCTCGTCGGCTCCGTCGCCGCCGGCGTGCCGCGGCTCGCCGAGGAGCACGTGGAGGACTGGGTGACGACCCCCTTCGAGGGCGACTTCATCCTCCGGGTGACCGGTGAGTCGATGCGCGACGCCGGGATCCTCGACGGCGACCTCGTGGTGGTCCGCCGGGCCGACACGGCCCGCGACGGCGAGATCGTGGTGGCGATGATCGAGGACGAGGCGACCGTCAAGCGCCTGCTCCGCAAGGATGACCGCGTCCACCTCATGCCGGAGAACGACGCCTTCGAGCCCATCGTCGCCGACGAGGTCATCCTCAGCGGCGTCGTGGTGGGGGTCCTCCGGAAGCTCTAGCGGAGGCGGAGCGCCCTGCCGGGATCGGGGGGCGGCACCGCCCCGGGGTGGAGGATGCCCGCGAGGTCCTCGATCCCGTCCACCAGGCGCGGCCCGGGCCGCGCCCACGACGCGTTGGCGTCGACCGCCCACACCGGGACCCCGGCGGGCAGCAGCCCGCGGCCGAGGACGTCCCGGGTCGCGGCGGCGGCCTCCTCCAGCGCCAGGCCGCAGGGCGCACCGACGACGACGGCGGCGCCGCACCCCGCCACGGCATCCCAGGTGATCCGCTCCGATCGCGCCCCGGCGGCGCCGAGCGCCGGGCGCCCCCCGGCGAGCGCGACCATCTCGGGGATCCAGTGGCCGGGCGCGAACGGCGGGTCGGTCCACTCCAGCAGCAGCACCGGCACGGCGGGGCGCCCCGCCACCCGGGCCGCCACGGCGTCGATGCGCTCCCGCAGGGATGCGACGAGGGCGGCCGCGGCCTCCCGCGCCCCGGCCGCCGCGCCCAGCTCCCCGATGGAGGCCAGCACCGATCCGAGGTCGGTGGGGGCGACGGTCAGGACCGCGCCGTCGCAGCCCAGGTGGTCGAGCGCCTCCTGCACGTCGCCTGCGTCGAGCGCGCAGACGGCGCAGAGGTCCTGGGTCACCACGAGATCGGCGTCCAGGTGGGCGAGGGCCCCGCGGTCGAGGCGGTAGAGGTCGCCGCCCGCGGCCATCGTGGCGGTCACGGCCGCGTCGACCGCGGCCGGCGCGAGCCCCTCGGGGATCGTCGTGGTGGAGACGATGGCCCGCTCCCGGGCCTCCGGCGGGTGGTCGCACTCCACGGTGACGCCCACGACCGCGTCGCCCGCCCCGACGGCGAACAGGATCTCCGTGGCCGACGGCAGCAGGGAGACGATCCGCACCGGGTCAGACTACGCGCTACCCTCCCGGGCGCAGGCCAGGCAGTCGCGGGCCGCTCCGGCGGCTCGAGGAAAGTCCGGACACCGCAGAGCAGGGTGCTGGTTAACGGCCAGCGGGGGAAACCCCAGGGAAAGTGCCACAGAAACAACACAGCCTCCGGCGTCCGCGTCGGCGGCAACGGTGAAAAGGTGCGGTAAGAGCGCACCAGCGGTCTGGTGACAGGCCGGCTGGGTAAACCCCACCCGGTGCAAGGCCAAATCGGGACGCCACGGGTTGCTCGCCCAGTCCCAGGTCGGCCGCACGAGGCGCCCCGTGAGGGGCGTCCCAGATGGATGGCTGCCCACGACAGAATCCGGCTTACGGCCTGCTGACCCTGACGCCCGCCTCGGCGGGCGTCAGGCATTCCGGGCTCAGCGCGGGCTCCGGCGGACCCCTGGGACGATCGCCGAGGCGAGCACGAGGCATGCGGCCCCCAGCACAGACCACCAGAGCGTGCCGCTCAGGGCCCAGGGCTCGCCGGGCCAGATCGGGAAGAGCGGCAGGCGGTCGGGGACCGGGCGGGCCAGGGCCAGGGCGGCGACCACCACCACCAGCACCGGGCCCAGGACGCGCCCCGGTTCCGGGACGCCCCGCGACCGCGCCCAGGTGGCGAGAGCGAGGCCGCAGACCAGCGCGACGAGGCCCTGACGCACCAGCAGTTCGGTGTGGTCGGGCAGCCGGTCGCCCACGATCAGGACCGCGGCCGCCCAGACCACCGCCAGGGGCACGGTGGCGGCCGCACGGGCGGCGGTGCGCCACCAGAGTGGCCGGGGGAGCGCGTCCGTGACGGCGGCGGCACGCTCGTCGGCGCTCCAGGCGGCGCATGCCGCCAGCACACCCGCCGCGGTGCCCTGCAGCGGCCAGAGCGCGGACGGCTCGGCTGCCGCGACCGCGAGGAGGACACCCGCGACCAGGCATCCCGCGGCCACCAGACCCCAGGGCACCGCCATCCACGCATAGCGGATCACGCGGGCCGCAACGGGTTGAACAGTTCCTCCGGGATCCCCGTCCACATGGCCAGCAGGCATGCGATGACGGACACCGTGGCGACGACGCCACCCGCCATCAGCAGCCTCCGCCGGGGGCGCTCCCGGTCGTGAAGGAGGGCCAGGATGACCCCGAGCGCGCTGAGGCAGGCGACGTGGACGACCCACCACCCCGGGGAGCCGGGCAGCACCGACATCGGGTCGTTCTCGTCCCCGAGGGGACCGCCCCAGTAGGTCCAGGGCATGACCACCCTCACCCGGTGCAACGGCTCGAACAGGCCCTGCATCACGATGGTCACCCCGACCACCAGCACGACGGTCACCGCGGGAGCCGCGCGGCCGCGGGTCCACCGCGCCACGAGCAGGCCCAGCACCGGGCCGCCCAGGCACGCGAGCGGACCGAGCCCGAACAGCACGGCCGCCACCCAGCCGATCTGGTCCGCCGGGCCGAAGGGGAAGCCCTCCGGCGGAGGCGGCGACACCGCGTAGGTGGCGAGCGCCCATGCCCACCAGGCCAGCCCGGCGGTGAAGGGGACCACGGCCGCCGCGGCGAGGGCGGCCGTCCGCGTCCGCTCGCTCACCGGCGTGACTCCGGCCGCGGATGCCAGGGTGTCGGAGCGCCGCGTGAGGAGCCACATCAGGACGATCCCCACCAGGCCGATCGCCGCGGCGGGGACGATGGCGTGGAACAGGGAGGAGGTGTCGGCATCCGGTCCGGTGGCGCTGATGGCCGCCGTGCCGGCGACCCCGGCGAGGAAGAGGGGATGGCGGGCGTAGCGGCCGGCCTCCACGACGGCCAGGGCGCGCAGGTCACGGCGCCGGGACGTCCGCAGGGGGGTGGTGCCGGTGGCGGTGCTCGCGAGCGTGCTCATGCGTCCGCCACCGCCCGCCCCGAGCCGGGTCGCCGCCCGAGCATCAGCAGATAGGCGTCCTCCACGGTCGGCTCGGCGGCCACGGCGTCCGGTCCCGGGGTGCCGCCGATCGACCGCACCCGGCCCGTGCCGGTGCGCCAGGACACGCGGGCGCCAGGGACCTCCCGGTCGCCGAGCCACACGCTCCCGGCGGCGGCGCCGACCATCGCGGTGACCGGGCCGTCGAACAGCACGCGCCCGCCGGCGAGCACCACCACCCGCTCGCAGAGGGCGGCCACGTCCTCGGTCTGGTGGGTCGCGAGCAGGACGGCCCCCGTGTCGCCGCGCGCGGACAGGAGGGCGCGCAGGTCCGCGCGCTGCTCCGGGTCCAGGCCCGTCGTCGGCTCGTCCAGGATCAGCACCGGCGGGTCACCGATGAAGGCCTGGGCCAGGGCGAGACGGCGCCTCTGGCCGCCCGAGAGGGTCCTCACCCTCCTCGTCGCCCGCTCTCCGAGGCCGACGAGCCCGAGCACCCGGCGCACCTCCGCGTGCCGGGCCGCGGTCTGGTCCCACTCCTTCAGGACGGCGATGTAGTCGAGGAAGCCGAAAGCCGTCATCCGGCCCGGGAACCCGAGTTCCTGGGGGAGGTAGCCGATCCGGCGTCGCACCTCCGTCCGCTGGGCGAGGCCTCCCGTGGCAGGCGTGCCCATCACGCGGACCTCGCCCGCCCCCGGTGACTCGACGGTGGAGAGCACGCGGATGAGGGTGGTCTTGCCGGCGCCGTTCGGTCCCAGCAGACCGGTGACGCCGTGGCCGATCTCGAGGGAGACGTCGTCGAGGGCGGTGGTCCCGCCGAAGCGCTTCGTGACCCCGTCGATCAGGACGGGGGGACTGCTGGTCATCGGAGGCCTCCGGGGACGTGGGCGGACCTGAGGCGGACGGCGAGGACGATCGCGGCGCACGTCGCGACGGCGAGGTGGACGAGGGACAGCCGGGGACCGACGGCCGCGGCAACGTCGTCGACGCGGTACGCGCCTGCGACGACGGCGCACCAGAGCGCACCGGTTGCGGCCCCGGTCGTGAGGGGGGTCCACCAGGTGAGCATCACCAGAGCGATCAGCGTCAGGGCAAGGCCGGGGAGCAACCATGCGAAGGCGAGACCGCCGATGGCCGGGACCGCGGCCCCCAGCAGGACGACGAGCGGGATCGCCACCGCGCAGACCGCCACGGTCCGCAGCAGTGCATGGCGCGCTGCGGAGTAGGGCGTCGCCGACACCAGCTCGGCCAGCGGGTCGACGGCGGCGACGGCCACGACCACGCCGAGGACGGGCACCAGCGGTGCGACCAGCAGGTAGAGCGCCCGGGCATCGGGCCCTCCCTGGATCGCCGCGAGGGCCGAGAAGGCGAGGACCGTGAGCACGGCGATGATCCAGGACCCGTCGAGCGAGCGGGCGGCACGGAGCAGGACGGCGTCGGCGTCGGACACACCGGCGCGGCGCAGCGCGCGCACGGCGACCGGGGCCCGGGGGATGGCGATCCCGGCCAGCACGGCATCCCAGGCGACGTCGTGCAGCGGTTCCTCCGCGAGGACGGCGTAGCGCCCCCGGCATGCGGGGCATCCGACCAGATGGGCTTCGACCGACGCGGCGCCGCCGGGGTCGCAGGTCCCCCGGTCGTACGCGCGCAGGAGCGCGTCGTCCGCGTGCCATGCGGGTCGCGGGCTCACGTCGCGCCCCCGGCCACGACGGCCGCCCGCAGCTCGGCCTTGGCCCTGCGGAGCCGTCCCTTCACGGTCCCCTGGGGCACGCCGAGGAGGGTGGCGGCCTCCCGTGTCGAGAGGCCGTCCAGGATCGTCGCCTGGACCACGGCGTGGAGTTCGGGCGAGAGCCGCCGCAGCGCTGTCCCGAGGTCGCCGTGATCGATGCCGACGAGGACTTCCTCCTCCGCGCTCAGGAGGGGCTCAGCGCGGGCGGCGAGCGCCTCGGCCTCGTAGGGCTCGGGGGCCGGGCGGCCGCGATGGCGGCTGATCAGGCGGCGCACGGCGATCCCCCAGTACCAGGCGCCGGGGTCGCCGTCGCCACGGAAGCGGGCCGCGCCCCGCCACACCGCGACGAAGGTGTCCGAGAGCACGTCCGCCACCACCTCCTCGTCGTTGCACCGCCGGCGCAGGCGCGCGGCGATCCACGGGGCGTTCCGGTCGAAGAGCACCCGCAGCGCGGCCTCGTCGCCCGAGGCCACCGCCCGCAGGAGGGTCGCGTCGTCCTGATCCCGGATCGCTCTCACACCCCGTCTGTCGCAGCGGAGTGCGTGATCGGATCACACGGGCCGGGAGAAAGCACCCCGATCCCGCGGGGTCAGCGCGGGGGCAGCCCCGGGGTGCCGGCGCGCTGGGCCTGCGCCTGCTCGAAACCGCGCGCGACGGCCGCCTGCGCGTGGTCGATGGCGGCGTGCAGCGCGGGCAGGGCGAGGCGCTCCATCGGCACGCCGGCCTGGCGGGCGTCCTCGGCCTCCATCAGCACGGCCACCGCGATGCGCGTGTGCTCCACGATGACGCGCGTGCCGGGGGCGCCCTGCAGCCCTCCGCGCAGCCCCGCCAGCTCGGCGCGACCGGCCGCCGCGCCGGGGCGGCCGGTCTCCAGGGCCGAGGCGAGCACGCGCACGAACCGCACGGCCAGGCGGCGCACGGCCGGCGGGCTCGGGGGCGGCAGGGGCGTGGGGACCTCCTCGTCGTAGCCCTCCAGCACCCGGTCGACGATCGCCTCGGCACGGGCGTTGAGCTCGCGCGCGAGCAAGGGGCACGCGGGGATGTCCTGCGGCGGGCGGCGCAGGCGGCGGGGCTCCGGGGCGGCGGCGCCGCGGCCCTCCAGCCACTCCCGCAGCCGCTCCAGCTCGAAGCGCCGGTGCCCGCCGACCGTGCGGTGCGAGGGTAGCCGGCCCTGGTCGGCCCACATGCGGATGGTGGCGACGCTGACCCCCAGCAGGGCGGCCGCCTCGCTGGCGGTGAGGGTGCGCGGCCCCGGGTCGCGCCGGGTGCGCGTCGCCCGCGCGCGGGGCCAGTCCTCGTCGTCGTTCATCGCCGCTGCCCGGTGGGCACGTCCGCCTCCGCTCGTGGTCGCCTGCCACCCCCTCACCTCGCGGAGGCGGCGGAAGGACTTTCGCCCGCCCGGGGCGAAGCCCTGCCACACGATGCATCCGGATCCCCGCCCACGCCGGCCGTGGCGGGCCGCCCTCGCGGCGGCCGCGGCGGTGCTCGTGGCGACGAGCCTCGTGGCCGCCGTCGCGCTCGGGATGGACCTGCGCCGCGAGGTGGCCCGCACCGGCGCCCCCCTCGCCCGCACCGCCGACGAGCTCGCCCGCACGATCGACCCGGCGCGTCCCGTCGCCGCCCGCGCGGCCCTCGCCGGGACCGGCGCCGACGCGCGCCTGCTGGGCCCCGCCGGCCGCGTGCGCGCGCAGGCCGGGCCGGGCGGCGCGGTCTGGGAGGCCGGCGACGCCGGATGGGCCGGCGCCCTCGCCACGATGCGCGCCGAAGGCTGGACCCTCGTGGACGGGGCCGTCGAGGCCCGGCGCACCCTGCCGTCCGGTGCCCAGGTGGTCCTGCGCGAGCCGCTCGCCCCCGGCGCGGGGACCCTCGGTGCGTCGGCGGCGCCCGTTGCCTGGGCCATCGGCATCGCGACCCTCCTCGCCGGCCTGATCGGCTGGCTGCTCGCCGCCCGGCGCAACCGGCACCTCCGCGAGGCCGCGACCGCCCTGGAGTCCCTCGCCGCGGGACGCCCGCCGGCGCTGCCGACCGGGGGCCGTGGCGAGTGGGCCCGCCTCGACGGCGCCGTCGCCGGCATGGTGGAGCGCGCGGCCGACCTCCAGGCCGCCGCCGAGGCCCGGATGGACGCGCTGGGGGCCGCCCTCGCCCCACTCGACCACCCGGTCGCGGCGCGGACCCCGTCCGGCGGTCTCATCCGCAACGACGCCCTCGAGCGCCTCGTCGCGGGCCTCGCGCCCGCGGACGCGGGCCAGGTGGACGACGCCGTCCGCCAGGGCCTCGCGACCAGCGGCCCCGTCGCGCGGCGCCTCGTGCTCTCGGACGGCCGCGTGCTGGAGATGGAGGCGTGGGCGGTCCCGGGCGGCCGGGTGGTCGGAGTGGGCGAGCGCACCGAGCAGGCCCGCCTCGCGGCGATGCGCCTGCAGATCACCGGCGCCGCCGCCCGCCACCTGCAGGCGCCGGTCAGCGAGATCCAGGCCCTCGGCTCCGACCTGGTCGGCCAGGTGCCGCCGTCGGGCGCGACCGTGGTGCGCCGCATCCAGGCCGCCGCCGACCGCATGGAGCGCCTGGTCGCGCAGCTCCTGCGCGGCACGGCCAACGACCCGCGGGCCCGCCCGCTGCGCATGCGCGCGGTCGGCGCCGCCGGCATCGCCTACGGGCTGGGCGCCGCCTTCGACCGGCAGCTCCGCGACCGCGGCCTGCGCCTGGAGACGTCCCTGCCGTCGGACCTCCCGCCGATGCGGACCGACTCCGCGCTCCTGCACGAGATCCTGTCCGAGCTGATCGCGAACGCGGCGCGCTTCACCCCGCGGGGCGGGACCATCACCCTCGGCGCCCGGCAGCTCCCCGGCGCGCGGGTGGAGCTCACGGTCACCGACACCGGCCCGGGCGTGCGCGGCGAGGAGGTCCACCTGGTCACCGAGCGCTTCGCGCGGGGGACGGGCGCCGCCGGCTTCCCCGGCGCCGGCCTCGGCCTGGGCGTGGCCTCTGCATTGGCCGAGCGCCTCGGCGGACGCCTGACGATCGACGCCGGCCCCGGCGGGCGCGCCCGCCTGGAGCTGCCGGCGGCCCTCGCCCCGGCCGCCGCGCCGGAGGGCGACCCCGAGCCGGTCCTCAGCGGGGTGGCAGCTCCCGCGCCATGAACACGGCGCCGGGCGAGCCGAAGAGCCACCGCCCGGCGATCCAGCGCCGCCGCCGCGTGGGGAGGAAGCCGGCCCGGTCGTAGAGCGGGCGGGCGGCGTCGTTGTCCTCGGTCACCCAGAGGGTGAGCCGTTTCCGGCCCGTCGCCCGGGCCTCCAGCTCGCAGCGGGCGAGCAGGGCCTTCGCCACGCCGCGGCGGCGGGCCCACGCCGCCACGGCGAGCTCGTCGATGTACGCCTCGTCGGGGGTCAGGCGCCCGTGCCCCAGCATCGAGAGCACCGCGGTGGCCCGCAGGGAGCGCGCCCAGCCCAGCTCGTCCGCGATGGCCTTCAGGTAGTCGAGGCCCGCATCCTCGGACAGGACGAGGTGGACGGCGCCCGCCACCCGGCCGTCGATCTCGGCGACCCAGTGGCGCGTGCCCTCCACGCCGTCGAGGTCGCAGCGGAGCACGGCGGCGATGCCGCGGGCGGCGTGGTCCCCGAAGGCCGGCCGGTACTTCGCCGCCAGGGCCTCGGCGGTCAGCTCCGCGACGGCGTCGACGTCCCCCTCCCGCGTGGCCCGGACGAGTGGCGGCGGGGTCTCCACGCCGCGATGGTAGTTACCCTTGGGGGCGTCCACACGACGGAGGTGACCATGGCGCGTCTCGAGGCGGGGCAGCCGGCCCCGGACTTCTCACTGCAGGCGGACGACGGCTCCACCGTGAGCCTGGCGGACCTCGCCGGTCAGACGGTCGCCCTCTACTTCTACCCCAAGGACGACACGTCGGGCTGCACCGCCCAGGCGTGCGAGTTCCGGGACATGCAGGCCGACTACGACGCGGCCGGGATCCGCGTGATCGGGGTGAGCCCCGATCCGCTGAAGAGCCACGTGAAGTTCCGCGACAAGTACGACCTGCCGTTCACCCTGCTCAGCGACCCGGACCACGCGGCCGCCGAGGCCTACGGCGTCTGGGTCGAGAAGTCCATGTACGGCAAGACCTACATGGGGGTGGAGCGCAGCACGTTCGTGATCAACCCCGACACGACGCTCGGCCAGGTGCTCTACAAGGTGAAGCCGAAGGGCCACGCGGCCTCGTTGCTGGAGCTGGTCGGGTCCTGAGGAGGGCTCGCACCGTCCCCCAGCGGCCGCTGGCCGTCCTGGCCTACGGCTCGCTGCTGTACGCCCCGGGCCCCGGCCTGTCGTCGCTGGTCGTGGGGCGCGAGCCGTGCCGCACGCCCTTCCCGGTGGAGTACGGGCGGGCCTCGCGGCGGTGGGGCGGGGGGCCGGTGCTGGTGCCCCACCCCCGCGGCGGGCCGGTGGACGGCGCGCTCCTGCTGCTGGCCGACGGGGTCGAGCTGGGGGTGGCGGTGGACGTGCTCGCCGAGCGCGAGGGCCTGTCCGACCCGCGCGGCGTGCTGCAGGTGGACATGCCGGGCGACCGGCTGGTGCTCGCGGCGTCGCTGCCCCGCAACCTGCCCGCGCCGGACATGACCCCCGAGGCGCTCGCCCGCCGGGCCGTCCGCAGCGCCGCGTCAGGGGAACGCAACGGGGTCGCCTACCTGCGCGGGGCCGTGGAGGCCGGCGTCCGCACGCCGGTCACCGAGGCGTACGCCGCGGCCGTCTGCGCGGAGGCCGGGGCGGCGGACCTGGAGGAGGCCGAGCGGCTGTTAGCCTTCGCGCGACCGCCGGGGATCAGGAGGACGCATGGCCTGGGATGACGTGTCGCGCTGGCAGCCGGTGGACCTGGCGGCCGCCTTCAAGATGGGCGACGCCGTGCAGCCGGTGGACGTCCGCGACATCGGGTACCGCGAGGCGTCCGACCAGGTGAAGAACGCCATCCGGATCGACCCGATGGAGTTCGAGGGGCAGATCGGCGGCCTGCCGGACGGCAAGGAGCTGATCTTCTACTGCGACCGCCCGGGCGAGGCGACGAGCCTGAAGATCGCGATGTGGGCCTTCGACAACGGGCGCAACCGGGTGGGCGTCCTGGTCGGCGGATGGCCCGCCTGGCAGGACGCCGGCTACCCGGTCGAGCCCAAGGCCGGCTGAGCTACTCCGCGCTGCCCCGCGGCCGCAGGCCGTAGGTCGTCTCCAGCCACTCCGGCAGCACCGCCGCGATGCCGCGGCACAGCAGCTCCCGCTCGGAGATGGCGACGCGCGCGGCCACCTCGAGGGCGAGGCGGGCGTCGTCGCTGCGGATGCCGCTGACGCCCTCGACGGTCTTGTCCGCCTCGGAGCGGTTGTAGACCATCGCGCGCGCGGCCATCGGCCAGTGCTCCTTGGTCCACTCGATCAGAGCAGTCTCGAGCGTGGTCGGGTCGTACTCCAGGAGCGCCTTCTGCAGCGCGTTGGGCGTGGGGTCGTCGTCGCGGAGCGCCATGGTCACCTCGGTCGGTGGATCGGACGGAGCGAGTCTAGTGGGGACCGCCCGTCCGACGCCGCCGGGCGACGCGGCCGGGGGCGGGGGATAGACTCGGCGTCGTGCGGACCTTCCTGCTGCTCGCGTCGCTCAGCCCCCAGGGCCTGCAGACGCTCGCGACCACCCCCGAGCGGCTGTTCGAGGTGAACCGCGAGATCGAGCGCCTCGGCGGCCGCGTCGTGCGCCAGTGGGCGCTGCTCGGCGCGTTCGACTTCCTGAGCGAGGTCGAGGCGCCGGACGAGGCGACCATCCAGAAGGTCACCGTCGAGCTCTCCGCCCGCGGCAGCGCCACCTTCGAGACGATGGTCGCCCTCTCGATCGAGGACTACATCGCCGCCCTGGAGCCGCCCGGCACCTGAGCCTGAGCCGGACGGGCGCCCGCGTCAGCCGGCGGGGCGCCACTCCTCGGACGCGCACAGGGGGCACGGCGGGAGCACCAGCACGCCGTCGTTCTCGCGCGGCGAGTGGACCAGGAGGTCGCACTCGGCACATCGGAAGGCGCCGGTGACCTCGTCACCGACCCGGTGGAGCTCTGTCGTCTGCTTGCTCACTGCGACCTCCGTCGCGTCTCGTCTGCGTGCCCGGGGCGTCGTCGCGCCGCGGGTCCCCCCGGGATCTGGCGCCGCCTGGGAGGGGGGCGGCGGCTAGGTGGCGAGCGCGGCCACGATGCTCGCGGCGGCGAGCAGCGTGAAGACCGTCAGCCCGACGACCAGGAGTACTCGCTCCGGTACCCCGGCGATCCGCCGGCCCGTGTCGGGCGCCGGCGCGCGGCGCTTGCCGAGCAGGCGGGGCAGCCCGCCCTCGTCGAGCCAGCGCTCGCAGTACGGGCAGAACTTCGCCTCGGCGAGCAGTGGGAGACCGCAGCGGTGGCACCCCGGTGCCTCGGAGCGGTGGTGTCCCTGGAGATCGGACTCGGCTCTCACGCCGGGAGCTCCCTGCTGCTGCGTCGCCGTACCGGCCGGGCGGCAGGCCCGGCGTGCGGCAAGCATACACCCGGTCCGGAGCCGATCAACGCCCCCGGGATGGATGGTGTGACACCCCCCGGACGGGGTGACGGGGCCTCAGCCCTTGGGCTCGCCGCTCCCGAAGAAGCGCTCGGCGGCCTCCCAGCCCGCGCCCGGGCCGGGGGAGGCGGGCGGCGTGTCGCCCACCATCGGGAAGGCCGTGCGGGACGGGTCGTCGGGGGGCGCCGCCGCCTCGGCGGGCTCCTCGGCCGGCTCCTCCGTGGGCTCGTCGCCCTCCGCCGCCGTCTCCTCGTCGTCGCCGCGCAACTCGTCGATCTCGGCGACCTTCGCCTCGATCTCCATGAGCTTGCCCTCGACCGCGGCGACCTCGGCGGCGATCGGCTCCTCGGGCAGCGCGCCGGCGCGCACCTGCTCGTAGGCGCGCTCGCCCAGCTCCTCGAGGGCGGCCCGGTGCTGCCGCTGCAGCAGCCGCCGCTCGCCCTCGACGCGGGCGCGCTTGAGTGACATCTGGACGTCCGTCGCGAGGCGGTTCGCCTGCTTGGCGATGCTGTCCAGGACGCTCATCTCGCCTCCTCCGGAGGTCGGGCGTGCAGTCCGGCGATTGTAACGACGGGGGCGGCACGCGCGCGGGCGCCTTTCGTGACGGGTCGGTGCGGAGCCGTGGCGGGGGACGCGCCTAGCGTGGCCGCATGGAGAGCCTCCGCCGCGATTCCGGCCAGGCGACCGCCGAGTACGTCGGCGTCGTGGCGGCCGTCGTCCTCGCCCTCGTCGCCACGACGGCCTGGCTCGCCGGGTCGGTGCGCCCGCCCGACGCCCCGCCCGACGTGGTGGGCCTGGCGGCCGGGCCGCTGCAGGACGCAGCGCCGATCCTGCTCTGGCAGGCGCCCTCGGAGGCGGTGCGGGCGGGGGGCGACGACGAGCCGATCCGGGCGTTCCTCCGCGCGGTGGCGGGCGGCGAGGGGGCGCCGCAGGCGTGGCGCGACTACATCCGGTACCGGGTGGAGTGGGACCGCGCCTTCGGCGAGCGCCTCTGGCACCGCGCCCGCGAGGTGTTACAGGACCCCGCGGGCTTCGTCCCGGATCCCGAGCTCCTCACCCCCGCCGGGGTCGCCCGCGCGGCCTGGAACAACGCCATGCGCCCGGTCGAGTACGTGCGGTACCTCCGGTCGCTGCCGCCCGGCGAGCGGTGGGAGGCGTTCCGCCGCGACTCGGCCGTCGCCGCCGCGGACACCACCTTCGAGGTCGTCGGCGCCCTCGCGCGGCGCGGCGCGGGCCGCGTCGCCCGCTCGCGTATCCCGCGCGAGGCGCCGCCGCGCACGGACGCGCCGGCGCCGTGACGGAGACGGCACGGGACCGGCACACCTGCGTGTCGCGGGCGCACAGGGGCCCGGCGCACGATCGGGCGGACGGCACACGACCGAAGGAGACGGGAGCGATGGGATACGTGATGGCGGCCTGGCTGCACGCCGCGGTGCTCGGCCTCGCCGACCGGGCCCGCGCGGCCCAGCGGGGCCAGGGCACCGTGGAGTACGTGGGCGTGGTGGTGATGGTGACGCTGCTGATCGGCGCGGTCGCGATCGCCGCGAAGGGCTGGGCGCCCGACGTGGGCAACGCCCTGAAGAAGGCGATCGGCGACGCGATCAAGAAGGCGTCCGCCGGGCTGTAGGGCACCGGGCCGCCGGCCGCCGCGAGGGGCGGCCGGCGGCCGGGAGGTCAGTCGGGCCGCGTCTGCGGGATCGGCACGGAGTCGCCTCCCGAGACGGCGGGGTCCGTCACCCGGTCCTTCGGCAGCCAGAAGTGGGCCACGATGTACGTCGCGATCATGATCCCGGTCATCACGAAGAAGACCGTCTGGGTCGACTGCGCGAAGTCGTGCTGGACGGCCTCGAAGGCGCGCTCGGCGGCCGGGCCCGATGCCTGGTCGAACGAGCCGTGGGCGGCGCCGCCGCTCGACTGCGAGAGGGCGTCGGCCACCTCGTCGGCCTGCTCCTTCGAGATCCCGAGGGCGCCCAGGGAGCTCTCGATGTTCGCCTTGTTCCGCATGATCAGGATCGTCCCGAGCACGGCCATCCCGATCGAGGCGCCGAAGTTGCGGACGGTCTGGTTGATGCCCGTGGCCTCGCCGTAGCGGTCCGACGGCACGCGGTTGAGCGCGTCGGTGCTCGCCGGGCCCAGGATCAGGCCGCAGCCGGCGCCCGCCATGACGATGTAGATCCACTGGTCGCCGAGCGAGAAGTCGTCCAGCGAGTGGGCCCACAGGTAGAAGCCGACCGCGCCGAGGACGCACCCCGGCAGCACCGCGGCGCGGACGCCCTTCTTGTCGTAGACGTTGCCGCCCCACTGCGCGGCGGCGCCGTAGCCGGCGAAGAACACGAGCAGGAACAGGCCGGCCGCCGAGGCGTCCTCCCCGAGCGAGATCTGCGCGTACATGCTCGAGAAGAAGAAGACCGGCAGGAACACCATCATCAGCAGGAACAGCACGACGTTCGCGGACGCGAAGCCGCGGTTCGCGAAGATCCGCAGGTCGATCAGCGGATCCTCGGCCTTCAGCGACCAGCGCACGAAGGCCCCGAGCAGCAGGACGCCGGCGACGATGCAGGCGATGGTGGCGATGCTCGTCCAGCCCCAGGCGCTCGCCTGCTGCAGCCCGAGCACCGCGAGGGCCATGCCGCCGGCGATGAGGCCGGTGCCCACCCAGTCGATCCGGGCGGGGCGGCGGGTGTCGTCGGGCTTGGAGATCGCCGTCAGGATCAGGGCGATGACCGCCACCGGGACGTTGACCCAGAAGATCGACCGCCACGTCCACTCGGTGAGGTAGCCGCCGGCGAACGGGCCGACGGCGGTCAGGCCGCCGGTCACGCCGAAGAAGATCGCCAGCGCGCGGCCGCGCTCGCCGACGTCGAAGGACGAGACCACGATGGCCAGCGCGGCCGGGACCATGAAGGCCGCCCCGGCCCCCTGGAGCACCCGGAACACGATCATCCAGGTCTCGGCCAGGTCGTTCTCGGGCGTCATGCCGCACATGAACGACGAGACCGCGAAGACGATCACGCCGATCGTGACCATCCTCCGGTGCCCGGCGATGTCCGCGATGCGGCCGCCGAAGGCGAAGAGCGCCGACAGCGAGAGCAGGTACGCGTTGACGATCCATTGCGTACCGGTGGCCGACAGGCCGAGGTCGCGCTGCAGTTCGGGTATCGCCAGCGCCACGATGGTCTGGTCGATGAAGGTCATCGCGACCGCGAAGATCATCGCGGTCAGCACGAGCATCTTCCCGCCCCGTGCCCGCGTCGTCATGGGGTGTTCCTCCGGTCCGGTGTGTCTGTCGCGGAGCAGCCCCCTTACTCCGTACGGGCCAGCATCCCCTCCGGGGGGGTCGTCTGGCTAGAGGGCCTCGGGCTGAGGATCGGGGCCGCGCTTGGCGGTGCGCCCGAGCAGGGCGAGCGCGACGGCCGGGTAGATGAGCACGCTGAGCATCGCGGCCCCCACGAGCGCGGCGGCGGTGTCGGAGGCGAGGCGGTCCTCGCGGACGCCCGCCTGGGTCACCGCCACGACGAGGGGCAGCGTCGCGGCCGACAGGAAGCCGAGCGAGACCACGCCCCGCCGGTCCAGCCGCCGCGCCGCGAGCACCGCGGGGGTGCCGCGGACGACGAGGAACAGGACCAGGAAGATCGGCAGCTGCAGCAGGGCCCCTGAGCTGGCGAGCAGGCCGTCCAGGTCGAACGTGAGCCCGCTGTGCACGAAGAAGATGGGCACGAGCAGGCCGAACGCCACGGCGTCCAGCTTCACGGCGAGCACCTCGCTGCCGGCGGTGTCGCGCATCACGATGCCGAGCACGACCCCGGCCGCGAACGCCCCCAGGGTGAGCTCCAGGCCCAGCTCCGTCGCCAGGAACACCAGGGCGACGAGCAGGAGCAGGCAGATCCGCACGGCGAGCTGGCCGGTCGCGTGCATCGTCTCCCGCAGCAGCCGGGCGATCCACGGGGACCGCAGCCGCGGGGCGGTCACGGCCAGGGCGAGCGTGCTCGCGGCGAAGACGGCCAGCAGGAGCACCTGGGTGAGCGTGCTCTCGCCCACGGCCAGGAAGATCGACATCAGGATGATGGGGCCCATCTCGCCCGCCGTGCCCGCGGCGAGCACCATGGTGCCGAAGGGCGTGCCCCGCAGCCCGGAGTCGCGCAGCACCGGCACGAGCACGCCGAGCGCGGTGGTGGCGAGCGCGAGGGCCACGAACTCCGGGTTCTCCGCCACGCCGCCGGCGTCGAGGGCCCACGCGGCGAGGAGCGCGATGCCCACCGAGGCGCCCCAGCCCAGGGACGCGAGGTTGAGGGGCCCGCCCCGGATCGCCGGCGGGTCGACCTCGGCGCCGGCCAGGAAGAAGAGCGCCGCGAGGCCCATCGCGGCGAGCACGTCGATGGTGGGGTCGGTCTGGGCGAGGTCGAGCACGTCGGGGCCCACCACGATCCCGAGGCCGATCTCGATGACGACCACCGCGACGCGCAGGCGCTTCGGGATCGCCGCCAGGACGGGCGCCAGCACGGCCACGGCGGCAATGACCAGCAACGTCCCGAGGTCGACGTCCACGGGGGGAGCCTGCCACCCGGCGGGGCCGGGTGGCATCCCCCTATGCGGCGGTGCGCACCAGCCTCAGCCCCGCGGCCCGGGGGCGGCCCGCGGCGGGCTCGGCCATCCGGGCGCCGGTGCGGTCGGCGCCGGTCAGGTCGCAGCCGCGCAGGTCGGCGCCCGTGAGGTCGGCCTCGCGGAGCACCGCCGCCAGCAGGCGCGTCCCCACGAGCGAGGCGTTCGTGAGGCGCGCGCCGCCCAGGTCGGCGCCGGCGGCGACGGCGCCGTCGAGGCCCGCCCCGGCCAGGTCGGCCCCGCGCAGCACCGCGCGGGTGAGGTTCGCGCCGCGCAGGTCGGCCCGCCGGAGGTCGAACCCGGCCAGGTCGGCGCCGCGCAGGTCGGCGTCGCGCAGGTCGGGCGCGGCGCCGAGGGAGCCCGGGCCGTGGCTGCGGCCGCGGTTGAAGCCCTCCAGCAGGCCCCTGCGCAGGTCAGCGCCGCCCAGGTCGTCGAACGCCGCCGAGCGCAGGTCGGCCCCGGCGAGGAGCGCCCCGCCGGCGTCCGCGCCGGTGAGGTCGGCCCCCGTGAGGTCGGCGTCGCGCAGGTCGGCATCCGTGAGGTCGGCCCCGCGCAGCACCGCGCGCCCGAGCAGCGCGCCGCCGAGGGCCGCCGCGAACAGGCAGGCGCCGGTCAGGTCCGTGCCGCGCAGGTCCGCGCCGGTGAGGTCGGCGCCGCTCAGGTCCGCGCCCGCGAGGGCGAAGCCGGCGAGGTCGGCCCCCCGCAGGTCGGCGTCGTCCATGCGGTGGCCGCCGCCCGGCGCCGGGACGGCGTGCCCCTGCGGGACGCCCCAATCCGTGCTGGCGAGGTTGGCTCCGCACATGTCGGCGCCGTCCAGGGCGGCGCCGCCGAGTCGCGCGCCGGAGAGGTCTGTGTCGCGCAGGGCCGCGCCGGTGAGGACCGCGTTCTCCAGCACGGCGTCGCGGACGCTGGCCCCGTCGAGCCGGGCGCCGGCGAGCCGGGCGCGGGCGACGTCGGCCCCGTCGAGCACGGCGCCCCGCAGGTCGGCGCCCGCGAGCCGGGCGCGGCCCAGGCGCGCCCCCGTGAGGTTCGCGCCGCGCAGGTCGGCGCCGTCCAGGGCCGCCCGGGTGAGGTCGGCGCCGCGCAGGTCCGCGCCCCGCCAGGGCGCCGCCGCGTCCGTCCCGGCCCGCCGGCCTCCGCGCGAGCGCTCCAGCCAGCGGGCGTGCGCGCGCAGGGCGGCGGCGGGGGATGCGGGATCGGGCGAGCGGCGTGCGTTCACGGTGTGCCTTCCGTCGGCCGCGGCGGGGCGCGGGGGTGCGGGTGACGGCCGCGGCGGGCACTCGCGGCACACCCCTTCATCGGCGCGCCGCCCCGATTCCGCGACCCCGCCGGGCGGGGCCCTATCCTGGCCCCGTGCCCGAGGAGCCCCCCGACATCGTCGCCGCGCCCGGCGCGCCGGCCGGCGCGGCCGACGCCACCCGGCGATGGGCCGTCGCCTTCCCGGACGGGCGGCCCCGCTTCGCGGGCGTGACCCGGCCGGAGGGGGCGCGGGCCGCCCCGGCGCTGCTCGCGCTGGGCGAGGACGGCTGGGACGACGGGCTGGTGGAGGTGGCGCTGCCGGTGGTGCTGAGCGACGGCGCCGGGCCGTACCTGATCGACGCCGCCGGGCGCATCACGCTCGTGCTGGCGCCGCACCCGGCGATCCTGGGCGCGCACGTCGCGATGGGCGTCCCCTCGCCGGGGCACCGGGTCGGGATCGCGGGCCGCGCCGGTGAGGGCGCGTGGCGCTGGCTGGCGCGCGCCGACGTGGACGCCGGCGACCGCGTGGCGGCCCTCGACGACCTCGACGCCTGCCCCGACCTGGCGCATGCCCGCCGCTGGGCGGCGCTGCGCGGGTAGGCTCCCCCGGTCCCGCAGGGGAGACCGATGACCGACTACCGCATCAGGTTCACCGCCACCTCCGGCCGCCCGCTGCCGGCCGACGCGGCCGAGCGGCTGCGCGCGGCCCTGGCCGACATGCCGGGGGCGAACGGGGTGGAGGAGACGACCCAGGACCGGCGCCGCCGGCGCATCGCCGCGACCTTCTGGATCCAGGTGCGGCTGGGCATGGCCGACGCCGCGCGCGACGGCAGCCGCCTGGCGAAGGAGGGCCTGAAGGTGGCGGGGATGGGGGACGCGCAGCTCGTCGAGCTGGCCGTCACCATGGAGCGCCGGCCGCGCAGCATCGACGCCGCGACCGCCGCGTAGGGGCCGCGCGGACGGTCCCCTACACTTGGCCGGTCGGGCGCCGATGAGGTGACGAACCGGCCGACCGGGAGGATCGGGATCTCAGGCAAGGGGCAGGACGGCGTGCCCGTGACCGTCGGGGGCAGCGCGCTCCCCGGCGGGGTGATGATGCGGAGCCGCACCCGCGTGGGCGTGGCCGTCCGCCGCGAGGATGACGGCGCCATCGTCACCGAGGGCTTCGACATCGAGCCGCCCAAGGGGAAGTGGGCCCGCTGGCCGCTCATGCGCGGCGTCGTCGCCATCCGCACCGCCGTGACCACCGGCCAGAAGGCCATGGGCATCGGCGAGCGCCTGCGCTGGGAGGAGGTCAAGGACCCCCCGTCGCACCCGGTCGCGCACGCCGCCCTGGTCGCCGCGGCCGATCCGCTGGCCGCCGAGAGCGAGGCGGTCGACGCCGTCGTGCACGGGCAGGAGGAGGCGGCCGAGGAGGAGCAGGGGCTCGGCTTCTGGGGCAAGGTCGCCGTCGGCGCGGGCGCGCTGATCGGTGCCGGAATCCAGATCGCCGCCTTCCGCATCGGCCCGATCGTGATCGCCAAGGAGGCGGGCCTGGAGGGCGCCGCGTTCATCGTGGCCGACGCGCTCATCCGGCTCGCGCTGCTGCTCGGGATGCTCCTGCTGCTGAGCCTGTTCCGGCCGTTCCGGAAGATCCTCAAGTACCACGGCGCCGAGCACAAGGCGATCGCCGCCTTCGAGGCGGGGCGCCCCCTGACGGCCGCGGCGGCATCCGGCTTCAGCCGCTTCCACCCGCGCTGCGGGACGTCGTTCCTGGTCGTGTCGGCCATGGTCTCGATCGTGGTCTACGGCGCGGTGCTCGCCATCACCGGCGTCTTCACCTACCCGGCCCTGATCGCCACCCGCCTGCTCGGCGCGCCGATCGTCACCGCGATCGCGTTCGAGCTGCAGCGCCAGGCGTCGAAGCTCTACGGGGGCCGGTTCACCTTCCTGTCGTGGCCGGGCATGTGGGCCCAGCGGCTCACCACGAAGGAGCCCGAGGAGGAGCAGCTCGAGGTGGCGTGCGCGGCGCTCGCCGTCGCCCTGGAGCCGTCGCCCGCCGCCGAGGACGCCGAGGAGGGCGCCCGCGACGACCAGGGCGCCGCGGCGATCGGGCAGCCCCAGCCGCTGACGTAGCCCGGCCCCGCGGGGCCGCCGTCTGCGAACATCCCGCGCGGGGGGCACCACGACGCGCGGAGGTGGTCGGTGGCCGGTGCTCCCGTCCGGGTGGAGTCGACGATCGGGTGGACGTCCGACGGCCCGGGCGCCGCGGTGCTGCTGATCCGCGCGGGCCACGCCCCCGACCAGCGCCTCGAGCGCGAGCACCTGGCCGTCTCGGGGCTCGACGTGGAGGACGGCCCCACGTCCCCGCTCGGCCTGCGCCCCCTGCGCGTGCGCACCGGCGGCGGCCCGGCATCGGTGCGGTACACGGCCCACCTGGAGGTGGGGGGCGGGGAGCGGGCCTGCCCCCGCGACGATCTGCCGCTGCCCGCGCCCGCGATGCAGCCGTTCGGGCTGATCGAATGGACCCTCCCGAGCCGCTACTGCCCGTCCGACACGCTGGCGCCCACCGCCGAGGCCCTGTTCGGCGGGCTGCCGCGCACCCGCTCCCTCATCCCGGCCGTGGCCGACTGGGTGCGCGCCGAGGTGGCGTACCGGCCCGGGTCGAGCGACCCGCTCACGGCGGCCGACGAGACGCTGCTCGCCCGCGCCGGCGTCTGCCGCGACATGGCCCACCTGGCGATCTCCCTGCTCCGCGCCCTGGAGGTGCCGGCCCGGATGGTGGCCGCCTACGCCCCGCTGCTCGACCCGCCGGACTTCCACGCGCTGCTGGAGGCGCACGACGGCACCGCCTGGCGGCTGCTGGACGTGACCGGCCTGGCGCCGGTCGAGACGGCCGTCCGCATCGCCACCGGCCGCGACGCGGTCGACGTGGCGTGGGCCACGTCGACCGGCGGGCTGGAGCTGCAGGAGGTGCGCGTGGCGGCCACCGGGCCCGGCGGGTGAGCCGGGTCCGGCGGCCGCGGGGCGCTCAGCCGCGCGTGCGGTAGAGGCGCGTGGTGAGCGGCGCGAAGATCGCCGCCAGCACGGCCGCCTCGATCAGCACGAGCCAGATCTCGGACGCCGTGGCGGTGCCGTCCATCAGGCCGCGGGCCGCGGTGACGACGTGGGAGATCGGGTTCCAGTCGACGATCGTCTCGAGCCAGCTCGGCAGGGTGTCCGCCGGCACGAACCCGTTCGAGACGAAGATCAGCGGGAACAGCGCCATGAAGCCGGTGTTCATGACCGCGCTGGGGGACCGCATCAGCAGGCCGACCGTCGTGAAGACCCACGACAGGGCGACCGAGAACACGACCACCAGCAGCAGCGCCCAGACCATGCCGGGCCACGACTCGGGGCGGTACCCGAGGATGATCCCGACGACGAGCACGACGCTGCCGGCGAGCACGTAGCGCAGCACGTCGCCGACCACCGCGCCGACGAGCGGCGCGGGCCGCCAGGTGGGCAGCGACCGGAAGCGGTCGACGACGCCCTTGGTGATGTCCGTGTTGAGGGCGACGCCGGAGTAGACGGTGGTGAACAGCACCGACATCACCATGGTGCCGGGGAGCAGGAACTGCAGGTAGTCCCCGGTCGATCCGGAGATGGCGCCGCCGTACATGTAGGTGAACAGCAGCGTGAACAGCACCGGCGTGAGCGTCACGTCGATGAGCTGCTCGGGGACGTGCTTGATCTTCAGCATCCCGCGCCAGGCGAAGGTGAGCACCGCCGACACGGCGCTCGGGCCCCCGGGCGCCGGCGCCGTGGAGATGGCCCGCCGGACGTCGCCGGTGGCGATCGCCGGCGCGGCGGCCGTTGTGGTCCTCTCGGTGGTGCTCATGCCGCCTCCTCCACGATCTGGTCCTGCCCCTCGGCGTCCTCGTCCTCGGCCGTGTGGCCGGTGAGGGCGAGGAACACCTCGTCCAGGCTCGGCTGCCCGAGGGCGAAGTCGGCGACGCCGATGCCGGCGCCGGTGAGCTCCGCGAGGGCGGCCGCGCCGCGGTCGGCCTCCGAGCACGGCGCCGACAGCGCCGCGGGATCGGCCTCCTCGTGGGCCTGCCCGAACGCGCGCTCCAGGATGTCGCGCGCCTGCGGCCGGTCCTCCGGGTCGAGCAGCCGCACGTGCAGCGTGCCGCCGCCGACCGAGGACTTGAGCTGCGACGGGGTGCCCTCGGCGATGACGGTGCCCCGGTCGATGACCGCGATGCGGTCGGCGAGCTGGTCGGCCTCGTCGAGGTACTGCGTGCACAGCAGGATCGTCGTGCCCTCGCCCGCGAGCGTGCGGACGATGTCCCAGACCTGGTTGCGCGAGCGCGGGTCGAGGCCGGTGGTCGGCTCGTCCAGGAACATGAGCTGCGGCGTCACGACGAGGCTCGCCGCGATGTCCAGCCGGCGGCGCATGCCGCCCGAGTAGGTCTTGGTGAGGCGGCCGGCGGCGTCCTCCAGGCCGAAGGCGCCGAGCAGCTCGGCCGCGCGCCCCTTGGCGTCGGCGTGGCGCAGGCCGAGCAGGCGGCCGATCATCACCAGGTTCTCGCGGCCCGTGAGGTCCTCGTCGACCGAGGCGATCTGCCCGGTGAGCGAGACCTTGCGCCGCACGGCCTCGGCGTCCTCGACGATGTCGTGCCCCAGCACGCGCGCGGTGCCCCCGTCGGGCCGCAGCAGCGTCGCCAGCATCCGGATGGTGGTCGTCTTACCGGCGCCGTTCGGCCCCAGCACCCCGTAGACCGAGCCGCCGCGCACGGCCAGGTCCACCCCGTTCACCGCCCGGGTCTCCCCGAATCGCTTCTCGAGGCCCGTCGCCTCGATGGCGAGGGTGTCGTCGGTGGTCACCCCGCTCCTCTCCACGTGGTTGCGTGTCATGGATGGTACGACCGTCCGCGGCTGCGAAACTCATCGCCGCCGTCACAGCGGGGATAGCATCGCTCCATGCCCCGGCAGGGCGCAGACGGCCTCAGGGAACGCACGCTAGACCTTCGACCACGGTCGAAGTCAAGCCCGTGAGCGCCGGGGGCAGCGCCGATCTGGTCGCCGCCGCCCGCGCGGGCGACGAGGATGCGTTCGCCCGGCTCGTCGCCCCTCACCGGGGCGAGCTCCACGCCCTCTGCTACCGGATGCTCGGCTCGGTGCACGACGCCGAGGACGCGGTGCAGGAGTCCCTCCTCCGCGCCTGGCGGGGCCTGGGGCGGTTCGAGCAGCGCTCCTCCCCGCGCCGCTGGCTCCACACGATCACCACCAACGTCTGCCTGGACGCCATCGCCGCCCGGCGCCGCCGTATCCGGGTGCTCCCGCAGGGCTCCGGCACGCCGCCCACCGCCCCCGACGCGCCCCTGGGCGAACCCCTGCCCGCCACGACGTGGATCGAGCCGTACCCCGACGGCCCATTGGACGTGCCCGACGGCCGGGCGACCCCCGAGGCCCGCTACGAGCACCGCGAGTCCCTGGAGCTGGCGTTCGTCGCGGCGCTGCAGCACCTGCCGCCGCGGCAGCGCGCCGTGCTCATCCTGCGCGAGGTGCTGGGCTTCAGCGCCGCCGAGGTGGCCGAGGCGCTGGACACGTCGGTCGCCTCGGTCAACTCGCTCCTGCAGCGCGCCCGGCGCTCCGCGGACGAGCGCCTCCCCGAGCGGTCGCAGCAGGCCACCCTCCGGGCCCTGGGCGACGACGGCCTGCGGGACCTCGTCAGGCGGTTCGCCGACGCCTTCGAGAGCGGGGACCTCGAGGCCATCCTCGCCCTCCTCTCCGACGACGTCGTGTTCGCGATGCCGCCGTGGGGCGAGTGGTACCGCGGCCGCGACGCCGTCGGCGACTCCTGGCTCATGCCCGGCGGCCCCCCGCCCCGCCTGCGCTACGTCCCCACCACCGCCAACGGCCAGATCGCCCTCGGCACCTACGCCATCGACGCCGCGGCCGGCGCCTACCTGCCGATCGCCCTCGACGTCCTCACCCTGGACGAGACGGGCGACGGGATCCGCGAGGTCTTCGCCTTCCGCGACACCGCCCTGTTCCCGGCCTTCGGCCTCCCCGCGAGCGTGCCGGCGTGATCCTCCGGCTGCCGGCCGCCCAGCAGGACGCGGTGCTCGGGGCGATGCGCGCGATCGCCCTCGCCCACGGCCGGGCAGGCGTCACGGCGGAGGACCGGGCCACGATGATCGCCGCGGCCCACGTCGTCCTGGGCCGCGACGGCGCCGACGTCGACCCGGACACCTTCGTGCCCGTCGATCCCGGCGCCCTCGCCGCCACGATGCACGGCGACGACGATGCCCGCACCGCCTGCCGGATGCTCGCGGTGATGGCGCTCGTCGACGGGCGGATCGACGCCGCCAAGATCGGCCTCGTCGGCGAGTTCGCCACCGCCCTCGGCGTCCACGAGGACTACCTCCGGGTGCTCGCCGAAGCCGCCCAGGACGAGATCGCCCAGGCATCCGCCTGCATGATCCGCAAGAACGCGGAGAGCTTCCCCAGCCTCGACGCCTCCCGCCTCGGCGCCGGCCCCCTCGCCGTGTTCCTCCCGTACCGCGACGGGGCCGAGGATCCCGGCCTGGAGGCGCGCTACCTGGCCCTGGCCGCGGCTCCCCCCGGATCATTCGGCCGCGCGTTCCACGATCACTTCGTGGCGAACGGCTTCCGGTTCCCCGGCCATCCCGACGGCCTCGCCGAGGGCTTCACGACGCCGCACGACACCTCCCACGTCCTGAGCGGCTACTCGACGCGCCCGGACGGCGAGCTCTGCGTCTCGACCTTCATCGGGGCCATGCACCCGGACCACCCCATGGCCGCCGAGGTCCTCCCGGTCATCTTCAGCTGGCACCTGGGGATCCGCCTCAACGACATCGCCGGCGCCCGCACCGGCGCCTTCGAGCCCCGGCGCTTCTGGACCGCCTGGGACCGCGGCGCCGCCACCACCGTCGACGTCCTCGATCCCGCCTGGGACTTCTGGGCCGCGACCGAGGTGCCGCTGGAGGAGTTGCGCCGCGACCACGGCGTCCCGCCCGTCGCCCCGGACCTGCTGGCCTGACCCGCGCCGCCCGCTCCGGGACGACCCGCCTCCTCCACTGGGTCACCCTCCTCGCCCTGATCGCCCAGTTCACGGTGGGCTATCTGCTGGAGGACGACAGCGGCCAGGGACGGGGACGTGGCCGGGGGAGGGGCGAGGAGAGCGGCCAGGGCCGAGGCCGTGGACGCGGCGGCGAGGACGACGACGAGGCGTTGCTCACCGTCCATGTCGCCCTCGGGCTCACGATCCTCGCCCTCGCCGTCATCCGCGTCCTCTGGCGGCGCCGAACCGGCCTCCCACCGTGGGCGCCGACCCTCCGTCCCGCTGAGCGCACCCTCGCCCACTGGACCGAGCGCACGATGCTCCTCCTGCTCTTCGCGATCCCCCTGACCGGCCTCTGGCTCGTCCTCGTGAACGACGACGCCCTCGCCCTCAACATCGCGACCCACATCGCCTTCTTCCTGGCCCTCACGGCCCACGTCGGCCTGGTCCTGAAGCACCAGCTCATCGACCGCGACCACCTGCTGAGACGGATGCTCTGATCCCAGGGGCTGCGCACGCGCCCGCCGAGCGGTCATGATCCGGCCCGCGGGCGCGTAGCTCAGCTGGTCAGAGCAGGGGACTCATAATCCCTGGGTCGCAGGTTCGAGTCCTGCCGCGCCCATCGATCGTCTGGGATCGCCGTTGGTCAGAGCGATCTTGGTGTTCGTCGCCGGGTGCCGGGCCGAGCTGCGTTCATGACTCGGCGGCCGGTGCGACCTCGGGCAGGCGCAGGAGCCGTCGGCCGCGCTCGGGCATCCACCAGTTCCAGCGGCCGAGCCACGAGACGGTGGCGGGGACGAGGAGCGAGCGCACGATGAGCGCGTCGATGAGCACGCCTGCCGCGAGGCCGGTGGCGAGCACCTGCAGGTCCGTGTCCCCGGAGGTCGCCATCGCGGCGAACGCGAGGAAGACGATCAGCGCCGCGCTGGTCACGAGCCGCCCGGTGCCGGCCATCCCGCGCACGACGGCCTCGTCGGTGGAGCCGGTGCGGTCGTACTCCTCGCGCATCCTGGCGAGGATGAACACCTCGTAGTCCATGGAGAGCCCGTAGATGAACGCGAACACGATGACCGGCGCCCACGGCTGAACGGCTCCGACTGGGCCGGTGCCGAACAGCAGCTCGGTGCCGACCCCGTGCTGCCAGACGAGCGTCATCACGCCCCAGGTCGCAAAGACCGACAGCAGGTTCATCGCGATCGCCTTCGCGGGCAACACGATCGAGCGGAACGCGCGTGCGAGCAGCACGAACGTGACGAGCGAGATCAGCACGACCATCAGCGGGAAGGAGCCGTAGACGCCGTCCACGAAGTCGATCGTCTCCGCGGTGGCTCCGCCGACCGTCGTCGCGGGCAGGGCGGCGGCGGCGTCGCGCACGGCGCCGACCGCCTCGCGGCCGGCCTGCGAGTTGGTGTCGCTGCGGGGGAGGACCTCGACGACCGCGTGACCATCGGCGCGCCACGCGCCGCGTGGTGCGCTGGCGGCGCGGACACCGTCGACCGCCGCCATCCGGGCGGCGGTATCGTCCGCGCGGGCGGCCGGGGTGAGGACTTCGATGGGCGCGAGCGGCGCGGCGCTGATGCCGGAACGATCGAGCTGCTCGAGCGCGGTCTTGGGGTCGCCGGTGCCGCCGAGCGATTGTGCTTCAGGGCTGCCGAGCAGCATGCCCTGCGCGACGATGCAGAGCGCGACGAGCAGGGCGGCGCCGCCGAGCACGGCGGCGACGCGGTTGCGGATGACCAGGCGCGCCCAGGCGGCCCAGTGCCGCTCGGCGCGGTCGGTGCGTCGCACCCGGCGGGCGTCGGCGACCGGCCCGACCGTCGCGAGCACGACGGGCAGCAGCGTCAGCGCGACGGCGACGGACGCGATCGGGATGAGCAGGCCGCCGTAGGCCATCGAGCGCAGGAACGGCACCGGCAGCACGAGCGCCGCGAGCAGCCCGATCGCCACGGTGGCGCCGCTGAACAGCACGGCGCGCCCGGCGGTTCCGGCGGCGCTCACGATCGCCTCCTCGTTGCTCTGGCCGCGCTCTCGTTCCTCACGCCAGCGCATGACGACCAGGAGCGCGTAGTCGATCGCGACGCCGAGGCCGATCAGCGAGACGAGAAAGATGACGACGACGTTGACCTCGGTCAGCGCGGTGAGCCCCCAGACGGCCAGCAGCGTGACCGGGATCGCGACGATCGCCATCAGCAGCGGTACGAGGGCGAGTGCGGACGCGAAGACGAACACGAGCACGATCAGTGCCGCGACGCCGGCGATGAGGGTCTCGTTGAGGAAGCTGGGACCGCCGCCCTCGCCCGGCGCCTCGCGGGCCAGCAGAGCGGCACCCGTGAGCCGTACCCGGGCGCCGCCCACGCGCGCGCCGGCGGTGGCGTGCTCGGCGCGCGCCAGCGTCGCGTCGCTGATCGAGTTCCCGCTCGGCCCGCCGTCGTCGACCGCGGCCGACGGCGGATGCACGACCGCGAAGGTGGTGCGGCCGTCGTCCGAGACGTAGGCCGGCTCGGGTGTGGAGCCGAAGGACGCGATGCGGGCGCCGGGGACGGCGCGCGCGAGGTCCTGCTCGAGTGCCCGCAGGTCGGCGCGCACCGCCGGAGCGCTTGCCGTCGTTCCGGGTGGTAGCGCGACGACGGCGACGAGCGGCGGGGTTGCGCCGCCCGAGTCGAAGAGACTGACGATCCGCTCGTTCGTGAGGGTGCTCGCGCTCTCGGGCATCGTGAAGTCCTCGGTGAGCGCGTCGGTGACCTGCGTGGCGCCGTAGAACCCGGCCAGGGTGAGCGCGACCCAGCCGAATGCGACCAGGCGCTTGTGTGCGAGCACCCAGCGGGTGAGGCCGGCGAGCCGCCGGCCGGTGCGGTCGATCGGCTGGGCGGAGATCGGTGTCGTTGGCATGCCGGCGAAGGTAGGTCCGCCCCGGTCCGCGCGAAACGTCCGCTCGGCGGATCCTCGGTCTCCTCCCGCGGGGGGAGACGCCTCCTGCCGTGGGAGGTGCCCGGGCAGGGGACCCGCCACTAGGCTCCGCCTCGTGTCGATGATCAGGTCCGCGCCGGGCTCGCGCCAACTCGCGCTCGACGCTGCGCTCACGGCTGCGGTGTTCGGGTTCTCGGTCGCGCAGATGGCCAGCCAGGGGTTCGGCGCGAAGGCCGACGAGGCGCGCGGAGCCGACATGGTCGGCGTGGCCGTCTGCCTGCTCGCCGCGCTCCCGCTGCTGGCGCGTCACCGGGCGCCGCGAGCGGCACTGGTGGCGGTCCTCGGTGCCACGGTGGCGCTCGTTGCGCTCGACTACGCAGTGCTGATCGCGCCCGCTCCGGCGATCGTCCTCGCCGCGGTCGCCGAGCGCGACCGGAGACAGGACGCCGTCGTGATCCGGATCGGCTGCATCGCCGCTTTCGCGGCGTTCGTCGCCGTGGCCTGGGCTCGGTTCGACCCCGAGCCGGGCGAGTACGCGATCACCGCGCTGCTGTGGGCGGGCGGCTGGATCGTCGGCGATCGCCGGCGCCTGGCACGCCAGCGGGCCGCGCAGGAGCGGGAGCGCACCGCGCGCGAGCAACGCCTCGCGGTCGCCGAGGAGCGAACGCGGATCGCGCGCGAGTTGCACGACTCGTTCGGACACGCGATCAACTCGATCCTCATCCAGGCCGGAGCGGCGCGGCTCGTCCAGGACAGTCAGCCGGAGCGCAGCAGCGAGGCGATCGCGACGATCGAGGCGATCGCGCGCGAGACCATGCAGGACATCGACGCGATCCTGGGCGGACTGCGCGATGGCGCGCCGGCCGACCTGGAGCCGCTGCCCGGCATCGACCGTATCGCGGCGCTCGTCGAGCGCCACCAGGCCGCCGGCCTGGACTTC
Source organism: Thermoleophilia bacterium (assembly GCA_050249835.1). Taxonomy (GTDB): domain Bacteria; phylum Actinomycetota; class Thermoleophilia; order Miltoncostaeales; family Miltoncostaeaceae; genus Miltoncostaea. The sequence goes on from JBFWPT010000020.1 coordinate 59,883, forward strand.
TCGCTGCGCGACCGCACGAGCCCCGAGCTGCGGCTGCCGCCACCGATCGATCGCGCCGCCTATCGCATCGCACAAGAGGCGATGACCAACGCCGCGCGCCACGGAACCGGCGCCGCCGAACTGACGCTCGAGTGCCGCGACGGCGTGCTGACGCTCACAGTTGCCAACCCCGTCGCCGACGGCGCGACGACGCGGACCACGGGCGGCCACGGCCTGACCGGCATGCGAGAGCGCGCCGCGCTGCTCGGCGGCACGCTGGACGCCCGCCGCTTCGGTGACCGCTTCGAGGTCCGCGCGACGCTGCCCCAAGGCCCGAGGGCGCCGTGACCGAAGCGAACGGCGTGATCCGCGTGATGCTGGTCGACGACGACGACCTCGTCCGCCGCGGCCTGCGCCTGATCCTCTCCAGCGACGCGACGCTCGAGGTCGTCGCCGAGGCCGAGGACGGCGACATCGCTCTGCGCCGCGCGCGAGACCACCATCCCGATGTCGTGCTGATGGACATCCGAATGCCACAGATGGACGGCATCACCGCGACCCGCGAGTTACTCGCCCGGGTGCCCGAGACGCGCGTGCTCATCCTCACGACCTTCGACGAGGACGAGTACGTCGTCGGAGCGCTGCGCGCCGGCGCCAGCGGGTTCCTGCTCAAGCGCAGCACCCCCGAGGATCTGCTGCGCGCGATCCATGTCATCGCCCTCGGCGACGCGCTGCTCTCACCGGCGGTGACACGACGAGTGATCGAGCGGGTGGTCGAGCAGCCGACCCTGAGCTCCTCCGCGGATCCCCGCCTTGCCGACCTCACGCCACGCGAGCTCGAGGTCTTCCTGCTCATCGCCCAAGGGCGCTCCAACCGCGAGATCGCCGCCGCGCTGACCGTCGAGGAGACGACGGTCAAGAGCCATGTCCGCAACGTGCTGACGAAGCTCGGCGCACGCGACCGGATCCACGCCGTGATCGTCGCCTACGAATGCGGCGCGGTCTCCCCCGGCA
>JBFWPT010000021.1:0-30151 GCA_050249835.1 Thermoleophilia bacterium
CCGTCGGCCCCGGCGACCTGGTGTGCCTGCCGGCCACGGGCGCCTACGGTGTGTCCATGGCCTCCAACTACAACGGCGTCACCCGGCCCGCCGTCGTCTTCGTGGACGGCGGCGCCTCCCGGCTGGTGACGCGCCGCGAGACCTACGAGGATCTCGTGGCCCGGGACCTGTGATCGGCGTGGCGGCCCGCGGCGAGGGCCCGGTGCGCGTGGGGCTCCTGGGCTGCGGCACCGTCGGCTCGGCCGTGGTGCGCCTGATCGACCAGGGCGGCGCGACGATCGAGCGCGCGTCCGGGCACCGCCTGGAGGTGGGCCGCATCCTGGTGCGCGACGCGGCCCGCGCGCGCCCGGGCGTCGACCCGGCCCTGCTCACGACGGACCCGGCCGAGGTCCTCGACGACCCCTCCATCGCGATCGTCATCGAGGTGATGGGCGGCCTGGACCCGACGCTCGGGTACCTGCAGCGGGCGCTCGGCCGCGGGGCGTCGGTGGTGACCGCCAACAAGCAGCTCCTCGCCCGCTACGGCCCCGAGCTGCTCGCCGCCGCCCAGCAGTCCGGCGCCGAGCTGCGCTTCGAGGCGTCGGCGTGCGCGGCGATCCCGGTCATCAAGGTGCTGCGCGAGTCGCTCCTGGCGGCCGACATCACCGCCGTCACCGGCATCGTCAACGGCACGACCAACTACATCCTCACCGAGATGTCCCGCGCCGGCCTGCCCTACGACGTGGCCCTGTCCCAGGCGCAGGAGCTGGGCTACGCGGAGGCGGACCCCACCGAGGACGTCGGCGGCGCGGACGCCGCGGCGAAGATGGCGATCCTCTCGTCCATCGCGTTCCACACCCGCGTCCACGTCGACGACGTCCCGTTCGAGGGCATCGACGGGCTCCAGGCCGAGGACATCTCCCTGGCGGCGGGCCTCGGCTTCGTGGTGAAGCTGCTGGGCGTGGCGCGGCTGGCCGACGGCGCCGTGAGCGTGCGCGTGAGCCCGGCCCTGGTGCCGGCGGGCCACCGACTGGCCGCGGTGGGCGGTCCGGACAACGCGGTGCTGCTGGAGTCGCGCACGACCCGCGAGATCATGCTCCTCGGCCCCGGGGCCGGGGGCGACGAGACCGCCTCGGCCGTACTGGCCGACGTCCTGTCGATCCTCGGCACCCACCGGGGGTCGTTCCTGCACAACGCCCTCGCCGACTCGGGCCGGCCGATCGCCGCCCCCGGTGACGTGGAGTCGGCGTTCTACGTGCGCATGTCGGTGGCCGACCGGCCGGGTGTCCTGGCCCGCATCGCGTCGGCGTTCGCGGAGGAGGGGCTCTCCATCCGCAGCGTCGTGCAGAGCGGCTCGGGCGACGAGGCGAGCCTGGTGCTGGTGCTCCACTCGGGCGCCGAGCGGCGCATGGCCGCCGCCCTCGCCGCGCTGCGGTCGCTGGACGACGTGCGCGGCGAGCCCGTGATGCTGAGGGTCCTCGGATCGGGGGAGGGCGGATGATCCCGCTCATCGAGCGGTACCGGGAGTTCCTGCCGGTGACGGACGCGACCCCGGTGGTGTCGCTCGGCGAGGGCGGCACCCCGCTGGTCCCGCTGCCGCGGCTGTCGGAGCGCCTGGGCCTGTCGGTCCACGCCAAGTTCGAGGGCATGAACCCCACCGGGTCCTTCAAGGACCGCGGCATGACGATGGCCGTGTCGAAGGCCGTCGAGGAGGGCGCGACCGCCGTCATCTGCGCCTCCACCGGCAACACCTCGGCCTCGGCCGCCGCCTACGCGGCCCGCGCCGGCCTGACCGTGGCGGTCGTGATCCCGGAGGGCAAGATCGCCGCGGGCAAGCTCGCCCAGGCCCTGGTCCACGGGGCGAAGGTCCTGTCCCTGGACGGCTCCTTCGACGACGCCCTGCGCGTGGTGCGCGGGCTGGTGGAGCGCCACCCCATCTCGCTCGTCAACTCCCTCAACGAGTACCGCATCGACGGCCAGCGCACCGGCGCCTTCGAGGTCTGCGACGACCTCGGCGACGCCCCCGACGCCCTCTGCATCCCGGTGGGCAACGCGGGCAACATCAGCGCCTACTGGCTCGGCTTCCAGGCCTACCGCGAGGCGGAGCGATCCCGGAAGCTGCCGCGCCTCTACGGCTTCCAGGCCGCCGGCGCCGCGCCGCTGGTGGACGGCGGCCCGGTCGCGGCGCCCGAGACGATCGCCACGGCCATCCGCATCGGCAACCCGGCCCGCGGGCAGCAGGCGCTCGACGCCATGAGCGAGTCGGGCGGCGACGTGGCCGCGGTGACCGACAACGAGATCATGGAGGCCTACGCGCTGCTCGCGTCCCTGGAGGGCGTGTTCTGCGAGCCGGCCTCCGCCGCCTCGGTCGCCGGCCTCCTGAAGCGCGCCGCGTCCGGGGACCTGAAGAAGGGCGACACCGTCGTCTGCGTCCTGACCGGCCACGGCCTCAAGGACCCGGACACGGCGATCATGAACGCCGAGCCGGTGCGCCGGCTGCCCGCGAACCTGGATGCGGTGGAGGAGGCGGTCTTCGGTGGCTGAGACGGCCCCCGAGGCGCTCACCGTCAGCGCCCCGGCCACCTCGGCCAACCTGGGTCCCGGCTTCGACTGCCTCGCCGTCGCCCTGGACCTGGGCAACGCGGTCGTCGTGACGCGCCGCCCCGGCCCGCTCGCGGTGACCGTCACCGGCGAGGGCGCGGGGGAGGTCCCGGAGGACGGCACCAACCTCGTCTGCCGCGCGCTCGCCGCCGGCCTCGGCTCCCTGGACGGCCTCCACGTCGAGTGCCGCAACCGCATCCCCCTGAGCCGCGGCCTGGGCTCGTCGGCCGCGGCGGTCTGCTCCGGTCTCGTGGCCGCGAACGCGATCGGCGGCCTGCGCTGGACGCCCGACGACCTGCTGGCGAAGGCGACGGAGATCGAGGGGCACGCCGACAACGCCGCCGCCTGCCTCACGGGCGGGATGGTGGCCGTCGCGCCGGGCCCGGTCGCCCGGCCGCTGCCCGTGCCGGAGGGGCTCGCGTTCCTCGCGGTGATCCCCGAGGCGCGGGTGTCCACGGACCTCGCCCGCAAGGCCCTGCCGGACGCGATCCCGCTGCCCGACGTGACCTCCACCCTCCAGAACGCCGTCGGCCTCACGCTTGCCCTGTGCGAGGGGCGCGTCGAGGACCTCCCCGACCTCCTCGCCGACCGCGTCCACGAACCGCACCGCGGGCCGCTGATCGACGGCCTCGACGCCGTCCGCTCCGTCGTGGACGGCGAGGGCTGCCTGGGGGCGACCATCTCGGGCTCCGGGCCGTCGGTGCTGCTCTGGGTGCGCCCGGACGCGTCCGCCGCGGTCGCCGAGGCCGTCGAGGCCGCCCTCCACGGCGCCGGGGTCGCGGCGAAGGTGCGGCCCACCCGCCCGAGCGCCGCCGGCGTGCGGGCCCGCTGGACCGGCGGCGCCGACCTGCGGCTCGCCCGCGCGGTGGGGTGAGCCGGGAGGCGACGGCCGGGACGGCCTGGGAGCACGCGCGCGGCGTGATCGACTGCGCGCGCGGGCGGCTGGTGGGGATCGTCAACGCGAACCCCGACTCGTTCAGCGACGGGGGCGTCAGCGCGGGCACCGGGCGCGCCGTCGCCCACGGACGCGCCCTCGCCGAGGCCGGCGCTGACGTGGTGGAGGTGGGCGGCGAGTCGCTGCGCTTCTCCGATCACACCCCCGTCGAGGTGGAGATCGGTCGGGTCGTCCCGGTCATCGAGCGCCTGCGGGCCGAGCTGGACGTGCCGGTGGCCGTCGACACGTTCAAGGCCCCGGTCGCCGAGGCCGCGATCGCCGCGGGCGCGGCGATCGTCAACGACCCCACCGGCCTGCGCGACCCGGAGATGGCCCGTGTCGTCGCCGCCGGCGGCGCGGGGCTGGTGCTGACGCACTTCTTCGGGCCCCCCAAGGTGCGCCCGGCGAGCTTCCCCGACGTGGACGTCCCGTCCGCCGTGGCCGCCTGGGCCCGGGCGCGCCTGGCCCACGCGGGTGAGGCGGGCATCCCGGCCGGGCGCATCGTGATCGACCCGGGCGTCGGCCTGGGCAAGTCCCCGGAGCAGGACCTCGACCTCCTGCACCGCATCGACGAGGTGGTCGCCCTCGGCCGCCCGGTGCTGGTCCCCATCTCCAACAAGAAGGTCCTCGGCGCCCTCACGGGCCGCGCCGCCCCGGACCGCCTGGCCGGCACGGCCGCCGGGCTCGTGTGGTGCCGCCTCCGGGGCGCCGCGCTCTTCCGCGTGCACGACGTCGCCTTCATGAGGGACGCCCTCCGGGTGACCGAGGCCCTGATGGAGGGGCGCGCGGAGCGGTGGTTCGAGGTCTCCAAGTGAATGAAAACGACCCGGCCCCGATGCTAGCCTCGCGCCAGGGGCACCCGCCGACATACCAGGGAGAAGGCAGGCCATGAAGCTCTTCGTCGACACGGCCGATCTGGCCGACATCGAGACGATCGCCGGGTGGGGGGTCCTGGCGGGTGTCACCACGAACCCCACGCTCCTGTCCAAGGTCGAGGGGGATCCGGACTCCATCTACCGCCGCGTCTGCGAGCTGGTGGACGGCCCGATCTCCGCCGAGGTGGTCGCCGAGTCGCGGGGCGACATGGTCACCGAGGGCCGCCGCCTCGCGGGCATCCACCCGAACATCGTGGTGAAGCTGCCGATGTCCGCGGAGGGCCTCGCCGCCACCTCCGCCCTCGCCGCCGACGACATCCGCGTGAACATGACGCTGGTGTTCACCCCGCCGCAGGCGCTGCTCGCCTCGGCCGCGGGCGCGTCCTTCGTCTCCCCGTTCGTCGGCCGCTTCGACGACATCGGCCAGGACGGCCTGGAGTGCCTGCGCGCGATCGTCGAGGCGCTGGCGACCTCGATCTACGACACCGAGGTGCTGGCCGCCTCCATCCGCACGCCCGTGCACGTCGAGAACGCGGCGCGCATGGGCGCGGACATCGCGACGATCCCCCCGAAGGTCTTCTACCAGATGCTCCAGCACCCGCTCACCGCCGCGGGGACCGCCCAGTTCACGGCCGACGCCGAGGCCCGCGCGGCCCGCGGCGCGAAGGCCTAGGGGGCGCCGGTGGCGACGACTGAGGGGGCGTCCACGGGGCTGTCCGTCGCGGCGGTCGATTTCCTGAAGGTCACCGAGCAGGCGGCCATCGCGTCCGCCCGCTGGCTCGGCCGCGGCGACAACCACGCCGCCGACCAGGCCGCGGTCGACGCGATGCGCGCGTCGCTCGGCGAGATGCCCATCACCGGCACGGTGGTGATCGGCGAGGGGCAGAAGGACGAGGCCCCGGAGCTCTACGTCGGCGAGGTGCTCGGCCAGGGCGGCATGGAGTGCGAGATCGCCGTGGACCCGCTCGAGGGCACCGACCTGGTGGCCCGCGGCGACAGCGGCGCGGTCGCGATCTGCGCGATCGGCGAGCCGGGCGGCCTGATGCCGGCCCCGGACATCTACATGCAGAAGCTCGTGGTCGGCGCGACGGCGAAGGGCCGCATCGACATCCAGGCCCCCATCGCGGAGACCCTGGAGATCGTGGCCCGCTGCTACGGCCGCGCCCTCCGCGACACCACCGCGATCGTGCTGGACCGCCCGCGCCACAAGGAGCTCATCGAGGAGATCCGCGCCGCCGGCGCCCGCATCCGCCTGATCCCGGACGGCGACATCACGGCGAGCCTGTCGGTCGCGGTCCGCGGCACCGGCGACCACGTCTACGTCGGCATGGGCGGATCGACCGAGGGCGTCATCACCGCGGCGGCGCTCGAGTGCCTGGGCGCCGAGATCCAGGCGAAGATGGCCCCCCGCCACGATGCCGACCGCGAGAAGATGGCCCAGTTCGGCATGGAGGACGACGGGAAGGTCATGAGCACCCGCGACCTCGCGCCGGCTCCGCTCTACGTCATCGCGACCGGCGTGACGGACGGCAACCTGCTGAAGGGCGTCCGCTACTTCGCCGACGGCGCGAGAACACACTCGATCGTAATGGACCTGGTGGGCAACACGGTGCGGTTCATCGATACCGTGCATCTGCTGAGCCCGACGATCATCCGCGAGATCCGGCTCTGATCCGCAGGGACGGTTCCGGCACGGACACCTCCATCCGGGAGGAGACGACATGAGTGACGACCCCGACTTCCCGTTCCCCTTCGCCTTCGGCGAGGGCGCGGGCGAGGAGTTCAAGGAGCGCCTGAAGGAGTTGATGCGCGCCCAGCGCGAGGCGTTCGAGGAGATGCAGGCCGAGAGCGGCGGCCAGGCCGCCGTGATCGACCGCTGGCAGGTGATCCAGCAGGCCGTGGTGCTCGCGTCGGCCGCGATGGCGACCCTGCAGCCCCAGCCCGGCCCCGACGAGGCGGCCGACGCCATGGGCCTGCTGTTCGCCCGGTCGATGGCCGCCCTCCAGGGCGCCCTGCACCCCTCCGACTGACCGCCGCGGGGGCGGGCCTCGGTCCGCCCCGCGCGCCGTCCCCCGGTCCGGTTAGTGGACCCCGTTGGTGGGCGGCGTCAGGTGCAGCTCCACCGTGGCCCCGCGCAGGGAGGCCGAGGTGCGCTCCGCGAAGTCCCGCAGCGCCCCGACCTCGTGCGCGAGGGCGGCGATCTGGTCGTGGGTCGCGCGCCAGCTCGTCCCGATGAGCTCGACCAGCCGCTCCATGTCCTCCACCAGGGCCTGGCGCTCCCGCGCCGCGTCGGCGGCGATCGCCTGCCGCACCTCGTTCAGGTCCCGCTCCCGCTCCCGGGCGCGCGCCTTGATCGCGTCGAGGTCGGCCTCCAGCCGCCGGACCGCCGCGAGCACCTCCTGCGGGCTCTGGGCGCCGGGCTCCGTGCTCACTCCGCGCCCTCCCGATACCCGAGGGCGCGCCAGTCGGGCGGGCGGGCCTCCTCGCCGGCGGGCTCGCCGGTGGCCGCGCTGCGGAACCGGAAGCCGACCGACTCGTCCCACTCGGGCACGAGCACGCCGTCGCGCACCTGCTGGTCCACCCAGGCACCGCGGAACACCAGGCGCCGCAGCCAGTGGACGAGGCCACCGGGCTCCTCCCCGCCCACCAGGGCGTCGTGCCGCGCGAGGTGGGCCGACAGGCCGCTGCGCGGCTGGGCGACGCGGCCGAACGCCGTGAGCGCGACCAGGTCCTCCAGCACCGGCGGCGTGAGGTCGTCGCGTGCCACCAGGCCGAGCGCGGCGGCCGCGGCGCCGACCCTCCCGGCGAAGTCGTCCGCGTTGAAGCGGAAGCGCACCCCCTCCACCTCGATCGCGAAGTCGCGGCCGCTGGAGTAGCTCGGAGAGAGGGGACCCTGGCCCATCGGAGCCAGGGTACCAACGCGCGTCGGACGGATCCCCGGCCGGCCCGACACCGTGTCAGGAGGGGTGGTCGGGCACGATGGTGAAGCGGTACTTCGCCGCGACCGACGCCATGGCCAGGAGGTCCGCCTCGCCCAGCGGCGGGCCGATGACGCCGCGGGTGCCCGGCGTCCCGATCTCGGCGAACATCCCCTCCATCCCGGCGGGCGAGTACATGAACAGCATCCGGGCCGGCGCCGTTCCGGCGGTCCGGAACGAGTGGACCACGCCGCGCGGGACGAAGACGGTCGTGCCCGCGGTGGCCTCGTGCACCGCGTCGCCCACCCGGAACGTCAGGGCGCCGTCGAGGAGCACGAACGTCTCGTCCTCCGCCTCGTGGAGGTGGGGAGGCGGCCCCGTGCCCGGCGGCACCAGGGCCTCCAGCAGGGTGAACGTGCCACCCGTCTGCGCGCCGCTCAACAGGGTGGTGTACGTGTCGCCCACGAGGTGGACGGTCTGCCCGCCGTCCGGCGGCACGTGCACCGGGCTCGTCTCGCTCATCCCCCGCTCCTCGTCGCAGTGGGCACCTCCCGGCCGGTTCGTCGTCGGGGCCCGCCACCCTTCACCGTCCGGACGCGCGTGTGGCGCGCGGCCTGTCGCGCCACCGTGACGGGGGCGTGCCGGGCGCCGTCACGATCGTCCCGGCCTCCATCGGGCCCTGCCAGCCTCGGGGTCTGTGGGACGCCTCCGCATCGACCGCATCACCGGCCCGCCGGCGCCGCTCACGGGTCCCGACGGCGTCGTCGCTCCGCGATGCCATCTCGCCGCGACCGCGCGATCCCGGCTCGTCGGCCTCCTGGGCACGCCCGACCTCCGCGACGACGAGGCGCTCTGGCTGCCGCGCTGCGGGAGCGTCCACGCGCTCGGCCTGCGCGCGCCCATCGGCTGCGCCCTGCTCGATGCGGACGGGCGGGTGCTGGAGGTCGTCGACCCGCTGCCCCGCGGGCGCCTCGCCGGCGCGGCGGGCGCCCGGGCCGTCGTCGAGTGCCGCGCCGGGGTCCTGGCGGCCGCGGTCCGTCCCGGCGACCTCCTCCGGCACGGAATTCCCGCAAAGAGCGGTCGACCCGCCCCGGGCGGGGGGTGACTCCGGTCACTCCCGCGACTCGTGCGTGTGCGGATCGGCCGCCACCCGGGTGGCCGGACGCGACATCCGGAGGTGGGAGATGTCGGTGGGGCTCGGTCGGGTCGTCCCCTCGGTGCTGCTGGTCGAGGACGACCCCGCCACGCGCGCCTTCCTCGCGGAGAACCTGACCGCCGACCGGTTCGCGCCGATGCCGGCGGGCAGCGGCGAGGAGGCCATGGATCTGCTCGCCGCGGGCCGGCCCGACGCCGCGCTGGTCGACGTCGGGCTCCCGGGGATGAGCGGCCTCGACCTCGTGTCGCGCATCCGGGAGGGCGGGCCGGTGACGGGGTGGGACAGCGGAATGCCGATCCTCCTCCTGTCCGGCGCCGCCGGGCCGCACGCGGTGGTGCGCGGGATCGGGAGGGGCGCGGACGACTACGTCCCGAAGCCCTTCCACTACCCCGAGGTGCACGCGCGGCTCGGCGCCCTCCTGCGGCGCGCCCGCGGGGCCACGATGGTCGAGGAGCTGAGGGTCGGCGCGCTGGTCATCGACCGGCGCGCGCGCACCGCGACCCTCGCGGGGCGCATCCTCGACCTCTCCTCCAAGGAGTTCGCCCTCCTGCTCGCCCTGGCCCGCGACCCCTCGCGGGTCTGCACGAAGTCGGAGCTGCTGCGCGACGTGTGGGGCTTCAAGTCGGCGGCCCGCACGCGCACCGTCGACAGCCACGCGTCGCGCCTGCGCCGCAAGCTCAGCGAGGTGGCGGGGGAGGGGCGCTGGGTCATCAACGTCTGGGGGATCGGGTACCGCCTGCTCCCCGAGGAGGCCTGAGCCGTGGCCGGGGCCACCTCACCCGCCGCGGACGCCCTCGCCCGCGCGGTCCACGACCTGAACGGCCCCCTCACCGTCATCCGCGGGATGTGCGCGACGCTGCTGCGGGACGAGCCGGCCCGGGACCGCCGCCGGGCGCTGACGCTGATCGACTCCGAGGCGGTGCGGGTCGCGACCGGGCTGCGGGGGCTCGCCCGGGACGACGGCGGCCGCGCGGCGGGCACGGGCGGCTGCGACGTCGCCGGCGTCGCCGCGGCGGCCGTGGAGCGGCTGGCGCCGATCGGCCGCGACCGCGGGCTGACGCTCGCCCTGCGGGGCCGGCGCGCCCCGGCCCGGGTCGGGGCCCCGGCCGCGGACGTCGAGCGGATCCTCGACAACCTCATCTGGAACGCGTTCCGGCACGCGGCCGACGGCGGCTCCGTCGTGGTCGGCCTGGCGGTCCGGACCGGGTCCGTCTCCCTGCGCGTCCGCGACGACGGCCCCGGCGTCCCGCGCGGCGACCGGGAGCGCATCTTCCGGCCGGGTGACCGCGGCTCCGCGCCGCGCGGGGCCGGGCGGGGCCTGGGCCTCGCGATCGCCCGGGAGCTCGCCGAGCGCAACGACGGCGATCTCACGCTCGACGCCGTCGGGTCCGGGGCCTGCTTCCGGCTCGTGCTCCCCCTCGCCCTCCCCGCGGATCCGAGGGTCGCGTGAGGCCGCTCGTGGTCGACGCCGGCACGGCCGCGCTCGCCGGGCCGGGCGCCCGGCCGGTGGTGGCGGTGGCGCCGCCGCGGCGGCGGCGCCCCCCGGCGGACGACGTGCTCACGGCGATCGAGGGCGCCGGCGCGGGGGCCGTCGTCCTCGCCCGGCCGCCGGGGTCCGCGCCGGGCATGGACCATCTCGGCCCGGTCGCCCGCCTCCTCTCCGCGCCCTGCGTGCGGGCGCCCGCCGACGTCCACGCGGCCGCATGGGTGGTCACGGCGGCGTCTCACCCGGAGTTCGGCGACGACGAGCTCGTCCGGCGCCTGGAGGTCCTGGCCGGGGTGGCCTCGGCGGGCGGGACGAGCCTGCCCCGTCGCGCGGTCGATGGCGGCCCCGCGATGCCGTCTTTGCGCCCGGGCGTCCTCGCCCGCTGGGCGGGGTGCGCGTGGCGGCCCTGCGGGCGGTGCGAGACGGGCGGGGGGCTGGCGGGCGCCTCCTGCGGCCGCTGCGGCGCGACGACGCTCGGGGTGACGGCGTGATCCGGCGCGGGGTGCCGCGCCGGCGGGCGGGCCTGTGGCTCGTCCTGGCGGGCGTCGTCGGCCTGGCGGCCGCCGCGATGACCCTGCAGGCGGCGGGGGGCCCGGCGGACACGGGCCGCATCCTCGTGGCCCGGGAGGGGCTGGGGCCGGGGCTGCTCATCGACTCCGCCGTGGCGGAGTCCGCGCTCACCGTGGTTCCCGTGCCCGAGGGCGCGGCGCTGCCCGGCCTGCTCACGGATCCCGTGCAGGCACTCGGCCGGCGCGTCGCCGTCCCGGTCGCGGCGGGCGAGCCGCTCACGCAGGCCGCCCTCGGGGGCGCGCCGGGCACGGTGCCCGGTCCCCTGGCGGTCGGCGAGCGGGCCGTCCCGGTGCCGCTCGCGGCCGCGGGCGGGGGCGGGGCCGGCCTGGTGGTGGGCGCGCGCGTCGACGTCGTCGCCTCCTCGGGCGAGGGGCCTGCCGGCCGCACGCGTGTGGTGGTGGCGGACGCGCAGGTGCTGGCCGTCGCGGCGTCCGCGTCGCCCGACGGCCTCGCGACCGGCGGGGCGGCCCTCCTGCGCGTGACCGCCCAGCAGGCGCTCCGCATCACCGCGGCCCTCAACTTCGCCCGCGAGGTGCGGCTGCTGGTCCGCCCGTCCCAGGAGTCCGGGGTGCCCGCGCCGCGCCCGGCGGCGGCGCCGTGACCGGCGCTCCGGACACGGCCGCCCCCCGGACGCCCCGGGTGATCCTGGTCGTCGGGGCCGCCGGGGGCTCCGGCGCGAGCCTCCTGGCGGGCGGGGTCGCCCTGGCCCTGCAGCGCGCCGGCGTGGCGAGCTGGCTCGTGGAGATGGCGAGCGGGCGCGGCGACCTGGCCGATGCCTGGGACCTCCCCGGCGACCGGACGGTGGACGACCTCCTCCCGGTGATGGGGGAGCTGGCGCCCCACCACCTGCGGGCCGCGCGCCGCGAGCACCCCTCCGGGCTCGGCGTCCTCGTGGCATCCGGTGTCCCCGGCGGAGCCGCGTGGGACCCGGCCGCGACGGAGGGGCTGCTGACGGCCGCGGCCGGGGTCGCGGGGGAGGGCGGGGCCTGCGTCGCCGACGCCGGCACCGGCCTCGGCGCGCCCGCCCGGGGCGTGGTGGCGGTCGCGGGCCGGGTACTCGTCGTCTGCCCGCCGCGGGTGGCCGCCGCCCGGCGGGCCCGGGCGATCGCGGCGGCGATCGACGGCGCCGGGCGGCCGGGCACCGCCTCACTCGTCGTCGCGGCCGGCGTGGGCCGGGCGGAGATCGGCATGCGGGCGCTTGGGCGCGCGGCCGGCGTCCCGGTCGCGGCGGAGATCCCGTGGAGCCCGGGCGAGGCGGCCGAGCTCGGGGCGGGGCGGTGGCCCCGGGGCCGGGCCGGGCGCGGGCTGCGCGGCGCCGTCGAGGGGCTGGTGGCCTCATGGACGTGACCCGGACCGTCCCCGACCCGTCGCTGGTGGAGCACCTGCGGTCCCGGGCGGCCCGCGACCCGCGCGTCAGCGGCCGCGACATGGACCGCGCCGAGCTGGCCGAGGTCGTGGGCGACATCCTCGACGAGGAGCGGCGGATCCTGTCCGGCGCCGAGCGCGAGGCCGTCGTGGAGGCCGTGCTCGACGAGGCGCTCGGCCTGGGGCCCCTGGAGGCGCTGCTGCGCGATCCGGCCATCACCGAGGTGATGGTCTGCGGGCCGCGGCGCGTGTTCGTGGAGCGGGCGGGGCGCATCGCGCCGGCCGACGTGCGCTTCCAGGACGACGCCCACCTGCTCCACGTGATCGACCGGATCCTCGCGCCGCTCGGGAGGCGGGTCGACGAGGCGAGCCCCATGGTGGACGCCCGTCTGGCGGACGGATCGCGCGTGAACGCCGTCATCCCGCCGCTCGCCCTCGACGGCCCGGCGCTCACCGTCCGGCGCTTCTCGGGCGACGCCCTGGGCGCGGACGACCTCGTGCGGCTGGGGACCATCGACGACGCCATGCTCGCGATGCTGCGCGCGGCGGTCCGCGCCCGGCGGAACATCCTCGTCACGGGCGGGACGGGCAGCGGCAAGACCACCACCCTCGCCGCGCTGGCCGCCTTCGTGCCCGCCCGGGAGCGCATCGTGACGATCGAGGACGCCGCCGAGCTGCGGATCGCGCTGCCGCACGTCGTCCGGCTGGAGAGCCGGCCGCCGTCGCTGGAGGGCGCCGGGGCGGTCACGATCCGCGCCCTCGTCCGGAACGCCCTCCGGATGCGGCCCGACCGCATCGTGGTCGGCGAGGTGCGCGGCGGGGAGGCGCTGGACATGCTCTCGGCGATGACCACGGGCCACGAGGGCTCGTTGTCGACGCTCCACGCATCGTCGCCGGGGGACGCCGTCCGGCGCCTCCAGACGCTGGCGCTGATGGGCGACCTCGACCTCCCCTACCGGGCGGTGGAGCAGCAGGTCGCGAGCGCGCTCGACCTCATCGTGCACCAGGCGCGCCGCCCCGACGGGACCCGCCGGGTCGTGGAGGTCGCCGCCGTGGGGGCGGGGCCCGCGGGGCCGGAGATCACGCCCCTCGTTAGCTGGCGGCCGGGTGGCGGCGGACGGGAGGTGTTCTCGTGGACGCCGGCCGGCCTCGCGTGGGCCGAGCGGGCGGACCGGGACCGCGCGGACGGGGAGGACGCGTGAGCGCGGGGGCGGCGGCGACCGCCGCCGCCGCGTCGGCGGCCCTCCTGGTCGTGGGCGCGGGGCGCATCGTGGCGGCGCGCGGCGCAGCCGGGCGGCCGGGACCGGCGAGGACGGGCGCCGGTCCGGTCAGCCGCACCGCGGCGGGGCGGCGCCTCGGCGCCGACCTCGCGCGCGGCGGCATCCCTCTGTCGGCGGACGGGTTCGTCGCCGCGGTCGCGGGCGGCTCGGCCGCGGCGGCGGCGGCCGCCTGGCTCGTGGCCGGGGCGCCCCTCGTCTGCCTGCTCGCCGCGGCCGCGGTGGTGGGGGCCGCGGCCATCCTCGTGCGCTCGGCGGACGCGCGGTACCGCGCCCGGGTGGAGGCTCAGCTGCCCGGGATCGCGCAGCAGCTCGCCGCCGGCCTGGGCGCGGGGCTCTCGCTGCGGCAGGCGCTCACCCGCACGGCCCGGGACGCCCCGGAGCCGGCGCGCGCGGAGCTGGCCTCGGTCGTGCGCGAGCTGGAGCTGGGCGGCCGGATCGACGCGGCGCTGGAGGCGGCCGTGGCGCGCCTCCCGGTCCACGACCTCCGGATCATGGTCACGGCCATCCTCGTCCAGCGCCGCACGGGCGGGAATCTCGCGCGGGCCCTCGCGGTGCTGGCGGACCGGCTGGAGGAGCGCGGGCGCCTGGCGCGGGAGCTGCAGGGGGCGACCGCCCAGGCGCGGATGACGGCCTGGCTCGTCGCGGCGCTGCCCGTCGGGGGCGGGGTCATGGCCGAGATCGCCGCGCCCGGGACCCTGGCCCGCGTGTTCGGCGGGGGGGTCGGGCCCATCCTGCTGGTGGTCTCGGCGGGGCTGTACGCCGTCGGGGTGGTCCTGATCCGCCGCATCGGGAGGGTCGAGCCGTGACGCCGTCCCTGATGTTGTGGGCGGCCGCCGTGCTGTTCGCGGCCGTAGGGCTCCGCGCGCGCCGGGGCGCGCCGCGAGCGGGCGCCGCGGCGGGGACGGCGCGCCCGGGGGTGCCGGCGGCGATCCGCCTGCCGGCCCGGATCCCTGTCCCGGCGGGCCTGGCGGGCGCGGTGTCCCGGGACGGTGATGCGGGGGCGATCGTCCGGGCCGGCCTCGGGGGCGTCCTGGGCCCCATGGATCCGGGGCGGGCGCGGGCCGGAGGGGCGGCGGCGGGCGCGGCCGTGGGACTGGCGCTCGGCCTGATGGCGACCCCGGCCCTGGTGCTGCTGCCGGTGCTCGTGGGCCTCGGCCTGCTGCTGCCAGGACGGGCGCTCGCGGCGCGTGAGCGGGAGCGGCGCCGGGCCGTCGTGCGGGAGCTGCCGGACCTGCTCGATCTGCTCGGGATCTGCGTCGAGGCGGGGATGGCGCTCGACCCGGCGCTCGAGCTGGCGTCGGGGCGGCTCGGCGGCGTGCTGGGGGAGGAGATCGGCCGGGTGCTGCGGGACCTGTCGCTCGGCACGCCGCGGGCGGCGGCCTACCGGGCGCTCACCGAGCGCGTCGGGGCGCCCGAGATCGCCCGGACGGTCGGCGCGCTGCTGCAGGCGGAGGAGCTCGGCGCGCCGTTGTCGCGGGCGCTGGAGGGGCAGGCCGAGGCGCTCCGGGCGTCGCGGCGCCAGGACGCGCGGGAGCGGGCGGCGCGGGCCGCCCCGAAGATCCAGCTCGTCGTGGCGATGGTGATGGTCCCGGCGGTGCTGCTGCTGGTGATCGGGGTCCTGCTGATGGAGATGGCCCGGCAGGTGAGCGGGGTGGTCGGATGACCGCGGACCGGGAGGGGGCGGCGATCGCCGAGTACGTCGCGGCGGTGCTGACCGTGGGGCTGCTGATGCTCGCGCTCATCGCGCTGCGGGAGCACCGGCCGCAGCGCAGGCCGCCCGTGGATCCGGTCGCCCACCTGCATGCCCTGGTCCGGGCGCCCGTGGTGCCGCGGGTGCGCGTCGCGGCGCCGGCGGCACCCGCGAGGCCGCGGCGCCGGGCGGTCCGGAAGCCGCCGCCTCCCCGGGCCACGGTGCTCGTGCCCGGATGGGCGGTGGGGTGGTGAGCCGCTGCTACCCTCATGCCCATGGAGATCGTGATCCTCATCCTGATCGTGCTGGGGCTCATCCTGATCGGCTCGTGGGCCCTCGGCCTGGTGTTCAGCCTGATCTGGTGGGTGCTCATCGGCGCGCTGATCGGCTTCGTCGCGCGGCTGATGATCCCGGAGCACCGGCGGTCGGGGATCCTCGGGACCGTGCTGGCGGGCATCGCGGGATCGCTGCTCGGCGGCGTCCTCGCCAACGCGTTCGACGTGGGGCGGATCCTCCAGTTCGTGCTCGCCGTGATCGTTGCGGCGGTCCTCATCCTGGCCTTCGCCGGGCGGGAGGGCGCGACCGCGTCCTAGCCGGGTGCGCGGGGCTCCGCCGGCCCGTGTGACGCCACGGGCCGCGGCGGCGGATACTGGGCGTGAGTGTCGCCCCGGCCCCACGCCATCCGATGAGCGCGCCCCGCGTGCGACCGGCCTTCGCGGAGGTCGCCGAGCAGAACCTCGACGGGGTGCTGCGCTACCTCGCGCACCTCACCGGGAACCGGGACCTGGCGGAGGATCTGACCTCCGCCACCTTCGAGCGGGCGCTGCGCGACTGGCCGCGGTACGACCCGGCCAAGGGGCGGCCGTCCGTGTGGCTCGTGGAGGTGGCCCGGCGTGTCGCGCTCGACCACTTCCGCAAGGAGGGGCGCCGCAAGGCGCGTGAGGAGCGGTACGCGGCCGGGGTGCCGGAGGCGATCCCCGCGCCGGAGGGGCCGGGGGGATTCTCGCCGCCGGTGCGCGCGGCCCTCGGGCGCCTGACGCGCGCCGAGCGGGAGCTGGTGGCCCTACGCGTCGTGCTCGGGCTCGACGCGGCCGAGGCCGGCCGGGTCGCGGGGATGTCCGCGTCCGCCGTCGGCACCTCTTTGCACCGGGCGTTGACGAAGCTGCGACAGGAGGTGGAGCGACCGTGACCGCGCCACGCGACGGGATCGGGCCGGAGCGGCTCGGGGAGCTGGTGGACGGCGCCCCCGCCCGGGACACGGACGAGCTGGACCTCCTCGCCCTGATGCAGGACGTGCGGGAGCTGGAGGGCCCGGCGTCGCCCGAGCTGCGCGAGCGCGTGCTCGCCGCGGCGGCGGAGGCAGAGGCCGGAGAGGCCGCGCCCGCTCAGGAGGAGGGGCGCCGCGGGCTGCGCGGCCTGGACCCGCGCCGCTGGCTGGGCGACCCCGCCGACCGGCGCCGCCGGCTGCTGGTCGCCGCGCCGGTCACGGTGGCCGTGCTCGCACTGGCCGTCGCCATCCCCGCCATCAACAGCGGTGGCGGAGGGGGCGGGGGGTCCGACGCCACATCGCTCGTCACCACGGCGGACGACCCGGCGGCGCCTGCCGCGGAGCGTGACAGCGGCGGGGCCGGGGCCGACGGCGCGATGCCGGCGCCGTCGGCCGTCGCGCCGCTCACGCCCACGGACGACGAGGACGCCGGCGAGGCGGCCCCCGGCATCACGTCGCAGGCCCCCGCGCCCGGCGCGGGCAACGGCCGGCTGCAGCAGGTGAACGTGCGGACGCGGGTGCAGGTGGCCGACGTCGCGGCGCTGTCCAACGCCAGCGGCCGGGCGATGACCACCGTGCGGCGCCTCGGCGGGTACACCGCCTCCTCGGACTACGGCGTCCCGAGCGGCGACGAGGGCACCAACGAGCTCGTGTTCCGGGTGCCCGTGGGCAGGGTGGACGCGGCGCTCGCCGCCTTCGCCGACCTCGGGGTCGTGGTGCGGCAGTACGCGGACATCGAGGACGTCACCCAGAAGGTGGCGCGCGGCGACCGGGCCGTGACGCGGCTGGAGGAGCGCCTCGCCACCGCGCGGGCCGAGGCGGCCGCCGACCCCACCGACCCCGTCAAGGCGCGCGCGGTGGTGCGGGCCGAGGCCGAGGTGGCCCGGGCGCAGGCCGCCGTCGCGGCGCAGCGGCGGGCCGCGCGGCTCGCCACCCTCGAGCTGACCCTCACCACCGCCTCCGCGGCCGCCGGGCCGGAGGAGGAGGGCCGCTTCGCCGGACCGATCGCCGACGCCGGCGACCGGCTCGCCGGGGCGCTCGCCTGGCTGCTCGGGGCCGTCGTCCTGCTCGCCCCCTTCGCGGCCCTCGCGGCGCTCGCCGCCTGGGGCGTCCGCCGGATGCGCGGACGTGGGGCACGGCGCCTGATGGGCTCCCGCTGACCCGACGCCCAATTGCCTCCCGCCGGAGGCAATTGGGCGTCGGGGGTGCGGGGGGCCTCAGCCCAGCTCGAAGGTGGTGACCCCGAAGACCTCGTGGAGGGGGATCGCGGGGGCGGGGCCCAGGTACATGCGGGCGCACTCGAACACCGGGACCATGCCCCGGTCACGGGCGAGGGCGACAGCGGCGGGGTTGGCGTCGGGGACGTCGAGGACGAGGGGGCCCTCGGGGCCGCGGGCGGCGGCGTGGGCGGAGAGGCCGTCGAGGATGAGGGCGGCGGTGGCGGGGTCGGCGGCGAAGAGCGGGCCCACCTTGTGCCCGCGGCCGCAGGGGCGCACGACGCCGTAGCCGGTCAGGTGTCCGTCGTCCGCGCGGGCGGCGAGGGCGCGGGCGCCGGTCTGGGCGATCCAGCGGCGCACGAAGCCGGGGCGGGGGGCGGGGAAGTGGAGGGCGTCGTAAGCGGCGAGGTCGTCGAGGGGGACGTCGCGGGCATCCACGAGGCCGGCGGCGAGGGGTCGGTCCGGGAGGGGCGGGCCCTCGTACCGCACGTCGGTCCCGGCCGAGACGAAGCCGCCCCGGCGGTAGAAGGGCTGCATGGCGGGGACGCCGTCCATGCCGATGGCGGCATCGGGACGGAGGCGGGCGCGCAGGGCGTCGCGGCGGTGGTGCCACAGGGCGGAGCCGATGCCGCGGCCGCGCCAGGCGGGCTCGACGATGAAGAAGCCCATGAAGCCGAACAGGCCGTCGTAGGAGACGATGGAGCCGCCGCCGATCAGGGCGCCGGTCTCCTCGTGCTCGGCGGCGACGAAGCCCTCGGGGTCGGTGTCCCAGAACAGGGCGGCGTCGCCGAGGCCGGGGTTCCAGCCCTCGTCCGCGGCCCAGCCCACGAGCTCGTCGAGCTCGTCGCGCCGCATCGGGCGCAGGCGGGGGATCAGGGGGTGCGCACCCGGGCGAGGTCCTCGGGCACCCGCTCCAGGTGGGCGCGCAGGGCCGACTTGGTCGCCTCGAGCCACCCCCAGCGCGGCCGGCGGTCGCCGTCGAGCGCCTCGCCCACGCTGCCCGGGTTGACGAACAGGCACCCGGCCGCCTCGCGCACCAGCGGGGCGTGGGTGTGGCCGCTCACCACGCAGTCCGGGCTGCCCAGCTCCTCCACCAGGCGCCGCAGTTCCTTCTCGGGCGTCGACGCCTCCACCGCCTCCCGGGGGTCGTCGGGGCCGCCGTGCATCAGCACCACCGTGCGGCCGCGCAGGGTCACCCGCTCCACCAGGGAGAGGCCTCCCAGGTAGGCCAGGTTCGTCCCCGAGAGCTGGTTGGTGGTCCAGGCGCGCGAGCCGATCCGGGCGGCCTTCGGCGAGTCCGGGTCGCGGCGGGCGCGGTTGGCGGTCTTGCGGTCGGTGTTGCCGATCACGCACGGCCAGCCCAGCTCGCGGACCAGGGTGACGCACTCGTCCGGCTCGGAGCCGCGCATCACCAGGTCCCCGGTGCACAGGCCCTTCGTGAAACCGCCCTTCGTGATCGCCCGGAGGACCGCCTTCAGGGCCGGCTCGTTGGCGTGGACGTCGCCGAACAGCGCCAGACGGTCAGGCATCAGTCATCCCCGATCCCCAGCGCCGCCTCCAGGCGCGGGCGGAAGCGGTCGGCCTTCAGGCGCCGCCACTCGTCCAGGAACCGGGCGTAGAGCTCGTCCCGCTCCCGGCGCCGCCGGCCGATGAGGGCGTGGACGCCGAGGCGCTCGTCGGCGCGCCGGCCCACCTCCAGCTCCCGCCGGAACGCCCGGAAAGCGGCCTCCGTGGCCGGCCCGGGGCGCCGCGCGCGCGCCCGCTTCGCCGCCGTCTCGTCCACCAGGCGACGGGCGGCGCCGGACTCGCGGGAGCCGAGCCACTCTAGGTGGCGCTCCAGCATCGGGATCTGGACGTCGCAGTCGTGGATGTCGCCGAGCAGGTCCTGCAGCCCCTTCACCTCGTCCAGGAAGGGCTCCAGGCTCCGCTCGAACGCGACGCCGAAGATCTCGAGCAGGTACCGCAGCCGCTTGCACGCGATGCGCATGTCGTGGAGCTCGGTGACGTTCGCGGGGTCGGCCACCAGGCCGTCGTACTGGTAGACCTCGCCGATCCGCACGGCGAGCACCCGGCGGGCGTTCGGCTGCAGGCGGCCGGCGGGATCGAGCCCGGTGACGCGGCGCGGCTTGGCCATCAGGCGGGCGGCTTCGGCTTGAGCATGGCCAGGTGGACGCCGGTGTGCTTGTTGACGTACCGGTTGAGCCGCCGCTCGAACCGCTCCTCGTCCAGGCGCGCGAACAGCGCGGCGATGTGGGGGTCCTCGGCGCCGCGCTCGTCGCGGTAGCGGGCGATGAGGCCCTCCACCCCCGGGCGCTCGTCCTCCTGCATGCCGGGCAGCAGGTCGGTGAGCCGCTCGATCGCCACGTCCAGGTCGCGCGCGTCACCCAGGACGTCCGTGATCTCCTTCACCTGCCGGACGTAGCCCTTGTACGACTTGGCGGGGAAGGCCCCCTCGAAGGCGTCCATCGCCGCCCGCAGGCGCCGCGAGGACACCCGCATCGCGTGCAGCTCCTCGATGTCCTCGCCGAGCAGCGTGCCGTCGCGGTAGCTCATCATCTCCCGCCAGCGGGTCAGGATGACCCGGCCCGCGGCGTCCCGGAACCTCGCCCGGCCCACCAGGCCCGGGACGTCCCACGCGCGCGCCACGCCCTACTGATCCCCGACCCGGCGGCGGACCATCACCGAGTCGCGCACCGCCTGGCGCAGCGACTTGCCCGAGGCGAGCACGGCCCAGTCGACGTCGAGCTCCATGCCGAGGTCGACGAGCGCGCGCAGCACGGCGCCCTCGTCCACCGCCGGCCCGGACAGCTCGACGGCCTCCTTCAGCCACCGGTGCTGCGGCTTGGAGAGCCCGACGGTGACGTCCTTGCGCGCGTCCTTGCGGCGCGTGCCGATGGCGGCGTCGCCCAGGCGCACGTAGGTCCCCGCCGGCGCGCCCGCAGGGGCGCCGAGCATCGACTGGTAGCTGACGCCGCGCCTCATCCGTCGCTCCCCTCGTCGGGCGCCCCGGCCTGCAGCGCGATGCGCCGGTCCTCGGCCAGGTCGCGGATCGTGTCCTCCCCGAGCTGCTCCTCGCCGCGCTCGGCGGCCACGAACAGGGCGTTCGCCAGCAGCAGGTTCACCAGCCGCGGCACCCCGCCGGTCTCCTCGTGCACCGCCCGGGCCGCGCGCTTGGACACGATGCGCCGGTCGGCCCCGGCCACGCGGGTGCGGTGCAGCGCGTACCGGTCGACCTCGTCCGCGGTCATCGGCCCCAGGTGGTACCGGACCACCACGCGCTGGGCGACCTGCGGCTGCTTCTCCACCAGGGCCGTCAGCTCCGGCTGGCCGAGCAGCACCACCGGCGCGCTGACGCCGCGGTCGTCCGGGTTGGTGAGCAGGCGCACCTCGTCGAGGGCGCGGGCGTCGAGCCGCTGGGCCTCGTCGATCGCCAGCACCACCCGGCGCCCGTCCGCGGCGGCGTCGGCCAGGCCGTCGCGCACCTTGCCGGCGAGCCGCGCGGCCGAGCCCCCGGCCGGCTCCAGCCCCATCGCGGGCAGCAGCGCGCCCAGCAGGGCCGCGGCCGTGCGCGGCGGGTTCGCCACCTCGGCCACCGTGAAGCCCTCGCCGTCCAGGGTCGCGCGCAGCGTCTGGGAGAGCAGCGTCTTGCCCGCGCCGATCTCGCCGGTGATGACGACGAGGCCGCCGAGCTGGGTGATGCCGAACAGGATGCGCGCGAGGCCCTCGCGGTGGTCGGCCCGCTCGAAGGCGAAGCGCGGGTCGGGCTCCAGCCGGAACGGCGCCTCCACCAGGCCCCAGTGGGCGAGGTAGGCGGGGGGAGGGGATGTGGTCATCCGACGGCCTCCAGCACCAGGCCCTCGCGGAGGCCGGACCGGCTCACCACGACGGCGTCGACGTCGAACGAGCGGCGCACCGCCTCCAGCGCGGCGGCGCCGGCCAGGGACAGGCGCACGCGCGCGGGCTCCAGATCGGTCGCCTCGGCCAGGTCGTCCGCCGGCGTGCCCGCCATCCGCTCCACGGCGTGAAGCAGGGCGGCGCGGTCCAGGCGGTCGTCGCCGGCGAGGGCCGCGAGCGCCACCGCCGAGCCCCCGGTCGCGACGGCGGCGTCGCCGGGGGTGGGGACGGCGATCGGGTCGAGTAGCTCGCGCACGGCCGCGACCATCGGCTCCAGCAGGTCGATGGAGGGCGGGTCGGAGGGCGCGAACCGCTCGGTGAGCACCCGGACCCCGATGGGGATGGAGGTGGCCCAGCGCAGCCGGCCGCCCTCGCCGCCCATCATCTCCAGGCTGCCGCCGCCCAGGTCCACGGCCAGGAGCGGGTCGGGGGCGCCGCCGGCCACCATGCCGGTGAACGCCAGCTCGGCCTCCTCGGCGCCGGACAGGATGCGCGGCACCACCCCGGAGGCGCGCTCCAGGCGGTCGAGCAGCTCGTCGGCGTTCGCCGCCACGCGCGCGGGGGCCGTGCAGGCGACCACCAGGCGGCGGGCGCCCAGCGAGCGGGCCTCCGCGGCCATCTGGCCCACCGTGATCTCCACGAGGTCGAGCGCATCCAGGCCGATCGACCCGCCGGGGCGCAGGCCGGCGCCGATGGCGGTCATCGCGCTGCCGCTCGCGAGGGGCTCCACCCGGCCGCGGGCGACGCGGGCGACGAGCAGCCGCGTCGTGTTCGTCCCGACGTCGATCGCCGCGATGGGCGACGACGGGTCGTGGTCCGGGTCGTGGGTGGTCATCGGGGCATCCGGTGGGCCGCGAGTCTAGCGGCGCCCCCGGGGCCCGGCCACGGGCGGAACGGTGTTACAGGCGGTTCTGCGCGCGGCCGCGCCGGCGGGCCACGGCCCGCGCCCGCAGGAGCGCCGGGACGGCGACCGCGGCGGAGGCGAGGGCGAGCCAGCCCTGCCCGGCGATCACCTCGCCGCCGCCCGGCAGCGACGCCAGGGCGGCCAGCAGGAAGCCGGCGCAGAGGCCGAGGGCGTAGACGCCGATGCGGGCCGACCACGGGGCGCGGGCGGCGCGGGGCCGCGGGGGCGGGACCGCCCGGAGCGCGGGGCGCGGGGCCGGCGGGGTCGCCGCGGGGGCGAGGGCGAGGGAGCGGGCTGAGGCGGGCATGGGGGGAACAGTAGTTCGTGCCTCGGACGCGAACAAGTGTTCTGCAACGCCCGCGATGAACGCCCCGTTGCGTCCCCGCGGATCTGCTCGCCGGCGTTGCGCGGGGGGCCGTGGGGGGAAATCCCGTACCTATGGGGGGGAGGATGGATTGCCAGGTGGGGTTATGTGGGGTAGCGTGGGGAAATGCAACGGCGGCTGCTCAGCGGGACGTACGAGTGCAGCCTGGACAGCAGGTTCCGTCTGGCTGTTCCCGCCAGGCTCCGCGAGCCCTTCGAGGGGGGCGCCATGGTCGGGTGGTGGATCGACGAGTGCCTGGTGGTCGTCCCGTCGGACGACTGGGGCCCCCTCGTCGACCGCACCTTCGGCACCATGAGCGTCCTGGACGACGAGGCGCGCGAGCTCTCGCGCTTCATCCTCGCCGGGGCGTTCGGCCACGAGCTCGACAAGCAGGGGCGCATCCCGCTCACCGCCGAGCTGCGCGAGCACGCCGGCATCGAGGGCAGCAAGGTCCGGCTCATCGGGACCGGCGACTACCTCGAGATCTGGGAGCCGTCCCGCCTGGCGGAGAGGTTCGCCAGGCTCCGCCGCGAGGGGGTGTCCAACCATGCCAAGCGCCTTGCCGCTCGGATCGCGTAGCCCCGCCGCCCGGGGCCACGAGCCGGTCCTCGCCGACGAGGTGGTGCGTCTCCTCGCGCCGCGCGCGGGGGAGACCGTCGTCGACTGCACCTTCGGAGCCGGCGGCCACGCCCGCCGGCTCGCCCCCTCCCTCGGCGAGGGCGGCCGCTACATCGCCATCGACCGCGACCCCGAGGCCCGCGCCTGGTTCGACGAGTTCGCGGACGACGTCGTCTGCGAGGCCCGCTTCGTGCACGGCAACTTCGCGGACGTGCTGCCGCGGCTCGCCGAGCAGGGGCTGCGCGCGGACGTGGTCCTGATGGACCTGGGGCTCTCCTCGATGCAGGTGGACCAGCCGGAGCGCGGGTTCTCCTACTCGCGCCAGGCGCCCCTCGACATGCGCATGGACTCGGGACACGGCCCGTCGGCCGCGGATCTGGTCGCCGATGCGTCCGAGGCCGATCTCGCCCGGCTGATGCGCGACCTGGGCGAGGAGCGCTACGCGCGCCCGATCGCCAAGGCCATCGTGCGCCGCCGCGCCTCCGAGGCCATCACCACCACCGGCGACCTGGTCGACGTGGTGCGCTCGGCCGTGCCGACGCCGGCCCTGTTCGCGGGCGGCCACCCGGCCAAGCGGGTGTTCCAGGCCCTGCGGATCGCCGTCAACGACGAGCTGGGCAGCCTGGAGCGCGGGCTCACCGCGGCCTTCGGCCTGCTGGAGCCCGACGGGCGCCTCGGCGTCATCTCGTTCCACTCGCTCGAGGACCGGATGGTCAAGCGCTTCATGCGCGACCGCACCCAGGGCTGCATCTGCCCGCCCGACATGCCGGTCTGCGGCTGCGGCCGCACGGCCGAGGGCGCCCTGCTCGCCGCGAAGGCCCAGCGGCCCAAGCAGGCCGAGCTGGACCGCAACCCGCGCGCCCGCTCGGCCCTGCTGCGCGGCGTGCGCCGCCTGGACGGGGACGCGTGAGCACCCGCGCCACCGCCCCGGCCCGGCGCCACGCGCCGGCCCGCGACCGCCACGAGGCGCGCCCGCGCACCCGCCCGCGCGCCGTCCCGCGGCGCACCATCCAGCGGCGGCGCCTGGGCCTGCTCATCATCCCGCTCATCGCGCTCGTGCTCGGCGGGATCGTCTGGATCAACGTCGCCAAGCTGACGCTCACCAACGAGACCGGCAAGGTCATCGAGCGCGCCCGCGTGGTGGAGGGCCAGACCGCGCGCCTCAAGAGCGACCTGGAGCAGCGCAACGCCGCCGTGCGCCGGAACGCCCAGAACAAGCTGGGGATGGTGTCCCCGGAGCCGGACTCGGTCACCTACCTGGACCCGCTGGCGACGCCCTGATGCCCTCCGGTGCCCCCCGCCGGCCGCCGGCGCGCGGGCGCCGACCCGCCCCCCGCGACCCGGCGGCGACCCGCCGGACCCGTGCCCGCCGCATCCGCCTGCTGACCGGCGTGGCGCTGCTGCTGCTGTGCCTGCTCGGCGCGCGCGCGGCGTTCCTCGGGACGGTCAAGGCCGACGCCCTCGCCGCCCACGGCCTGCAGCAGAACCGCAACGAGAGCGAGCTGCTCGCGTCGCGCGGCTCCATCCAGGCGCGCGACGGCACCGACCTCGCCACGGACCGCCTCGCGGTGGACGTGACCGCCTCCCCCAACCTCATCACGGACATCCAGGACGCCTCGACGCGGCTCGGCGCGGCCCTGGAGCGCGACCCCAACGACATCGCGAACGTCCTGGCCAAGGGCGGCACCTACCAGGTGCTCGCGCGCAACGTGACCCCCGCGCGCGCCGACCGCGCCCGCGACCTGGGCATCCCCGGCGTCTACTTCGCCGACACCTACCAGCGCTTCCTGCCCGGCGGCTCGCTCGCCGCCCAGGTGGTGGGTCTCACCGGCGACGAGCGGCAGGGCCTGGAGGGCCTGGAGGGGAGCCTGGACGACACGCTCACCGGCACGCCCGGCCGCCGTGTGGAGGTGCGCGACGTGTTCGGGCGCCCGATCCAGGTGCTCGCCGACACCCCGGCGAAGCCCGGCACCGACGTGCAGCTCACCCTGAGCCCGGCCATCCAGGCCGAGGTGGAGCGCGTCCTGGCGGCGACCCGCGAGGAGTACGGCGCCAAGAGCGCGATGGGCATCGTGATGGACCCGCGCGACGGGTCGATCCTGGCGATGGCGACGGTGCCGCGGTTCGACGCCAACAAGCGCGGCTCCATCAACCAGGAGCTGGTGCGCAACCGGCCGGTCACGGACACCTTCGAGCCGGGCTCCACCTTCAAGATCGTGACGATGGCGGGCGCCCTGGAGGACGAGGTCGTCACCCCGTCCACCTCGTTCTACCTGCCGTCGGTCTACACGCTCTACGACCGCGAGCTGGAGGACGCGCACGAGCGCGGGCCGGTGACCCTCACGGCCTCCCAGATCCTGGAGCAGTCGAGCAACATCGGCACGGTCAGGATCGCCGAGCGGCTCAGCCAGAGTCGCCTGCAGGCGTGGATCCGGCGCTTCGGCTTCGGCGCGCCCACCGGCGTGGACGCCCCCGGCGAGGTCCCCGGCATCGTGCTCGCCGACGACGAGTGGTCGGGCACGTCGATCCTCAACATCCCCATCGGCCAGGGCGTCGGAGTGACGCTGGTCCAGCTCACCCGCGCCTTCGCGAGCATCGCCAACGGCGGGATGCTGGTGCAGCCGCACCTCATCCAATCCGTCGGCGGGACGCCGGTCGAGGTGCCGGCCCCGCGGCGGATCATGAGCGCCCCGACGGCGCAGACGGTCGACCAGATGCTCCGGAAGGTGGTCTCCACCGACGGCACCGGCACGCTGGCGCAGGTGAAGGGCTACGAGGTGGCCGGCAAGACCGGCACCGCCAACAAGATCGACCCTACGACCGGGGAGTACAGCGAGACGCTGTTCACGTCGTCGTTCGTGGGCTACGTGCCGGCCGACGACCCGCAGCTGCTGATCGCGGTCGTGGTGGACGAGCCGTCCTCGACCGGGGCCTACTACGGCGGTGACGTCGCCGCCCCGGCGTTCGAGCAGATCGCCGAGTTGTCCCTGCAAAACCTGAGAATCGCGCCCTGAGTCGTCCGGCGGGGCTGTGGTAGTCTCCCGGCCCGCATGACCCTCGACGAGCTCATGGGGGAGCTGCCGGAGGCGCGCCTCGTCGCCCCGGGCGGCGCCTCCCCCGAGCCGGGCGGCACGACGGTCACCGCCGTCGTCAACCGCGCCGACCAGGCGGTCCCCGGGACGCTGTTCTGCGCCATCCCCGGCCTGCGCGCCGACGGGCACGACTTCGCGCCCGCCGCGGTCGCCGCCGGGGCCGTCGCCGTGCTGGCCGAGCGGCCCCTGGACCTGCCGGTGCCCCAGATCGTCGTGCCCGACGCGCGCCTCGGCCTGGCGCTGGCGGCGTCGGCCCTCGCGGGGCACCCGTCGCGGGACCTCGACGTCGTGGGCGTGACCGGCACCAACGGCAAGACCACCTCGGCCTTCCTGCTGCAGGCGGTGCTGGAGGCGGCCGGCCGGCGCTGCGGGCTGATCGGCACGGTCGAGGCCCGGGTGGGCGGCGTCGTCGAGCCGGTCACCCACACCACCCCGGACGCCGTCGCGCTGCAGGCGCTGCTCGCCCGGATGCGCGCCGCCGGCGACACGGCCTGCGCGATGGAGGTCTCGTCCCACGCTCTCGACCAGCGCCGCGTGGCGGGGATGCGCTTCGCGGCGGCGCTGTTCACCAACCTCACCCGCGACCACCTCGACTACCACAGCGACGTCGAGAGCTACTTCGCGGCCAAGCGCGCCCTGTTCGCCCGCCCGGCGGGGGAGGGGGAGGACCCGCCCGGGGCCGCGAACCTCGACGACCCGTTCGGCCGCCGCCTCGCCCAGGAGACCGGCGCCCTGGGGTACGCGGTCGGCGCCGCCGACGCGGCGGTGCGCCCGGTGGAGGTCGACGGCCTGGACACCGGCATCCGGGCGCGCATCGCGACCCCCCGGGGCCCGCTGGAGATCACGAGCCGCCTGCGCGGCTCGTTCAACCTCGCCAACCTGACCGGCGTGGTCGCCGTCGCGGAGCTGCTGGAGCTGCCGCACCCGGCGGTCGCCGCGGGCATCGCCGCGGTGGGCGGGGTGCCGGGGCGCTTCGAGGCCATCGACTGCGGCCAGGGCTACCCGGTCATCGTGGACTACGCCCACACCCCGGACTCCCTGGACAACGTGCTGCGCACCGCGCGCGAGCTGGTGACCGGCGGCAGCCTCATCGCCGTCTTCGGGTGCGGCGGGGACCGCGACCGCGGCAAGCGCCCCCAGATGGGCGACGTGACCCGGCGGCTGGCGGACGTGGCGGTCGTCACCTCGGACAACCCGCGCAGCGAGGACCCGGAGGCCATCATCGCGGATATCGTCGCGGGCGACGGCGGGCCGGCCGAGCTGGTGGTGGAGCCCGACCGCCGCAGCGCGATCGCGCTCGCGATCACGCGGGCCGGACGGGGCGACGTCGTCGTGGTCGCCGGCAAGGGGCACGAGCAGGGCCAGGAGCGCAACGGCGTGGTCACGCCCTTCGACGACCGCGACGTGGCGCGCGAGATCCTCACCGGGAGCGGGCAGCAGGCATGAAGCTCACCGTCAACGACATCCTGAGGTCCGGCGTCGAGGCGCGGCTGCCGGTGGGCAGCCCCGACACGGAGTTCGAGGGGGCCTTCGTCGACTCGCGCGAGCCGGTCGAGGGCGCGCTGTTCGTCGGCGTCCGCGGCGAGCTCGCCGACGGCGGCCAGCACGCGCCCGACGCGCTGCGCGACGGCGCCGCCGCCGCGGTGGTGGGGGAGTCCGCCTGGCGCTGGATCGAGGGCGACGCCCAGGCCATCCGCAAGCCGGTGATCGTGGCGCCCGACCCGGCGGCCGTCCTGCAGGAGGCCGGGCGCATCGCCCTCGGCCGCTCCGGCGCCAAGGTGGTCGGCGTGACCGGGGCGACCGGCAAGACCACGACGAAGGACATCATCGTCGCGATGCTCCGCGCGGCGGGCGTGGCCGCCGAGGGGACCCCGGGCAACCGCAACACCGAGATCGGCGTGCCCATGTCCCTGCTCGGCATGTCGGACGGCGTCGAGGTCGCCGTCGTCGAGATGGGGATGCGCGGCGAGGGCCAGATCGCCGAGCTCGCGGCGCTCGCGCCGCCGGACGTCTCCGTCATCACGGCGATCGGCCCGGTGCACCTGGAGCTGCTCGGGACCGTCGAGGCCGTCGCCGCGGCGAAGGCCGAGATCCTCGCGGCGCTGCGCCCGGGGGGCACGGCCGTGGTGCCGGAGGGGGAGGCCCTGCTCGACCCGTACGTGGCGGCCCTCGACCCCGGGGTGACCGTCGTGCGGTTCGGGGACGCCCCGGACCTCGACCTGGACCTGAGCCTGAGCAAGGCGTGGGAGCTGCGGAACGCGACGGCCGCTTTGGCCGTGTGCCGCGCGCTCGGCGCCGAGCCGCCCGCGGGGGCCCGGGTGGAGGTCGCCCTGTCGGCGCTGCGCGGCCAGGAGCGGCCGCTGCCCGGCGGCGGCACGCTGATCGAGGACTGCTACAACGCGAACCCGGTCGCGATGCGCGCGGCGCTGGCCGACCTGGCGGGACGCCCCGGGCGCCGGGTGGCGGTGCTCGCGGACATGATGGAGCTCGGCCCCGACGAGCTGGCCTTCCACCGCGAGGTGGGGGCCGCCGCGGCCGACGCGGGCATCGACCTGCTCGTGGCCGTCGGCGAGCGCGCCGCCGCCTACGCGGAGGGTGCCGACGGGCTGCAGACGGTCCACCTGGCGACGGTGGAGGACGCGATCGCGCAGGTGCCGGGGCTCCTGCAGCCGGGCGACGCGGTGCTGCTGAAGGGCTCGCGGTCGATGCGCCTCGAGCGCGTCGGCGCGGCGCTGGCCTAGGTGCACGGCATGAGACAAAGGTCGTGCGATCCGCCGAGCGAAAACCGAGTGATCCGGATGGCCGCGGCCACCGCCGATGCCCGGAGGGCCTCGGTGGTGACGCGGGCGCCGGAGCGCGAAGGTTTGCAGCCGGTGGGCGTGCGACCGACTCTCAGGCCGGGCACCTAAGTGCCCCGGGTCCTCATCGCCGCCATCTCGGCGGCGACCCTGATGTTGTTCCTGGGACCGAAGTTCATCGCATGGCTGCGCCGCAACGAGGTGGGGCAGTTCGTGCGGCCGGCGGGGCTCATCCCCGAGGGGCACGCCGAGAAACAGGGCACGCCCACCATGGGCGGGCTGCTCATCCTCCTCGCCACGACGCTCCCGTTCGTGATCCTGTCGAGCCGCAGCACCGAGGCGATGCTGGTGCTCTTCGCGACCCTCGCCTGCGGCGCCATCGGCTTCGTCGACGACTTCATGAAGATCGTGAAGAAGCGGTCGCTGGGGCTCTCCGGGAAGCTGCGGATGCTGGGCCTGCTGGTGGTGTCCGCGGTGCTGGTGACCGTGGCGGTCAACGTGGTCGGCCTGCCCACCACGCTCGTCATCCCGGTGTGGGACGAGTCGTTCGAGATCGGCGCGATCGCCTTCTTCGTGGTCGTGTTCCTCGTCGTCTCCGGCTTCGCGAACGCCGTCAACCTGACCGACGGCCTCGACGGCCTCGCCGCCGGCTGCGCCGCCGTGGTGCTGCTGAGCTACACGGCCATCGCGTTCGTGTCGGAGCAGCGCGACCTGGCGATCTTCGGGGCGACGGTGGCCGGCTCGTGCGTCGGCTTCCTCTGGTTCAACTCGTTCCCGGCCGCCGTCTTCATGGGCGACACCGGCTCCTACGCCCTCGGCGGCGCCATCGCGGCGATGGCCGTCATGACGAAGACCGAGATCCTGCTCATCGTGATCGGGGCGATCTTCGTGGCCGAGGCGCTCTCGGTCATCATCCAGGTGATCGTGTTCAAGAAGTTCAAGGCGCGGGTCTTCCTGATGACGCCGGTGCACCACCACTTCGAGATGGCCGCGTGGAGCGAGACCAAGATCATCGTGAGGTTCTGGCTGATCGCCGCGATCTTCGCGGCGGTGGGCTTCACCCTGTACTTCCGCGACCTGCAGAGCCTGCCCGGATGAGCCCGGCCGCCCCGGCCTTCGCCCCGGGGTCGGTGCGGGCGTTCC
>JBFWPT010000021.1:30251-60557 GCA_050249835.1 Thermoleophilia bacterium
TTCGGCGGCCCCGTGAACCACCAGCACAGCAAGGGCTGGGAGCCGGAGCGGGACCTGGCCGGGATCGTGCGGCGCGAGGTCGCCGCCGACCTGGCGTACTTCTCGCTGCTGCGGCCGTGGTCGGAGCTGGCCGTGGCCCGGGCGTTCGCCGCTTTGCCGGAGCACCACGCCACCTTCATGAGCTGCAACCGCGGCTTCACCATCCACGAGCCCGCCCGCCACGGCTGGTGCGGCGACTGCCCCAAGTGCCGCTTCGTGTTCCTCGCGCTGGCGCCGTTCACCGGGCGCCCGGCCGTGACGGCGATCTTCGGCGCCGACCTGCTGGACGACCCGTCCCAGGAGGCCGGGTACCGGGAGGTCCTGGGCCTGGACGCCCAGAAGCCGTTCGAGTGCGTGGGGGAGGTGGACGAGGCGCGGGCCGCCCTGCGCGCCCTGGCGGCCGACCCGGTCTGGGACGACGCCCGCCTGGTGGCGTCCCTGGCCGGCCCGAGCGGCGGTCCCGACGCCGGGGCGATGGAGCCCTGGCTCGCCCAGGACGGCCCCCACGCCATCCCCGAGCGCCATCTGCGGCTCGCCCGTGCGGCTCTCGGACCTTGAGGGCCGCCGGGTCGGGATCTGGGGGCTGGGGCGCGAGGGGCGCGCCATCGCCTCGGTCCTGGCCCGCCGCGCGCCCGGCGCGACCCCCGTGCTGGTGGACGAGGCCGGCGCGCCGGACCTGCCGGGCGCCGGGACCGACCCCGCCGCGCTGCTCGGCTGCGAGGTCGTGGTGCGCTCGCCGGGTATCAGCCGGTACCGGGAGGACGCCCTCCGCCTGACTGCCGCCGGCGTGACGGTCACCACCGGCACCAACCTCTGGTTCGGCGAGCATCCGGGCGCCCGGGCGATCGGCGTGACCGGGTCGAAGGGCAAGAGCACCACCAGCGCCCTCATCGCCCACCTGGCGACCGCCGCCGGCCGGCGGGTGCGGCTGGCCGGGAACATCGGCGTGCCGCTCGCCGACCTCATCGACACGCCCGACGGCGACGTGGACCTCTGGGTGCTGGAGCTGTCGAGCTACCAGACGAGCGACCTGGACGCGTCCCCGCCCGTGGGCGTGCTGCTCAACCTCTACCGCGAGCACACCGACTGGCACGGCACCCCGGCGCGGTACCACGACGACAAGCTCAACCTCTTCGCCCACCGGGCGGACATGGCGTCGGTGCTGAACGCGGCCGACCCGGAGGTGCGCCGCCGCGGTGCCGGCCTGCCGCATCCCCGCTGGTTCGCCGACCCGGCGGGCTTCGACGTCGCGCCGGAGGGGATCACCCGCGCCGGCGCCCCCTTCGCCGCCCGGGGTCGGGTCGGGGTGCCGGGGGACCACAACCTCCTCAACGCCTGCGCCGCCCTCACCGCCCTGGAGGCCGCCGGGGTGGCCGTGGACGGCCTGGGCGACGCCCTCGCCGGCTTCCGGCCGCTGGCGCACCGCCTGGAGCCCGTGGCCGAGCGGGGCGGGGTGCTCTGGGTCGACGACTCGATCGCCACGATCCCCGAGGCCACCGTCGCCGCCGTCCGCGCCCTGGCGCCCCGCCCGGTGGTCGTGCTCGTGGGCGGGCACGACCGCACCCAGGACTACGCGCCCCTCGCCGAGCATGTTGCCGCCGAGCCCCGGATCGCCGCGGTCATCGGCCTGCCGGGCAACGGCCCGCGCATCCTGGACCGCCTTGGCGCCGAGGGGGTCACGATCCCGCTCGCCATGGCCGACGGCATGGCCGACGCCGTCGCCCGGGCGGCCGCGCTGGTCCCCGCGGGGGGCGCCGTGCTGCTGTCGCCGGGCGCCCCGACGGGGGACGACTACCGCGACTTCACGGTGCGCGGGGAGGCCTTCGCCGCGGCGGTCGCGGCGCTCCCGGGGGGCTGAGGACCCGGGCCGGCCCGGGCGGGCAGGGCACGCCCGGCGCCCGGCGAAGACGGAGGGACCGTGGCCGCCTCGCGCACCGCACACCGGACCGCCGCGCGGTCCGCCCCCCGTCGTGCCGCACCGCGGAGCCCCTCGGCGTCCCCCGGATCGGTGCGCCCCGAGCGCCTCCTGGCCGGCGTGGTGCTGGCCCTCGTGTGCTTCGGCCTGGTGATGGTCTTCAGCACGTCGAGCACGACGGCGCTGCTCAACGACGGCGACCCGATGGGCCTCGCGATCCGGCAGGCGGCCTACGCGCTGGTGGGCCTCGCCGCATACGCCGTCTTCGTCCGGATGAGCCCGGAGGGGATGAAGCGCCTCGGGCCGCCGATGATCGCCGTCTGCATCTTCCTGCTGCTCGTGGTGCTGGTGCCGTCGATCGGCACCGAGGTCAACGGCTCCCGCCGCTGGATCTCCCTCGGGGGCCTCGGCGCGATCCAGCCGTCCGAGATCGCCAAGCTCGCGCTGGCCCTCTGGATCGCCCAGGCCGTCATCCGGCGCCCCGCGAGCCTCGGCACCGCGAAGGGGCTCATCCCGTTCCTCGGGGTGACCGGCGTGCTCGCGTTCCTCATCCTCATCGAGCCGGACATGGAGACGGCGGTCATCGCGGTCGTCACGGCCTTCGTGATGCTGCTCGTCGCCGGCGCGCGGGTCCGGCACCTGGGCGGGATCGTCGCCGTCGGCGTGTTCATCGCCGCCGTCGGGATCATGGCCGAGCCCTACCGCCGCGCGCGCATCCTGTCGTTCATCGACCCGTGGAGCGACCCGGACGGGGTCGGCTTCCAGAGCGTGCAGGCCCAGGTGGCCCTCGGATCCGGCGGCATCCACGGCGTCGGGCTGGGCGACGGCGTCCAGAAGGCCTTCTACCTCCCGGAGGCCCACACGGACATGATCCTGGCGACGATCGGGGAGGAGCTGGGCCTGATCGGCGTCCTGGGGATCCTGGCCGCGTACGCCCTCTTCGCGGTGGCGGGCTACCGGATCGCGCTGGGCGCCCGTAACCTCCACGAGCAGGTCCTCGCGGCCGGCCTCACGACCATGGTGGTGATTCAGGCCGCGGTGAACATCGGCGCCGTCGTCGGCGTCATGCCGGTCACCGGCGTGCCCCTCCCGTTCGTGTCATTCGGGGGCAGCAACCTCATCACGTTCCTGGCCTGCACGGGGATCCTTGTCAACATCGGACGCCGCTCACACGCCACCGCCCGACGCCTCGCCGTCCACGACGGGGGTGAGGATCGTGATCGCCGCGGGGGGGACGGGCGGGCACGTGATGCCGGCGCTGGCGGTGGCCGACGCGCTGCGGGCGCGCGGGGCTGAGGTCTCGTTCATCGGCGCCCGCGGGGCGGGCGCCGGGGAGGCGGTGCGGGCGGCGGGGTACCGGGAGGACACGATCCCGCTGCGCGGCATCGTCCGGCGCTTCTCGGTGATGAACGCCTGGGCCGTGATCCTCGCCGCCCTCGCCACGCCGCGCGCGATCTCCCTGCTCGTGCGCCGCCGCGCCCAGGTGGTCGTCGGCGGGGGCTCCTACGTCGCCGGCCCGGTCGCGCTCGCCGGGTGGCTCACCCGCCGCCCCGTGCTCCTCACCGAGGCCGACTCGCACCTCGGGATGGCGAACCGGATGGCCGCCCCCCTCGCCCGGAAGGTCACCCTGGCCTTCCCGCTCAAGGGGCGCTCCGGCCGCAAGTACCTGGTCACCGGCCGCCCCGTGGGCACGGCGGTCACGGGCGCCACCCGCACCGCGGGCCGCCGGGCCTTCGGCATCGACCCCGGGGCCACGGTCATCCTCGTCGTCGGCGGCTCCCAGGGCGCCCGCACGCTCAACCACGCGGCCGTCGAGGCCTTCGGCGACCACCCGCCCGTCGAGGTGATCCACGTCGCCGGCCCCAAGCAGCTCGACGAGACCCGCGCGTTGCTCGCGCGCCACGAGCCGGGCCCCCGGTACCGGCTCTACGGCTACCTCGAGAACCTGCCCGACGCCATGGCCGCCGCCGACATCGTGGTCTCGCGCTCCGGGGGGTCCGTGTTCGAGATCGCCGCCATCGGCCGGCCCTCGATCCTGGTGCCGTACCCGCACGCCACGGCCGACCACCAGACGAAGAACGCCGACTGGCTGGCGGGGGCGCGCGCGGCGATCGTCCTGCCCGACGCCGACTGCACCGGCGAGCGCCTGCGCGGCCTGGTGGGCGCGATCCTCGCCGACCGCCACCGGCTCGAGATGATGGGGGAGGCGGCGCGCGCCGTGGGCCGCCCGGACGCCGCCGACGTGGTCGCCGAGGAGGCCCTTGCGCTCGTCCGCCGCCGGAAGCGCCGCCTGCGGCTGCCGCGCCTGCGCCGCCGCAGCCGGTGAGCGGGGCGGGGGACGGCCCGCGGCCCATCCACCTGGTGGGGATCGGCGGCGCGGGCATGAGCGGGCTGGCGCGCCTGGCGGTCGCCGCCGGGTACCGGGTGGCGGGCACCGACCGCGAGGACTCGGACGCCCTGGACGCCCTGCGGGCGATCGGCGTGGACGCCCGGGTGGGGCACTCGGCCGCCGCCGTGGGCCCGGACGCCGCCGCCCTCGTCGTGTCCACCGCAATCGCCGCGGACAACCCGGAGCTCGCCGAGGCGGCCCGCCGCGGCCTGCCGGTGATGCACCGCTCCGAGCTGCTCGCGGAGCTCATGGCCGGGCGCCGCGGCCTGGCGGTGGCCGGCGCCCACGGGAAGTCCACGACAAGCGCGATGCTCCACGCCGCCCTGGGCGACGCCTCGGCCTGCGTGGGCGCGACGATCGCCGGCGGTGACGGCACCGGTGCCGTCTGGGGGACCGGCCCGTGGTTCGTGGCCGAGGCCGACGAGAGCGACCGCTCGCTGCTCAACCTGGCCCCCGAGGCCGCGATCCTCCTCAACGTCGACCACGACCACCACGCCACCTACGCCTCCCTGGACGAGGTGAAGGAGGTCTTCCGGGCATTCGTCGCCGCGCTGCCCGCCTCGGGGTGCCTGGTGGCCGGGCCGGATCCGGAGGCCCGGGCCTGCGCGGAGGCCGCGCCCTGCGAGGTGCGCCTCGTGGGCGACGTCCCCGGCGCCTTCTGCCGGGTCGAGCGCGAGGGCGCGGACACCGGGTTCACGCTCGCTCTGACCGATGGGCGCCGGGTGGCGGTGCCCCTGGCGGTCCCGGGCCGCCACAACGCCGAGAACGCGGCCTGCGCCCTGGCCCTCGCCGACTGGTGCGGCGTCCCGCTCGACGCGGCCGCGGCCCGCCTGGCGGCGTTCACCGGCGTCGGGCGCCGGATGGAGGCCCGCGGCGTCGCCGGGGGCGTCACCGTGGTGGACGACTACGCCCACCACCCGGCCGAGATCCGGGCGACCCTCCAGGCCGCCCGCGAGCGCGCGAGCGGCCGGGTGCTCGTGGTCTTCCAGCCCCATCTGCCCTCGCGCACCCGCGCCCTCGGCGCCGAGCTGGGCGAGGCCCTGGGGGCGGCCGACGTCGCCGTGGTGACCGACGTCTACCTGGCCCGCGAGCCCGCCGACCCGGCGGTGACGGGGCGCTCGGTGGCCGACCACGTGCCCGGGCCCGCCCGGGCGCTGTACGCCCCGGCGCTGTCCGAGGCCGCCGCCGCGGTGGTCGCCGAGGCCCGCCCGGGCGACCTGGTCATCACGATGGGCGCGGGCGACGTGACCGCGCTCGGGCAGGAGTTGGTGGCCCGGCTGGGGAAGACCTCCGGCGATGGGAGCACCCACGAGCGCACCGCCCCTGCCTGACCTCGAGCGCGACGCCCCGCTCGCCCCGCTGACGACCATCCGGGTCGGCGGGACCGCCGACTGGCTCTGCCGCGCGGGATCGTTCCGCGCGGTGGTCGGGGCGCTCGCCTGGGCGCGCGACCGCGACGTGCGCGTCGCGGTGGTGGGGAAGGGGTCCAACCTCATCGCCGCCGACGACGGCTTCCGCGGCCTGGTGCTGCGCCTCGTGGGGCGCCTGACCTCCATCTCGGTGCGCGGCGGCGACCTCTGGTGCGGGGGCGGCGCCTCCCTGCCGCGCGCCGTGCAGCGGGCGGCCACCGCCGGGCTCACGGGCCTGGAGTGGGGGGCCTCCATCCCCGGCACGGCCGGCGGCGCGGTGGCGATGAACGCCGGCGCCCACGCGGGCGACCTGGCCCAGGTGCTGCGGTGGGCCGTCGTCTGCGGCCCGGACGGCCGGCGCAGGGTGGGGCCGGAGGACCTCGCGCTGGGCTACCGCCGCTCGGCCATCGGGCCGGGTGACGTCGTCGCCGCCGTGGCCTTCGCGCTGGCGCCGGGCGACCCCGGCGCGATCACGGCCCGCCTCGCCGAGTTCCGCGGCCACCGCCGCGCCACCCAGCCGCAGGGCGTGCGCACCTTCGGCAGCGTCTTCACCAACCCGCCCGGCGACTCGGCCGGCCGCCTGCTGGAGGCCGCCGGCTGCAAGGGGCTCGTGGTGGGCGGCGCGCGCTTCTCGCCGGTCCACGCCAACTTCATCGAGGCGTCCCCGGGCAGCCGGGCCGACGACGTCCTGGCGCTCATGGCCGAGGGCCGGCGGCGCGTGCTGGCGGCCGGCGGCCCCGAGCTGGTGCCCGAGGTGCGCTACCTGGACCCCGAGCGCGGCATCGTCCGCGCGCCCCTGGAGGGCCGGTGAGCGGCTCCCGCCCGGCACCGGGCCGGCCGGTCCGCCCGCGCCCGCACCCCGCGGTCGCCGAGCGCCGCCGCGCCGTCGCGCGCCAGCAGGGCCGCCGCCGCCGCTCGGGCGTCCTGCTGCTGCTCGGGGCCGCCGTGGCCGCCGCCTTCGTCTACTGGATCGCCACCGGGCCCCTGCTCGCCGTCCACGACGTGCGCATGAAGGGGTACGACCGCGAGGACCGGGGCGAGCTGATCGCCGCGCTGGAGCGCGCCGCGGGCACCGGCACGATCCTCCAGCCGGCGGTGCAGGAGATGCAGGAGGCCGCGTCCGCCTTCCCGTGGGTCGAGTCGATCTCGGTGGCCCGCACCTGGCCGCGGGGCCTGGCGGTCGATGTGACCGAGGCCGAGCCGGTGGCGGTGGCCGCCTTCGGCGACCAGGCCGTGCTCGTCTCCGCCACGGGCCGCGTGCTGGGCCCGCGCGAGGGCTCGCCCGGCCTGGGCTGGATGCGGCTCGACGCGGCCCCCCCGGCGGACGGCGCCGCGCTGCCCGACGAGGCCCGCGCCGGTCTTGCCTTCATGGCCGCGCTGCCGCCCGAGGTGGCCGCGCGCGTGCGCGCCCTGAGCCTGGGCCGCGACGGCGCCCTGACGGCCCGCCTCACGGGCGGCCCGCCGCTGCGGCTGGGCCCGCCCGAGCGCCTGGCGGCGAAGGCGTCGGCGCTCACGCTCGTGCTGTCGAGCGTGTCCGTGGCCGACCAGGGGAGCGCGACCTACATCGACCTCACCTTCCCCGAGCGGCCGGCCCTCGGCACGACCGCGGCGGGGGAGGAGACGACGGACGCGTCGACCGTCGACGGGACGACGCCGGAGACGACGGACGGGACCGTCGCCGACCCGGCCGTCACGACCACTCCCTGAGCCTCGACTGATGATCGAGGGTTGATGGCCCACCCTGCGAAAAGCCTCGACTCATACATGAGTGATGCTTGACACCCTGGGGTGGCCGATCTAGTTTCCAGGCTGGTGGACTCGTGCCTACGCCAGGTCGGATCGGCGTGAAATCGTGTCCGTCAACCCTCGATCACGTATCGAGGGTGGCCTCAATCACCGCATGAGAAGTGCCGATCGGGGGAATCCGGTGGAGTCGAGCAACTACCTGGCGGTCATCAAGGTGATCGGCGTCGGCGGGGGTGGCGTGAACGCCGTCAACCGCATGATCGACGCCGGCGTCCGCGGCGTGGAGTTCATCGCCGTGAACACCGACGCCCAGGCGCTGTCGATGTGCGACGCGGACGTGAAGATCCACATCGGGAGCACCATCACCAAGGGCCTCGGCGCGGGCGCCGACCCGCGGGTCGGTCGCGACGCCGCCGAGGAGAGCCGGGAGGAGCTGAAGGAGGCCGTCCGCGGCGCGGACATGGTCTTCGTCACCGCCGGCGAGGGCGGCGGCACCGGCACCGGCGCCGCCCCGGTCATCGCCCAGATCGCCCGGGAGCAGGGCGCCCTAACCGTGGGCGTCGTCACCCGGCCCTTCTCCTTCGAGGGCGCGCAGCGCACGCGCCGCGCCGAGGACGGCATCTCCGAGCTCCAGAAGCAGGTCGACTCGGTCATCGTCATCCCGAACGAGCGCCTCATCCAGGTCGTCGAGCGCCGCACCTCGATCATCGACGCCTTCCGCATGGCCGACGACGTCCTCCGCCAGGGCGTCCAGGGGATCACCGACCTGATCACCGTCCCCGGCCTCATCAACCTGGACTTCGCGGACGTCCGGACGATCATGCAGGACGCCGGCGCGTCGCTCATGGGCATCGGCGTGGCGTCCGGCGAGAACCGCGCCGCCGAGGCCGCGCAGGCCGCGATCTCCTCCCCGCTGCTCGAGACCACCGTCGCGGGCGCCACCGGCGTCCTCCTCAACATCACCGGCGGCGCCGACCTCGGCCTGTTCGAGATCGACGAGGCGGCCGGGATCATCCGCCAGGCGGCCCACGACGACTGCAACGTCATCTTCGGCGCGGTCATCGACGAGTCGATCGGCGACCAGCTCCGCGTGACGGTCATCGCCACCGGCTTCGACGGCGCCGAGGCGCCGCGCGCCGAGGAGCGCGCCGAGCCGCGATTCGGCCGCCGCGAGCGCGAGGGCGCCGCCGTGCCGTCGTCCCCGTCCCGCCGCCCGGCCGCCCCGGCCCGTCAGCAGCCGGCCGCCGAGCCGGCCCGCCCCGCGCTCACCCTGGACCAGGGCGAGCGCAAGGGCTTCGAGATCCCCGACGACGCGCTGGAGATCCCCGACTTCCTGAAGTGAGGGGCGCTACCGCCGCAGGGTGAGGTCCACGACGTCGCCCTGCGGCACCCCGCGCGCGATCTCGACGCGCACCGGGAGGCGGGCGGCCGTGCGGGCCCGCCCGGTGACCGGGACGGCGACCGTGGCCGAGCGGCCCGCGCGGAGGGCGAAGGCCCGCCGCCCGTAGGTCGTGCCCCGGCCGAACACCGCGTCCGGGTTCGGCACCGTGGACAGCACCACGCGCCCGGCGCACCGGGGGCCGCCCGGCGGGCAGGTGATCCTCACCGGCACCGTCGTCCCGCGGCGCCGGAGGGCGGTCGCCCGGATCTCGGCGCCGCCGAGGGCGTTGGCCTCCCGCATCGTGATCCGGCTGACCCGGTTGAGCCGGGCGTCGGTGAACCAGATGGCCCGGTCCGGGCCGAAGGCGATGGAGTCCGCCGTCCGCCCGCCCGGCAGCCGCAGCAGCCGCACCCGGCCGGAGGTCGTGACCCGCCCGAGGCCGTCGGCCGTGGCGAACCACATGGCGCCGTCCGGGCCGCGGGTGATGGAGGAGGGGGAGATGCGCCGGTTGGCGAGGTCCCACTCGCGCGCCCGGCCGCGGGCGTCCATGCGCCCGACCACCGCGGAGTCGGTCGTCGTGCCGGCGTAGGGGCCCGTCGCGCGGTCGCGGAGCCCGGAGCGCGTGTACCAGAGGCGCCCGTCCGGCCCGAGGGCCATGCCGGTGACCGCGGGCAGGGCGCACCCCGCCGACGGGGTGCAGGGGTTGACGAGCGGGAAGGGGGTGACCCCGCCGGAGTCGTCGAGCCGCATGAGCAGGCCCTCGCCCGCGACCCATCCGAGGCCGTCGGCGCCGATCGCCATGACCGGCTGGTCGCCGTGCTCGCGCGGGTACTCCCGGGATGCCTGGGGGGAGACGTAGCGGACCCACTCGCCCAGGTTGGAGGCCGCGTAGACGCCGCCCGCGGGGCGCGCGACGAGCGTGCTCGCGGAGTTGAACCCGGTGTTCTGGAAGCCGTTGAACGTGCCGTCGGCGCGCAGGAAGACCGAGTACGACCCGGCCTGGTTGAGGAACCAGAGGCCCTCCGCCCCGGGGCTGAGCGTCGAGGGGCCCTCCTGGGACACGTCGTCGGGGTCGCGCGGCACGGGGACCTGGGACACCGCCCCGTCCATCCCGATCCGCACGAGCCCCGGCGTGTTCTCGGCCGCGACCCAGATCGCGCCCTCCCAGGACGCGATCGGCCGGTCCCACGGGTAGGTGCTCAGGCCCGCGGCCGGGACGGGCATCGGGATGTCCCGGATCGCCGCCTCCGCCGCCGCCGCGCCGCCCAGGACGACCCCCGCGGCGACCGCCGCCGCGACCGCCCGCATCCTCCGTGCCGCCATCTCACGCCTCCCCGTCGGCCTCTCCACCGGCGGCGCACGCTATCCGCGGCCCGCCGCCGGGGCACGCGGGCCGGTCGCGCCGGGACGCCGCCGTACCCCACGTCCGGCCAGGCCGTCCGGCCGGGCCGGCGTGGTAGCGTCGGGCCGGATGGAGGCAGCGCTCGAGCACACCACCCTTCACGGGCGCCACGTCGCGCTCGGCGCCAGGATGGGGGCCTTCGCCGGCTGGGACATGCCGCTCCACTACGCCTCCGCGAAGGCCGAGCACCTGGCCGTGCGGGAGCGCAGCGGGGTCTTCGACGTCTCCCACATGGGGCAGCTCGAGGTGTCGGGCCCGGGCGCGCGCGACGCCCTCCAGACGCTGCTGACCAACGACGTCACCGCCATCGGGCCGGGGCAGGGGCAGTACACGCTGCTCTGCGAGGACGACGGCGGCGTCATCGACGACCTGATCGCCTACGCGCTGCCGGACCGGTACCTGCTGGTCGTGAACGCCGCGAACGTCGCCGCCTGCCGCGGCCGCCTGGAGGACCGGCTGCCCGCCGGCGTCGACCTGGCCGACCGCACCGCCGAGGTGGCGATGATCGCGCTGCAGGGGCCGCGCTGGGCGGACGCCTTGCTGCCCCACGCGGCCACGCCGCTCGCCACGACGCTCGCCTACTTCGACGTGGGCGAGGACATGATCGCGGGGGTCCCGTGCCTGGTCGCCCGCACCGGCTACACCGGCGAGCCCGGCGTGGAGCTCATGTGCCCGGCCGACGCGGCCCCGGACCTGTGGGACGCGCTCACGGGGGGCGACGCCGGGGCGGAGCCCTGCGGCCTGGTGGCCCGCGACACCCTGCGCATGGAGATGGGCTACCCGCTCTACGGCCAGGAGCTGTCGCGGGAGCGGTCCCCGATCGCGGCCGGTCTGCGGTGGGCCTGCGACCTCGCCGGCGGGGGCTACGCCGGCGCCGAGGTCATGCGCCGGGAGGCCGAGGAGGGGACGCCCCAGCGCCTCGCCGCCTTCCGCCTCACCGAGCCCGGCATCCCGCGCGCCGGCCAGGACGTCCTCATCCACGGCGTCCCCGCGGGGACCGTCACGAGCGGGACCCTGTCCCCGTCCCTCGGCGCCGGGATCGGCATGGCCTACCTGCCGTCCGCCGCCGCCGCCCCCGACACGGACGTGGTGATCGACGTCCGCGGCAAGCACAAGTCCGCCCGCACCGCGCGCCGCCCCCTGGTGGCGGCGTCCCCCAAGGAGTGAAGGAGCAGCCCGTGGCCGCCGACGAGTCCTACCCCGCAGACCTGCGCTACCACCGGGAGCACGACTGGGTGCGCACCGAGGGGGACGAGGCCGTGTTCGGCATCACCTGGTACGCCCAGGACGCGCTCGGCGAGGTCGTCTACTACGACCCGCCCGAGGTGGGCGCCACCGTCACGAAGGACGAGTCCTACGGGGAGCTCGAGTCCGTGAAGGCCGTCTCCGACATCTTCGCCCCGGCGAGCGGCGAGGTGACCGCGGTCAACACCGGGATCGGCGACAAGCCCGACGTGGTGAACGAGGACCCCTACGGGGACGGCTGGCTCATCCGGGTGCGCCTCTCCGACCCGTCCGAGCTGGACGGCCTGATGGACGAGCCCGCGTACCGCGCGTACCTGGCGGGCCTGTGAGCCGTTACACCTCCCTCACCGACGACGACCTCCGGGTGATGCTGGAGGCGATCGGCGCCGCGTCGGTCGACGAGCTGTTCGACGTCATCCCCGAGGGCGTGCGCCTCGGCCGGGCGCTCGACCTGCCGCCGGGCCTCTCGGAGCAGGAGGTCTTCGCGCACCTCTCCGAGCTGGCCGCCCGCAACGTCAGCGCCGAGGACGAGATCACCTTCCTCGGTGCCGGGATGTACGACCACTACGTCCCGGCCCTCATCGACTCGATCCTCTCGCGGTCCGAGTTCCTGACGCCGTACACGCCCTACCAGCCCGAGATCTCGCAGGGCGGGCTGCAGGTGATGTTCGAGTACCAGACGGCGATCTCCGAGCTGACCGGCCTGCCGGTCTCGAACGCCTCGCTCTACGAGGGGCCGTCGGCCGTCGGCGCCGCCGCCTACCTCGCCAAGCTGGCGAACGGGC
This sequence comes from Thermoleophilia bacterium, assembly GCA_050249835.1. Lineage (GTDB taxonomy): Bacteria > Actinomycetota > Thermoleophilia > Miltoncostaeales > Miltoncostaeaceae > Miltoncostaea. The sequence goes on from JBFWPT010000021.1 coordinate 42,563, forward strand.
GGCCCGAGGTCGTCATCTCGCGCGGCGTCCACCCGCACAGCCGCGGCACCGTCGAGACGCTCGCGCCCGGGCACGGGCAGCGCATCGTCGAGGCGCCGCTGCGCGACGGGGTCACCGACCTCGACGCGCTCACCGGCCTCGTGGGGCCGGACACGTCCGCCGTCATCCTCCAGCAGCCCAACTTCCTCGGCGCCGTCGAGGACCTCGAGCCGCTCGTGGCCGCCGCCAAGGCGCACGGCGCCCTCGTCGTCTGCGCCTGCGACCCGCTCCCGCTCGCGCTGCTCCGGACGCCCGGCGAGCTGGGCGTCGACGTGGCCGTGGGGGAGGGCCAGTCGCTGGGCAACCGCCTCGACTTCGGCGGCCCGTCCTTCGGCTTCTTCGCCGCGAGCCAGGAGCACATCCGCCGGATGCCCGGCCGCATCGCCGGCGAGACGACCGACGTCGACGGCCGCCGCGGCTTCGTCCTGACGCTCCAGACCCGCGAGCAGCACATCCGCCGCGAGAAGGCGACGAGCAACATCTGCACCGCCCAGGTGCTCAACGCCCTGGCCGGCGTCATCTACCTGTCCTGGCTCGGCAAGCGCGGCGCCGTGGAGCTGGCGGAGCTGATGCTGCGTCGCGCCGACTACGCCCGCCGCACCCTGAGCGCGCTGCCCGGCGTGCGGGCCCTGCACGACCAGCCGGTCGCGCGGGAGTTCGCCCTCGCCCTGGACGCGCCGGTCGAGGCCGTGGTGGAGCGCTGCGCCGCGGAGGGGGTCAACGCCGGGTACCCGCTGGGCCGCGACTACCCCGAGCACGCCGACGGCCTGCTGGTGGCGATCACCGAGCGGCGCAGCCGCGCCGACATCGACCGGCTCGCCGACGTGCTGGGCCGGGCGGTCGCCGCCGAGTCCCATGCCGCCGCGACGACGGGGGCGCGGGCATGAGCGTGTCCGTGCAGACCCCCCAGCAGCGCGACCGGGCGACGACCATCTACGAGCGCTCGCGGCCCGGCCGCCGCGCCTTCACGCCGCCGCCGCTCGACGTCCCCGAGGTCCCGCTCGACGACCTGCTGCCGGCGCACCTGCGCCGCGCGGAGCCGGCCGAGCTGCCCGAGGTGGCCGAGCCGGAGATCGTGCGCCACTACAACGGCCTGTCGAAGCGCAACTTCGACCTCGACAGCGGCTTCTACCCGCTGGGCTCGTGCACGATGAAGCACAACCCGAAGCTGCACGAGCGGGTCGCCGCGCTGCCGGGCAACGCCCGCCTGCACCCGCTGCAGGCGCCCGCGCGCGCCCAGGGGGCGCTGGAGCTCATGTGGCTGCTGGAGCGGGCCCTGGCCGAGGTGTCCGGGCTGCCGCACGTCTCGCTGCAGCCGAGCGCCGGCTCGCACGGCGAGCTCGCGGGCGTGCTGCTCACCCGGGCGTACCACGCCGACCGCGGCGAGGACCGCACCCTCGTCCTCACCCCGGACACCGCGCACGGCACCAACCCGGCGACCGTCACGATGGCCGGGTACGAGGTCGTGAAGGTGGGCACCGCGCCGGACGGCGGGGTGGACGTGGAGGACCTGCGCGGCAAGGCCGACGGCCGCGTCGCCTGCCTCATGCTCACCAACCCCAACACGCTGGGGCTCTTCGACCCGAACATCGAGGAGATCGCGCGGATCGTCCACGACGCCGGCGCGACCCTCTACTACGACGGCGCCAACCTGAACGCCGTCATGGGCAAGAGCCGCCCCGGCGACATGGGCTTCGACATCGTGCACTTCAACCTGCACAAGTCGTTCACCCAGCCCCACGGCGGCGGCGGCCCGGGTGCCGGCCCGATCGCGGTCTCGGACCGCATCGCCCCGTACATGATGGTCCCGCGCATCGTGCGCACGGAGCCCTCCGGCGGCGGCCGCCCGGTCTACGACCTCGACCACGACGCGCCCAAGTCGATCGGCCGCCTGCGCGGCTTCCACGGCAACTACGGCGTGTTCGTGCGCTCGTACGCGTACATCTGCTCCCTCGGCGCCGAGGGGCTGCGCGAGGCCAGCGAGATCGCCGTCCTCAACGCGAACTACCTCCTCGCGCTGCTCCAGCGCCCGGGCATCGGCGAGCACCTGCCCCTGGCCTACGGGGAGCGGTGCATGCACGAGTTCGTGCTGTCGGGCGCGCCGATGAAGCGGGACCTCGGCATCCGCACGACGGACCTCGCCAAGCGCATGCTCGACTTCGGCTACCACCCGCCGACGGTCTACTTCCCGCTGCTGGTGGAGGAGGCCCTGCTCGTGGAGCCCACCGAGACCGAGACGCGGGAGACGCTGGAGGCCTTCGCGGACGCCGTCGCGGCCATCCTCGCCGAGGCCGCCGAGGACCCCGAGATCGCCCGCCAGGCCCCGTACGGGACCCCCGTGCGGCGCCTCGACGAGGCGGGCGCCGCACGCTCGCCGGTGGTGCGGCAGCCCCGGCCGGAGTAGGCCCGCCGGGGCGCCCTCCGGGCGCCGTCCAGCACGCCTGTACGGTCGATGCGGGAATACTGGCCGACCGGGGGTGATCGGCCCTGCATCCAGGGGGTTGCCGCCCCCCGGGGGCGGTCCTAGGGTCGCCGAAACCTACGATGTCGACCGCACTCCGCCGATCGGATCTCGCCGGCGCCCTGGACTTCGTCCGGGACGCGGGGGAGGCCTCCGACCCGTCCGATTTCCGCCAGCGCGTGATGCGGGGCCTGCCGCGCCTGGTGCCGTCGTACATGACCTCGTACACGGACATGTCCGTGCACGGCGCGCCGGTGCTGCTGCTGGACCCGCCGGACGCCATCACCCCGGAGCGCGCGGAGGCATTCGTGCGATACGCGGGCCAGAACCCGCTCATCGCCCACTACGCGGCGACCGGCGACCCGCGGCCCATGAAGGTGTCCGACCTGATGGCCCGGCGGGCCTTCCGCGCGACGGACCTCTACCGCACGGTCTACGGCCCGATGGGCGTCGAGTACCAGATGGCCCTGCCGCTGCCCGCGGAGCCCGGCGCCGTCGTGGGCATCGCCCTGAACCGGGACCGCCGCGACTTCGGCGAGCGCGACCGGCAGGTGCTGCAGCTGCTCGCCCCGCACCTGACCCGGCTGCGCCAGGACGCCGCGACCCGCGCCGCGCTGCGGCTCGTGAGCTCGCTCGTGGACCGCTCGCTCGGCGACGAGGGGCGCGCCGCCGTGGCCGTCGGGCGCGACGCGCGCGTGGCCCACGCCAGCGAGGGCGCCGCCGCGCTGCTCGCCGCGCACCTGCCGCCGCCGCGGCGGGCCGACCTCCTTCCCGCCTGCCTCGAGGACTGGCTGCTCGCCGAGCGCCGGCGGGGGCTCCGCGCCCCCGCGGACCTCGTCCTGGACGGGCCGGAGGGGCGGCTCATCGCCCGCCTGCTGCCGGCCGGTGACCGGGAGGGCCATGACGTGGTGCTCCTGGAGGAGCACCGGCGCGACCGCGAGCGCGTGGCGCTCGCGGGCCTCGGGCTCAGCGCCCGCCAGGGGGAGGTGCTCTCGCTGGTGGCGCGGGGCCGTAACAACCGTGAGGTCGCCGAGGTCCTCGGTGTGAGTCCCCGGACCGTCCAGAAGCACCTCGAGAACATCTACGACCGGCTCGGAGTCCGGTCGCGCGCGGCGGCAACGGCGCGAGCCGTCGCCGCCGTCACCTCCCGCCCCATCTGAACGACACCCGTCCCGTCCACCTCCCGCATACGCCGTCCGGCGTATGGACACCCGCGTGATCCCGCTCCACGATCGACCCCGCCGCCCGTCCCAGGAGAACACCCCATGTCACGACGAACCCGCCGCCGCCTCACCGCCGCGCTCGCCGCGGTCGCGGCCCTCGCCGTCCCGACCGCGGCCTCCGCGGCCGACGACGCCCCGTCCCTCCTCGCCAAGGTCGGCCCGTCCGCCGACCTGGCCGACATCGCCGCCGACAACGACGTCGCCCTCGTCCGCTCGTTCCCGGAGATCGGGTGGGCCGAGTTCGAGGTCACGGACGGCGAGGCCCGCGACGCCGCGAACCGGCTGCTCGCCGACGGTCGCGTCTTCCGCCTCGACTACCAGCGCCCGGGTGACGTCCTCGCGTCCGACCTCACGCCGCGCGACCCGTTCACGGCCAACCCGCTCGGTCTCGGCCAGCAGAACCTGACCACGGACTACCACTGGCGCGTCGCGAACTTCTTCCCGGCCTGGGACGCCTCGCGCGGCTCCTCGGCCGTCCGTATCGCGGTCGTCGACTCCGAGTTCGACACCGAGCACCCGGACCTGAAGAACAAGTTCACCACCGGCTACAACGCCGAGCGCCAGACCCCGGAGTACAAGACCTCCAACGTCCGCGCCTCGCAGCAGCAGATCAACGAGGCGATCGTCAACCCGGACAACAACTCGCTCCACGGCACGCACGTCGCCGGCCTCGCCGCCGCGTCCACGGACAACGGCATCGGCGTCTCGGGCGCCGGCTTCGACTCGATCCTCGTGCCGGTGAAGGTGTCCCTCAACTTCCAGGTCGGCGACACGATCGACGCGAAGTTCGTCGGCGACGCCGTCGAGGGCATCCGCTGGGCCGCCGACAACGGCGCGACCGTCATCAACATGTCGTTCGGCACGCCGCGCTTCCACCAGGCGCTGCTCGACGCGACGAACTACGCCGCCTCCAAGGGCGTCATCCTGGTCGCCGCTGCCGGCAACACGCAGTCCGATCCGTCCCAGCGCGGCACCATCCAGTACCCGGCCGCCTTCCCCAACGTCATCGCCGTCGCGGCGACCGACCAGAACAACGCCGTCACCAACTTCTCCACCAACGGGGACTTCGTGGACGTCTCGGCCCCCGGCTTCCAGATCTTCTCGACCTGGGACCAGCGCGCCCCCGGCGTGAACATCAACGGCCAGGGCGCGCCGTACCGCATCCTCAACGGCACCTCGATGGCCTCGCCGATCGTGGCCGGCCTCGCGGCGCTGATGAAGTCCGTCCGCCCGGACCTGAACGCGGCCGAGGTGGAGGGCCTGATCACGCAGACCGCCGTGGACCTCGGCGCCGGGGGCCGCGACGCGCAGTTCGGCGCCGGCCTCATCAACGCCGACGCCGCCGTCCGGGCCGCCATCGCGTACACCCGGCCGGCCCCGCCGCCGGCGCCGGTCCTGCCGACCGCCCGCTTCTTCTGGTCGTGCAAGGTCGGCGCGAAGAACGTCGCCGCCGGCCGCCGCGCCTTCGTGCGCGCCCCGCGCGGCGCGCGGGTCGTCTGCAAGGGCCGCACCGCCCCCGCCCTCCGCAACGCCCGGGTCGAGGTCCAGCGCTTCGCGGCCCGCGGCGGCTGGAAGCGGATCGGCGTGGTCCGGACCAACAACAAGGGCCGCTTCGGCTTCACGCGGCGGCTCTCGACGGTCGGCAACTGGCGGCTCCGGCTGGCGTACGCCGGCTCGGCCACCGTCGCCCCGTCCCCGTCCGTCGGCGTGAAGCTGCGCGCCGTCCGCCGCCGCTAGCCGGCAGGCAGCACCGCGGCACCATCGCCCCCGCCGCGCACCCGCGGCGGGGGCCGCCGCCGTCCTGAGGAGGAGCTGTGAGGGGAACCAGGTCGATCGCGCTCCTCGCCGGGTGCGCCGTTGCGGCGGGCATCGCCGCCGCGGCGGGCTCGGCGTCGGCGCCCCCGCAGGGGGCGGCGCTCACCGAGAACGTCACGGTGGCCAACCCGGCCACCGGTTTCCGCGCCACGGTGCCGAAGGGCTACAAGCTCACCGTGGCGGGGGGCGCCTACCGCATCCGCGGCGGCGGCCTCGCCGTCACCGTCCGCGTCGTCCGCACCGCCACGGGCGCGAAGGCCTACGGCCAGGGGCTCACGCGGCGCGGCGACCGGGTACTCTCCCGCGCCGGCGGCAAGGCACGCTTCACGATGGTCGGGGTGGGGAACGGGCAGCGGCGCGTCGTGACCGTGCGCCGCCGCGGCGCCGACCTGCTCGTCGCCGTCGCGCTCCACCCGCGTGCGCGGGCCGGCCTCGGGGCCGTGGCGGCGCGCATCGCGGCGTCCGTCCGCGGCGGCACCCCGGGCGCCCGCGCGGCCGCCCCGGGCGGAGGTGGCGGCGCCCCGGCGCCGTCGGGCCGCCTGCTCGCGCTCGCGCCGTACCGCGCCCCGGACGGCGGCGCCACCGCGTGGGTCCCGGCGGAGGCCGACTGGACCGTGCAGAGCTCGGGCGGCGCCCTGGAGGGCGGCGGCCCGCGCGGCTCCTTCCTGCTGGGCCAGAGCTTCAACGTCGTCCTTCCCGGCACCGCCCCCGGGCCGCTGCCCGGCACGATCGTGCAGCACCAGTACGTCAGCGCGATCGACGCGCTCACGCAGGTGTGGCCCAAGATCAACCAGGCCGTCGGCGTCCCGATGACCAACGTCCGCCTGCGGCAGGTGCTCGTGGACGCGACGCTGCCGTCGTTCCAGTCGTCCGGCCTGCTGCTCTTCGACTACGACCTCAACGGGCGCCGCTGGTCGGGCGTCGCGAACGTCGCCACGGACAGCCGGCTGTCGCCCTACGGCACGTTCTTCTGGCAGATGTACATCTCGGTGATCGCCGTCCCGGCCGACGGCGACCCGACGGTCGGGGCGGGCCTGCGGCTCGTCTGGCGCTCGTGGAACCCGAGCGGCGCGATCGCCGCCCGGTCGGAGGCCGCCCGCCAGGCCCTGTCCGAGATCAACCAGACGTGGCAGGGCGTGGCCGAGTTCCGCTCGCGCACGGCGGACCAGCAGAGCCGCGACGTCGGCTGCCTGCTGCGGTCCGGGCCGTTCATCGACGACAACGCCCGGCAGCTCGGCCTGCCGCCGCTGCTGGACTGCGACTCGACCTACGTGCGGCGCACCAACCTCTGAGCCACGGCCCGTGGTGGGCGCCCCGCCGGGGCGCCCACCACGTCGCCGTCAGCGCTCGGGGGTGGTGCTGACCAGCTCCATGTCGGCGGTCATCGTGAAGGCCGCGTCGCCGCCGGTCGTCTGGTCGATCGACCACGCGACGGGGAGCGACAGGGCGGGCGCCCAGGTCACGACGTCCGTGCGGTCGCCCGGGGTGGACCCGGTGTAGGTCGCCTCGGTGCGGAAGGTGACGGTCTTCACGCGCTTGCCGTCGATCGTCGCGGTGCCGGTGCCGGTGACCTTCGCCGTGTAGGTGACGACGAGGTCGCCGAGCTTGTACTCGCCGCCCCAGGTGGCGCCGGGCTTCATGGTCGCCGGGTGGTCGAGCGCGGCGGGCTTCACGTCGTCGCGGTCGTCCGTGCCCATGCCGAGGAACATGACCTTCGTGCGGCGCCAGACGGCCGTGGAGCCCTCGGCGTCCACCCGGAAGCGCGCCTCCTCGGCGTGCTCCTCGGAGAAGCGGAGGTCCTCGTGGTAGCCGGCCTCGTCAGGGGTGATGATGTAGACGGCCTCGCCGGGGAGGGGGCGCTCGGCCGACAGGACGCCGCTGCCCGCGGCCTCCTCGCCGGTCACGCGGAAGCGGTAGACGCCGGCGGCCGGGACGCCCGCGCGGGGGGCCACGTCGGCGGTGGCGGCGCTGCGGAACTCGCTGACCGCGGCGGTCGAATCGACCGGCGTGCTCGAGTGCGCGCCCTGCCAGATCCACCAGCCGGCGCCCGCGACGCCGAGGATGACCACGAGGGCCACCAGGCGCAGGGGACGCGAGAAGAAGGAGATCACCGGAGGTCCTGTCTCGGGGGAAAGGGGGTGCCTGCCCCCTCTCCATCGGCCGCGGCGCGGCGGACCTTCGCTTTGGGGAGGGTCAGGCCTCCACGGGCGGGTCGGTGAGCGTCAGCATCGCGGGGCTCCAGGGGGCCGGAGTCGCGGTGCGGTGCGGGCGGGCCAGCAGGTAGCCCTGGCCGAACGGGACGCCGAGCTCGCGCAGGGTCTGCAGCTCCTCGGCGCTCTCGATGCCCTCGGCCACGATCATGGCCCCGAGCTCGCGCTCCAGGGTGACCATCGAGCGCACCAGCGCGCGCTTGGCGTGGTCGAGGTGGAGGTCGTGGATGAGGGAGCGGTCGATCTTGATGTAGTCGGGCTGGAGCTGGGTGACGTGCCGCATGGAGGCGTGGCCGGCGCCGGTGTCGTCGATCGCCACGAGCGCGCCGCGCCCGCGGTAGTCGGCGAGGCGGGCGGACAGGCGGGCGTAGTCGCCGACGGCCTCGTGCTCGGTGATCTCGATGACCAGGCCGTGCAGGTCGGCGCCGCCCAGGGCCGACTCCATCTCGGGGGTCAGGATGGCGTCGGGGCTCATGTTCACGGACATGTAGGTGTCCGGCGGCAGCGTGTGGCGCAGGCCCATGGCCCGGCGGACGCACTCCACCTCGATCTCCAGGCCCAGGCCGACCGCGTGCGCCTCGGCGATCCACCGGTCCGGCGGGCGCTGGGGCTCGGCGCGGAAGCGCGAGAGCGACTCGAAGCCGACGGTGCGCCCCTCCTCGAGGGAGACGATGGGCTGGAAGACCGTCGAGATCGTCTCGGGCTCGTGCAGGAGCTCCAGGATCGACTCGCGGCGCTGGGCGAGGGAGGCCGTGTAGCCGGCGGTGTAGTCCACGCCGTCCAGGCGACCGCGGTCGAAGGCGACGATGCGGCGCCGTCCGGCCTTGGCGGCGCCGAGGCCCTCGTCGAGTGCGGCCATCGCGTTCGCCGCGTTCTCGGCGTCGTCCGGCAGCACGACGAGGGAGGCGCGGGCCGGCAGCTCGCCGGTGTTCTCCGCGGCGATCGCCTGCAGGTCCTCGGTGAGCGCCCGGGCCGTCTCGCGCTCGCGGCCGATGCCGACCCAGGCGAAGCGGTCCGCGCCGAGCCGGCTCCAGACGCCCCCGGTCAGGCCGGAGCCCTCCAGGCGGGCGGCGAGGTCGGCCAGCAGCGCGTCGCCGGCGGCGTAGCCGTGCTGGGCGTTCCACCGGCCGAAGCCGTCGAGGTCGATCCCCACCAGGACGGCGGGGTGGTTCGACGACGCCGCCTGCACGACGCCCGCCACGTGGCGGGTGAAGGCGCGGGTCTCGAGGAAGCCGGTGAGCGTGTCCGTGTCGCCCTGGCCGTGCATGCGGAGCTGGGCGACGAGCCGCCAGAAGAGGAAGGCGCTGACGAGCAGCACGAACGGGCGGAGCGCCGGGGGCGCCAGCACGCAGGCGGGGCCGCTCAGCAGCAGGCCGATGGCCGCGAGGAGCGCCTTCGAGGGCCCCATGACGGTCTGCGCCTCGGTCACGCGGATCGGGCGGCGCGAGGCGAGGGCCATCAGGGCCATCGCGGCCATGTAGCAGGCCATCGCCGGGCCCACGGCCAGGACGCCGGCCCCGCGGGTCACGAGATAGGTGATGAGCCCGTCGGCGATGCCGAGCGCGATGAACGCGTAGGCGAACCAGACGAACGCCGTCCGGTGGGTGACCGAGGAGCGGCGGACCGTGTTGTAGAGGGCGGCGATCAGCAGCAGGTCGAGGGTGACCGGCAGCATCTGGGCCATGTTCTGCGACCACGGGAGGCTCGGCTCCCAGAGGATCGCGATCACGATCACGAAGAGCATCGCGAGCACGCCGAGCTCGATCGCGAAGCCCTCCCAGCGGCGGGTGCGCGACTCGTCCAGCGCCGGCTGGCGCAGGAGCCACAGGGCCCGGTACCAGAAGGGGTACGCGGCGAGGAAGCCGATCTGGGTCCACGCCGCCGGCTCGGTGAAGTTCCCGCCGGTGCCGAGGAAGACCAGGTACGGGATGCAGCCGAGCGTCCAGCACGCCAGGCCCTTGGCGAAGAGGCCCCAGACCTTGGCCTCGACCCCGCTGGCCCGCGAGGCCGCGTGGGTCGTGGCGATGAGCCCGATGGCGGCGAGCGCGCTCGACAGGACGACGCCGATGGCGGCGGCGATCCCCTGGCCGAAGGCGCCCCGGTCCGCGAAGGGGACCAGCGTGAGCAGCGTGAGCGTCGCCGCGCCGAGCAGCGCCAGGACCGTACGGTCCGCGAGCCGGGGCATGTATCGGCCGGTGAGCGAGATCACGCGGTCGGTATCGGCAGCACCCGGATCGCCCCTGAGCAACGGGGCTCCGGGGTCGCACTCAGGCGACGATGCTGGCCCGGAGCCGGTCGGACGCGACCCCGAGCGCCCGGGGGTGGCGGCGGGAGAGGAGCTCGACCTGCGACGCCAGCCGGTCGGCCACGCCCTGCTCCCGCACGAGCGGCATGAGCCACGAGTCCGGGAGGGGACGCCCGGAGTGCCGGCGCAGGAGCCAGGAGGGGTTCGTCTCCGTGATGAGGTCGTCCATCGTGCGCTGGAGCGGGGTGAGGCGCTGGGCGGCGTGATCGGCCAGCGGGCGGCCGCCGGTGCGCATGAGCGTGGCGGGCGCCCCGTACAGGGGCCGGGGGCCCGCCACCTCCTGCGCCCCGACGATGGCCGCGTAGAACCGCTGGTTCTCCGGGGCGACGGCCATCGGCACGGGGGCCTCGGGGTACTCGTCCACCGCGTGGCGGCACATGGCGGCGATCACCCGCATGATGATGCGGCGGGTGTGCCGCCGGGCCGTGCCGGAGACGGCGAGCGACCCGCACTCGTGGGGCACGAGGCCCTCGGCGCGCATCGCGTCGTTCTCCTCGACGAAGGCCCGGTCGCTGGGAAGGCCGAACGGGCCGTCGGCGATCAGGGCGCAGCAGCCCACCGGGACGCCCTCCATCCGGGCGAGGAAGAACATCGTCCCGGGGTTCAGGTAGCTCAGGTGAAGGCGGCGGCCGGAGGGCTGCGGGGCCAGGTAGCCGGCCTCCACGAACCCGTCGTGGACGATCGCGAGGGCCTCGTCGATCTCCTCCACGCAGTCGGATGCGACCACGTCGATCTCGGCCGTCGAGAGGGCGTCGACGGCCGTGCGCGGGGCGACGGTGGTCACGAGCGGAGGCGCTCCACGTAGGAGGGCTTGTGCTGGTAGTCCCCGGCCTCGTGGTAGGGGTAGTCGCGGTAGCGGTGGATGACAACCTCCGCGGGCGCGCCCGCGGCGATCGTGACCATGTGGCGCAGCGCGGCCTCGATGCCCGGGCCGGCGCCGGCGTTCTCGCGGAGCTGGACGTGCAGGACGGGTCGGTTCCCCGTGGCCGCGATCCGGAAGCGGCCCGTCAGCGCCCCGGCGTGCGCGGCCACGGAGAACAGGCCCTCCTTGACCAGCTCGGGGCGGAGGCTCCATCCCTCGCCCTGGACGGTGGCGCCGCGGCGCCCCCAGAGCGCGACGACCGGGCGGTCGAGGCGCACGTCGCTGCCGGCCCTGGCGAGCTCGGCGTTGATCTGCTCGGGCGCGATGAGCTCCGCCTCGTCGTCGAGGTCGTAGCGCACGAGCGGCAGCAGGCGGCGGGTGAGCGCGGTGAGGACGAGGCTCGTGGTGTCGTCCTCGTGGTGGCGCTCCTCCACGAAGTAGCGGTTGTGGTCCCAGGTGAGCAGGGTCGGCGAGTAGCCGGGGTCCCGGCCGAGCAGCGCCCGCCGGGCCATGGGGCTGTCGAGCGCGCGGCGCGCCTGGCGCAGGGCCGGCGTCTCGTGCAGCACGTGCAGCCCGACCTCGGCCGCGCCCATCGACACCATCAGGCCGAGACGGGTGGGGGAGTCCTCGAAGCCGAACAGCTCGGACACGTGGCGGCGCCAGCTCTCGGCCACCCACTCGCCGCCGACGAAGCAGGCCACGACGTTCTCGGCGAAGGACGGGCCCTGCTGGCGGAGGGCCGTCTCGGCCAGTTCCTTCAGGAACAGCGGCTCGGCCGCGATGATGACGCGGTCGAAGCTCGACCCGGCCCGCGCCAGGATCTCGAGGGCCATCTCCAGGTGCACCGAGGGGGTCGCGACCGTCGCGAGGCGCGTCGGGATGGCGATGCCCATGGGCAGGCAGTTGAGGAGGAGGGTCGGCGACTCCTCCGAGCCCCCGAGGGAGCGGAGGATGAGGTCGAAGGTCCGCTCCTGGGCGCGGCGCTCCGAGCGGGAGGTGACGCCCACCGAGAACAGCCCGGTCGCCCCGCTCGAGGTCTGCAGCTCCGCGGCGTCGGCCACGCGGCCGCCGTCGAGCCAGAAGTCGATGTGGTCCCCGAAGACGGACGCCTTGTCCGTGTAGGGCACCTGCGACAGCCGCGTCACCTCGCGGTGGTCCACGCCGAGGCGCTCGAGGTGCGCGCGGTACCCGCGCGAGGTGAGCGCCGCCCGCCGGAACGTCCGCAGCGCCGCCCGCTCGCCGGCCGTGAGCGGGGTCTCCTGGCGGCCCATCTCCGTCGCCTCCGAGGTCGAAACGTGCACCGCAGCCACTCCTTCTCGTTCTCCCGTCCCGCGTGGGGGCGGGATGACGAGGGGCACGCTATCGGCGGGTCCCGGCGCGAATCATGGTCAGAATTGACCATCGGTTCCGAATCGAGACGGGTCCCGAAACTGACAGAACCGCCGGAGAGGGGGGCATCCCCTCGCTAGTACGGGGCGTCCATCTCCGGCTCGGGGAGTAGACCCCGCTGGCGCGCCGCGTGAACCGCGGCGGTGCGGGTGGAGACGCCCAGCTTGGCGTTGATCTGCACCAGGTGGCGGGCGACCGTGCGCTCGCTGATGAAGAGGCGCTCGCCGATGTCCCGGTTGCGCAGCCCCAGGGCGAGCTGCACGAGCACCTCGTGCTCCCGCGCCGACAGCCCGGCGCCGGGGGAGGCCGGGCGGCGGGCCCGGGTGGGGATGCGGTGGCCGGTCGCCCGCAGACGGGCCTCGGTGCGGCGCCGCCAGCCGTCGGCCCCCATCCCGCGGAAGTCGCGGCGGGCGCGCAGGAGGTCCGCCCCCGCCTGCTCCGTCCGGCCGTCGGCCACGCCGGCCGAGAACAGGGCGCGGGTGCCCCACCACCGCATGCCGAGCCCCTCGAAGGCGACCGAGGCCTCGCGGAGCCGGGACGCGGCCTCGGCCGGCGACCCCGCGGCGCGCAGGATGGCGCCCTCGGCGTAGGCCTGCGCGGCGGCGGCGAGCGGCGAGCCGGCGGCCGCCATCTCGGCAAGGGCCGCCGCGCAGCGGTCGGCGTCGGCGCCGGGTAGGACCTCCGCCGCGGCGGCGAGCAGCAGGACGGAGGTGAGCCGGTCGTCGGTGGAGCTCCAGGTCGCCAGGGCGGTCGCGGCCACCCGCGCGGCCTCCGCGTCCTCCCCGGCCGTCGCCGCCGAGAGGGCGTGGCCGGCGGCGAGCGGGGCGATCTGCTCGAACAGGGGCGCGTCGGCGCCGGCGTCGGCGTCCGGTTGGAGCTCGCGGTAGTGGATGAGCGCCTCGTCGATCCGGCCCTCCGCGAAGAGGAGCCACGCGATGCCCGGACCGGCGGGCGAGTGGGAGTCGCGGCCGAGGCCGCCCCACCCGGCGGCGGCGCGCTCCAGCTCCGTGCGGGCCGCGACCAGCTCGCCGGCGCCGGTGAGGGCCTCGCCCAGGTTCCCGGTGAGCACGAGCTCGTGGTCGGCCAGCCCGAGCTCAGCCGCGCGCGCCACCCCGGCGCGGGCGCACGCCGCGGCGTCGTCCGGCCGGCCGACGGCGAGGAGCACGTGGCTCTCGTAGATCATCGCGAGGGTCTCGTTGCGCTGGTCGCCCTCCGCCCGCTCGCCCTCGCGCCGGGCGCGGGCCAGGTGCAGCAGGCCGCCCGGCCCGCCGCGCCCGCTCTCGGCCATGCCGAGGAACACCAGCGCGCGCGTCGAGGTCTCCTGCGCCCCGGCGGCCGCGGCCTCGCTGCGCGCCTCGCCCGCGAGGCCCATCGCCTCGCCGAAGCGGGAGGTCATGACGGCCATGCCGGCCGCCTGGGTCAGGGCCTCCGCGCGTTCCGCCGAGGCCTCGGCGCCCGGGTCGCGGCTGCGGGCCAGATGGTCCTGCAGGCCGCGCAGGGCGGCGTCGTGGCGGCCGAGGGCCCAGCGGGCGGCGGACGCGGCGGACGCGCTCGCCAGGGCGGCGTCGCGCTCCCCAAGGTCGCGGCGCCCGGCGGCGGCCTCCTCCAGGGCGTCGATGGCCTCGTGCCACTGGGAGAGGTCCAGCAGGGCCATGCCCCGCTCGTGGAGCGCGGCCAGGCGGTGCGACTCGCCGATCTCGGGGACCCACCAGGCCAGGGCGCGGCCGGCGTCGGCCAGCGCCGCGTCCCAGGCGCCGGCCTCGTTGGCGGCCCGCGCCGAGCGGAGCCCGTATGCGACGACCCCCTCCGGGTCGCCCGCGCCGATCGCGTGGCGCAGCAGGGCCGCCGGGGCGTCGCCGGCCGCCCGCCCGGCCACCAGGGCGGCCGCGTGGCGCCGCCGCAGCTCGGCGCCGCCGAGGGCGGCGGCGGTCACGGCCCGCGCCAGGCGGGACGCGAAGACCCAGCGCGGCCGCGGCGGCCCGGGGATCTCCGCGAGCAGGCCGGCCGCGACGAGGTCGTCGAGGCCCCGCTCGATGCGGCCCGCGTCCTGGCGGCTGAGGCGGGCGAGGGCGCCCGGCGTCGCGGGCGCGTCGGCGACGGCGACCCAGCCCGCCAGGTCGCGGGTCCAGGGGTCCAGGCCGTCGAGCAGCGCGCGGACGGGCGCGGCCATGCGGTCGGGCACGGGAGGCGGCACGTCGCCCCCCGGCCAGCGGCGGGCGGCGTGCGCCAGGGGTACGACGCGCCCGGGCAGCCCGTCGCCGAGCGCCGCGACGGCGGCGGCGCCGGCCGGGTCCAGCGACGGCGTGACCGTGGTGGCGAGCGCGGCGGCCTCATCCTCGGGGAGAGGCTCCAGCACGACGGCCGGCGCGTCGGCGGCGACGGCGCGGCCGGTCAGGATCACCAGTGCTCGGGAGCCGCCGAGGCGCCGCACGAGCGCGGCCGCGAGGCCCGGCTCCTCGGCGCGGTCGCCCAGCAGCGCGACGATCGGTCGCAGGCGCGCCGCCCAGGTGGGGTCCGCGGTGTGGCCGGCCTGGGTCAGGGCGGCCTCGAGGGCGGGGAGGCCCGGCCCGGGCGCGTCGGCCACCACGACCGAGGCCCCGTCCAGGGCCAGCCGTGACGCCAGCTCGTCGGCCATCCGGGAGGTCCCGGCGCCGGCCTCGCCGGCGATGACCACGACGCCCGGGCGGCTCGCCGCGAGGGCCACGAGCTCGCGGAGTGCATCGGCGCGACCCACGAGAGGAGGTGGTGTGGTGACGTACGCCGATCGACCGGACATCCGGAGGGATGGTAGGACGCGCCGCGGGGGACGGGAAATCCAGGGCCTCCGGATGGCAGGATCCGGCGATGCTCGACGCGTTCACGACCCGCGACGTGCCCGCCGGCGACGTGACGATCGCCGTCGCGACCGCCGGGCAGGGGCCGCCCCTGCTGCTGCTGCACGGCTACCCCCAGACCCGGGCCTGCTGGCACCGCGTCGCGCCGGCCCTGGCCGAGCGGTTCACGGTCGTCGCCGCGGACCTGCGCGGGTACGGGGACTCCTCGAAGCCGCCGGGCGACCCGGACCACGCGGCGTACTCGAAGCGGGCGATGGCGGCGGACATGGTGGCCGTCATGGCGGCGCTCGGGCACGACCGCTTCGCGGTGGCCGGGCACGACCGGGGCGGGCGGGTGGCCCACCGGATGGCCCTCGACCACCCCGGCGTCGTCACCCGCGCGGCGGTGCTCGACATCGTCCCGACGCGGACGCTCTTCGCCGGCACGGACCAGGCGTTCGCGACGGCCTACTACCACTGGTTCTTCCTCATCCAGCCGGACGGCCTGCCGGAGGCGATGATCGGGCGCGACCCGGAGTGGTTCCTGCGCGAGACGGTCCGCCGCTGGTCGGGGCGCGCCGAGCCGGTGGCCGAGGGCGCGCTGCGCGAGTACGTGCGGGCGTTCTCCGACCCGGCCGCCATCCACGGCTCGTGCGAGGACTACCGGGCCGCCGCGTCCATCGACCTGGAGCACGACGCGGCCGACGGCGACGCCCGGGTGGCCTGCCCGCTGCTCGTGCTGTGGGGCGAGCACGGGGCGATGAACCGGCTGTACGACGTGCGCGCCACCTGGGAGGCGCTGGCCGATGACGTCCGCGGCCACACCGTCCCGTGCGGCCACTTCCTGCCGGAGGAGGCCCCGGCGGAGACGCTCGCGGCGCTGCTCGCCTTCTTCGGCGGGGAGTGAGCCCGGGGGATCTTCCGGAGGGCCGCCCGGCAGGTTCTGGCGGCGTGCGCGGCGCCGGCCCGGAAGGTCGGCGATTCCAGCGGGATCGCGGCTCCGGCCCCACGGGGAATTTACGTTTGGACGCGGTTCCGTACCGGGCAGACGGATGACGTCCGCCGCCGGATCCGGTTGGGTCGACGGCGCCGGATCCAGGTCGACGGGGTGGAGGCTTCACGCGGACATGCGGGCAGGCTCGGAGAGGGTGAGGGCGGGGCGCGACGGCGGGGGCCGCGCGTGACGACCCACGCGCGCCCGTTCCCGCTCCGCAGGCCGGCCGGCTCCGAGAGCGACGTCCGGCTGGCGCGACGGGCGTCCGGGGGCGACGAGCGCGCGTTCGAGGCGCTCTTCATGCGGTACCGCGACACCCTCTCGCGTTACTGCCGCGCCATGCTCCGGCACGACCAGGACGCCGAGGACGCGTTCCAGCAGGCGATGATGCGCGCCCACGGCGCGCTCGGCCGCGGCGCGGCCCCGGAGGGCCCGGTGCGCCCGTGGCTGTTCCGGATCGCCCACAACGAGTGCCTCCGCGTGGCCGGCACCCGGCCCCCCCACGCGGCCCTGACCGAGGGCGAGCCGGCGCCCGGCGCCGGGCCGTCCGAGCGGGCCGAGGTGCGCGAGGACCTGGCCCAGCTCCGCGCCGACCTGCTCGCGCTGCCGCAGCCGGAGCGCGCGGCGCTGGTGATGCGCGAGCTCAACGGCCTCTCGCACCGCCAGATCGCGGCGGCGCTCGACGCGACGCCCGAGGGCGCCAAGCGCCTCATCCACCAGGCCCGCACGACGCTCGGCGAGTTCGGCGCGGGCCGCTCGCTGGCGTGCGCGGACGTGCGCCGCCGCCTGTCCGACGGGGACGGCCGGGTGCTGCGCGCCCGCGCCCTGTCCTCCCACCTGCGCGCCTGCGAGGGGTGCCGCGAGTTCCGCGCGGGCATCGCGACGCGGTCGCGCGACCTGGCCGCGCTGTTCCCGGCGCTGCCGGCCATCACGATGGAGCGGATCGCGGGCACCCTCGTCACGGGCGGGGTCGGCGCGGCCGGGATTGGGGCGGGCGGCTTCGGCGGCGGCGCGATCATCGCCGGCATCGGCGCGGCCGGGGCGGTCGTGGCGGCGTCGGCGCTCATGGTCACGGGCTCGCTGCCCGTGGGCGGATCGGCCGCGCCCGCGGCGCCCTCCCCGCAGCCGGCGGCCGCGTCGCCCGCCGCCGCCGCGCCGGCGGCGTCCGGGACCGTCGCGACCGGCACCACGGCCGTCCGCGACCCCGCCGCTGCGGCGACCCCGCGGCCGGCGGCGGCCCCGGGGGCGGGCGCCGGCCCCACCCCGGCGCCCGGGGGCTCCGGCGGCACGGGCGCGGCCCCCGGCGACGGCACGGCAGGCGGCACCGGCGGCGGCGGGACCTCCGGCGGCGGCGCGGGCGCGACGGCGCGCGACGGGGGCGCCGGGACCGGCGGCGGGAGCGCGGCCCCCGGGGCGGGGGTGCGGGTGGGCGCCTCGGCGAACGGCGGCGGCGTCCAGGCCGGCGTGGACGTCGGCACGGGCCCGGCGGTCGGCGTCGGCGCCCAGGCGGACCTGGCGGCGGGCGGCGGCCAGGGCGTGCAGGCGGGCGTGGGCGTGCAGGTGGCGCCGGCCGTGCCCGGCGTGCCGTTGCCGTCGGCCACGGCGGACGCGGGCGTCTCGGTCGGGTCCGGCGCCGTGCGCGCCCGGGCCGACGTCCGGGCCACGGTGCCCCCGACCGCGGGCGTGCGGGCCGACGCGGGCGTGACCGCCGCCGTCGACACGTCCCGGGGGATCGACGCGGGCGCGGCCGTGACGGTCGCCACCCCGGTCACTCCGCCGGTGACGGTCGACGCGGACGTGCGCGTGAACCGCGAGGAGGGCGTCGCCGTGGACGTCGGGCCGCTGCTCGGCCTGCCGCCCCTGAGCGTCCGCGTGCCCCTCGGG
>JBFWPT010000022.1:0-59855 GCA_050249835.1 Thermoleophilia bacterium
ACGCGGCCCGGGCCATCGCGGACGCCCAGGACCCCGAGGCGGTCGCGCGGGCGCTGGAGGCCCTCGGCGGGCGCGCGGACCGGGTCGCCGGGCTGCCGTCCATCGCGGTCCCCACGCTGGTGATCGTGGGGGAGAAGGACGTGCTCACGCCCCCCGCCCACTCCGAGCTGATGGCCGCGCGCATCCCGGGTGCCGAGCTCGCGGTGGTCCCCGGGTCGGGCCACCTCACCGCGATCGAGCGGCCGGACGAGTTCGCGGCCGCGGTGGCGGGCTTCCTGGAGCGGCGCCTCTAGGAGCCGGCGGCGGCGCGGTGGCGGCGGTAGTACGTCGACGCCTTCGCCCGCGCCCCGCAGCCCTCCATGGAGCACCAGCGGCGGCTGCCGTTGCGGCTCGTGTCCACGTAGACGACCGGGCACGCCGGGTCGGCGCACTCGCGCACCCGCCCCGGGCTCTCGCGCACGAGGTCCAGGGCGTCGAGGACCGCGGCCACCAGGAGGCAGCACGAGGTCCGCTCCCCGGGCGCGAACCGGGGCGTCAGGGTCCCCTCCTCCACGCACAGCCGGCCCGGCGCGTCGCCCAGCCAGCTCGCCGCGATGCGGGCCACGCGGGGACCGTCGGCGCCGAGCAGGGACTCCCGCAACCCGTCCCGCAGATCGCGCGCGGCGGCGAGCTCGCGGGCGCTGATCCGGGGCGCCTGATCCACCGCCCCCGTCGCCTCGAACCAGCGTCCGAGGTCCTCGGGACGGACGAGGAGATCTTCCCCGCCCAACCGGGTATTGCACAGGTCGAGCGCGGGGCGTCCCCCCGCCAGGAGGATGAAGTCCCGGGGCGCCGTCATCGTTTGACGATTCTCGGACATCGGCGTATTCTCACCGGCAAAGAACTACCACAGTGGTTGACAGGAGCGCCCGGATGCCATCCCTTCCCCCCGCGATCCATCTCGCCGTCCACCGTCGGGGCGAGGGGCCGCCGCTGGTGGCGCTCCACGACCTCGGGCAGTCCGGCGAGAGCATGCTGGACGCCCTCTCCGCCGTCGAGGGGGAGTACACCATCATCGCCCCCGACCTGCGAGGCCACGGCGGCTCACCCACCCCGCATGGGCCGTGGAGCATCGACGACTTCGCCTCCGACGTGGCGCGCCTGGTGGCCGCCGAGGGCGGCGGCGCGATCCTCGTCGGCGTCGGGCTGGGCGCGGCCACCGGCCTCGCCCTGGCGCTCGGCCACCCCGGCCTGGTCGCCGGGCTCGTCGTGTCCGGCGTCGGCCCGCGCGGGGAGGACCCCGAGGGCCAGGACCGCTGGCAGCGGGCCGCCCGCGCCCTGCGCGAGCGCCGCGGCGCGGAGGGCGTCGCCCTCGCCGCGGAGGCGATGGGGACGCGCCCGGACTGGCGCGGCGCGCTGGCCCAGGTCGACGCGCCCGTGATCGTCCTCGCCGGCTCCGCCGACCGCGCGGTGCCCGCCGAGGTGCAGCGCGAGCTGTCGGCCTGGATCCAGAACGCCCGGTTCCAGGTGGTCCCGAAGGCCGGTCACAACGTCGCCGCGGAGCGGCCGAACGAACTCGTCGGCGCGATCCGCAGCCTGGCGCACCACCGCCAGCCGGTCGCGGCCTGACAGCGGCCTGAACGGGCACGTCTCGCATCGAGAGAACCGTGTTCCCCCCGGGGGACGTAGCGAAATAGATTCGGCGCGCCGATGCTGGGGCGCGCCACGGAGACAGCCCTCCTCGACGACCTGATCGCGGGGGCCCGCGAGGGTCGCAGCGGTGCCCTGGTGGTGTCGGGGGAGCCGGGCATCGGCAAGACGGCCCTCCTCGGCCACGCCCGCGGCCGGGCGGACGCGTCGGGCCTCCGGGTCCTGGCCTGCACCGGCAGCGAGGCGGAGACGCACCTGGCCTTCGCCGGCCTCTCCGATCTGCTCGCGCCGCTGACGGGCCTCATCGACGACCTGCCCGCCCCGCAGGCGGACGCATTGCGGGGGGCGCTGGCCCTGGGGCCGCCGGTGCCCGGGGACCGGTTCACCGCCTACGCGGGGGCGTTCGCGGTGATCGCCGCCGCGGCCGAGCGGGCGCCGCTGCTGGTGCTGGCCGACGACGCCCACTGGCTCGACGGCGAGACGGCCGAGGCGCTGCTGTTCACCGCCCGCCGCATCGAGGTCGAGGACGTCGCGATCGTGCTCGGTGTCCGGGAGGGCACCGGCTCGGCGCTGGAGGACGCGGCGGGGGTCGGGCGCCTGCGCCTGGCGGGCCTCGAGGAACGGGCCGCGGCGGCCCTGCTCGCCGGGCACGCCCCCGTCCGGCCCGACCCGGC
Source organism: Thermoleophilia bacterium (assembly GCA_050249835.1). Lineage (GTDB taxonomy): Bacteria > Actinomycetota > Thermoleophilia > Miltoncostaeales > Miltoncostaeaceae > Miltoncostaea. The sequence continues at coordinate 2,304 of JBFWPT010000022.1, forward strand.
GGTCGCCGCCGCCCTGGTGGAGGGCGCGGCGGGGAACCCCCTGGCCCTGGTGGAGCTGGCGGGCGCCCTCGCGCCCGGGCAGCTCACCGGCGCCGACCCGCTCCCCGATCCCCTGCCGGTGGGCGCCCATCTCGCGCGCGGCCTGCTGCGGCCCGTCGAGGCGCTCCCGCCCGCCACCCGCCGCGCGCTGCTGGTGGCCGCCGCCGACGACGGCGCCGACGAGGGCCGCCTGCTACGGGCGCTGGCGGTGGTCGGCCTGGACGGGGCCGACCTGCAGCCGGCCGTGCTGACGGGGGTCTTGCGCCCCCGCGCCGGCGGGGGCCTGACCTTCCGCCACCCCCTCCTGCGGGCCGCGGTGTACGGCGACGCCGAGGCCCCCGACCGCCGCGCCGCCCACCGCGCCCACGCGACCGCCGCGTCCCAGGCCGGCGCGGCCGCACTCGACCGTGAGGCCTGGCACAGCGCCCTGGCCGCCACCGGACCGGACGAGCACGTCGCCGCCGCCCTGGAGCGCTCCGGCGGAGGTGCCGCCGCCCGTACCGCCTACGCGGCAGCGACCGAGGCCCTCGACGCCTCCGCCCGCCTGTCCCCCGACCCCGCCGAACGCCACCGCCGGCTGATCGCCGCCTCGCAGGCGGCCGTCGCCGCCGGGATGTTCGGCCGGGCGGCCGACGCCCTGGACCGGGTGATCGGCGACCCCGAGGCCACCCGCGAGCACCTCGCCGCCGCCCTGCCGGCGCGCGGGTTCGTGGAGGCGTGGGGCGGATCGAGCCGTCGCGCCATCGAGATGCTCGTCGCGGCCGCCGACCGGATGGAGGACGCCGCCCCACCCGTCGCCGCCTACCTCCTCGCCCAGGCCGTCCTGCCGGCCCACATGCGCGGGGACCTCAAGCTGTGCCGGGAACTGTGCGCACGCGCCGTGCCGCTCGCCGAGGGTGCGGCAGACGGACTGTGGGTGTACGTGGACGCGGCCCACGTCGCCACGAACGTCTCGTCGGGCCTCGGAGGTGAGGTCTCGGCCGAGTCCGAGCGGATATTGACCGCCGCCGCAGCCGCGGGGGACCCGATGGCCCACATCTGGGCCGGCCAGATGGGCTACGTACGCCTGCACGTCGAGGACTACGCCGGCGCTGACGCCACCTATCGCGCCTTCATCGCCTCGGCCCGGCAGGGCAACACCCCATCACTGCTGCCCCTCCCCCTGGCCGAGCTCGGGGAGTTGTACATCCGCCGGGGGCGTTTCACCGAGGCCCTCGCCTCCACCGCCGAGGCGGCCGAGCTCGCGGAGGAGACCGGCCAGCTCGGCGTCAGGGGCTTCGCCCTCGGCGTCCTCGCCCACGCCGAGGCGCTGCTCGGCCGAGCAGAGGACTGCCTTGTACACGCGGCCGCCGCGCTGGACGACATCGGGGTGCACGAGGGCGAGTCCCTGAGGATCTACGCGGATGCCGCGGCGGGCCTCCTCGCCCTGGGGACCGGCAACCTCGAGACGGCACGGAAGTACCTGGAGCAGGCGCGGGAGCACGCCGATACGGCGGCACCGTTCAACCCCCTGCTCGTCGCGTGGCCGCAGGATCTCATCGAGACCTGCATCCGGATGGGGGACCTCCCCAGCGCCGAGCGGCATCTGGCCCCGTTGGAGGCCGCCGCCGCCCGGGCGCCCGCGCCGTCGCCGAAGGCGTCGGTCGCGCGGTGCCGCGGGATGCTGGCCGGCGACGACGACTTCGAGGCGCTCTTCGCGCAGGCGCTGGCGCTGCACGACGCCGCCGGGCGGCCGTTCGAGCGCGCCCGCACGCTGTTGTGCCTGGGGGAGCGCCGCCGACGCGCGCGCCGGGCCCGCGACGCGCGCGAGGCCCTCGCCAGCGCCCTGGAGACGTTCGCGCGGCTCGGCGCGGAGCCGTGGGTCGCCCGGGCCCGGGACGAGCTGCTCGCGGCGGGCGGGTCGGCCGGGGAGGCCCCGGCGGGCGTGGCCCGCCTGCTCTCACCGCGGGAGCTGCAGGTCGCCCTCGCGGTGGCCGAGGGCGCCACGAACCGGGAGGCGGCGACCGCCCTCCTCATCAGCCCGAAGACCGTCGAGACCCACCTCGCCCGGGCCTACGAGAAGCTCGGCGTCCACACGCGCGCCGAGCTGGCCGCCCGGATGGCCGACGGGAGGGTCGGGGGATGATCGGCCGCTCCCGCGAGGCCGCGGCCGTCGAGGAGCTCGTCCGCGGCGGGACGGAGGGCGGAAGCGGCGCGCTGCTGATCGTGGGGGAGCCCGGCATCGGCAAGACGGCCCTCCTGCGCCACGCCCGCGCCCAGGCGGCGGCCGCGCAGGTGCTGGAGGTGACGGGCTCCGAGGGCGAGCGCCGCCTGGCGTTCGCCGGGCTCGCGGCACTGCTCGACCCCGTCGTCGGGCACCTCGACGAGCTGCCCGCGGCCCAGGCCCAGGCGCTCCGGGGCGCGCTCGCGCTGGGGCCGCCGCGGCCCGGCGACCGCTTCTCCACCTACGCGGCGACGTTCCGCCTCCTCGCGGCGGCGGCGGAGCGGCGCCCGGTGGTCTGCCTCGTGGACGACGCCCACTGGCTCGACCGGGAGTCCCTGGAGGCGCTGCTGTTCTCGGCCCGGCGGCTCGGTGCCGAGGGCCTGGTGATGCTGCTCGCCGGCCGGGAGGGCATCAGCCCGGCCCTGGACGGCGCGGGCATCGCCCGACTGCGCCTGGAGGGCCTCGGCGCGCGCGACGCGTCGCGGCTCGTCTCGGGCCGGGCGCTCGTGGAGCCCAGCCCGCCCGTGCTCGCCGCCCTCGTCCGCGGTGCCGCGGGCAACCCGCTCGCCCTGCGGGAGCTCGCCACGATCCTCTCCGCCGACCAGCTCACCGGCCGCATGCCGCTCCCCGACCCGCTGCCGGTGGGCGCGCACCTGGAGCGCGCGCTGCTGCGCCCCCTGGCCGACATGCCCGAGGAGACGTGGAGCGCCCTGCTGCTCGTGGCGGCCGACGACGGCTCCCCCGAGCGCCTCGGGCGCGCGCTCGACGCGGCCGGCCTCGGCATGCGGGACCTGGAGCCCGCGGAGCGGGCCGGCGTGGTGATGGTCGGTCCCACGCGCATCGCCTTCTCCCACCCACTGGTGCGCGCCGCCGTCTACCAGGAGGCGGCGCCGCCCGACCGCCGCGCCGCGCACCGGGCGCTGGCCGAAGCCGCCGCGGAGGAGGGCGACACGGCCGCCCTCGACCGCCGCGCGTGGCACCTGGCGCTCGCGGCCGTGGGGCCCGACGAGGACGTGGCCGGTTCCCTGGAGGCGGCGGCCGCCCGCGCCACGGCCCGCAGCGCACACCAGGCCGCGTCCGAGGCGCTGGAGGCCGCGGCGCGCCTCAGCCGCGACGACGCGGACCGGGGGCGGAGGTTGCTGGCCGCCGGGGGGGACGCCCTCGCCGCGGGCGAGTTCGCCCGCGCCGGGCGCCTCTTCGACGAGGTGGTCGCCCTCGGGGCCGATCCGGGTCAGGTGGTCGGCGGCCTGGCGGGCCGGGGGCACGTGGAGACCTACTCCGGGTCGGCGCTCCGCGCCATCGACCTCCTGACGGAGGCGTCGGACCGGGTCCGGGCGGTCTCGCCGGCGGGCGCCGCCGCCATGCTCGTGCAGGCGACGGTGCCGGCCGTCATGCGGTCCGACCTGCCGCGCGCCGAGGCGCTGCTGGCGCGCTCGGCCGAGATCCTCCCGGACCCCCCGCCCCTGGAGCGCGCCTATCGCGACACCGCCGCCGCGGTCGTCGCCAGCTTCTCCGGGACGCCGACCCACGTGCCCCCGGAGACCGTGGCGATCGTGGACGAGGGCCTGGCCGCGGGCGACCCGGTCGCGGCGGTGTGGACGCTCGGACGGCTGCAGTCCCTGATGCTCGAGGAGCGGTTCGACGAGGCCCTCGTGGGCATCGACATCCTCATCCGCGGCGGCCGGGAGGCCGGCTCGCCGTCCGCGCTCATCCTCCCGCTGTTCACCCGCGCGGAGATCCTCCGCCGCGCCGGGCGGCTCGACGAGGCGACGGCCGACGCCACCCAGAGCCTGCACCTCGCGCGCGACACCGGTCAGGACGTGAACCGGGGCCTCGCGCGCTGGGTGCTCGCCCAGGTGGCCGCCGTCCGGGGCGAGCGGGACGCATGCCGCGCCCACGCCGACGACATGCTCACCGCGCTCGGCACCACGGAGGCGACCGCACTGACGATCTACGCCAACGCGGCGCTCGCCCTGCTGGCGCTCGGCGAGGGGGATCCGGAGGAGGCCGCCGCCCACCTGGAGGCGGTGGCGCACGCGCGCCGGGCGCGACCGCCGCAGGTCACCCCGATGCTCGACATGCACCTGGCCGACCAGGCCGAGACGCTGGTGCGCCTCGGCCGGGTGGACGAGGCGCGGACGGTGGCCGGCGCCCTCGCCGAGTACGCCGACCGGTCGGGTGTCCCCGGCGCCCGGGCGGCCGCGTGGCGGTGCCGGGGGCTGGTCGCGGACGACGACGGGTTCGAGGAGCCGTTCGCGGAGGCGGGGACCTGGCTCGCGCTCACCTCCCTGCCGTTCGAGCGGGCCCGCACCGACCTCTGCCTGGGGGAGCGGAGACGGAGGGCGCGGCGCAACCGCGAGGCGCGCGCCCCGCTCGCCGAGGCCCTCGCGACGTTCGACGCGCTCGGGGCCGCCCCGTGGGCCGAGCGGGCCCGGCGCGAGCTGCGCGCCGCCGGCGCCCGGCCGCCGGGGCCGCGGACGGCGGCGACGGCGGCCCTCACGCCGCAGGAGCTCCAGGTGGCGCTGGCCGTCGCGACCGGGTCCACCAACAAGGAGGTGGCCACCGCCCTCGTCATCAGCCCGAAGACCGTCGAGTACCACCTGGCGCGGGTCTACACGAAGCTCGGCGTGCGCTCACGGGCCGAGCTGGCGACCCGGATGGCGCGCGAAACCTCCTGATTCCTCCACGTCCGGCCGGCGGACTAGGGAAACACCCGATGGCGCCCCCCGGGGCCCCGCTGGGATCGTCGCCGTGATCCGACGACATGCGGGGGTGGAGCCATGCTGGGCAGGGATGCGGCAGACGGACGCCGCGGGGACGCGGAGACCTGGGGCCGGACGAGCTTCGACGAGTTCCAGTCGGCGCGGGAGCGCTTCCTGGAGCGGCTTCGGGTGGACTCGGAGGTCCGGCGGCTCGAAGGCGTGTGGCAGCTCCCGGCCCGGGAGCCCCGGCTGGACGACCGCACGACCTGACGGCCGTCGTCGTCCCGCCCGGCCGTCGGGAGCCGGGCGGGACGAAGGCCTCCCGGACCAGGGAAACACCCGATACCCGCCGGGACCGGCGTGCGGGAGGTTCGCCCGGACACAGGCGAACCTGGGGGGTGGAGGGTGTCCGCTCGGCGGTCGGTGAGACGCATCACCCGGCGGAGCGCGCTGGCGCTGTCCGCCACGTTGCTCGGAATGGGGGCCGTCGCGTCCGGCGCGGCCGCGATCGGGCAGCTCGGGTTCTCCGGGCCCCACCATCACGGTGACGGCGGTGTCCACACCGCGGCACTCGGCGACATCGACGGCGACGGCGCGCTCGATCTCGTCGGTGCGACACTGGCGCCGGGGGACCGGGTCGCCGTCCTGCTCGGCGACGGGGCCGGTGGCTTCGGACCCGAGGTGACCTACCCGGCGGGCGTGAGCGCCTCGCACCTGATCGCCGTCGACGACTTCGACGGCGACGGGCGCGCGGACGTGGCCGTCGGCGAGTCGAACCACCTCTCGGGCGACAAGTCCATCGCCATCCTGCCCGGGAGCGCCGCGGGGGCCCTCGGAAGCCCCGTCGCGGTAGACACGGGCGAGAGCAGTCTCTGGCAGCTCACGTCGGCTGACGCGAACGGCGACGGCGCGCCCGAGCTCATCGCGGTCGTGTCCGACGGATCGGGGAACGACAGCCTGCGCGTGCTTGTCAACGACGGCTCGGGCGGGTTCGCGCCCCCGCTCGTGTACCCGGATCCGGCGGGAGCGCTGCTGACGACCCCCGGGGTCGGCGACCTGAACGGCGACGGGGACCCCGATCTCGTGACGCCGTCGTTCGATGCCTCGGGTGCGGCCGAGGTGTCCGTGCGGCTGGGCGGTCCGGGAGCGACCTTCTCGGCCCCCGTGGGCTTCCCGACCGGTGGCGTCGAGGTGGGATCCCTCGCCGTCGGCGACCGGGACGGAGACGGCGACCAGGACGTCGTGGTGGCGCACGACACCTTCGCGTCGGGGGACGTGCGGATACTCGCCGGCGACGGGACCGGGGCGTTGGAGGCGTCCGTCCTCGACTTCCTCCTTCCGTCCGGCAGCGCGGGCGGGGTCGTGGCGCTCGACGACATGGACGGCGACGGCCGCACCGATGTCGTCGTCTCCAACGACGACGAAGGCATCGGTGGGGCCTTCAACACCGGCGACCCGACCGTGAGCGTCCGCATCACCGGCAGCGGCGTCTTCATCTACGACGTCTTCTCCGCGACGGGCGCTGCAGGCGCGCTGGACGTCGCTGTCGGCGACGTGGACGGCGACTCGCGACCGGACATCGCAACCGGGGGGCTCGGGGGATCCGAGGGCCGGTTCGCGGTCCTCCTGAACGATCCCTCCCTCGCCCGGGGCGCCCTGGACGACTCCTACACGACGCCGGAGAACACGACGCTCGTCGTGCCGGCGCCCGGCGTCTACGAGAACGACACCGACGGCGAGGGGAACCCGTACCGCGGCTTCTCCCTCTCCGTCGTGGAGGAGCCGGCGCACGGCACGCTCACACCCGGCGGCGACGGCCTCCTGGCGGGGTCGTTCAGCTACACGCCCGAGCCCGGGTTCTCGGGTACGGACTCCTTCACGTACGCGGGCTTCAACACCGCCACGGTGACGATCACGGTCGAGGGGACCGACGACCCGCCGACCGCCGTGGACGACCCGGGCCACGCCACGATCTTCGGCGCGTCCCTCGACGTCCCCGCTCCCGGGGTGCTCGGGAACGACACGGATCCGGAGGAGGACCCGCTGACCGCCCGCCTGATGGAGGGCCCGGCCAACGGCCTGCTCACACTCGACCCGGACGGCTCGTTCCTCTACATCCCGACCGGACGGGACCCCTCGGGGATCGACACGTTCACCTACGTCGCCGTCGACCCGGCGGGCAACGAGTCGGACCCGGCGACAGTGGCCATCGCGGTCCGGGCGAACGATCCGCCGGTCGCGGACGACGACGCCTATACGACGCCCCAGGACACGCCCCTGGTGGTGCCGCCCCCGGGCGTCCTCGACGGCGACACCGACCCGGACGGTGACCCGCTGCAACTGGGCGGGATCAACTTCTTCGACGGGCCGTTCCACGGCACGATCACCGCGCTCGCGGCGGACGGCTCGTTCACCTACGTGCCGGACCCCGGCTACTCGGGTCCCGACTCTTTCGTCTACAGCGTGTCCGACCCGGGGCTCGGGGATGAGGGCCTCGTCTCGATCACCGTCACGCCGGCGGCGCAGCCGGCGGCCGTGTCGGTCGCGGACGCCGTCCCCGTCGAGGAGGGGGACACCGGCACGAAGGCGATGCGGTTCACGATCAGCCGGACGGGGCCCACGACCCAGCGCGCCAGGATCGTCTGGCACACGGAGAGCACTCCCGAGAACGGCGAGGCCGAGGGGGGCGTCGACTACGAGGCGCGGACCACCCAGGCGACGAACATCCCCATCGGGGCCACGTCGGCGACCGTCACCGTCAAAGTGATCGGGGATCGCGTCGACGAGGGCGATGAGGCCCTCCGGGTCGTGCTCGACAGCTCGACCGGAGCTCCGATCGGCGACGACGTGGCGACCGGGACGATCGTCGACAACGACCCGCCCACGCTGTCGGTCGCCGACGTCGCGATCGGCGAGGGCAACACCGGCACGAAGGCGATGACCTTCCGCGTCCGGCTCTCGAGGGTCTGGGACGCACCCGTGACCGTCCGGTGGGCGACCGGGGACGGCAGCGCGACGCAGCCGGGCGACTACCTCGCGGCGTCCGGCGAGCTGGTCATCCCCGCGGGGTCGCGCCGGCCGATCGACCCGGACACGGGCGAGCCGGTCGAGGCCGTGGTCCGCGTCGTGGGCGACCGGGCCGCCGAGCCGGAGGAGGCGTTCTCGTTCGTCCTGAGCGACGCCTCCGGCGCCGTCATCGGCGACGGCGAGGCGGTCGGCACCATCCGCGACAACGACTGACCCGGCTCAGGGGGACCCGCGCTCGCGGCGCGGGTCCCCCCCGGGCGGGACCGCTACGCCAGCAGGACCCGGATGGTGAGGGGGCCCCGCGGGTCGGCCGTGACGCGGCCGAGGGTGGCCGGCCGGCCCGGGCGGACCGTGGTGAGGGCCTCCTCGACGGCGGGGCGCATGATCTCGAAGCCCTCGTCGTCGTTCGGCGCGGCCAGGCGGTCCATCACCTGGATGAGGATCTCGTCGCGCCCGAACGTGACCCCGGAGGCCAGCTCCTCGGCCTCGATGTCGCCGGCCAGCGTGTCGGCGGCCGCGATCGAGGCGGCGACGCGCTCCGCGAGCGTCCCCTCGCCGTCGCGCTTGCGCGCGTAGACGGCGCCGGGCCGCCCCTCGCCCAGGTCCAGCGAGCGGTCGGCCTCGTGGCTGATGAGCATGACCCCGGGGCCGTCCGGGACGTGGGCGTAGTCGGCCACGTCGATCGGGACGCCGTCCAGGATGCGCCGCTGGATCCATCCGTGGAACAGCGGGATGTAGGAGTCGAGGTCGATGACCTCGGGGTTGTCCGCGTACAGCTTGGCGGTGATGCGGGTGATCTCGGTTCCGGTGGCGGTCGTCACGGCGCCTCCTAGACGAGCGCCGACTGCGCGCCGGCCTCGCGGATCTCCATGGCGTGGACGGCGTCGATGAAGAGCTGCGACTCCTCCACCAGCACGCGGGTCGCCTCCTCCTCGTGCGCGTCCGGCGCGCCGCCCTCGTGGCGGTCGAACAGGGGACGCGCGAACCGGCCCTTGGCGAACCGGTCGAAGAAGCGCTCCGTGTCGTAGAAGCGCACCTTGAACTCGCGGACGATCGTCTCCGGGTCGTCCGGGACGTTCGGATTCTCGGTGCGGACCAGCGCGCGGGCGCCGGCGACCATCGCCGCGTAGGCGCGCTCGTCGGCGCGGGGCAGGTCGCCCTCCTCCAGCGCCACCTGGGCGTCGAAGGCGATGCTCTCCGCCATCGTCAGCTCCAGGTCGGTGCTCGAGATGACCTCGCCGGCGCACTCGCCGATGCCCATGTCGCCCATCGTGAAGACGCGGGCGTCGCCCCAGTCGGTGTAGAAGCTCTGGTCCTCGTCCACCGGCGGGACGGTCTTGAGGTCGCCGATCAGGGCGCCGAGCTCCTTCTTGCCGAGGCGCGCGATGTAGTCCTGGAAGGTCTCCTCGCCCTCGCGCTCCGCCACGAACCTCGTCGTGATGGCGTCCACGACCTCGGGGATCCGCTTGGACGGGACGGCGCCGATCGCCAGGCCGTACGAGCCCGCGTTCTCGCGCCAGCGGCCGCCCAGAACCACCTGGAAGTGGGGGACGGTGACGCCGTTGATCTTCCGCGAGTTGCCGAAGAACCCGATGTCGGCCACGTGGTGCTGGCCGCAGGAGTTGAAGCAGCCGCTCACCTTGATCCGCAGGCCGCGGACCGCCTCGTCCAGCTCGAACTGCTTCGCCGCGAGCCGCGTGCGCAGCTCGCCGGCCAGGCCGCGCGAGGAGGCGATGCCGAGCTTGCAGGTATCCGTGCCGGGGCACGAGGTGACGTCGATGATCGTCCCGGCGCCCGGGGCGGCCAGGTCGATCGCCTTCAGCTCCGCGTAGAGGGCCGGCAGGTCGCCCTCGGCCACCCAGCGCAGGACGATGTTCTGCTCGACGGTGGTGCGGACGGCGTCGCCGACGTACTTGCGCGCCACGTCGGCGAGCTGGCGGGTCTGTACGGACGAGAGGTCGCCGAGCGGCAGGGCGATCGTCGCGACCGCGTAGCCGGGCTGGCGCTGGCGGTACACGTTGGTGCGCGCCCACTCGCGGTAGCCCTCCGGCACGTCGGCGTCCGGGTTCACCGGGACCGCCTCGCGGACCGGCGACTCGTCGTAGTCGTCGACGTTCGGCAGGTACGAGGTCCAGCGCTCGTCGTGCGGGAGGGTCTGGCGCTCCTCGTCCACCAGGCGGCGGAACTCGTCGATGCCGAGCTTGGCGACGAGGAACTTGATGCGGGCGCGGTTGCGGTTGGCCTTCTCGCCCAGGCGCCCGAAGACGCGGGCTATCGACTGGACCGCGGGCAGCAGCTCCTCGACGGGGTGGTCCTCGTAGAGCAGCTTCGCCTGGTGCGGGGTGGTGCCGAGGCCGCCGCCCACGTAGAGGTCGAAGGCACGGCGCTCGACGCCGTCCACGACGGTCTTCCGGGCGATGGCGCCGAAGTCGTGCATCATCACCAGGCCGCATGCCTCGCCCGCGCAGCCCGAGAACGCCGGCTTGAACTTGCGGCCGAAGTCCTGGCAGTCCGGGTGGCCCAGCAGGAAGCGGAACAGGGCCGCCGCGTAGGCCGTGGTGTCGAAGGCCTCGGTGTGGCAGACGCCGGCGAGCGGGCAGGCGGTCAGGTTGCGGACGCCGTTGCCGCAGGCCTCGCGGGTCGTGATGTCCACCGCCGCCAGGCGCCGCATCAGGTCCGGCGTGTCGTCGATGTGGACGTAGTGGAGCTGCACGTCCTGGCGCGTGGTGATGTGGAGGATGTTGTCGGAGTACTCCTCCGCCAGCTCCGCGATCACCTCGAGCTGCTCCGGGGTGATGCCGCCGTACGGCACCTTGATCCGCACCATGCCCGGCGCGTCCCAGAGGGTCTCGGGGCCCTTCGTCAGCTCCCCCGCCGGGTACACGAGCTCGCGGGAGGCGAGCCCGTCGTGGCGGTGGCCGTTGTCGTAGCGCTGGCCGTAGACGCCGCGCCGCAGGCGGGTCTCGGCGAAGACGCGGTCCTCGATCTTGCCCTTGCGGCGCAGCTCCATCTGGCCCTCGAAGATGTCGATCTCCTCGGCCAGATCCGGCGGCATCCGGTCCTGGAGCCGCTCACGCCATTCGATCCCGCTCATTCCACCGCCCTCGTGTGTCGCTGGGAGCGGTGAAAATAACAGATATCCGGCGTCTATCCCTGGTTTTCCGGATCGTCCCCGATCGTGCCCGCCGCGACGTCCGCGAGGGCCCGCACGATCTGCACGCACATCGCGTCCGAGACGGCGATCTGGACCTGGCTGCCGTCCTCGTCGTCGAAGGCGAGCGTCCAGTGCGGGACGAGGCCGTCGGGGGTGTTCTGCGGCGGGGTCACCGAGACGCCGACCACGTTCGGCTGGAGCGCCCAGAACAGGCCCTCCGGCAGGCCGGCGGGCTGCGGGTCCCAGTTGCCGGCCTCGCCCATCTCCTGGCGGAACGGCTCGGCCTGGGTGAACGCGTTCATCATGTTCTCGCCGTCGGCCGTGGCGAGCGGCAGCGTCAGCACCACGTTGGGGCCGCTCTCGAACGCGAGGAGCGCGACCGGGAGGCTCTCCGGGTCCGGGGCCTCGCCGTTCTCGTCGATCTCGACGGTCACCGGAGAGCAGTCGAAACCGGTGGCCTGGAAGGCGATCGTCTGTCGCAAAGCGTGTCCCCTTCGAGCGGTGGTAGCGTCGGCCCCGTGCGGCCGCGGGCCATTCTCACACACGCCCGCCGCACCCGGACGGAGCCGGTCCGATGAGGGTCGTGCGCCTCGACGGCCGGCCGCTCGATCCGTCCGCGCCCGCCCTCTCGGTGGACGATCCGGCCGTCCGCTGGGGCGAGGGGCTGTTCGAGACGATGCGCGCCGGGGGCGGCCGGGTGCCGCTGCTGGAGCGCCACCTGGCGCGGCTCGCCGCGTCGGCGCGGACCCTCGGCCTGGAGGGGCTCCCAAGCGCCGACGAGGTGCGGACCGAGGTGGCCGCCGCCCTGGCCGCCTTCGGCGGCGGCCCCGCCCGGGTGCGCCTGACGGTCACGCCCCGGCCCACCCTGCTCGTGGAGGTCGCGGGGCGCTCGGACACGCCGCCGCAGACGACCGCCATCGCCCTCCGCGGCGCCTGGCTGCCCGGCGACGCGATGGCCGAGCACAAGTCGCTCTCCTACGCGCGCCTGCGGATGGCCCAGCGCCGCGCCGAGTGGGCCGGCGCCGGCCACGCCCTGCTGCTCGACGAGGACGGCCGCATGGGCGAGGCGGCCGTGGCGAACGTCTTCTGCGCGGTCGGCGGGGAGCTGGTGACGGCCCCCGTGCGCGGCCTGCTGCCCGGCGTGGCGCGGGCGGTGGTGCTGGAGCGGGTGGGGGCACGCGAGGAGGCCGCCGCGGAGGATGCCTGGCGGGCGGCGCCCGAGATCGTGGTGGTCAACGCGGTGCGCGGCGCCCAGGCGGTCGTCTCGGTGAACGGGACGCCGGTGGGCGACGGCCGCCCCGGGCCGTGGGCGCGGCGGATCGCGGAGGCCCTGGAGGCCGCGAACTCCTAGGAACGCCTAGAAGTCGAAGTCGAAGAGGTCCTCGAGCATCCCGCGGCGCTTGCGCTTCTTCGCCGCCTTGGGGTCGCCGCGGTAGTCGTCGTCCTCGTCGTAGCCGCGGCCGCGGTCACGGTCACGGTCCGCCGGGGGACGGCCACGGTCCCCCTTGCGGCCCTCCATCTCCTGGAAGAAGTCCTCGTCATCGTCGCGCACGCCGGAGGCGGCGCGGCGCTCGCGGTCGAGGATCCGGTCCAGCTCACCGCGGTCGAGCCACACACCGCGGCACTCGGGACAGGCGTCGATCAGGACCTCGGAGCGCTCGAGCTCGACGAGGCGGGTGTTGCAGGCCGGGCAGCGCATCGGCTCCCCGCGGCCCGCTCGGGGCATCCTCTCCATGCCCGCCAGGGTAGCGGACCCGGGCTAGCTGGCGCGGCGCTTGGCGGGCTTCTCGGGGGCCGTCGCGACGCGGCGGCCCAGCAGGCGCATCGCCTTGAGCCCCAGCGACAGCTTCTCGCGGTCGTCGGTCTTGGCGATGTCCAGCCCGGACAGCTCGGCGATGCGGTCGAGGCGGTACCGGACCGTGTGGCGGTGGGTGTAGAGCGTGCTCGCCGTGGCGGCCAGGTTGCAGTCGTGGCCGAGGTAGGTGGAGAGCGTCCCCACCAGCTCGGTCTGGTACTGCTCGTCGTACCGCACCAGCGGCGCGATCGTCTGGTCGTAGAAGGAGATGAGCTCCTCCGGCCGGTCGGCGAAGATCTGGAACAGGAGCTTGTAGGTGCCGGTCTCCTCGAAGGTGACGACCTCGCCCACCCGGCCGAGGCGCTCGCCGATCGACAGCGCCAGCCGCGCCTCGTCGAGGGCGACTCCGAGGCGCTCCGGCTCGGGCGTGTAACGCGACAGGGCGAGGGTCAGGGCCAGGCCGGGGACGGTCTCCCGCGTCGCGCCGAGCAGCCGCTTGCCGAGCGTCAGCGCCTGCGCCTCGATCTCCTCGGGCGCGGGGTCGCCGGCGCCGGAGGCGGTGGCCGGCAGCAGCGCCAGCAGGCGGCCCTCGTCCCAGTCCACGAGCGCGCGCGGCCAGTGGAGGTCCATCGCCGCGCGGGCCTGCTGGAGGAAGCGGCGCACGAGCCGGGGGTCCGTGATGACGCGGCCCTCGGTGTGCGGGTCCTGGAGCTTGCCGATCAGGGCGACGGCGCCGCCGGAGAGGTCGGCGCCCAGGTGACGCGCCCGCCGGACCAGGGACTCGCGGCTCACGACCTCGCCGGCCATGAGCTCCTCGATGAGGTCGCCGCGCAGGCGCGACTCGGTCTCGGTGCGCACCTCCTCGCGGGCCCGCTCGAGCATGGACGCGACGCCGATCTCGGCCACGACGCTCACGTCGACCGAGCCGAGCGGCCGCTCCGACCAGACGACGAGCACCCCGATCACGCCGGCGGGCGCGTTGATGAGCTCCCGGTGCATCCCCGGCATGCGCTCCTCGACGAACGGCCCGATGATCGAGGCGGGGCCGTGGCCGCGGGCGCGGAGGATGGCCTCGTCGAGGAAGGTCTCCTGCTCGGCGTCGAGCCCGGACGCGCCCAGGATGTCGAGGTACTCGTCGAGGATGGCGACCGGCCGGCCGAGCAGCTCCGCCGCGGTCTCGACCAGGCCGGGATACCCGCGGCCCTCCAGCAGCGGCGCGCGCATCGTGACGCGGGCGCGGGCCGCCTCGGTCACCGCCCGCCCGCCCGCGAGGGCCGCGGAGATACCCGCCACGACGGCGCCCCAGTGCGCGTCGGCGGGCAGGAGCACCACGGGCACGCCGATCGGGGCGCCGGGGGCGCTCCGGCACACGAGGCCGACGCAGCCGGCGGGGGCGGACGCCGGCGCGGGCCCGGTGGCGAGCAGCAGGACGCCCGGCTCGGCGGGCCCGTCCTCCTCGTACGGGCCGACCGCGTGCACCGCCGCGCCGAGGGGCGCGTTGGACGGCACGACGCGAGCGCCCTCGAGGGCGGGGATGCCCATGAGGTCACCCAGCGTCACGGCCTCACCGGGCGGAGGGTTCCGGGTCGTCACCGGCAGCAGGATGGGGGGATGCGGGCCGGGTTTCAAGCGCCCGGCAGCCGGGGGGCCTGTGTTTGTCCACCCGGCGAAAGATCGGGGGTCGCGTTTGGCCCTCGGTCACAAAGCGCCCGCACGGCGGGCCGTCGTATCATCCGTCGCTGCCCGAGCCCAGAAAAGGAGGGCCCTCCGCGTCATGCCGAGAGTTCGAGAGAGCAACGTCACCGCCGCACAGTGGAGCCCGAACGGCTCGCTGAACGCCGGCGACCTGACCATCCCCGGCACCTCGATCTACGGTGCGAACGTCTTCGGTCCCGACGAGCAGCGTCAGCGGCTGCCGAAGACGATCTTCCGCCAGCTCCAGGCCACCATCGAGCGCGGTGAGCCGCTCGACGCGGGCCTCGCCGACGCCGTCGCCCTCGCGATGAAGGACTGGGCCCTCGAGAAGGGCGCCACGCACTACACGCACTGGTTCCAGCCCCTCACCGGCTCGACCGCGGAGAAGCACGACTCGTTCTTCGGCCCGGTCGGCGACGGCACGGCCCTCGCCTCCTTCACGGGCAAGGAGCTCATCCGGGGCGAGCCGGACGCGTCCTCCTTCCCGAGCGGCGGCATCCGCGCCACGTTCGAGGCCCGCGGGTACACCGCCTGGGACCCGACGAGCCCGGCCTTCGTCCTCGAGAACCCGAACGGCGCCTACCTCTGCATCCCGACGGCGTTCGCCTCGTGGACCGGCGAGGCGCTCGACACCAAGATCCCGCTCCTGCGCTCCATGACCGCCCTGAACAAGGCGGCGCTCCGCGCGCTGCGCCTGTTCGGCGACACCACCACGACCCGTGTCTACACGACGATCGGGCCGGAGCAGGAGTACTTCCTGATCGACGAGCAGTTCTTCTACCAGCGCCCCGACCTGGTGGCGACGGGGCGGACGCTGTTCGGCGCGAAGCCCGCGAAGGGGCAGCAGCTCGACGACCACTACTTCGGGTCCATCCCGGAGCGGGTCCTCGCCTACATGCTCGAGATCGAGCAGGAGCTGGCGAAGCTCGGCGTGCCGATCAAGACCCGCCACAACGAGGTGGCCCCGGCGCAGTACGAGGTCGCCCCGATCTTCGAGAACTCGAACGTCGGCACCGACCACCAGCAGCTCTGCATGCAGATCATGCAGACCGTGGCCCGGCGCTACGGGCTGGTCTGCCTCCTGCACGAGAAGCCGTTCGCCGGCGTCAACGGCTCGGGCAAGCACAACAACTGGTCGATGAGCACGGACGACGCGAACCTGCTCGACCCGGGCGACACCCCGCACGACAACCTGCAGTTCCTGTTCTTCGCGACCGCCGTCATCTCGGCCGTCTACAAGCACCAGGGCCTGCTGCGCGCGTCGATCGCGGGCGCCGGCCAGGACCACCGCCTCGGCGCCAACGAGGCCCCGCCGGCGATCATCTCGGTCTTCCTCGGCAAGGAGCTCGAGGACGTGTTCACGGCCATCGCCTCCGGCGAGACGGCCGTGAGCGCCGCGCGCGAGGTGATGAACCTCGGGACGCACGTCCTGCCGGAGCTGCCGCGCGACACGGGCGACCGCAACCGCACCAGCCCGTTCGCCTTCACCGGCAACCGCTTCGAGTTCCGGGCCCTCGGCTCCTCGCAGTCGCCGAGCCTCCCCAACACGGTCCTCAACACGATCGTGGCCGAGGCCATCGACTCGCTGTGCGAGGACCTCGAGGCGAAGATGTCCGGCACCAAGAAGAAGGCCGGCAAGACCCTCGAGGAGGCGCTCGGCGAGGTCATCCGGACGACGTACAAGACGGCCGGCAAGGTCGTCTTCGACGGAGACGGGTACTCGGAGGAGTGGCACACGGAGGCCACCAAGCGCGGCCTCAAGAACCTCCGCACCACGCCGGACGCCCTGCCGGAGCTGATCTCGGACGAGACCGTCGCCCTGTTCGGCAACTACTCGGTGCTGGACGAGCGCGAGCTGCACTCGCGGTTCGAGGTGCTGCTCGAGCAGTACGTCATCAAGGTGAACATCGAGGCCGAGACGGCCGCCGACATCGCCGCGACGATGCTGCTGCCCGCCGCGGCCCGCCACATCGCGGTGCTGAAGGGCGCGGGCCTCACGGCGCTCGCCAAGGAGAGCACCGACCTGGTCACCGCGTTCACGAAGGCCGTGAAGGCGCTCCAGACGGCGAACCTCGACGAGAACCACCCGACGGACCTCATGGAGGAGGCCGTCTACATGCGGGACACGGTCATCGGCGCGATGGACGACGTGCGCGCCATCGCCGACGGGCTCGAGCGGACGGTCGCCGACGACCTGTGGCCGCTGCCGCGGTACTCGGAGATGCTCTTCATCAAGTAGGACCCGGGCCCTCCGCGCGGGAGGAGGCGGCCCCGTCCACCATCGGTGGACGGGGCCGTCGTCGTTCTGGGAGCCTTCCACGGTGAGCGGAGACGGCGGCGAGCTGCGCCTGTCCGCGCGCGGGCCCTTCCGCCTGCGCGCGGTGGCGGTCAGCCACGGGTGGTTCCAGACGGCCCCGTTCGCATGGGATGACGGGGGCGAGCGGCTGGGCCGGGTGGAGCCGCTCGGCCGGAAGGCGGTCACCCTGGCCATGCGCGCCCGGGACGGCGGGGTGGCCGTGCGGCCGTCGGCGCCGCTGACGCCCGCGCTGCGGGAGGTCGCGGCGGACCGGGTGCGGCGGATGCTGCAGCTCGACGCCGACCTGGACGGCTTCCCCGAGGCGGCCCGCGCGGTCGACCCGGGGCTCGCCGACGACCTGGCCCTCTACGGCGGCGGGCGGATGCTGGCGGGCTCCAGCCTCTACGAGGACGTGGTCAAGGGCATCTGCGGCACCAACACCACCTGGCGGCAGGCCGTGGGGTGCATCAACCGCATCGGCGCCCTCGGCCGCGCGGGCGCGTTCCCCGACCCGGCCGCCCTGCTGCGGGCCGGCGAGGACCACCTGCGCGACGTCGCCCGGGTGGGCTACCGGGCGCCCGCGCTCACCGAGGCGGCGCGCGCGGCCATCGACGGTCGCCTCGGGGAGATCGAGGCCGACTCGGCCGCGGGCGACGCGGACCGGGTCTACTCGGGGCTGCTCGGGCTGCGCGGCATCGGCCCCCCCACCGCGGGCTTCATCATCCTGCTGATGGGCCACTACGGCCGCCCGTCCATCGACTCGGCCACGATCCGGGTGGCACGGGACGCCTGGTTCGACGGGCGCACGCCCACCGCCAAGGAGGTCGCGGCGCGGATCGCCCCGGCCGGGGATTTCCGGGGGCTCGTGCTGGCCTGGTCGACGCTGCGCACCTGGCAGCGCGACACCGGCCTCGCCTAGCGCCTCACCCGCTCCAGGAGTGCCTGCCAGCGCTCCACGCAGGCATCCCACGTCCAGTCCGCGGCCCAGCGGCCCCCGGTGACGCCGAGCATGGTGCGCAGCTCCTGATCGGAGGCGAGCCGCGACATCTGGCGCGCGTAGCCGAGCGCGTCGTCGTAGAGCAGCCCGCCACCCGAGCGCGCGGTCTGGCCGGCCAGGACCTCCGAGCGCATCGTCGCCAGGGTCGGCCTCCCCGCCGTCCAGGCCTCCAGGGCCACCAGCGAGAGGCTCTCGTGCGGCGACGGCAGCACCACCACCTCGCTCGCCGCCAGCAGCGCCGCCCGGGTGGGGGCGTCCACGAAGCCGGTGGTGACGACCCAGTCGGGCAGGTCCATCGCCACCGTCGGGCGGCCGGCGAGCACGAGCCCGAGCGGCCCGCCCGCGGCGCGGTAGCGGGCGTGCGCCCGCACGAGGGCGTCGAGGCCCTTCGCGGGGTCGACCCGCCCGAGGTAGAGCGCGAAGCGCGGCGGCAGCCCGAGCCGGTCGCGGACGGCCTCCGCCGCCCCCTCGCCCGCCGGCGCGGGGTCGATGCCGGCCCCGACGACCGCCTCCGGCCGGTCCCCGACGCCGTGCAGGTCGTCCACCAGGCGGCGCTCCTCCGGGGTCATGAAGGCGAACCCGGCCGCCATCGCCATCAGGCCCCGCGTGAGCCCGTAGCGCAGCATCGGCTCGTCGTGGGCGAGCGGCACCAGCACCGTCCGCTCCGGGGCGAGCGGCATCGCCAGCTGGGTCGTGGCGTAGAGGTAGGTCCAGAGCGCGACGGCCTCGTACCGCTCCCGCGCCCCCGCCAGGGCCCGCAGCATCCCGGGCGCGACCGGCCCCTGCGCGCGGGCCCACTCGCGCTCGGCGTCCGCGTCGCCGCCGCCGAGGGACAGCAGCCGCGTGAGCTCCGCGTTGCGCGCCGGGTCGGCGGGCTCGGCGGGGTACCGGTGGACCGTCACCGCGCCGTCCCTCTCGGTCCCGGCGGCGTAGTGCGGCGCCCAGGTCAGGTAGTCCCGGGCGGTGGTCGTGTGGACCTCGACCTCCTCCCCGGCGGCCGCGAGGGCGTGGGCCGTGGCGCGGCAGAGGCCCTCGGCCCCGCCGGCGACCTCCTCCCCGTACCGCTGGACGACGAAGGCGACCCGCACCCGGGTCTAGTCGCCGCCGGCGCGGCGCTCCAGCTCGGCCACCCGCGCCTCGAGGCGCGCGATCTCGGCGCGCATCCGGTGGCGGTCGCGCTCGAGCTGGGCGAGCAGGTCGGCGAGCGACGGCGTCAGCAGGCGCACCACCGCGCCCCGGGCGCCGGACACCGCCCGGCCCGCCGGCCCCTTGCGGGCCGAGGAGGCGGGCTCCGCGATCCGCAGCGGCGGCAGCGGCGGCTCGCCCCCGGCGTTCCGGAGCTCCATGAGCAGGCGGTCGGGGTCGGGCGCCGGCGGCGGATCGCCGGAGCCGCCACCGGATCCGGAGCCCCCGAGCACCTTCCGCGGCGGTCCGGGGCTCAGTACGCGCCCTTCCGCCCGAGGACGACGGGGATGGTGCGCGCGAGGATCGTCAGGTCGAGCCAGATCGACCACGTCTCGATGTAATAGAAGTCGAGGCGGACGAGCTCGTCGAAGGACAGGTCGCTGCGGCCGCTCACCTGCCAGAGGCCGGTGACGCCGGGCAGCACCAGGTAGCGCTTCTTGTGGAGGGCGTCGAGACGCTCGTAGTCGCGGCGCGGCAGCGGCCGCGGCCCGACGAGCGACATCTCGCCGCGCAGGACGTTCCACAGCTGGGGCAGCTCGTCGATCGACAGCCGCCGCAGGACCCGCCCCGTCCGGGTGACGCGCGGGTCGTCGCGGATCTTGAAAAGCGCCCCGTCGGCCTCGTTGGACCCCTCCAGCGCCTCCTGCTCGTCCTCCGCCCCGATGCGCATGGTGCGCAGCTTGAGGCAGGAGAACTCCTGCTCCTCCACCCCGATCCGGCGCGAGCGGTGCAGCACCGGGCCCCGGTCCTCCAGCTTGATCGCGAGCGCCGCCAGCGCCAGCACCGGCGCCACGAGGATGCCGATGAGGAGCCCCACGACCAGGTCGAACGCCCGCTTGGCGAGGAACGCGGCGCCGCCCAGCACCGGCGGCCGCAGCTCGAACAGCGGCAGGCCGGGCGCCGGCACCGCCTGGACCGAGTGCGACAGCAGCTCCGCGGTGGTGGGCGCGAGGCGCACCGGCAGGCCGCGGCGGCGGCAGATCTCCAGCAGCTCCAGCACCGGCCCGTCCTCCCCGGCCCAGCCGGTGAGGATCACCTCGTCCACGGCCGAGGGGTCGAGCGCCCGGGTGAGCTCGGCCGCGGGACCGGCGGCCGCGTCGGTGCCGAGGCCGGCGGTGAGCTGGTGGCGCCCGACGACCCGGTACGGCACCCCCTGCTTGCTCTCGGACCGCTCAAGGCTCTCGGCGACGGTCGCGACGAGGCCGGGCGCCCCCACGAGGAGGGCCCGCCGCTCGAAGTGGAGGGCGTCGAGGACGAAGGCGGTGACGCTGTCGTAGCTCGCCCGCAGCGCCACCACGAAGGTGCCGATGAGGAACCAGGACGAGTAGAAGATGTAGTAGGTGTCGAACCGCCACCCGGCGACGAGCACGACCGCGAGCACCACCAGCGTCGCGAGGGTGACCGACGAGAGCAGCCGCGCCGCGCCGCCCCGCTGCTCGCGGGGCGCGTAGAGCCGGTTCTTCGCGAACACCAGGATCATGGTGGTGGCCGCGAGCGGGAGGGCCTTCTGCTCGACGGCCCAGATCGCCCCCGCGTCGACCGGCTGCCCCTGGATGACCAGCTTGAGGGCGAGCGCCGTGTAGATCCCGGCGAAGCACGCGGTGACGTCCATCGTGACGAGCACCGCGACCGAGAGGATCCGGCGGAGCGCCGCCGTGCCCGCCGGCCCGGCGAGGAGCGGCAGGAAGCGGGCGTCCCGCCGCATGTGGCCGCGCGGATCGGCGGTCGTGGCGGGCGGCGCGGGGGGCACGCCGTCGGGCTCCCCGGGACGGGTGCCGCGGGTGGTCATCGCGCCGTCTCCGCGGGCACGCGCGCGCCGCCTGTGGCCGCGCGGGTCGTACCCGGCGTCTGGTCGGGGGCACTCCCCACGGCGCGATCGTACTGCTGACGGACGGATCACGCGCGGCCGCCGGGGCCGCGCGGCCCACCGCGGGACGGTCAGCCCGGCTTGCGCAGGCGGAGGTACACCACCCCGTGCCGCCCGCCGGGCACCGCCGCGGCCGCCGCGATCCGCCGGAAGTTGCCGGGACACACCAGCGGCAGCAGGTTCCCGCCCAGGAAGCTCAGCGGCCGCGCCGCGAAGAACCACCGGTGCACGGGCAGGCGCTCCCGGACGTACTCCCGCGCCTCCACCACCCACCCCTCACCGAGCAGCCGCGCGTCGATGCCCGCGTCGTCGTACCAGCGCTCGAAGAACACCCCCGGCGCGCCCGCGCCGGCCTCGCCCGCCGGCGACGCATCCCCGGCGCCCGCCGGCGCGTAGACCGCCCGGGCCGTGCGGACCTCCGTCGGCCGGGCGGCCACGTTGGTCGTCAGGTGCACGACCCCGCCGGGGCGCAGCACCCGCCACATCTCCGCCATCGCCGCCGCGTCCCCGTCCCCCACGACGTGCTCGATCACCGAGACGCATGCGATCGCGTCCACCGAGGCGTCCGGCAGGCCGAGCGACCGGGCGTCCTCCACCCGCAGGTCGAGCCCCGGGTCGAGCCGCCGCCAGCGCGCGATCTCCTCGTCCAGGAGGTCCACAGCGATCCAGCGCCCCTGCCCCTCGTGGGCGAGCAGGCTGGGCAGCAGCTTCGGGCTCGAGACGTCCAGGCAGTCGCCGGCGAAGGCCTCACGCGCCACGCGCCCGAGCTCGTGGTAGCGCCAGGGCTCCAGCGGGACGAGCAGGCGGTACAGGCCGCCCCGCGGGTCCTCCCAGCGCCGCGCGCGCAGGCCCTCCGCCAGCCACCGGCGGCCGATCCGGTGGCTGTGGGCCACGAGCCGCGCCCAGGCCGGCCGCCGCCGGCCGCCGCTCATCGGCGCAGCGCCTGCCGGTAGACGTCCCGGGTGGCGGTCGCCGAGGCCGGCCACGAGTACCGCGCCGCCTCCGCCCGCCCCGCCTCGCCCCGGGCCGCGAGCGCCTCGCGGTCCGCCAGGGCCGCCGCCAGCGCGTCCGCGATCCCCTGCGGCGTCACGTCGTCGAGGAAGATCGCCGACCGGCCCCCGATCTCGATGAGCGACGAGTTCCGGGCGCAGAGCACCGGGCAGCCGTGGGCCATCGCCTCCACCACCGGGAGCCCGAAGCCCTCGTAGGCCGACGGGTACGCCAGCAGGGTCGCCCGGCGGTACAGGTCGAGCAGCTCCTCCTGCCGCTCGAAGCCCCGGATCTCGCACCCCGGCCCGGCGGCCGCCGCGATCCGCTCCTCGTCGCCCCCGTCCCCGCCCACGACCACCAGCCGGCAGGGCGGCGGGTCGGCCGGGGCGTTCGCCCAGTAGATCGCGTGGCCCTCGACCAGCTCCGCGATGCGCTTGCGCGGCTCCCGGATGCCGACGCTCAGGATGAAGGGCTCCCGCGGACCGGGCGGGCGTGTGTCCGGGTGCACGCCGTTCGGGACCACCCGGATCCGCTCCGGCGGGACCCGGTACAGCTCGATCAGGTCCTGCGCCGTCGACTCCGACACGGCGATCACGCGCGCGGCCTTCTTCACCGACCGCTTCGCGAAGGTGCGCGCGTACCGCCGGAAGCTCTCCGGGAACGCCTCGGGCACCCGCTCCCACGCCAGGTCGTGCATCGTCACGACCCGCGGGCACGGGCTCCACCACGGCGCCCAGTTGACCGGGGCGTGGAGGACGGCCGCCCGCTTGCGCGCCGCCGTCAGGGGCAGGAGGACGTGCAGCCACAGCATGTCCAGCGCCAGGTTGCCCCAGGATGTCAGCTTCCCCAACCGGGGCAGCCCGGGCGGCCCGTAGACCCACTCGATCCGCAGGTCCGACGCCGGCCGGGCGTCCATCACGTGCTGGAGCTCGCGGATGTAGGTCGCGATGCCCGTCTTGCGGCGACGCGC
Organism: Thermoleophilia bacterium; assembly: GCA_050249835.1. Classification (GTDB taxonomy): domain Bacteria; phylum Actinomycetota; class Thermoleophilia; order Miltoncostaeales; family Miltoncostaeaceae; genus Miltoncostaea. The sequence continues at coordinate 25,224 of JBFWPT010000022.1, forward strand.
CATGCGGCCGTCCACCAGGACGAGCCGCGCGGGCCCCGCGCCCGGAGACGTGGCTGCGGGAGCGGGGGCGGGTGACGACGACTCGTCCGCCCGGCGGCGGCGGGGCCAGAGGCGCGGTCGTCGTGCGGTCATGCGGGTGGTCCCCTCGGCAGTCACGTGCGCGACCGGCGGGAACCCGGTGCCGCCTCTGGCGGACCGCCCCGGTCATGCCGCCGGCGTGGGGCGTCCCACGATCGACGTCGCGAGGGAGCCTACAGGCAGGCCGTCCGCGGCCGCCGCCCGCAGCGCCGCGCGCGGGCTGCGCGACAGCCCCAGCTCCAGTCGCAGCCCGGCGTCGATGGCTGCGAGCCACTCGTTGGCGTAGTCGGCGTGCACCAGGACCGCCCCGTCGCCGCCCGCGTCGAGGGCCGCGCGCACCGCGCCGGTGAGCTCCCCGAGGACCTCCCGCGCCTGGACGGGGTCACGGAGCGGGTGCCACTCGACCGTCCAGCCCGCCGCCGCGTACTCGGCGAGGCCGTGGCGGCTGCGCATCCCGGAGACCACCGTCGTGACGCCCTGCTCGCCCCACCAGGCCATCTCGGACTCCCGCAGGGCGCGCCGGTGGCTCCGCCCGCCGCCGCCCGGGCGCTCCGCCACGGCCAGCCGGCCCGGGATGATCCACGCGTACCGCTTCGGCTCCATCGGCGTCCCCTTCCGCGTCGTTCGATGCGGGGAGGATCGGCCCGGGGCGCGTCACGGATCCACGCGCAGGTGTGCCGGAGGTGTGCCTACTCCGTGGCGGAGGCCGTGGCGGGGTCCGCGACGGCCCGGAGCCAGTCGGGGACGGGCACCGTCTGGCGCGTCTGCCGGTCCACGCACACGTGGACGAGCTCGCCGCGCGCCACCAGCTCGCCCTCGCGCTCGAACACGTGCCGGCTGCGGAACGAGGTCCGCCCGACCCCGGTGACGTCCGTCCGCTGGTCGATCAGGTCGTCGAGCATGATCCGGCCGAGGAAGGCGCAGCGGCTGTCGACGATCGGAATCCCGGGCCCCTCCTCCAGCAGGCGCGTGAAGGGGTGCCCGACCTCCGCGAGCCACTCCGAGAGGCCGCGGTCCATCCAGCGGTAGGCGTTGGTGAAGTGGATCTGGGCGACGTCCACCTCGGACATCACCACCTGGAACCGGCGCCTCAGGACGTGCGGAGCGGCCACGCCCCCAGCCTAACGCGGCACAAGTCCACGACGTCCTTGCCGCAAATAGCGACCTTTCGTGCGCGATCCCACCCGTCGGGAGGGGGTGAAAGCCCCGGGGACGAGCCCTCTCACCCCGCAGAACCCCCCGATCGGCCGTATGGAGAATTTGTGAGATTCCGTCATGTTTCCGCAGCGCTGACGAAATGACCGATCCCGAGCTGCCCACACCTCCCACCGACGAGGAGCGCCGCCGCGCCGCGGCCCTCGCCATGGGCGCCGCCCCCGGCCTCATCCGGTTCGCGAGCCGCTACACGCGGTCGCTCCAGGACGCCGAGGACGCGTACCAGCGCGCGATGGAGATCGCGCTGACGCGGGCGCCGGTGGTCGAGCCCCGGCGGTTCATGGCGTGGCTGCACACCGTGCTGCGCAACGAGGCGATCGCGATCGCCCGCGCGCGCCGACGCGAGGGGCCCGGCGCCGCGGCCGACGTGGCGGAGGAGTGGGGCGAGGTGCTCGCGGCGCGCGGCTCGACCGACGCGACGGCCGAGTGGAGGGACCGGTACCGCATCGTCCAGGACGGGCTCGCCGGCCTCAGCGAGGCGCAGCGCACCTGCCTCATGCTCCAGGCCGCAGGCGTCAGCTACGACCGGATCCGCGAGATCACGGGCTTCTCGCTGCGGAAGGTCGAGCGCTCGGTGCTCGAGGGACGGCGGAACCTCGCGGCGTGGGAGGTCCGCCTGGCGACGGGTGAGGCGTGCGCCCTCCTGGACGACGCGATCGGGCGGGTCGCCTGCGGGTCGGCGTCATCCAAGGAGCGGCGTCGCGTCGGGCGGCACGTCCGCCACTGCGGCCCCTGCCGGGCGACGCTCCGCAACCGCCGTGAGTCCGAGGGCTGGATGGCGTCCCTGGTGCCGATCGGCCTGGTGGCCGGCCAGGTGACGATGGACGCCCCGGACCCGAGCCCCGCGCTCGCCTGGTGGGACCGGGTGGCGGGGAGCGCGACCGTCCGCGCGGGCAACGCGGTCCAGATGGCGATGGAGGTGCCCGGGGCGGTCCTCGCCAAGGTGGGCGCGGGCACGGCCGCCGTGACCCTGGCGGGCGTCACCGGCGCGCCCCTCGTGATCGACGCGGTGGCCCCGGAGCACCGGCCTGCCACCGCCGTGGCGGCACAGCCGGTGGTGGTCGACGGCGCCGTGATCACCGAGGCCGGCCGGCGGACCGCCGACCGGGCCCAGGCGTCCTTCACCCGGGCCCGGCGGACCGCGGTGGAGCAGGCAGAGCGCCGCCGGGCGCGGGAACAGGCGCGGCGGCGCGACGAGGAGCGACGCCGCGCGGAGAACGAACGGCAGGACGAGGAGCAGATGACGGCGCAGATCACGCCCCCCGACGACCCCCCGTACACGCCCCCCGCCCCGAGCGCGCCCGCCGCGGCGGCCCCCTCGGCCGCGCCGGCGGCCGCCGCGGTCGCCCTGGAGTTCGGGCCGTGAGGCGGCGGGTCAGCCGGGCGGTCGCGGGCTCCGCCGTCCTGCTCGTGGCGGCCGCGTGCCCCGCGTACGCCACCGACGGGAACCTCTACCCCTCGGACCCGTCCATCTGGGCGAACGCCCCCGGGTACTCCGCGACCGTCGTCAACGGAGCCACCTGGCAGGTCCAGGCCCCGGCGATGAGCCCGGCGCGGGCCGGGAACGCCTGGGAGATGAACTGGGGGTGCCGTCCCGGGACGGAGATCGCGTGGGTCCGGTTCGGTGCCCTGCGCACGCAGGCGGCGAGCTCGTTCGCGGTGCAGGTCACCGCCGACCGCCACGTCGTCTGGCAGGAGGGCGACGCGGGGATGCCGCAGGCCCCCTGGCCGGGGCGCGCCTACGGGATCGCGGTCCCCGGTGGCCAGTGCAACGTCCACCTCGTCCTGACCCAGACCGAGGCCCGCGACCAGCACGCGCGGGGCTGGTTCATCGACAACCCGCACGTCCTGTGGCGTGACGTGGCGCCGCCCTCCGTCGCGATCCGCGGCGTCTCGCCCGGATGGGTCAGGGCGGGCATGCCGGTCCGCGTCGACTGGACGGCCGACGACAACTTCGGGTCGGACGGCATGGCCGTCCAGACCGTCTCCGTGGCCGGCCGGGTGCTCTGGCAGGGCGGGCCCGGGGCCGGCCAGCACGCGGTCGAGGTGGGCCTCGCCGACGTCCCCGACGGTGCGCGCACCCTGCAGGTCCACGTCGCCGGCGACGGCACGGACGGCGCCGCGGCCGCGGCGACGGTCCACATCGACCGCACCGCGCCGACGGCCACCGGCCTCGCCGCGGCGCCGGCGGGACCGGGCGCCCTCACGGCCTCGTGGACCGCCGACGACGCGATGAGCGGCGTCGCCTCCAGCGCCGTCGAGCTGAACACCGCGCCGGACGGCGGCACGACCGGCTCCTGGCAGGCCGTCGCGACCGCCGACGGGGGCGGGCCGCACACGGTCACCGTGCCCGCCGCGGGCGTGCCGGACGGCGTCCACGCATGGCGGGTCCGCACGACCGACGTCGCGGGGAACACGGTCCACGCGCCCGGGCCCGGCGGGGTGCTCGTGGACCGGACGCCGCCCCGCCTCGACCTCCACGGGGTCCCGACCGGATGGGTGGGCCGCGCCGACCTCGACGTATCCGCGACGGACGACCTGGAGGGCGTTCTCGGGCCGGTGCGCGTCGAGGTCGACGTCAACACCGCCGCCGACGGCGGCGCCGGGGGCGAGTGGCAGCGCCGCGCCGACTCCGACTCCCCCGCGGGGCGCCGCGTCATCGCGGTCGACCTGTCCGGCCTGGACTCCGGCCGCCACCTCATCCGGGTGATCGCCCGCAACGGCGGCGGACTCGGCGGGCACCTCGCGACGGAGCGCACGGCCACGCTGCGGGTGGACCGCGACCGGCCCGACGTCTCCCGCGCCGACTTCTCCGCGCGCGACGACGGCACCCTCACTGCGACCTGGGCGGCGGACGACGCCCATTCGGGCGTGGCGACGACGACGGTCCAGTGGCGCGACGGCTCGGCCTGGCGGACCCTCGGCACCGTCGCGGCGACGGACGGCCCCGGCTCCGTCACCCTCGACGCCGGCGGGCTCCCGGCCGGGCACCGCAGCATGCGGGTGCTGGTCACCGACGCCGCGGGCAACGCGGCGACGCGTGCGGGGGCCGCGACCGTGTCGTCCCGGCCCGGCCTCGGCTCGACGGCCGGCGACCCGCTCGAGCGCCTCCGGACGGCGCGGTTGTCCCTGACGGTGGCCGGCGCCCGCCGGTCACGGGCGGCGGGCCGCACGGTGCTGCTGCGCCGGCTGACGGCCGGGGCCACGGTCACGATCCGCGGGCGGCTCACCGACCGCTCGGGCCGGGCGATGGGCGGCAGCGAGGTCCAGGCGCGCGGCCACCGCGGGGTCCTGGTCGGCCGTGCCCTGACCCGGCCGGACGGGCGCTTCACCCTCGTCGCGCGCCCGGTGGCCGGCGGGACCCTCCGCGTGGGCGTCCTGATGCAGGGGCGCCTGCTGCCCGAGCGCGCATCCGCCGACCTCCGGCTCGCGATGCGCCCGCGCCTGTCCCTGGCGGCGTCCGGCACGACGGCCGTGGCGGGTGGGCGCATCCTGTTCTCGGGGCGGCTCGACCCCGCCCCGCGCACGCTCGGCCTCGGCGGCCGTAAGGGCGTGGTGCTGGAGTGGCTCGACCCGGTGCGGCGGACCTGGCGCCCGGTGGTGAACGGGCGGATCCGCCCCGACGGGACCTTCGCCATCCCCTGGACCTTCGGCGTCCGCGGGCTGACGATCCCCATGCGCGTGACCGTCCCCGGGGAGGTCGGATGGCCGCTGCTCCCCGTCCGATCGGGGGTGATCCCGGTGCGGGTGTCCTAGTACCGTGCGCCGCCCGTGAAGTATTGCAGGCGCACGGCGGCCCTCGCCGGACTTGTCGGACTAGCGATGGGTGCCCCGGCACTCGGGGTCCCGACCCTGTCCGAGGGTACCGTGGCGCCCACGGGTTGGAGCACAACACCCTTCGCAGCGTCCACCTGGATTCAGAACGACGCGGATGGGGGGTTGGCGGGACCCGCCTATGTCCAGGTGAACAGCGCAGCGGATGGAACTGCATCAGGCGCCTGGGTCACCCGCTCCACAGTTGAAGGACCCCTAGTGAACGGTCTCAGTGGCTCCGTCAAAGTCGCGGTCTCCGACCTGGAGGGGCGCCACCGGGTCAGGGTGGTGATCGAGGGGGTGGCGAACTCGCCGTTCCCGCTGGGGACACTCCAGCTCGACCGGACCCCGCCGCGGGCGTCGGCGGTCGTCCTCACGCCGGCCGGTGGGGTGGTGACGGCGGACTGGATCCAGTCGGACGCGCTGTCGGGGACGGATCCCGGCGCGGATCTGGTGGCCGAGGTGAACACCTCGCCGGCGGGCGACGGGGCGGGGTCGTGGGTGCCGTTCGCCGAGCAGCCCGCGCCGGGGGACGGGCGGCGGATCGCCCGGACGAGCCTCGCCGGGCTGCCGGACGGCCGGCACCTGGTGCGCGTCCGGGCCCGGGACCGGGCGGGGAACGTGGCGGCGCAGGCGCTGGGCACGGTCACCGCCGACGGCACGGCGCCGGTGGTGACGGACGTGCGGGTCACGATCCCCGCCCGGGCCGGCGGGCAGGCCGTGGCCGAGCTGGCCTTCCGCGCCGACGACGGGGGCGGGGTGGGCGTCGGGGCGGTCAGCGCCGGGCCGGCGGCCGACCCGGGGACCACCTGGAGCGTCGCCGGGGCGAGCGGGCCGGACCGGGTGATGGTCGCCCTGCCCGGTCCCGGGGTGCACGCCGTGACGGTGAGGGTCGCCGACGCGCTCGGCAACCGGGGCGTGAGCGCCCCACTGGCGGTGCGCGTGCCGACGGCGGCGGAGGCGGCCGACGGGCGGGTCCCCGCGCCGCCGGCGATCGCCGCGCGGGGTGGCGACCGGCAGGGACCGGCCGTGACGTGGGCCTGGCGGGAGGTGCGGCGGTTCCACGCGCGGCGGGGCGTCCGCGTCGACGCGCGCCTGCGGGTCGCGCGGACGCCGGCGACGTGGCGGCGCCTGCTGACGGGGGTGGAGGCGGCCCGGTATCGCGGGTACGCCACCCTCGGGGGTGACGTCCTGCTCGGCCCGGCGGCCGTCCGCGGCCTGGAGGCGCTCGGGGTGGGCCGGGAGCGGGGGCGGGGGACGAGGCCGTCGCGGGCGGACCTGGACGGCGCGGCGGCGGCGCTGGCGGTGCTGCTGCACGAGACGCTCCACGCCAGCGGGCCGGCGGCGCGGGAGGACGCCCTCGGGACGCGGTCGGGGAGGGCGTTCGAGGAGGGGATGACCGAGGCGGCGACGGCGGACCTGCTGCGGCCGTTCGTCGCCGGGCTGCGCCTGGACCCTGCGCTGCGGGCTCGTCTGGTGGCGGCGGTGGGCCGGCGGCCGGTGGCGTATCCGGCGGCGACGGCGTGGGCGCGGCGGATGTCCGCGCGCGCGACGGGCGCGGCGATGGGGTCGCGGCGGGCGCGGGCGTGGCGGATCCGGGTGGCCGACACCTGGGGCGCCGACCGGTGGGAGCGCCTCGCCGCGGCGACCGGGCTCGACGAGAGTGCGCTCCGGGCCGGGGCTCAGTCGGCGGGCGGCTCCGGCGGCCCGGCGGGGGCGGTGCAGACCACGACGATCTCGGTGCCGGGCTCGATCGAGGAGACCTCGAGGCCCGCGGCGGGGACGATGCGGGCGACCTCCTCCGGCGTGTAGAAGCGCGCCCGGGCGCGGCGGCCCGACAGGCCCTGGTGGGCGTAGTCGGTGAACGCCTGCAGGTAGGTGTCGCTCAGGAGGTTCGGGAACGTCAGGTAGGCGGTGCCGCCGGGGCGGAGCATCCGGCGGACGTCCTCCAGCAGCAGGAAGGCGTCCTCGCGCTCCACGTGCTGCAGCACCAGCAGCGAGTAGACGAGGTCGGCGGAGCCGGTGGGCACGTCGGGGACGGCGGTGCCGCGGGAGCGCGCGTACCGGACGTTCGCCAGGTGCGCCAGGCGGCGGCGGGCGTAGCGGAGCATCAGGGGGGAGGCGTCCACGGCCCACAGGTAGCGGCAACGGGGGGCGGCGTGCAGGGCGACGCGGCCGATGCCGCAGCCCAGGTCGATGACGGTCGCCTCCGGGGACAGGAAGGGGGCGAGGCGGTCGGCGGCCTCCTGGCCGGAGCGGTCGAACGCGACCGGGTCGTCGTCGTTGAGGATGTACCGGCGCGCCTGCCGCTCCGAGCGCGGCATCCACAACCCGGCGTACCGGACGCCCCCCAGCCGGCGGCGGAGATCCTCTGCGAGAGCCACCCGATCCTCCCTGGGCCCGACGGTCGGGGGAAGCCTACGCGGGGCGGGTAGGCTTTCGCGCCCGATGAGCGCCGCGCCCGCCCTCCTCGACGCCACGCCGCTGGCGGGCGCCCACGCCGACCGGGGCATCGGGACCGCGATGCGCGAGGTCGTCGCCGCGTTCGGCCGCCGGCCCGCCGCGGAGCGCCCGCGGCTGCTGCTGCGCCGGGGACAGGAGGCGCCCGCCGGGTTCGACGTGGCGGAGGTCGATTGGCCGGCGTGGCGGTTCCACCGCCTGCCCGACCCCTGGCCCGCCACCCGCGGCGAGCGGGCGGTGCGGGCGCTCGCGGGGGACGGAGTGGTGCACGCCGTGCAGCCGGCGCTCGTGCCGGCCGGCCGGACCGTGGTGACGTGCCACGACCTCATCCCGCTCGCCTACCGGCCCGAGTACCTCGGCGGGGCCGGGCGGGCCCCGGAGGCCGCGGCCTACCGGCACTTCCTGGCCCGGCTGCGGGGGGCCCGCCTCGTGCTGACGCCGTCGCGGGAGACGGCCGACGACGCGGTGCGGCTCGCGGGGGTCGATCCCGGGCGGGTGCGGGTGGTGCCCTGGGCCGCCCCCGCGCCGGTGGCGCCCGACGGGACGGTGCCGGAGGGCGCGTACGTCCTCTACGCGGGCGCGATCGAGCCGCACAAGAACGCGGGGCTCGCCGTGGAGGCGATCGCGCTCGCCCCGGCCGGGGTGCGGCTGGTGATGACGGGGCCGTGGTCGCGGCGCCGGGCGGCGCGCCTGCGCGGGCACGCCGCGCGGGTGGGGGCCGAGGGGCGGATCGACTGGGAGGGGCTCGTCACGCCCGGCCGGCTCGCGGCCCTGCGAGCCGGGGCGGTCGCGGTGCTGGTGCCGTCCCGCAAGGAGGGCTTCGGCCTCCCCGTGCTGGAGGCGATGGACGCCGGGGTGCCGGTGCTCGCGTCCGACACCCCCGCGCTGCGCGAGGTGGGCGGCGCGGCGGCGCGCTACCTGCCGCCCGCCGACCCGGTGCCGTGGGCGCGGGCCATCGGCGAGCTGGCGGAGGACGCCGGCGTGCGTGCGGAGATGGCCGCGGCCGGGCGGCGGCGGGCGGGCGACCACTCCTGGGACCGGACCGCGGCGGCGCTCGCCGACGCGTACCGGGAGGCCGCCGCGTGAGCCTGGTCGCCGTCGACTGCCACATGGTCGGCCAGAGCGCCGCGGGGGACGCCGGCAACGGCCGGTACGCCGCCACCCTCGTCGCCGCCATGGCCGCCACCGCCGGCGAGGGGGACGCCGTCGCCTCGCTCGTCGCCACGCCGCAGGGCGCGCGGGCCCTGGAGGCCCACGGGCAGACGATCGGGGTGCCCGCCGCCGACGTCCCGCGCCTCGCCCGGGCCGCGCCCCGGGCGCTCGCCGACCTGGGCGCCGACGCGGCCGTGTTCACCTACGTCTCGCCCGGCTGGAACCCGTGCCCGGTGCTGCTCGCCGTGCACGACGCCACCTTCATGAGCAACCCGGAGTGGCTCGGCGCCCGGGCCCGGGCCGTGCTGCGCGGGCTGGTGCCGCGCTCCGCGCGCCGGGCGGCGGCCGTGCTGGCCCTGTCGGAGACGGCGGCCGGCGACATCGCCCAGGCGCTGCGGGTGGACCGGGACCGCATCCGGGTGGTGAGCCCCCATCCAGCGCCGGTGTTCACCCCCGACGAGACGGCGGCGGGGCGGGTGCGGGAGCGGTTCGGGCTGGAGCGGTACGTGCTCGCGGTGGGGGACCTGGGGCCGCGCAAGAACCTGGCCGCGCTGGGGAGGGCCGTGCGGTCGCTGGGATCCGGGGCGCCGGTGCTGGCGCTCGTCGGCAAGCCCGGTCCTGGGGGCGAGGAGATCGCCCGGGAGTCCGGCGGGCGCTGGCTGGGGCACGTGGACGACGCGGCCCTCGCGGACCTCTACCGGGCGGCCGCGGTCACGGCGTACCCGTCCCTGTACGAGGGCTTCGGCCTGCCCGCCGTGGAGGCGATGGCCTGCGGCAGCCCCCTCGTCGCCAGCGACCGGGGGGCGCTGCCCGAGGTGACCGGCGGCGCGGCCGTGCTGGTGGAGCCCACCCCGCGCGGCATCGCCGACGGGCTGCGGCTGGCCCTGGACCCGGTGGTGGCCTCGCGCCTGCGGGCCGCCGGCCCCGAGCGCGCCGCGACCTACACGCCGGTCGCGATGGGGCGGGCGGCCTGGGCGGCCGTGGCGGAGGCGCTCGCGTGAGGATCGCCCTCGTCGGCACACGCGGGATCCCCGCCGCCTACAGCGGCTTCGAGACCGCGGTGGAGCACCTGGCAGAGCGCTTCAGCGCCCGCGGCCACGAGGTGACCGTCTACTGCCGGCCGCACATGACCGACCGCCGGGAGACCCACGCCGGGGCGCGCCTGGTGCACCTGCCGACGATCCGCTCCAAGCACCTCGACACGCTCGCCCACACGTTCGTGAGCACCGCCCACATGGCGACCCGCCTGCGCCCCGACGTCGCGATCTACTTCATCGCGGGCAACGCGCCCGTCGTGCCGCTCGCGCGCCTCGCGGGGATCCGCTCGGTGCTGCAGATCGACGGCCTCGACTCCGAGCGCGCCAAGTGGTCCGGGCCGGCCCGGCGCTACCTGCGCTTCGCCGAGCGGATCGCGCCCGCCGCCGCCACCCTCGCGGTGACCGACTCGGCGTCGGTGGCCGACCAGTACGAGCGCCGCACCGGCCGCCGGATCCCCTGGATCCCCTACGGCGCCGAGCTCCCCGACCCCGGGGACGCCGGGTGGTGCCGGCGCCTCGGCGTGGAGCCCGGGCGCTTCATCCTGTTCGTGGGGCGCCTGGTGCCCGAGAACAACGCCCACCTGCTCGTCGCCGCGCACCGGGCGATGGAGGCGGACTGGCCGCTGGTGGTGGTGGGCGACGCGCCCTACGCCGAGGACTACATCGCCGGGCTGAAGGCCGGGGCGGGGCCGGGGGTCGTCTTCCCCGGGTACGTCTTCGGCGACGGCTACGGCGAGCTGGTGCACCGCTGCGGGATCATGTGCGCGCCCACCGAGGTGGGCGGGACGCACCCGGTGATCGTCGAGGCGATGGCCGCGGGCGCGGCGCTGGTGGTGAGCGACCACGCCCCCAACCTGGAGGTGGTGGGCGACGCCGCGGCCACGTTCCCGCTCGCCGGCGGCCCGGAGGACCTGGCGGCGGTGCTCGACGGCCTGGTCGCGGACCCCTCCCGCCGCGACGACCTGGGGCGCCGGGCCACGGCCCGGGCGGCGGAGCGCTACACCTGGGACGCCTGCGCCGACTCCTACCTGCGGGCCTGCGCCGCCGTGCTCGGGGCGGCCGGCTCGCCGTAGCCGGGCGGCAGGTCCGGGACGATCTCGGCCAGGCTCGGGGCCGTGCGGTCGCGGTCGGACACCGCGGTCGGCTGCTCCGGCCACGCGATCCCGACGGCGGGGTCGTCCCAGGCGAAACCGCGCTCCAGGGCGCCGTCGTAGTAGGCCGAGCAGCGGTAGACGACGTCGGCGACGTCGCTCAGCACGATGAAGCCGTGCGCGAAGCCCACCGGCAGGTAGATCTGGCGGTGGTCGACGTCGTCGAGGGTCACCGCGTTCCAGCGCCCGAAGGTGGGCGAGCCCGGCCGGATGTCGACCGCGACGTCCCAGATGGCGCCGCGCGCGCAGCGAACGAGCTTCGCCTGGCCGTCGCCGAGCGAGAAGTGCATGCCGCGCAGCACGCCCTTCACGGATCGCGAATGGTTGTCCTGGACCCAGGTCTCGCGGACCCCGAGCTCCTGGAGGACGTCGGCGCGGAAGGTCTCCTGGAAGAAGCCGCGCTCGTCGCCGAAGACGACGGGCTCGATGACGAGGGCCCCGGCGAGCGGGGTGGGCGTGGCCCGCATCGCGCTCACGCGATGGTCCGGCCGTCGCGGCGCAGGAGCATGAGCAGTCCCTTCAGGAAGCCGGCGGTGTACGAGACGTCGAGGGCGGGCTGGATGACCGCGAGGGCGGCGGTGTCCCCCGCGTCGAAGCGGAGGTCGCGGACGTAGCGCCGGAAGAGGCCGGCCTTCGCCATCTGGGTCGCGGCGACGGCGGCCGCCGCCGGGGCCCGCCCGCGCCGCGCGAGCAGGGCGACGCCGAGCGCGCCCCACATCACGCCGCCCGCGAGCTGCAGGCCGCGCAGCAGGCTGCGGCGGGTGCGGTTGCCGCCCGCCTCCGCGCCGGCCGCGCCCGCCAGCGTGCCGTCGCTGGCGAACAGGAGGTACGGGTGCATGCGCCCGAACAGGCGCGCGTGCCGCACCAGCTTGCGCAGCGAGTCCTGCGACGAGGACACGGACAGGTGGTACTGCAGGGCGGGCGCCTGGCAGACCCGGTACCCGGCGCCGCGCAGGCGCGACGCGAGGATCTGGTCCTCGCCGGCGGTGCGGAGCGTGGTGTCGTAGAAGCCGACCGCCTCCAGCGCCTCCATCCGGAACGCGTCGCACCGCCCCTCGGCGAACCCGACCGGCATCAGATCGTCTCCCTCGGCGGGGAAGACGTCCATCAGGTTGGCCGCCAGGTACACCTTCTCCGCGCGCGAGAGGCCCGCGTCGAGGTCGGCGGTGGACTGGCCCGCGATCGCCCCGACGTCGGGGTTGCCCTCCAGCAGCCCGAGGGCGCGGGCGACGTAGTCGTCGGACCCGAAGCGGCAGTCGACGTGGCAGGTGAGCACGTGGGCGGTGTCGACCATCCCCAGGGCGCGGTTGAGGTTCCGGGCGAGGCCGAGGTTCTGCTCGTTCTCCACCACGCGGACGTCCCCGGCGATGCCCGCGCCGTCGAGGGCCGCCCGCAGCCGCGGGATCGTGGCGTCGGGGGATGCGTCGTCGATGAACAGCACGCGCATCCAGCTCCCGGGGTCGGCCCCGTCGGGCGGGCGCTGCCGGGCGATCGCGTCGACGAGGGCGTCCACCGTGCCCTCGGCGCGGTAGAGCGGGTAGACGACGGTGATGCGGGGGTCGCTCACGCCGCCGCCAGGCCGGCCGCCATCATCCGCCCGAGCTGGTCGCGGCGGACCGCCTCCACGCCGAGCGGCAGCAGGGTCGGCCGGCCACGCAGCTCGGGCCAGACCCCGGAGCGGAAGGACAGGACCCGCGGCTGCAGGCGCCCCGCCGGGTTGCTCGCCAGGGCGACCCGCAGCGGCCGGCGCAGCGACTGGCGCCAGGCGCCCAGGACCGACGCCACCGTCGTCTCCACCTCCGACGCGAAGATCTTCATGACCACCCGGTGCCCCGCCCCCTCCTCGCGCTCCCGCTCCAGCCGGTCCAGCGCGTCCACCGCCATCCGGCCCGCGTCGGCCGCGAACAGGTAGTCGCGGATCGTGTCCAGCGGGACGTAGAGCGACACCGGCACGCGCCGCAGGGCGGCGTTGCCCACGTGCGACACGAGCCCCTGCCCCTTCGACAGGCTCTGGCCGGGACCGTAGAGGTTCGAGAAGCGCCCCACGACCAGGTCGAGGCCGCAGGACCCCGCCGCCCGGGCCCAGAGCGCCTCCTGGGCGAGCTTCTCGACCCCGTAGGCCGCCAGGCAGCCGGTCTCGGAGCCCTCGTGGAACGGGGGCGCCGACGGCGACCCCGCGTAGACGCCGCCCGCGGACGAGGCCACGAACACCGCGCCGCGGGCGGCCAGGGCCGGGTCACCCGCGAGGAGGCCGGCGAGGGCCGCGGCGAACCGGCCGGCCAGCGCCGTCTCGCGGGCGAGGGCCTCGGGCGGCGTGGCGACCACGCCGGCACCCGCGCACCACACGATGCGCCAGGGGCCGGCCGACGCGGCGGCCTCGTCCAGGAAGCGCCCGGCATCGCGCGTGAGCGCGTCCGCGGCGGCGTCCTCGTCGCCCCAGGGGACCGCGCCGGCGGGTACCCAGGCGGGCTCGCCGCGCGCCGCGAGGGTCGCCCGGACGTGGCGGCCGAGGAGCCCCCCGCCGCCGATCACCCATGACCGCCGGGCCGTCACCGGTCGGTGGGCGCCACCGGCTCGGGCGCGCGGGCGGTCTCCCCGGCCGCGACGTCGGCGGGGGCGGCGGTCGTGTCGCCCAGGGGCCCGTCGGCGGGGTCGCTGACCACGAGGTAGAGCGGCTTGCCCATCGCGCTGCGGGCCGCGATGCCGAGGTACTCGGCCACCACGCCAAGCGAGAAGAGGATCGCCCCGGCCGTGAGCAGCAGGACCACCATCGTGGAGGTCCACCCCTGCACCGGCACCGTGTCGGTCAGGTAGGCCCACAGCACCCAGCCCAGCATCACCACGGACACCAGGGAGAGGAACGCCCCGAACAGCGCGACGACGCGCAGGGGCCGCGTGCCCGAGGTGAGCACGAGGCGCCAGAAGTGCGAGGCCAGGCGCCGCGGCGAGTAGCCGGAGGGGCGACCGCGCTCCTCGCGCATCGTCACCGGGCAGGTCGCGGTGCGGTTGACGACCCAGGTGAACGCGACGTCCAGGTAGACGCTCTCGCCGCAGTAGGCCGCCAGCCCGCGCCCCACCTCGCCCAGCACGAGCCGGTAGGAGTGGAAGTGCTGGAGGCTGCCCGCGCCGAGCACCTTCGCCACGCCGTGGGCGATGTCGCTGGAGGCGCGGCGGAACCAGGTGTGCGGCTCGGTGTTGACCGGATCCGCGTAGACGAGCGGCGCGCCGCTCTCCAGGGCCACGTCGAGCATCGCGCCGACCGCGGCCGGGTCGTGCTGGCCGTCCTCGTCCATCGTGACGATCCAGTCCGCGCTCGTGCTCGCCATCCCGGCCAGCGTCGCGGCGTGCTGGCCGAAGTTGCGGGCGAGCCAGACCGGGCGGACATAGGGGTACCGCTCGGCGAGCGCCCGGATGGTGACGTCGGAGCGGTCCGGGCCGGAGTCGTGGACGAGCACGACCTCGCTCACGCGGAAGCGGTGGCCCGCGGGCGTGAGCCCGGGGGCGGTCAGGCCGTCGAGCTCCTCGAGGAGCTCCGGCAGCGTGCCCTCGCCGCGGTAGACCGGCACGACGACGCCGATCGTGTGCTCGCGTGGCGGTGTGTCGCTCGTCCGCACCGACGCCATGCTAGCCACGCGGGGCCCGGAGGGCGCGGATCCCGGCCACCAGGCCGGTCCACATGCGGTCCCCGCCGCGCGACGGCATGAGGTCGTGGGCGACGATCGCGCCCACGGCCACCACGGCGTCCACGGCGATGATCGCCCCGGCCGAGTCGTGGAACAGGGCGAGCAGCACCGCCTGGAGCAGCGCGAACCCGAGGAGCACCCAGGCGAACCCGTACGACCCCAGCGCGAGCTGGTGGTAGAGCAGGATCGTGATGACGCCCATGAGGGACATGGCCGCCGTGAACTCCACGAGCACGCCGGCGGCATCGGCGTACTCGTCGCCGAAGGTGAGCTCCACGATCGGCTCGCTCAGGAGCGCCACGAGGGCGATCGCGACGAGGCTCGCGGCCACCGTGATGCCCACCTGGACGGCCAGCAGGAGGCTCGTGGGGAGCCCCTCCGCGCGCCGGGCGGCGATGCGCGGGATGGCGACGGTCGCGACGGCCTGGGGGATGATGAGGACGGACTTCGCGATGACGGCGGCGCTGGCGAAGATGCCCGCCGCGTCGCCGCCCAGGCCGAGCTTGGCGACCATGACGTCGACGTTCGTCAGGGCCGAGAAGGCGGCGATGCCGACGACGAACGGCGGCAGCGAGCGGGTGAAGTCGCGCCACGCCTCGCCGTGGGGGTCGGCGGGGGCCTCGCGCGCCGGGGCGAGCGTGAACGCGATCGCGACCGCCGCCGCGATCAGGTAGGTCACCGCCGTGCCGAGCAGGGCGGCGTAGATGCCGAGGCCGAACGCCGCGAGCACCGCCAGCGCGATCGGCCGCGGCAGGCCGAACATGGACATGCCGATGGCGAAGCGGCCGAACTCCTGCTCGCCCTGGAGCTGGCCCAGGCAGATGGGGATGATCGCGGCCGGCAGCAGCGTGGCGAGGGTGGCGAGCAGCGGCCCGGTGTCCACCCGGTCGTCGACCGCGCCGAGGACGAGGATCACCAGCGCCGCGGCGGCCCCCGCCACGACGGTCCACACGATGCCCCGCCGCAGGGCCCGCGCGTAGACGCCGACGCCGCGGTCGGCCCGGCCGCCCACCACCCGCGCCAGCGCCCCCGCGAAGCTCATGAAGGGGGTCTGGATGACGAGCGCCGCGGCCAGCAGGGCCGCCACCACGCCGTAGTCGTGCGGGCCCAGGATCCGCCCGGCGAGGAGGAAGAAGGCGTAGTTGCCCAGGTTCCAGAGCACGAACCCGAGCAGCACCCCGAGCCCCGAGCCGAGGGCGCCACGCAGCAGGAGGGAGCGGCTCGCGGTCATCGCGGCGCCAGTGTAGGGGGGCCGGGGCCCGTCGCTAGAGTGGCCCCATGCCGGGGGTCTCGGTCCTCATCCGCGCCAGGAACGAGGCGCTCGGGCTCCCCGCCACCCTTGCGGCGATCGGGCGCCAGCGCATCGGCGTGCCCGTCGAGGTGGTCGTCGTCGACTCGGCCTCGACCGACGCCACGGTGGAGGTCGCGCGGGCCGGGGGCGCGCGGGTGGTGGATCTCGGCACGGCCTACCGGCCCGGCCTGGCCGTCAACCGGGGCATGCGCGAGTGCCGGGCCCCCCTCGTCGTGCTGGTCTCCGCCTCGGCCTTCCCCGCCGACGACGGGTGGCTCGCCGCGCTCGTGGCGCCACTCGACGCCGACCGGGAGGGGCGCCTGGCGGGCACCTTCGGCCGGCACCTGCCCGTGCCGGGGGTGAGCCCCATCGAGGAGCCGCTGCTCGGCCGCATCTTCGGCGACCACGACACCGGCGCCCCCTTCTCCTTCACCAACGCGGCGGTGCGGCGCGCGGTGTGGGAGGAGCACCCCTGCGACGAGACGATCGCCTCGGGCGGCGGCGACGACCGCGAGTGGGCGGCCCGCGTCGCGCGTGCCGGCTACGCCGTCGAGTACGTGCCCGGGAGCGCCGTGCACCGCAGCCACGGCCTCACCGCGGCGGGCTGGTACGCGCGGATGACGGCCGACGCCGAGTCGGACCGCATCACCGAGCGGGCGGGCGGCGCCGTGATCTCCCCCGGGGGCTCGCGCGCCGGGATGGCCCTGCCCACCCTGGCCCACCTCGTGCGCGGCCGCCGCTGGGCCGACCTCGCCCGCTCCCCCCTCGTCGTCGGCTCGATCGCGGCGGGGCGCTGGGCCGGGGGACGCCCGGAGCCGCCGCGCCGCCTCGACCGGGCCATGCGGACCGTGGGGGACCTCGACGACCGCGTCTTCGCCGTGAAGGCACGCTCGCGGCGCGCCACCGAGGCGTTCCTGCGCGGGTACTGGGCCGGGGACGGCCGGACCGCGGCCGCCGGGACCCCGCCGGGCCGCTGCTAGGGTCGCTCGCCGACCATGACGCCCACCTCCGCACCGCCGCCCGGCCACGACGCCGCCGACGGCTCCGTCCGTGCCATGGGGGCCGAGGTGACCGGCACCCCGCGGACGATGATGAACCAGGCCCTCCGCTACGAGCGGGTGCTGCGCTGGATCGACGCCAACGGGGTGGAGAGCGCCCTCGACGTCGGCAGCGGCGCGTCCGGCCTGGCCTCGTGGTGGCCCGGCCCGGTGACGGGGGTGGACCTGCGCTTCGACGGCGAGCCGCCGCCCAACCTGACGACGGTGACGGGCAGCGTCTTCGACCTCCCACTGCCGGACCGCTCCCAGGACGCGGTGGTCTGCACCGACGTGATGGAGCACCTGCCCCGGGAGCGCCGCGCCGAGGCCCTGGCCGAGCTGCTGCGCGTGTCCTCGCGCGTCGCCTGGGTGTCGTTCCCGTGCGGCCCGGACGCGGTCGACGCCGACGCCCGCATCGCCGGAGTCGCCCGCCGCATGGGCCGCGAGGCGCCGGGCTGGCTCGTGGACCACCAGGAGCACGGCCTGCCGCAGCGGGACGAGGCCCTGGGGTGGCCGCACGACGGGTTCCGCCGGGGCTGGGCGTGGTCGCTGCCGGTGCGGCGCCACCTGGCCGTGCTGCTCGCCGAGCACGCCCCCGGGGGCACCGCGCTCGACCGCCTCGCCCGCGCGGGCGCCGTGCGCGGCGCGCTGCTCGGCGGGACGGGCGACCAGGGCGACGGCGGCCACTACCGGCTCGAGATGTGGTTCGAGCGGACGGGCGGCTGACCTGGCGTCGGTCGAGCCGCGGCGCGAGGGCCTGATCGCCGGCCTGCGGCGCCGCCTCCCGCAGCGCGCGCCGGCGACGACGGGCGAGGACCGCGACGCCGCCGACGCGCGGCGCACCCGGATCGTCATCGAGGCCGCGATCGTCCTGCTCGGCGCGTTCGCGCTGGCGGTGGCGCTGACCTGGCCGTTGCTGCTGAACATGGGCAGCGAGGTCGTCGGCGGCGGCAGCGGCGGCGACCGCGCGGGCTACGTCTACGACGTCTGGTTCAACGAGCACTTCGGCCTGCAGCTCTGGGGGATCGACCGCGAGCCGGCGCTGATGGCGCCCTTCGGCCGGGAGGCCCCGGGCTCCCTCAACCTGCTGCAGATCGTCTTCCTCGGCCCGGCCTGGCTCGTCGCCACGGTCGCGGGGCCGGTCGCGGGCGTCAACGCGTCGCTGCTGCTGGGCATGACGCTCGGCCCGGCGGCGATGTACCTGCTGGTCCGCTGGCTCGGCCTCGGCGTCGTCCCCGCGACCTGGGCGCTGGTGGCCTTCGCGATCTTCCCGAACGCGCTCCTGCGGGCGACCGGCCACTACCCGCTCGCGCTGCTCGCGTGCTTCCCGATCCTGTTCATCGCGGTCTGGCGGTGGCTGGAGCGGCCGGGCCTGCGCCGCAGCCTGTGGATGGCCGCGGCGGTCCTCTTCTGCTGGCTCACCAACCCCTACTGGGGCATCGCCGCGTTCGTCGCGATCCTGGCCGCGGGCATCGTCGCCCTGGTGCTGGGGGTGCGCGCGACGGGCTGGGTCCCGGCCCTGAAGCGCATCGGCGAGGCCGCGGGGGCGGTGGTCGTGATCGTCCTCCTGCCGCTCGCGGCGATGTTCGCGGCCTCCAGCGACGTCGTCGAGTCGGGCATCACCCGGCCACGGCTCGACCTGGCCCTCTACGGCGCGCAGATCACGGACTACCTGATCCCGGACCAGGGCCAGTACTTCTTCACCGACGTCTTCGGGTCCGACTGGGCCACGATGGGCTCGGCCGGCGGCGAGCGGTCGGCGTTCCTCGGCTACGGGACGATGCTGCTGTCGCTGCTCGGGCTCGCGCTCGCCTACCGGTACCGCCGCGAGCTCTCGTCGCGCCTGCGCGTGATGGTGCTGAGCGCCGTGCCGATGATCCTGCTGATCGGCTGGTTCAGCCTGGCCACGCCGACGAAGTGGTTCGGCGTGACGATCCCGACCCCGTCGGACGCCCTCTTCGAGGCCCTGCCCTTCCTCCGCGCCTACGCGCGCTTCGCGGCGCCGGTGATGGCCCTCGTCATCGTGCTCGCCGCCCTGGGCATCCACCTGGCCCTGCGGGGCCGCAGGCCCGCCGTCGGCCTCGCGGTGCTGGTGCCGCTGGTGGCCATCGCGTTCCTGGAGCTGCCGCCGGGCGGCGGGCTGCCCCTGACGAGCGGGGCGCCGATCACCGTGGCGGGCGTCCCGGCCGAGGATCTGCCCCTCTGGACCTGGGTGCGCGACGAGACCCCGGACGACGCCATCGTCCACGCCTTCCCGTCATATCCGAACGAGCTCGTCGAGCGGTACAGCATGTACGGTCAGCGGGTGCACGGCCGCGCGATCACCAACGGGGACGCGCAGCAGATCCAGGTCGGCTCGGACTTCACCACCTCGGTCGCGGACCCGCGCCTGCCGGGCGCCGCGCGGGACCTGGCGACGGTGGGCGCCGACTACGTGACCGTCATCCCCGAGCTGTACGGCATCGTGGGCGTCAACCCGCCGGACGTGAACAACCCGCCGGACGGGTTCGCGGTTGAGCAGGTCTTCCCGGACGGCACGGCCGCGTGGCGCGTGACGGCCGAGCCGCGCGACGGCCTCGCGTTCGTCGCGGTGAAGGACTTCTGGGCGCCCCAGGGCCGCGACGGGCTGAGCTGGCGCTTCATGCGCGACGACGCGGTCGTGCACCTCTACGCGCCGCAGGCGGGCGACTACACGGTCGACTTCCGCATCCGCAGCGCCGACGACTCCCCCCGGCCGCTGGTGATCGAGGCGGACGGCGACGAGGTGCTGGACGCGACCGTCGGGCCCGAGCAGGCCGTCTCCCTGGACCTCACCCTCCCCGAGGGCCGCACGGACCTCCGGCTCGTGAACCCCGGATACTCCGCCCAGGACATCCCCTCCGGCGACCCGCGCGCGTGGTCGTTCGAGGTGTCCGACATGACCCTGACACGGCAGCCATAGGACCCATGACCGACGAGGACTACCCCGAGACCCTGCGGCTCCCCCTGCACGAGCGCGGCGCCGCGCTGGTGCGCACCGCAGCCCTGACGCACAAGCCGGCCGCGTTCGTGGCGCGGGAGGTCGCGGCGCGCCGCCCGCGCCGGGACCCGGGGCCGCCGGCCACGCACCGCTACCGGCTGCGCAAGTACGACTGCGAGCTGGGGATCCGCCACGGCACCCTCGACGTCGCCCTGCTCTTCGACATCATGGTCCGGCGCGGGTACCAGCCCCCGGACCCGGTGCTGCGGACGGCGCAGGAGTCCGATGGGATCCGGGTGGTCGACCTGGGCGCGAACATCGGCCTGTTCGCCGCGTTCCTGTCGAGCATCGCGACCGTGTCGCACTACGTGGGCTACGAGCCCGACCGCACCAACGCCGCGCTGCTGCGCGACAACCTGGCCGGCTGCCCGGCCCTCGGCGAGGCGCGGCTCGTGGAGGCGTGCGCCGGGGTCGCCGAGGGCGAGGTCTCCTTCCTGGAGGGGCAGTTCCAGGAGTCGCGGGTGGTGCCCGGCGAGTCGGAGCCGGGCAGCCGGGTCGTGCCCGTCCACGACGCCTACCGGGACATGGCCGAGGCCGACTGGGTGAAGATCGACATCGAGGGCAGCGAGTGGGACATCATCGGCGACCCCCGCTTCCGCGAGCTGCCCGCCCGCGTGATCGTCCTCGAGTACCACCGCTGGATGGCACCGGGGGACGACCCGGGGCGCCTCGCGACGGACATCCTGACCGCCGCCGGCTACTCCGTGTGGGCCAAGCCGGAGCAGATCCCGGGGTACGGCGAGCTCTGGGGGATGCGCCTCTGAGCGCCCGGCGGGTCCGGGTGCGGCCACGCACCGGGGTATCGTGGCGCCGATGAGCAGCGTGGCGCCACGGGGGCTGCGCCCCACGACATCGACGGCGGCGCGGTACGCGCCCCTCTTCCGCAACCTCGTGCGGCGCGAGGTGCGCCAGCGCTACCGCGGGTCCGTGCTCGGGCTCGCGTGGACCCTCATCACCCCGGCGATCATGGTCGGGGCGTACTCGGTGGTCTTCAAGTTCCTGCTGCGGATCCAGATCCCGTACTACGCCGTGTTCCTGTTCCTGGGCCTGACGATCTGGCAGTTCTTCCTCGGCGGGGCGCAGATGGCGTCCGGCAGCCTGGTGGCGAACGCGTCGCTCGTGACCAAGGTGCGCTTCCCGCGCCAGATCGTCCCGCTCGCCTCCATGACCGGGAACGCCGTCACGGCGGGCGCCATGATGGCGATCGCCCTGCCGCTCTGCATCGTGTTCACCGAGGGCTCGCGCCTGCCCCTCGTGACGCTGCCGCTGCTCGTGCTGCTGCTCGCCGCCCTCACGGTGGGCTTCGGGCTGCTGGTGTCGGCGATCAACGTCTACTTCCGCGACGTGGAGCACATCCTGGCGGCGGTCGCGCTGCCCTGGATCTTCCTGAGCCCGATCTTCTACTCGTTCGACGCCGTCCCGGCGCTGGCGGACCACCCCTGGGCCGAGTGGCTGCTGCACTGGGCGAACCCGGTGGCGCCGTTCATCATCGCGATCCAGGACGCCGTGTTCTGGGGCGAGTGGCCGGCCGTCGCGGACCTGCTCTACATGGTGGTCGCCGCGGCGATCGTGCTGTGGGCCGGGTGGACCGTGTTCCGGCGCCTCGAGCGCGAGATGGCGGTCGAGCTCTGATGGCCCCGGAGGCCGGCGCCATCCGCCTGCGCGGCGTCTCGCGCTCCTTCCGGATCGTCCACGAGCGCAACCTGACGCTGAAGGAGACGGCCCTCCGGCGGCAGCGCACCCGCACCACCGACCGCTGGGCGGTGCGCGGCGTGGACCTCGACGTCGCCCCGGGCGAGTCGGTCGCGATCATCGGCCAGAACGGGTCGGGCAAGAGCACCCTGCTCAAGCTGCTCGCGGGGATCATGCCGCCGCAGGAGGGGACCATCGAGATCGGCGGCTCGATCGCCTCGATGCTGGAGCTCGGCGCGGGCTTCCACCCGGACTTCACCGGGCGCGAGAACGTCTTCATGAACGGCGCCATCCACGGCCTCTCCGAGCGCGACGTGCTCGACCGGTTCGACGCCATCGTGGCGTTCGCCGAGCTCGAGGAGTTCATCGACATGCCGGTGCGCACGTACTCCAGCGGCATGGGGATGCGGCTGGCCTTCGCCATCTCGTCCCATGTGCAGCCCGACGTGCTGCTGCTGGACGAGGTGCTCGCCGTCGGCGACGAGGCCTTCCAGCGCAAGTGCATGGGCCGCATCGCCGAGTTCCGCCGCGGCGGGGGCACGCTCGTGTTCGTCTCGCACGACCCGTCCGCCGTGGAGCGCGTCTGCGACCGGGCGGTCCTGCTGGACGGCGGCGTCGTCGTGGCCGACGGCCCCCCGGAGACGGTGCTCGCCGCCTACCACCGCATGCTCGTGGAGGCCGGCGAGGGCGCCGCGGAGGCCGTGACGGAGGGCGAGGGCGACGCGGACGACCCCCGGGTCTGGGGCAACCGCGCCGTGCGCATCCACGAGACCCGCCTGATCGGCCCGGACGGCCCCACCGACCGCTTCGTGGGCGGCGAGTCGTTCACCATCGAGATGGAGGTCGAGGCGCCGGAGCCCGTCCCGACCCCGATCTTCGGCATCGCGGTCTCCAACGTGGACGGGCCCCTCGTCTTCGGCACCAACACGCGGCTCGACGCGATCGACCTGCCCGTCCTGGAGGGGCGCCGCACCGTGCGCTTCACGGTGCCCGCGCTGCCCCTGCACGACGGCCGCTTCACGGTCACCCTGGCCGTCCACTCCTACGACGAGGACGTCGTCTACCACTGGCTCGACCGGTGGCTGGAGTTCTCGGTGTTTCCGGTCGGGACCGGGGTCGGCCCGGTGGACCTGTCCGGCTCCTGGAGCCTGGAGGGGGGCACCGTCGGTGCCGCGGGGGCGCCGGAGCGCGGCTGCTAGCCTGGCCCGGCCCGTGCCTGCCGAACGACCGGGAGCGTCCCCTCTGAACCCCGCGACGCCGGACCCGACCGGCCCCGACGCCGTCGACGTGGACGCCCTCATGGAGGGGCTCCGGCGGAGGGTCGCCGAGAAGAAGGCCCAGGGGCTCTACGGCGTCGACGCGCTGATGGCGGACTCCACGGAGGGCGACGAGCCCTTCGGCATGGACGAGCTGGAGAAGCTCCGCGAGCTGGCGGTCCAGCGCGTCGAGCTGGAGGTCACCACCTCCACCAAGCCGGTCGTCGGCGGGGTCGTCTCGAAGGTCAAGCGCCTGCTGGTGCGCGGCGCCAGCCAGCCCATGTACGGGATGAGCGCGCGCTCGACCGCCTTCAACGCCGCCCTGCTCTCCTATCTGGCGACCCTCGCCCGCGAGGTGAGCGCCCTGGAGCGCGCCGCGGCCGCCGACCGGGCCTCCGCCGCCGCCGCCGAGGCCGAGATCGCGGGCCTGCGCGCCGAGCTGGCCGAGGCCGTCGCCGCGGCCGGCGACGCCCGCGCCCGGGTGGCCCGGCTCGCCGACGCCGCCCTCCCCGAGCGCATGGCCCGCCTGGAGCGCGGCCCCGCCACGGCCCCCTCCGCGCCCGCCCCCCCGCCGCCCCCGGGCGGCGGCTCGCTGCGGCTGCGGCTGGAGGCCACCGAGGCCGACGAGGACCGCGACACCCGCCTCGCCGGGTACGCCGAGGCGCTCGGGACGGGCCGCGTCGTCCACGCCGGCGCCGGCAGCGGATGGGCCCTCGACGCGCTCGGCTCGTCCGCGGAGGGGGTCGAGTCCGACGCGGAGCTCGTGGCCGCGGCCGAGGCGGAGGGCCGCCCCGTGCGCCACGCCGACCCGGTCGCCTACGTGGGCGCCCTGGCGCCCGGCTCGGTCGACGGCATCCTCGCCACCGGCCTGGTGGAGCGCCTCGACGGGCGCGGGCTGGCGGCCTTCGCCGCCGCCGCGGCCCAGGCGCTCGCACCCGGGGGCCTCGTGGTGGTGGAGGGGCACGACCCCGCCGCCGCGGCCGCCGACCCGGCCTTCTGGCGTGACCCGGACCGCCGCCGGCCGCTGCACCCGGACGCCGTGCGGATGGCCCTGGAGGCCGCCGGGCTCGGCGAGACCGTCGTGGTGCCGGACCCCGGCGGCACCGCCGGCCGGCGCTACGCGGTGCATGCCCGGCCCTAAGGTCGCCTTCGTCGTACCCCGCTACGGGGCCGGGGTGGTGGGGGGCGCGGAGATGCTCTGCCGCCTGACGGCGGAGAACCTGCGCGCGCACGGGGTCCCCGTGGAGGTGCTCACAACGACGGCGGTCGACCACTTCACCTGGGCGGACCACCACCCGGAGGGGACCACGTTGGAGGGCGGTGTGCCCGTCCACCGCTTCCGGGTGTCGCCCGGCCGCGACAACGGCCGCTGGCTGGAGCTGCACACCCGGATCGACCTGCGCCTGCCCACGGACCGGGCGGACGGCCTGGAGTGGATGGCGCAGTCGGTCTGGTCGCCGGGCCTCCAGGCCGCGGTCGAGGACCCGTCCCGGTACGACTGGATCGTCGCGATGCCGTACCTCTTCGGCACGACCTTCTGGTCGGTCATGGCCCGCCCGGAGCGCACCGTGCTGGTGCCGTGCGTCCACGACGAGGCCCACGCCTGGCAGCCGGTCGTGCGGGACATGCTGGGCCGCGCCGCGGGGAACATGCTCAACTCGGACGGCGAGGGGGAGCTGCTGGAGCGCCTGGCCCCCGGCGCCCGCATGCGGCTCGTGAGCGTGGGCTACGACGAGTCGCCCCCGCCGGCCCCCGAGGCCGTCGCGGCGTTCTGCGCGGCCCGCGGCATCGCGCCCGGCTACATCCTCTACGCCGGGCGCCGCGAGACGGCGAAGGGGCTGCCCGAGCTGTTCGACGCCTACGCACGCCTCGCCGCCGGGAGGCCCGACACGCCGCCGCTGGCGCTGATGGGGCGCGGCGACCTGGGGCCGCCGCCGGAGATCGCGGACCGGGTGATCGACCTGGGCTTCGTGCCGGACGAGGACCGCGACACCGCCTACGCCGCGGCCCGCGTGCTGGTGAACCCCTCCCGCCTGGAGAGCCTCGGGATGGTGGGGCTGGAGGCCTGGCTCGCGGGGACACCCTCGATCGTCAACGGGCGCTCGCCCGTGCTGCGCGAGCACTGCCGCGCCTCGGGCGGGGGGCTCTGGTACCACGGCCCGGACGAGCTCGTGGAGGCCATGGACCTCGTCTGCGGCGACCCCGCCCTGGGTGACGCGATGGCCGCCGCCGGGGCCGGGTACGTGCGGCGCACCTTCTCGTGGCCCGCCGTCCGCGCGCGCTTCCTAGGCGCCCTGGAGGAGTGGGCGTGAGCGACGGCATCCACCAGGTGGCGGCGGGCGCCGCGCCGCGCGACGCCATCACCCACCACATGCTCGAGGCGCGCGCGGTGCTGCGCGGCATGGGCCTGCGGTCGGAGATCCTGGCCGACCCGGAGCACATCCACCCGGGGCTCGCCGGGGAGGTCCGCCCGGCCACCCGCTGGGACGAGGTGGCCCAGCCGGGCGACGCGGCGATCCTCCACTACTCCATCGCCAGCGCGCCGATGTTCCGCATCGCCGAGCGGTGCCGGCGCACCGCGCTGCACTACCACAACATCACCCCTGCGGACCTCCTGTGGCGCTGGGCGCCGCGCATCGCGCTGGAGTGCGCCATCGGCCGGCGCCGGCTGCTGGACCTGCTGCCGCACATCCGGCTCGTGGGCGCCTGCTCCGAGTACAACGCCCGGGAGCTGGAGGAGCTCGGGTTCGCCCGGCCGCACGTGCTGGGCGTCATGCGTCAGGAGCTCCCCCCGGCGCCGCGCGCGCCGGGCGGCGCGGGCGGGCCCGCGCGGCTGCTGTTCGTGGGGCGCGGCGTGCCGAACAAGGCGCAGCACCACCTGGTGATGGCGAGCGCCGCGCTCGCCGACGCCGGCCGGGACCACGAGATGTGGCTGGTCGGCGCCTGGTCGGCGGCGCCGGCCTACGAGGAGCACTGCCGCGCGCTGGCGGAGGCGCTCGGCGTGGGCGACCGGGTGCGGTTCCTGGGCTCGGTGGACGACGACGAGCTGGGGCGCCGCTACGCCGACGCCGACGCCTTCGTGTGCCTCTCGGACCACGAGGGCTTCTGCGTGCCGCTGATCGAGGCGATGGCCTCCGGCCTGCCGATCGTGGCCTACGCGTCGAGCGCCATCCCGGAGACCCTGGGCGGCGCCGGGCTGCTGCTGCCCGAGAAGCCGCCCTCGCTGGTGGCCGAGGCCGTGATGGAGGCGCTCGACAACCCGGCGCTCTCGTCCGGGGTCGCGGCCGCGCGGCGGGAGCGCCTGGCCCACTTCTCCCAGCCCGCCCTCGTCGAGCGCCTCGAGCGCTTCGTGGCCCTGCTGTGAGCCGGTTCGTCCTCGGGGACGCGGTCCCGGCCGAGATCCGGCGGGTGGTGGCGCTCGCCGAGGAGCGGCTCGACGGGGCCGCCCCCGACGTCGTGGTCGCGGTCGGCGCGGACGACCCCTCCCTCGCGGGGGCGCTGCCGGCCGGCCCCCGCGTCGTCGTCCCCGCCCTGGCCTCCCGGCGCCCCGGGCCGTGGGCGCGCGCCCTGCTCGCCACCGCCGACGTGACCGTGCTCGTCGACCCCTGCGAGGCCCCGGGGCTCCTGCCGCTGCTGGACGGCCCGGTCGTGGTGACCGGCGTGCCGGCCCCGCCGGAGACCCCCGCCGGGGGACCCCCGCTCGACACCGGCCGCGGCTCCGGCGCGCTGCGCGCCCTGTGGGAGGCGGAGGGGGTCGCGCCGCCCCCCGGCGGGGGCGCCGGCGTGAGCTGGGTGGCGGGGCCCGCCGCCCTCGCCGGGGCGGCCGCGGCATGGGCGGCCGGGAACGCCGTCGTGACCCTGCCGGGCGCCCCGCGCCATGACATGCTTCGCCGCGGCGGCGCCCTCCGCGCCCGCTCGTCCCTCGAGGTGGTCGAGGCGACGCGGTTCCTGCTCGAGTCCCGCCCGCTGGCCCATGAGCTGGCACGGCGGGGGAGGCGTCAGATGGCGTTCCTGGATCCGGTCGACGACGTGGTGGCCCGCTTCGGCGAGGCGCTCCTGCTCGCGCAGGGGCGGGCGTGAGCGGGGGGCAGGAGCGGCCGCCGACCCCGGTCGACCTGCTGCTCCAGTCCTCCCGGCCCCACCTCGACCGCGCCTCGAGCGCGGGCACCGGCCTGCTGGGCCGGGCCCGGCGCGCCCTCCGCCGCGGCATCACCACCACGGACCGCACCTGGTACCAGGAGCAGAAGGACTTCGAGGTCCTGCTGCGCAACGCCATCGCCCACCTCTCCCTGGAGGCCGAGGGCGAGCGGCTGGCGCGCGAGCAGGCCGAGCGCGACACCACCGCGGTGCGGGTGCGCGTGGACGCCCACGACGGCGCGATGGAGCGCCTGGACGGCGCCCTCGCGGAGCTGAACGCGAAGCTGCGGCACCTGGAGGCGCGCCAGCGCGCCGACGCCGCGGCCCTGGTGCGGTCGGCCGTGAGCGAGCCGCGCGACGGCGGCATCCCGCCCCTCGACGACTTCGACTACCTGGCCTTCGAGGACCGCTTCCGCGGCCCGGAGGACGAGGTGCGCGCCCGCCAGGCCGCCCACGCCGACCGCCTCGCCGCGTCCGGGGGGCCCGTGGCCGACATCGGGTGCGGCCGGGGCGAGCTGCTGGAGCTGATGCGCGACCGGGGCGTGGACGCCCTGGGCGTGGACGCATCCGCCGAGATGGTGGGGATCGCGGTGGAGAAGGGCCTCGCCGCCGAGCTGGGGGACGCCTTCGCGTGGCTCGCGGCGCGGGAGGCCGGCTCGCTCGGCGGGATCATCGTCTCGCACGTGGTGGAGCACCTGTGGCCCGCGGATCAGGTGCGCCTGGCGCGCCTCTGCGCCGCCGCCCTGCGCCCGGGCGGGCTCATCGTGATCGAGACCCCCAACCCCAAGTCGCTCATCGCCGGCGCGATCAACTTCTGGTGCGACCCGACGCACCTGCGGCCGGTCTACCCGGAGACGCTCGCGTTCATCCTGGAGCGGACCGGCTTCGACGACGTGCAGATCGAGTACCTGGCCCCGGTGCCGGACGAGCACCGGGCGAACCCGGTCGCCGACCCGCCGCCCGGGACCGAGGCGGCCTTCGCCCAGGTGGACGAGGCCCTGCGGCGCCTGGACTCCCTCGTCTTCGGCGACCGCGACTACGCGGTCATCGCGCGCGCCGCGGGGGGCTAGGAGCCCGGCTCCCTACCGGCCGAGGCGCTCCAGGTCGGCGTCCACCATCATCCGGACGAGTCCCTCGAAGTCCACCGTCGGCTCCCAGCCGAGCTTCTCCTTCGCCTTCGACGGCTCGCCGACGAGCAGGTCGACCTCGGCGGGGCGGATGAGGGCCGGGTCGGTGCGGACGTGCCGGTCGCGCTCGAGGCCCGCCTGGTCGAAGGCGACCTCGACGAGGCGGTCGACCGTGTTCGTCTCGCCGGTCGCCACGACGTAGTCGTCCGGCTCGTCCTGCTGCAGCATGCGCCACATGGCGTCGACGTAGTCGCCGGCGAAGCCCCAGTCGCGGCGGGCGTCGAGGTTGCCGAGGGTGAGGTGCTCGGCCAGGCCCAGCTTGATGCGGGCGACGCCGTCCGTGACCTTGCGGGTGACGAACTCCAGCCCTCGCCGCGGGGACTCGTGGTTGAAGAGGATCCCCGAGCAGGCGAAGAGGTCGTACGACTCGCGGTAGTTGACCGTGATGTAGTGGCCGTAGACCTTCGCGACGCCGTAGGGGCTGCGCGGGTAGAACGGGGTCGTCTCGCTCTGGGGGGTCTCCAGCACGCGGCCGTACATCTCGCTGGAGGACGCCTGGTAGAAGCGGATCCGCGGGTTCACCTGGCGGATCGCCTCCAGCAGGCGCGTGACGCCGACGGCCGTGAACTCGGCGGTCAGCACGGGCTGGGTCCACGAGGTGGGCACGAACGACTGCGCGGCGAGGTTGTAGACCTCGTCGGGCTCGGCGGCCTGCAGCGCCGCGGTCAGCGAGGGCTGGTCGAGGAGGTCGGCCTGCACGAACTTCAGCCGGTCCCGCAGGTGCTCGATGCGCTCGTACGACTCCGTGGAGGCCCGGCGGACGACGCCCCACACCTCGTAGCCCTTCCCGAGCAGGAGCTCGGCGAGGTAGGAGCCGTCCTGGCCGGTGATGCCGGTGATGAGCGCGCGTGGCACGTCTACTCCTCGTCGTCGTCGTGGAGGACCCGCTCCCGCCACCAGTCCAGCGTGTCGGAGAGGGTCGTCTCGAGGGGGATCTCCGGGACCCAGCCGGTCGCCTCGCGGAGGCGGTCCGGGGAACCATAGAGGTCGGGCTGCTCGCCCTCACGGCGCAGGCCCTCGTGCGAGATGAAGGTCACCGGGATGCGCGCGAGGGGCGCCAGGCCCTCGATGATCTCCCGCACCGGCATGGACCGCCCGCTGCAGGCCAGGTACACGTCGTCCGGGTCGCCGCGCTCCAGCAGGAGGACGTAGGCGCGCACCATGTCGCGCACGTCGGTGAAGTCGCGCCGGGTGTCCAGGTTGCCCACCCGCACCTCCACGGAGGCCAGCCCGTCGCGCTCGGCCCGCGCGATCTGGCGGGCCACGTTCGGCAGCACGAAGCGGGGGTCCTGGCCGGGCCCGATGTGGTTGAACGCCCGCACCCGGATGGCCGCGACGCCCTCGGTGGCGCGGTACTGGCCGGCGGCGAGGTCGGCGGCCGCCTTCGAGGTCCCGTAGGGCGAGAGCGGGTGGAGCGGCGTGTCGGCCGTCACGGGGAGGGTCTCGACCGGGATCCGGCCGTGGATCTCCCCGCTGGTCACGATGAGCGCCGGGGTGCGGGGCGCCTCGGTGCGGAGCGCCTCCAGCACCGAGAGGGTCCCGCCCAGGTTCACGTCCCAGGTGCCGAGGGGGTCGCCGAAGGAGCGGCCCACCGACGAGAAGCCCGCCAGGTGGGCGATGCCGTCGGGGGCCACGCCGCGCACCAGGCGCGCGACCTCCGCCGCGTCCCCGAGGTCGGCGGGATGGGCCCGGACCCCCCGCTCGACGGCCTCCTCACGGCCGGGCCGGACGAGGGCGTGCACCTCGTGCCCGAGGGCGGCGCAGCAGGAGGACAGGTGGCGCCCGGCGAAGCCGGTGGCGCCCGTGATGAGGACCTTCACGGGCGGTGAGGCTACCAAGGCCCCGCCTCCCCACGGGGCGCGGCCAGATCAGGGTTTCGTATGGAAATCGGGGGGTCGGTTGCCGCAGAGCCGGGGCGCCCACTACTGTCGCAGGATGCTCTGTGCCCGCAGGATCCTGGCCGCGTGCCTCGCGGCCCTCGCGATCGCCCTTGCCGTGGGCGTCGCGACCGCGGGCGCCCAGGCCTCCCCGTCGGCCACGGAGACGATCTTCCTCGACTACGTGGACAACCGGGTCATCGACGGCCACTACCCGCCCACCGAGCTGAAGGCCGCGCTCGAGGTGGCGGAGGCGAACGGCGCCGGGTTCGAGGAGTTCGCCGGGGCCGTCCAGCAGACCTACGACCGGGACATCCTCGGCCTGTCGGTCACGTCCGACCCGCCGCCGGACACGGCCGTGGACACGGGCGGCGGCATCCTGGCCCTGCCCGAGCCGCGCGGCCCCGGCGAGCGCGACGAGCCGCCGTGGCCGTTCCTGGCCCTCACCGCCCTCGGCGCCGCGCTGGTGCTGACGGGCGCGGGGAGCTCCATCGTGCGCCGCGTGCGCCGGTGACGACGGGGTTCACGGGGACCACCGGGTACATCGCGGGCGACGACCTCCGGGCGGCCGTGGACGTGGCCGTCGCCCTGGGGCGCCCGCTGCTCGTCCGGGGTGAGCCCGGGACCGGCAAGACCCTGCTGGCCGAGGCCGTGGCGGAGGCCCTCGGGATGGAGCTGCTGGTGTGGGGCGTCAAGTCGACGACCCGCGCCCAGGACGGCCTCTACGTCTACGACACGGTCCAGCGCCTCTACGACGGCCAGTTCGGCGAGGGCGACCCGTCGGACATCGCGCGCTACATCCGCCTGGGGCGCCTTGGCGAGGCGTTCGCGGCCGATCACCGCGTGGTGCTGCTGATCGACGAGATCGACAAGGCCGACCTCGAGTTCCCCAACGACCTGCTCTGGGAGCTCGACCGCATGAGCTTCCACATCCCGGAGACGGGGCGCACCGTCGCCGCGGCCGAGCGGCCGGTGGTCATCATCACCTCGAACGCCGAGAAGGAGCTGCCGGACGCGTTCCTGCGCCGGTGCGTCTTCCACTACATCGCCTTTCCCTCGCCCGACGAGCTGGAGGCGATCGTCCGGGTGCACCACCCCGGGCTCGACGACGCCCTGCTCGGCGCCGCGCTGGAGGCCTTCTACGTGCTGCGCTCCTTCGACGGCCTGCGCAAGCGCCCCAGCACCAGCGAGCTGATCGACTGGGTGCAGGCGCTCGTGATCGCCGGGGTCGCGCCGGAGCGCATCCGCGAGGAGCTGCCGTTCCTGGGCGTGGTGCTGAAGACGCCGCACGACGTGGAGCTCGCGCGGCGCCACACGGCCCTGCGCGCCCGCCCGGCCACCGCCCGTTAGGTGTTCGAGGGGCTGCTGGTGGCGCTCCGCGCGCGGGGCGTGCCGGTGGCGCTGGACGAGTGGCTCGCCCTGCAGGACGCCCTCGGACGGGGGCTGGCCGACAGCTCCCTGACCCGCTTCCACGGGCTCGCGCGCTCGCTGCTGGTGAAGAGCGAGCGGCACTACGACGACTTCGACCTCGCCTTCGCGACCTACCTCGACGGCCTGGAGCCGGCGACCGAGGAGCTCGCGGACGAGGTGTGGGAGTGGCTCGCGCGGCAGCCGGCGCCCCTGGAGGTCTCCGAGGAGGATCGCGCGCGCCTCGGCGCCGCGATGGAGCGCATCGACCTGGAGGCCCTGCGCGCCCGCCTGGAGGAGCGCCTGCGCGAGCAGGAGGGGGAGCACCACGGCGGCTCGCGCTGGATCGGCACGGGCGGGACCTCGGCGTTCGGCCACTCGGGGTGGCACCCGGGCGGGGTGCGGATCGGCGGGCGCAGCGGCCACCGCACCGCCGCCCAGGTGCTGGCCGACCGGCGGTATCGCGAGTACCGGGGGGACGAGGTGATCGGGGTCCGCGAGATGGGCCTCGCGCTGCGGCGGCTGCGGCGCCTCACGACCCGCCTGGAGGGCCCGGCCACGGAGCTCGACCTGGACGGGACCATCGACGACACGGCGGACGCGGGCGGGCGGCTGTCGCTGCGCTTCCGCCGGCCGCGGCGCAACGCGATGCGGGTGGTGCTGCTGCTGGACGTCGGCGGGTCGATGGACCCCCACTCGGCCCTGGTCGGCCGGCTCTTCTCGGCCATGGGCCAGGGCGGCGGGCTGCGCGAGCTGACGGTGCGCTACTTCCACAACTGCGTGTACGACCGGCTCTACACCGGCGCGGCCCTGCTGCCGTCGCGCTCGGAGGCGACCCTCGACCTGCTGGCCCGGATCGGCCCGGACCACCGCCTGGTGGTGGTGGGGGACGCCTGCATGGCGCCGAGCGAGCTGACCATGCCGGGCGGCGCGATCGACTGGTACCAGCACAACGAGGAGCCCGGCGGGGTGTGGCTGGAGCGCCTCGCGGACGCCTTCCCGGCCCGGGCGTGGATCAACCCGGTGCCCGTCTCGTGGTGGGACCGGGTGCACGGCGCGCCGACGCTCGCGGCGGTCCGGACCCTCTTCCCCATGCACGAGCTGTCGCTCGACGGGCTGGGCGCCGCGGTGGACGACCTGCTCGCCGCCTGACCGGCCGGTCCACCCGCCCCCGCGGGCGGCGTAGGCTACCCGTCGCCTGTCGAACGCCCACGGGGTCCCTTCCATGCCGCACGCCAACCACTCGCTGACCATCCGCGCCTCCATCCCGGCCCGCGTAGGCAACCTCGGGAGGGTGCTGGCCGCGATCGGCGAGGCCGGCGGGGAGACCGGCGGCGTGGACATCGTGCGGTCCGGCACGGAGGCGGTCACCCGGGACATCTCGGTGAAGGTGCGCGACGAGGCGCACGGCGACGCGGTCGCCGCCGCCGTGGCCGCGGTGGAGGGCGTCACGGTGGAGGCGACGGTGGACCGCGTCTTCCAGGCGCACGCCGGCGGCAAGGTGGGCATGCAGAACCGCGTGCCGGTCGCGAGCCGCGACGACCTCTCGATGGCCTACACGCCCGGTGTCGCCCGCGTCTGCATGGCGATCCACCACGACTTCGAGCAGGCCTGGGAGTACACGATCAAGGGCAACAGCGTGATGGTCGTGAGCGACGGCTCGTCCGTCGTGGGCCAGGGCGACCTGGGCGCCGAGGCGTCCCTCCCCGCCCTGGAGGCGAAGGCCGTCCTGCTCCGGACGCTGGCCGGGATCGACGCCTTCCCCCTGCCGGTGGACCTGCGCGACCCGGCCGAGATCGCCGAGGCCGTCGTGCTCTGCTCGTCGGTGTTCGCGGGCATCCACCTCAGCGACATCGCGGCGCCGCGATGCTTCGAGGTGCAGCGCCTCATCCAGGAGCGGATCGACGTCCCGGTGTTCCACGAGGACCAGCAGGGCACGGCGGCGGCCGTCCTCGCCGCCGTCACCAACGGGCTGTCCGTCGGCGGCAAGACGCTCGCCGACGCGCGCGTCGTCGTCGCGGGGCTCGGCCCCGGCGGCCAGGCGGCGGTGCGGCTCCTCGTCGCCGCGGGCGCCGGCGCGGTCGTCGCCTGCGACTCGAAGGGCGCGATCCACGCCGGGCGCGGGGACATCGGAGACGACCGGGAGTGGTTCGCGCAGAACACGAACCCGGACGGCGCCGCCGGCTCCACCGCCGAGGTGCTCCGCGGCGCCGACGTGTTCGTCGGGATGTCCACGCCGGGGCTGCTCACGGCCGACGACGTGCGCGCGATGGCCGCCGACCCGGTCGTGCTGGCCCTGGCGATGCCCGAGCCGGAGATCCCCCCGGCCGACGCCGCCGCGGTGGCCCGCGTCTACGCGACCGGCCGCCCGGACGTGCCGAACCAGATCAACTCCGGGCTCGCCTCGCCGGGCATCTGGCGCGGGGCGCTCGACTGCCGCGCGACCGTGATCAACCAGGAGATGACGCTGGCCGCCGCCGCCGCGATCGCCGCGACCGCCGCCGAGGAGGGCGGGGTGTCCGAGGTGAACGTGGTGCCGTCGATCTTCAGCGCGCGCCTGGTGCCGGCCGTCGCGGCCGCGGTGCGCGAGGCCGCCGAGGCCACGGGCGTCGCCCGCGTGGCGCGCGCGGCGTCGTAGCCAGGGGCCCGAAGGAGATCGCCGGGGCCGCCCTCGCCGACGCGGGGGCGGTCGTGCTGTTCGCGGCCCTCGGGCGCGCGAGCCACGAGGAGGGGTCGGCCGTCGGGGGGACCCTGGAGGTCGCCGCCCCGTTCCTGGTCGGGGCGGCCGCCGGATGGCTCGTGTCCCGCGGCTGGCGGCACCCGGCCGCCCCGGCGACCGGCCTCGCCGTCTGGGGCGCGACGATCGTGGGCGGGATGCTGCTGCGCGGCCTGGTCTTCGACCGGGGCACGGCGCCGTCGTTCGTGGTGGTCGCCGCGATCGTCCTCGGCGCCCTGATGCTCGGCTGGCGCCTGGTGGTGGACCGCGCCCGCCGGCGGCGGGGGGGCGCCCCCGTCTAGTTGTGGGCCGCCAGCACGTTGTTCCCAAGGAGCCATGCCAGCCGGGCGGCTGGCGTCTGGCGGGCCAGGGAGCTGTGCGGTCGCTGGTGATTGTAGAACCGCAGCCAGGACGCCAAGGCGGC
>JBFWPT010000023.1:0-5979 GCA_050249835.1 Thermoleophilia bacterium
ACCGCGCGGCCGCGGCGCCCGTTGTCGAACAGGGCGTCGACCGCCTCCTGCAGCATCCGCTTCTCGTTGTTCACGATGATCTCGGGCGCGCCGAGGTCGAGGAGCCGCTTGAGGCGGTTGTTGCGGTTGATGACGCGGCGGTAGAGGTCGTTCAGGTCGCTGGTGGCGAAGCGGCCACCGTCGAGCTGGACCATCGGCCGCAGCTCCGGCGGGATGACCGGCACGGCCTCGAGGACCATCCACCCCGGGTTGTTCTGGGAGCGGATGAACGCCGAGACGACCTTGAGGCGCTTGAGGGCGCGCGCCTGGCGCTGGCCCTTGGACGTCTTGATGGTCTCGCGCAGCTCGTCGGCGAGGTCGTGCAGCTTCACGCGCGACTTGTCGTCGTCGTCCGCGTTGGGCGAGCGGGTGGCGAGGTCGTCGAGCAGGGCCTTGATGGCCGTCGCGCCCATGCCGCCCTGGAAGAGCTGGGCGTAGCCGTGCGGCGAGCCGAACCGGTCCTTCATCTCGCGGAAGAGCTGCTCGTCGGCGACGATGTCGCCGCGCTTGATGCCCTTGAAGGTGAGCCAGGCGTCCTGGAGGCGGGTGATCGCCTCCTCGGTGTACCGCTCGATGTCCTTCAGCGAGACGTCGGTCTCCTTGCGGAGGTCCGACTCGGCCTGCTTGCGGTCGGCGTCCGTCAGCTCGCGGCGCGCCTCGGGGTCCTCCGAGGAGCGGTCGCGCTGCAGGTCGTCGATCCAGTACTCGTCCTCGTCCGTGAGCCCGGGGGCCTCGCCCTCGCGGAGCCACTGCACGCGGCGGTCGAGGCGCTCGTTCAGCTCGAGGAGGCGCTCCTCCTTCTCCTGCCCGAACATCTCGACGGCGGCGACCACCTCGGTCTCGAGGCGGTCGAGCTCCTCGGCGCGGCCGTCCTCGTCCACCTCGGTGACGATGGAGGCGGCGAAGTAGAGGACCTTCTCCAGCTCCTTCGGGGCGATGTCCAGCATGTAGCCGATGCGGCTCGGGACGCCCTTGAAGAACCAGATGTGGCTGACGGGCGCGGCCAGGTCGATGTGGCCCATCCGCTCACGGCGCACCTTGGCGCGCGTGACCTCGACGCCGCAGCGCTCACAGATGATGCCCTTGTAGCGGACG
Organism: Thermoleophilia bacterium; assembly: GCA_050249835.1. Taxonomy (GTDB): domain Bacteria; phylum Actinomycetota; class Thermoleophilia; order Miltoncostaeales; family Miltoncostaeaceae; genus Miltoncostaea. Next base: position 1,135 of record JBFWPT010000023.1, read on the forward strand.
CGCTTGTACTTGCCGCAGTAGCACTCCCAGTCCTTGGTCGGACCGAAGATCTTCTCGCAGAAGAGGCCGTCCTTCTCCGGCTTCAGCGTCCGGTAGTTGATGGTCTCGGGCTTGGTGACCTCGCCCGAGCTCCACTGCCGGATCTGCTTGGAGGAGGCCAGACCGATGGTGATGGAGTCGAAGTTGTTGATGTCGATCAAGATGCCGCGCCTTTCTCGTGTGCCCGGTCGCGCCTCGCGGTGCGTCGCCCGGGCGGAAGACTCCGCCGGTCGTCACGACGGGCCGGGGCGCGCGCCGCTCGGGCGCGCGCCCCGGACCCGCCGGGCCCCCTACCCCTCCGTCGCGTCGGTGTCCGCGGCGTCGGACGCGGCCGCGACACCGGCCTCATCGCCCTCCGCCGCCGGCGCGCCGTCGGCCCCCTCTGCGTCCTCCGTGGTGGCCCCGAGGCCGCCGGACAGGTCGATGCCGAGCTCCTCGGCCGCGCGCAGGAGGTCGTCGTCCTCCTCGCGTGCCGTGAACTCCGGCCCGGCCTCGCCCTGCACCTTCACGTCCAGCCCGAGGCTCTGCATCTCCTTCAGGAGCACCTTGAAGCTCTCCGGGATGGAGGGCTCCTGGATGTTCTCGCCCTTCACGATCGCCTCGTAGGCCTTCACGCGGCCGACCGTGTCGTCGCTCTTGATGGTGAGCATCTCCTGGAGGGTGTAGGCCGCCCCGTACGCCTCGAGGGCCCACACCTCCATCTCGCCGAAGCGCTGGCCGCCGAACTGCGCCTTGCCGCCCAGCGGCTGCTGGGTGACGAGCGAGTACGGGCCGGTGGAGCGCGCGTGGATCTTGTCGTCCACCAGGTGGAGAAGCTTCAGCATGTACATGTAGCCGACGGTGACCTTGCCCTCGTACGGCTCGCCGGTGCGGCCGTTGTAGAGCTTCATGCGGCCCGACGCCTGGCGGCCCGCGCGGTCGTTCTCGTCCACGGCGAGCTGGATCGGGTTGCCCTCGTGGCTGGCGGACCAGTCCTTGAGCACGCGGTCCACGTCCTCGACGGTGGCGCCGTCGAACACCGGCGTCGCGACGAAGGTGCGCTGCGGCGCGTCGTGGCCGTTCGCCCCGCCCTCCTCGTAGGCGCCGTCGATCCAGCCGCGCGCGGCGGCCCAGCCGAGGTGCGTCTCGAGGATCTGCCCGATGTTCATGCGCGACGGCACGCCCAGCGGGTTGAGGATCATGTCGATCGGCGTGCCGTCCTCGAGGAACGGCATGTCCTCCTCGGGGACGATCTTCGAGATGACGCCCTTGTTGCCGTGGCGGCCGGCGAGCTTGTCGCCCTCGGCGATCTTGCGCCGCTTGGCGACGTAGACGCGCACGAGCTGGTTGACGCCCGGCGACAGGTCGTCGCCGTTCTCGCGGTCGAAGACCTTGACGTCGATGACCTTGCCGCCCTCGCCGTGCGGGACCTTGAGGGAGGTGTCGCGGACCTCGCCGGCCTTCTCCTTGAAGATGGCGCGGATCAGCTTCTCCTCGGCGGTCAGCTCGGTCTCGCCCTTCGGCGTGACCTTCCCGACGAGCAGGTCGCCCGACATCACCTCGGCGCCGATGCGCACGATGCCGCGCTCGTCGAGGTCCTTGAGGGACTCCTCGGAGCGGTTCGGGATGTCGCGGGTGATCTCCTCGGCGCCCAGCTTGGTGGTGCGGGCGTCGACCTCGTAGGCCTCGATGTGGATGGACGACAGGACGTCGTCCTTCACGAGGCGCTCCGAGATGATGATCGCGTCCTCGAAGTTGTAGCCCTCCCAGGACATGAAGGCGACGAGCATGTTGGAGCCGAGCGCCAGCTCGCCCTGGTCCGTGGAGGACCCGTCGGCGAGGGGCTCCGCCTTCTCGACGACCTGGCCCTTGCGGACGATGGGCTTCTGGTGGATCAGCGTGCCCTGGTTCGAGCGCGTGAACTTGTGCAGCTCGTAATGCTCGAGCTCGCCCTGGGGGTCCTCGATGATGATGTGGTCGGCGTCGACCGCGGCGACGGTGCCGTCGGTGCGGCTGATGACCACGTCGCCCGTGTCGACCGCGGCGCGCTTCTCGATGCCGGTGCCCACGAGCGGGGCCTCGGTGATCATGAGCGGCACGGCCTGACGCTGCATGTTGGCGCCCATGAGCGCGCGGTTCGCGTCGTCGTGCTCGAGGAACGGGATGAGCGCCGTGGCGACCGAGACGATCTGCTGCGGCGAGACGTCCATGTACTCGACGTCGGCCGGGTCGGCGAGGATCGGCTCGCCGCCCTTGCGGCAGAGCACGGGGCCGATGAGGGCGCCCTTCTTGTCGCGCTCGGCGTTCGCCTGCGCGATGACCTTGTGCTCCTCCTGGGTGGCGTCGAGCTCGTCGACGTCCAGGGTCACGACGCCCTTCACCACCCGGCGGTACGGGGTCTGGATGAACCCGAACTCGTTCAGGGTGGCGTAGGAGCCGAGCGAGCCCATGAGGCCGATGTTCGGGCCCTCCGGCGTCTCGATCGGGCACATGCGGCCGTAGTGCGTCTGGTGGACGTCGCGCACCTCGATGGGGGCGCGCTCGCGGGTGAGGCCGCCGGCGCCGAGCGCCGACAGGCGGCGCCGGTGCGTGAGCCCCGACAGCGAGTTCGTCTGGTCCATGAACTGCGAGAGCTGCGAGGAGCCGAAGAACTCCTTCAGCGCCGCGACCACCGGGCGGATGTTGATGATCGTCTGCGGGGTGATCGTGTCGACGTCCTCGGTGCTCATCCGCTCGCGGACGACGCGCTCCATCCGGTAGAGGCCGATGCGGAAGGCCTCCTGGATGAGCTCGCCCACGGTGCGCAGGCGCCGGTTGCCGAAGTGCTCGTACTCGTCCAGGTCGCCGGCGATCTCGTCGCGCGGCATCGTCGCGGAGTCCGCGGCGAAGTCCTTCGAGTCCTCGGGGAGCCCGATCTTGATCGGCAGCGCCACCAGGCGGCGGATGAGCTCGACGAGGTCGTCGGTCATGCCGGAGATGCGGCCGGTGAACCGCGGGTTGGTGAGCGTGCGGACGTCCGAGCCCAGGTCGAGGCCCAGGCGGGCGTCGAGCTTGTAGCGGCCGACCTTGGTGAGGTCGTAGCGCTTCGGGTCGAAGAAGAGGGACTTCACGAGCGCGCGGGAGTTGTCCACCGTCGGCGGCTCGCCCGGGCGCTGCTTCTTGAAGACCTCGATGAGGGCGTGCTGCATGATGTCGCCGGCCCGGAGGTCGAGCTTCTTCTCGAGCTTCTCGATCTCGGCCTCGACGGCGGCCCGCTCCTCGGCGCCCTTCTCCTCCAGGCCCTGCGCGAGGGCGTGGATCTCGGAGACGATCTTCTCCATCTCCTCGAGGGAGGTGCGGTCGCCGGTCTGCGGGTTGCCCTCGGTCGCGTCCTTGTCCAGGGTCGCCTGGATGAACGGGTTGACCCGGTCCGGGTCCTCCGGGTGACGGAAGAGGTTCGCCACGTCGTCGCGCGAGTAGCCCAGCGCGAACAGCAGCGTGGTGACCGGCAGCTTGCGCTTGCGGTCGATGCGGACGTGGACGAGGCCCTTCTTGTCGATCTCGAGCTCGACCCAGGACCCGCGCGACGGCATCAGGTTCGCGATGAAGACCTGCTTCTCGCGGTCCTTCGGCTCCATCACGTAGGCGCCCGGGGAGCGCACGAGCTGCGTCACGACGACGCGCTCGGTGCCGTTGATGATGAACGTGCCCCAGTCGGTCATCAGGGGCAGGTCGCCCATGAAGACCTTCTGCTCCCGGATCTCCCCGGTCTCACGGTTGACGAAGGCGACCTCCATGGTCAGGGGCGCCGCGTAGGTGATGTCCTTCTCGCGGCAGTCCTTGATGGGGTCGTTCGGCTGGATGTGGTCGTACGGCATGCCCGGCTCCCAGCCGCCGAGCGTGTACTTGCCGAACTGCACCGCGAGGGTGCCGGTGAAGTCCTCGATCGGCGAGATGTCGTCGATCGTCTCGCGCAGGCCCTTCTCGATGAACCACTCGAAGGACGAGCGCTGGATGTCGATGAGGTTGGGGACGTCACGAACCTTCTCCTGCTTGGAGAAGGAGTGGCGGACGCGGGCAGCGGGGCGGGTGCTCAAGTCGCGAGGCCTCCTGACGAGAGCGGGCGAGGGACGGCGGGAAGCCGGAAGACCGGCTCGGGCGCAACGGCGGACGATATCAGCGGGCAGGCTCCGACCGCAACGGCAACGCTCGCATCGGTGCGAGCGGCCGTGAGGGGCTGCGGTGCGCGGGGCAGCCACCCTCGAAGGAACCCGTCGGCCAAGGCCGGTGATCGTACCACCGCATGCGGATGCGACGCCCCGGTCGTCCGCCCCCGTGATGCATACTGCCCCGATGGGGTCCCTGCCCTCATACGCGGACGGCCCGGGCGGGGACGGGATGCACGATCGCCTCCGCACGCTGCTGGAGGCCACGCACCGCCAGTGGACCTCACCGGACGAGCGCCGGCGCATGCGGGCCTTCGGCTTCCGCCCGGCCGTGGAGCCGGGGGTCCTGAAGCGCGAGTGGCACGGCCTCGCCGTGCGCGTCTCGCTCTCCGGGGTGCGCGCCGCGCGGCCGGGCGAGGGCGAGCTGGCGTGGCTCGCCGACGGCCGCACGCTCCTTCTGGACGGGCAGCCCTACTCGGGCGAGCCCCAGGGCATCGGGCTCGTGGAGAGCCTGCTGGAGCTGATCGCCTCCTACGAGCGCTGGGTCGAGGCGCGCGAGGGCCGCGAGGGGCGCATCCAGCGCGGCCGCGACGTGCCCTCCGACCGCCGGCCGGTCAACGCGCTCGCCGAGACCCGGCGCCTGCAGCGGCTGCTGCAGACCCCCCGCCCCCGGGGGCGCTGA
>JBFWPT010000023.1:6079-59301 GCA_050249835.1 Thermoleophilia bacterium
CGAGGGCCGCGAGGGGCGCATCCAGCGCGGCCGCGACGTGCCCTCCGACCGCCGGCCGGTCAACGCGCTCGCCGAGACCCGGCGCCTGCAGCGGCTGCTGCAGACCCCCCGCCCCCGGGGGCGCTGAGCAGGGCACCCCGCGCCGCCGTCCGCCCGGCGGGGCGGACGGCGCGGCGCGGCGCGCGTCTCAGGAGAACTTGCCGGGGACGCCGCCGCCCTTGACGGTGGAGAGGTCCTCGAGCCAGCCGGTGAGGCGGGCGTGGTCCTTGTCGTCGGCGTCGAGGGTCGCGAGGGCCGCGTTGACCTCGTCGGCGACCGCGTCGACGTTGCTCTTGTTCGCCGTCGACACCTTGTCGCGCAGCGCGCTCTTGAGCTCCCTGTCCAGCGGCATCGGGTGATCCTCCCGGGTCGAGGTGTGCCACCGCCCCCTGAGGCGGCGGTTGCGCCGTGCGGCATTGTGCGCGACGGCACGAGGTGACCGCAAGGGCGCCGCGCCGATTCCGCGTCAGCGGACGATGAACGAGCGGGTCGCCCGGGCCGCGTTGCCCGCCCGGTCGCGCAGGTCGACCGTCACCCGCCACCGGCCGGCGGGGAGCGCGCCGACGCGGATCGGCACGAGCTGGCCCTGCTTCACCTTGACGGTCCTCGGCGGCAGCGCGCGCCCGCGCCGGGGCCGGGCGGTGACCGTCGCCGTCATCCGCCCGGTCGTGCCGGGGTCCGCGATGGCCGCGATGAACCGGACGTCCCGGCGGCGCACGGGCCGGGAGCCGCGGCCCGGGACGCGGGCCGGGCGCAGGCGCTTGGTGGCGACGCGCCGCACGATCAGCGTCGGCCGGGTGTTGTCGACCCGGATCGACCACACCGACGTCCCGACGTTGCCCGGGAAGTCCTTCGCCTCGACGGCGAGCTGGTGCCAGCCGTCGGGCAGGCGGCGCGTGTCCACGGTGATGCCGCGCGGGTAGGTCTGGGCGTTGCGGACCGCCGGCTGGCCGTCCACCGCGAGCCGCCAGGTGGACACGCGCGAGCGCGACAGCGCGGTGAACTTCACCGCGACCCGCCCGCGCACGGCCGCCAGGGGCGCGGGCGTGGGCCGCGCGATTCGCGGCGGGGTGAGGCTCACGCGCACGCGGCCGAAGCCGAAGACGCCGTCGGGGCCGGGCTCGCCCAGGTCGAGGGCGCCCTGGACCAGGGCGCCGCGGATCGTGGCGGCCGACGGCGCCCGGCCCGCGCGGCGCTCGGCGGCCAGCAGCACGGCGGCCGCGCCCGCGGCGTTGGGGGCGGCGTTCGAGGTGCCGCCCACCGCCCGGAAGCCCTCGGGGCCCATGATGCGGGTGTCGGTGGGGGCCACGAGGTCCGGCTTGATGCGGCCGTCGTCGCTCGGCCCCTGCGACGAGTACGACTTGTAGGAGTTGCCGCGCCAGTCGACCGCGCCGACCGCGATGGCGCCGGCGGCGTCCCCGGGCGTCGGGATGGAGCTGGTGACGGTGCCGCCGATGTCGGCGAGCGGGATCTCGCGGGAGAAGAGCGTCAGGTCGCCGGCCGGCTCCGGCCCGGCGACGCGCAGGACGCGCAGGCGGAAGGTGGCGTCGGCCGGCGGCGAGTAGCCGACGATGCGCTCGGCGGTGGGGCTGCCCTGCGCCTGGCGGTCGGCCGAGGCGGCCACGGGGATCCAGGTGCCGGTCGGCTCCAGGCGCTCCAGCACCAGGTCGAGGTCCGTCACCGGCCCGCCCGGCGGCGAGGTCCAGGACAGCGCGAAGGTGATCGGGTTGCCGGCCCCGCGGCCGAAGCTCCAGTTGTCGCCGTTCGGCCAGTCGAGGTCGGTGTCGGCGTCCGCGTCGGCCCACGGCCCGGACCAGTGCAGGCGCGCGTAGTTGCCCGCCGAGTTGAACCAGAGGATCCCGGCCGTCGCGGCGCGGTCGACCGCGCGCGCCGACGCGGAGGTGCCGTCGAAGGGGCCCTCGATGAACGAGTTGGAGTGGACGACGATGTCCGGGCGGCGGGCGATGAGCGCCTCGGCCGCCACCAGGAAGTCGGCCTCGGTGTGGTAGTTGGCGAGGATGTACCGGGCGTTCGGCGCGTAGTCGTAGACCGTCTGGGCCACGATCTCGCCGTGGTTGGTGCGGTTGCCGTAGGCGTTGCGGCCCGCGAGGCCGCTGGCGGCGTCGAACGACAACGTCTCCAGGCGCGCCGCGGGCGGGAGCTCGCCGAGCCCCTGGAGCCTCGCGAGGCCCTGGCCGAAGCCCATGTCGAGGATCGCGATGGTGAGGCCCTCGCCCCCGCCGCCCACCCGGCCGAGGACGTCGGCGCCGGAGCGCTCCAGGCCCTGGCTCACGGCGACGTCGTCGCCGAAGGCGCCGCTGGCCACGCGCGCGCCGGCGACGCCCGGCAGGTCGCCGAGCGCCCGCGCGCGGACCGGGTCGGCCACCACCTGGAGCGCGCGGCCGTGGCGGCGCTGGATCCGCAGGCCCGCCCGCTGGAGCCCGGCGGCGGCGCGGGCCACCTGGCCCGGCTTCGCGTCCACGGTCAGCGAGGCCGGAGGGGCGGCCGCGCCCGCGCCGGCGTGCGCCGCGCCGGCGGCGAGGGCCACCGCGGCGGCGGCGAGCCATCCCGCCCGCCTCACCGGGGAGCGCCCCGCAGGGTCCGCACCCGCCGGGTGATGTTCCCGGCCATGTCCTCGGCGACGACCTCGAGCCGGTGGGTCCCCGGGGACAGCGCCCGCAGGCGCACGCCCGTCCGCGGGCGTCCCACGCTCCTCACGCCGCGCCCGTCGATCGCGATCCGCACCCGGCGGATCGTACCGGCGTCGGCGGACCTGACCCGCACGACGCGTCGTGCTCCACCCGAGACGCGGACGAGCAGCGCGGGGGGATCGGCGTCGACGCGCGCCATGCCCGCGCCGTAGGACGTGTCGGGGCCGGGCGCCCCCAGGTCGAGCGCCGTCGCCGCGAGCGCCTGACGGATGTCGGCCGGGGCGACGGGCAGACCCGCGGCCCGGCGCGCCTGGCGCAGCAGCACCGCGGCCGCGGCGACGTGGGCGGTGGCCGCCGACGTGCCCGCGGTGCCGGGCCACTCGGGGTTCGAGGTCACGTAGGTCGGCCCGACGAGGTCCGGCTTCATGCGCCCGTCGGCGGTCGGGCCGGCCGAGGAGTAGGGCTCCCGGGCGGTGCCGGTCCACTTGACCGCGCCCACCGTGAGCGATCCGGCGGCGTCGCCGGGCGTGGGGATGCTGCCGTCGGCGACCGCGAGCGGCCCGAAGCCGACCGTCTGCGACCACAGGTCGAGCGGCGCGGTGCCGCCCGCCGTCACGCGGGCGACGAGACGGTAGGCGCCCCCGTCGGCCACGACCGGCGTGGTCTGGGCGTTGACCGGGCTCACGGCCGCCGCCCGCTGGACCTCCACCCACGCGCCGGTCGCGTCCTGCCGTTCCAGGGCGAGGGTCGCCGTGACCCCCGGCGCCGTCCAGGTGAGGCTGAAGAGCATCGGGGTGCCCGCCGCGGGGGCGACCGGGATGACGGTGCCCTCCGGCCCGGTCGTGCCGCGCCAATGGCGCTGGGCGTAGTTGCCGGCCGAGTTCACCCAGAGCACGCCCGCGGCGGCCGCCGCGTCCACGGCCCGCGCCGCGGGGCCGGTGCCGTCGAACGGCGGCGTGAGGAACGAGTTGGAGTGGGACACGACCGGGATGCCCTCGGCGGCGATCCAGGCGGCCGCCTGCGCGAACTGGTCCTGGGTGCGGTAGCCCACCAGCACGAGGCGCGCCTGGGGCGCCAGGTCGTGCACCAGCTCGGCCATGCGGACGCCGTGCTGGGTCGGCACCCCGAACTCGGTCTGGCCCCCCTCGCCGGAGGCCGGGTCGAACAGCCGGATCGTCAGCCGGTCGCGCGACGGCAGCTCGCCGAGCGCGATGGAGCGGTCGAGCCCGGCGAAGCCCTCGTCGAGGATCGCCACCGTCTCCTGCTGGCCCAGGGCCCCGCGGCTCCAGAGGGCGTCGGTGCCCATCCGGACGCCCCCCTGCGAGACCAGCGCGCCGTGCGCGGCGGGGGCGAGCGCCGCGGCCGCCAGGGCGGCGGAGGCGGCGGTGAGGACGGCACGGCGCACGGCGGCGGAGGCAATCAGAGACGACAACGGCCGTCCACCGGAACTGGTGAACGGCCGCATGGTCGCACTGCTTGTCCGACCGCCATCCCCGGCGGGAGCCGGTGCGGTCGTCCGCCGGGCCCGGCGCAGTCGGCGACGCCGAAGGCGGCGACGGCCGGGCCCGGCTTGTCGCTACTTCAGGGTGACGATGCCTCCGGCCTCCTCGAGCTGGCCCTTGATGGAGTCGGCCTCCTCCTTGGTCACGCCCTCCTTGACGGCGCTCGGGGCGTTGTCGACCAGCTCCTTGGCCTCCTTCAGGCCCAGGCCGGTGACCGCGCGGACCACCTTGATGACCTGGATCTTCTTGTCGCCCGCGGCGTCGAGGCTCACGGTGAAGGCGGTCTGCTCCTCCGCCGCGGCGGCACCGCCGCCGTCACCGCCGCCCGCCGGCGCGGCCGCCACGGCCACGGGGGCCGCCGCCGAGACGCCGAAGGTCTCCTCGATGGCCTTGATGCGCTCCGAGAGCTCGAGCACGGAGATGCTCTTGAGCTCCTCGATCCACTCCTCGGTCGTCGCCATTCTGTGTGTCTCCTCGTGTGTCGCTGTGAAGGGTGGTGTGACGGCGTCAGGCCGCCGCGGACTCCTCGGACTCCTTCTGCGCCTGCAGGGCGCCGAGGGAGCGGGCGAGACCGCCGATCAGGTTGTTGAGGCCGCCGGCCAGGCCGGTGAGCGGGGAGGCGATGCCGCCGGCGAGCTGCGCCAGGAGCACCTCGCGGGACGGCAGCTTCGCGAGCCGCGTGACGTCGGCCGCCGCGAGGTCGGCCCCGTCCAGCAGGCCGCCCTTCACGGTCATGGCCTCGGAGTGCTCCGAGGCGAAGCCGTCGAGCGCCTTCGCGGCCACGGCCGGGTCGCCGTTGACCCAGAGCAGGCCGGTGGGGCCGTCCAGGTATGGCAGCAGGCCCTCGCGGCCGGTGTCGTTCGCGGCGCGCCGGGCGAGCGTGTTCTTGACCACCGTGTACTCGGTGTCCGCCTCGCGGAGCTTGTCGCGCAGCTCGCCGAGCTGCTTGACCGTGAGCCCGCGGAAGTCGGTCGCGATGACGGTGGTCGACGCCGCCATGCGCTCGGTGAGCGCGGCGATCGCTGCGGCCTTCTCTTCTCGGTTCAGGGTGTCACCTCCATCTGTCTCTCCCGCCCCTGCGGGCGGGCGACAGCGGAGGCGACCCGTGAACGGGTCCCCGTCGGTGCTGGTCGCCGGCCTCGCACGGGCGCCCTCGCGGGCGTTTGAGGCGGCTGAGCCGCCCCCGTGGGTCTACGGTCGGTCCGTGTGCTGCGGGGCTAGGCCGCCGGCTCCTCCAGGACCTCGGCGGCCGCGGTGCGGGTGGTGTCGACCGGGATGCCCGGGCCCATGGTCTGGGCCATCGTGATCGACTTCAGGTACTTGCCCTTGGCGGCCGCCGGCTTGACCCGGACGATCTCCTCCAGCACGGCCTGGTAGTTCTCGATGAGCTGGCGCTCCTCGAAGGACCGCTTGCCGATGCCGATGTGGATGATCCCGGCGCGGTCGGTGCGGTACTCCACCTTGCCGGCCTTGACGTCCTGCACGGCCTTGCCGACGTCGAAGGTCACGGTGCCGCTCTTGGGGTTCGGCATCTTGCCGGAGGGGCCGAGGATGCGGCCGAGCTTGCCGACCGTGCCCATCATGTCCGGCGTCGCGATCACGACGTCGAACTCGTCGAAGCCCTCCTGGATGCGCTTGGCGAGGTCGTCGCCGCCCACCACGTCCGCGCCGGCCGTCTCGGCCTCGCGGGCCTTGTCGCCCTCGGCGAACACCGCGACGGTCACGTCCTTGCCCGTCCCGTGCGGGAGGGAGATCGTGCCGCGCAGCTGCTGGTCCGCGTGCCGCACGTTGACGCCGAGCCGCATGTGCACCTCGACCGTCGGGTCGAAGCGCGTCAGCTCCTGCGACTTGATCATCTTCACCGCGTGCAGGGGGTGGTAGACGCGCTCCGCGTCGATCTCCGACTTCGCCTGCTGGTAGCGCTTGCCGCGCTTCGCCATCTCTCGTGCTCCCCTGCTACGCCGCGTCGACGGTCACGCCCATACTACGCGCCGTCCCCGCGATGATCTCCATGGCCGACTCGACGCTGTTCGCGTTGAGGTCGGGCATCTTCGTCTCGGCGATCTGGCGCAGCTGGTCGCGCGTCAGGTTCGCCACCTTCTCCTTGTGCGGCTCCGGGCTGCCCTTCGGGATGCCCAGCGCCTGGCGGATGAGCACCGCCGCCGGCGGCACCTTCGTGATGAAGGTGAACGAGCGGTCCTCGTAGACCGTCACCTCGACCGGGGTGATGGTGCCGTTCCCCGACTGGGTCTGCGCGTTGAACGCCTTGCAGAACTCCATGATGTTGATGCTGGCGCCACCGAGCGCCGGACCCACGGGCGGGGCGGGGGACGCCTGCCCGGCGGGGATCTGGAGCTTGATGACCTGCAGGACCTTCTTCGCCATGACGTCCTCGATCGCGGGGCGGCCGCCCCGGGTTTGCGGTGTGCCGGGGCCGCGGGCCCCGGCGTGGGATCAGGTGAGCTTCTTGACCTGGTCGAACGAGAGCTCGGCCGGCGTCTCGCGGCCGAAGATGCTGACCAGGACCTTGAGGCGGCCCTGCTCGGCGTTGATCTCCGCGATCTCGCCGGTGAAGTCGGAGAGGGGGCCCGCGATGACCTTGACGCTCTCGCCCACCGTGAAGTCGGCCCGGACCTTCGGGCGCTCCTGGGTCGCGACGTTCAGGAGGCGGTCGACCTCCATCTGCGTCAGCGGCACGGGCTCGTTCTCGCGCCCGCCGCCACCGACGAAGCCGGTGACCCCGGGCGTGTTCTTCACGAGCCACAGGGCGTCGGGGGTCATGTCCATGTTGACCAGCACGTACCCCGGCAGGCGGCGCTTCTCGGTCTGGACCTTCTGGCCGTCCTTCGTCTCCACGACCTGCTCGGTCGGGATGACGACGTCGCGCACGCGCTCGCGCTGCCCGAGGGAGACGAGCCGGTGCTCGAGGTTGGCCTTCACCTTCTTCTCGTGGCCGGAGTAGGTGTTGATGACGTACCAGCGGAACACGCTTGTCAGTGCCTCTCGGTCAGAAGATCGCGTCGACGACGCGCTCGAAGATGGAGTCGAGCGCCCAGAGATAGACCGAGACGATAGCGACGACCACCAGGACGACCGCGGTCGACTGCATCAGCGTCGTCCGGTCGGGCCAGGAGACCTTCTTCAGCTCGGCGATGACCTCGGAGATGAAGCGGGAGCCGCCCCGGCCGCGCTGCTGCGCGACGGCCTTGGTGACGGAGCCGGCCTTCTCGGGCTTGCGCCGCTGCCCGGGCTGGTTCGGCTTGGGGTTCGGACGGGCCGCGTCGGACTTCCGCTTCGCGGGCACGCGCGCTCCGCCCGGGGCCGGCTGCGCGCCGTCCCCCGACTTGTCCTGCCCGCGTGCGGGTCGGATGCGCGCCATCGTCAGGTGACCATCATTCGTCGTGGACTACAGGGCCGGAGGGACTCGAACCCCCAACCCCCGGTTTTGGAGACCGGTGCTCTACCAGTTGAGCTACGACCCTTCGGTACGCCCCGGGGGGCGTATGCCCTACCGCGTCTCCTTGTGCGGCGTGTGGCGGCCACACCACCGGCAGAACTTCCGGAACTCGATTCGGTCCGGCGTGTTCCGGCGACTCTTCATGGTCTGGTAGTTCCGACGCTTGCATTCCTCGCAAGCCATCGTCACGGCGATGCGCTGGCCTGGTGCCACAGCAGGACGACTCCACTCCGGGGACGGGCTCCGGCGAGGCTAGCACAGCCGGGGTGCCCCGGCGGCGGGCCGCCGCTAGGGTTCGCCGCACCGTGACCGGGGGCCGCGACACCCCGCTCGTCGAGCGCGAGACCGAGCTCGGGCTGCTGGACGGGCTGGCGGCCGGGGCCGCCGCGGGACGGCCGGGCATCGCCGTCGTGGAGGGGCCCGCCGGCATCGGGAAAAGCCGGCTGATCGCGGAGCTCCGGGCCTGCGCGCGCGGGCACGGGCTGCGGGAGCTGACGGCCCGCGGCGGCGAGCTGGAGCGGGAGTTCCCCTTCGGCGTGGTGCGCCAGCTCCTCGAGCCCGCGCTCGCGCCGGCGGGCGCGCGCGAGCGCCTCCTGACGGGGGCGGCCGCGGCGGCGCGCCCGGTGTTCGAGTCCGTGGAGAGCCCGCCCGCGGACGACCGGGGCGACGTCACCTTCGCCGCCCTCCACGGCCTCTTCTGGCTCACGGCGGATCTCGCGGAGGAGGGCCCGCTGCTCGTGGTGGTGGACGACCTCCACTGGTGCGACCGCCCCTCCCTGCGGTTCCTCGCCTACCTCGCCCGGCGCCTCGACGGCCTGCCCGTGCTGCTGGCGCTGGGGCTGCGCTCGGCGGACCCGGGCACCGACCCCGCGCTGGTCGGCGAGCTGGCCGGGGCGCCGGAGGCCGTGCCGATCCGCCCGGGGCCGCTCGGGCCGGACGGCGTCGCCGCGCTCGCCGGGGCCCGCCTGGGCGGAGAGCCCGACCCCGCGTTCGCGGACGCCTGCCTCGAGGCCACCGGCGGCAACCCGCTGCTGCTCGGCCAGCTCCTGCTGGCGCTCGCCGACGACGGGGTGGCCCCGGGCGCGGACGGGCTCGACGCGGTGCGGCGGGCGCGGCCGCGCGCCGCCTCCCGGACGGTGCTGGCGCGCCTGCGCCGCCTGCCGCCCGACGCGGCGGCCGTCGCCCGCGCGCTCGCCGTCCTCGGGGACGGCGCCGGGCTGCCCGTGCTCGCGGCGCTCGCCGGGATGGACGAGGCGCGGGCCGCCGCGGCGGCGGAGGCGCTCGCCCGCGCCGAGATCCTCCGGGCCGAGCCGCCCCTGGGGTTCGCCCACCCGCTGGTGCGCGACGCGGTCTACCACGAGCTGCCGCCGGGGAGCCGCGAGCTCCACCACGCCGAGGCCGCGCGCGTGCTGGCGGACGCGGGCGCCCCGGCCGAGCAGGTGGCGACGCAGCTCCTGGCTGCGCCGCGCCGGGGCGATCCCTGGGCGGCGGACGTGCTCGCCGCCGCGGCGGCGTCGGCCCGCCACCGCGGCGCCGCCGACAGCGCGGTGGCCCACCTGTCCCGCGCGCTGGAGGAGCCGCCGCCGCCCGGCCGGCGCGGCCCGCTGCGGCTGGAGCTGGGCCTGGCCGCGGCGGCGGTGGACGGGCCGCTCGCCGCCCGGCACCTCGCCGTCGCCCTCGGGGAGCTCCCCGGCGCGCGCGCCCGCGCCGTCGCCGCCAGCGCCCTGGCCCGCTGCCTGCTGTTCACCGCGCCGCCGGACGAGGCCGTCGCGGTGGCGCGGCGGGCGGCGGCCGAGGCGCCGCCGGAGCTGGACGACCTGCGCCACGGCCTGGAGGCGGCGGCGGTGCTGGGGCTCACGTTCGGCGCGGAGACGGGGGCGGACGGGCCGCCGGCATGGGACCGGGTGCCCCGCCCCGCGGAGGGACCGGGGGCGCGGGCGCTGGCGGCGGTCGCGGCCTGGGACCACGCACTCACCGGCGGGCAGGCCGGGCCGTGCGCCGCGCTCGCCCTGGACGCGCTGGCCGGAGGCGGCCTGGTGGCCGTGGGCGACGACGTCGGGGCGGGGACGGCCGTCGCGGTGCTGGTGCTCGCCGAGCGGGACGAGGCCCTCGACGCCCTCGACGCCATGGAGGCGGAGGGCTTCCGCCACGGCTCGCACTTCGCCGTCAACACCTCGCACTACTTCCGCGGCGGGGCGTGGCTGGGCCGCGGCGAGCTGGCCGACGCCGAGGCCTCGCTGCGCCGGGCGATGGAGATCGCCGGGCTGTGGGGCGACGTGACCTGGGAGGTGGCCGAGCTCGCCCGCGTGCTCGTCGAGCGTGGCGACCTGCCCGGTGCCCGCGCGCTGCTCGACGGCGCCGTCACCCACGCGCCCCGCTCGGTCCCCGCCCACGGCCTCCGCCGCGCCCGGCTCGCGCTGCTGCTGGCCGAGGGGCGCGCCCAGGAGGCGCTGGCAGTGGCGGACGAGTACGCCGCCCACCTGGGACGGATCGTCAACCCGGCCTTCGCCCCGTGGCGGTCGCTGACGGCGCTCGCCCTGGACGGCGACGGGCGGACGGCGGAGGCCGTGGCGCTCGCGGGGGAGGAGCTCGCGCCGGCGCGCCGCTGGGGCGCCCCCGGCACGGTGGGCCGGTCGCTCCGGGTGCTGGGCACGTTGGAGCGGGAGGAGGGCCTGGACCACCTGCACGAGGCGGTGGCGCTGCTGGAGGCGTCGCCCGCCCGCCTGGAGCAGGCGCGGGCGCTGCTGGCCCTGGGGTCGGCCCTGCGCCGGTCGGGGCGGCGCCGCGACGCGCGGCCGCCCCTGCTCCGCGCCCTGGAGCTCGCCGACCGCTGCGGCGCCCCCCGGGTCGCCGAGACGGCGCGGACCGAGCTCTACGCGGCCGGCGCACGCCCGCGCACGCCGGCGCTCGCGGGCGCCGAGGCGCTCACGGCGAGCGAGCGGCGGGTGGCCGCCCTCGCGGCCGAGGGGCGCACCAACAAGGAGATCGCCCAGGCCCTCTTCGTGACGCTGAAGACGGTCGAGGTGCACCTCTCCCACGCGTACCGCAAGCTCGGGATCGCGTCCCGCCGGGAGCTGGGGGCGGCGCTCGGCGGCGCAGAGTCGCGGGTCGACGTCAGGGGTCGCCCCTGACGCGGTGAGGGCCCGGCGCGTCCGAGGGTGGCGGGGACCCTCGACGCAAGGAGCCCCTCATGCTCACCATCGACCACCCCGCCGCCCGGCTGTCCGACCGGATCGTCCTCGACGGCGACCCCGGCTGGGACGACGCCCGCCGGGCCTTCGACCTGCTGGTGGACCAGCGGCCGGCGGCCGTCGTCGCGGCGCGCGACGAGCGCGACGTGATCGCCGCCGTCCGGTACGCCCGCGCCCAGGGCCTGCGGGTGGCGCCGCAGGGGACCGGGCACGGCGCGGCGTCGCTCGGCGACCTCTCGGACGCCGTCATCGTCAACGCCTCGGCGCTCGACGCGGTGCGGATCGACGCGGAGCGCCTCACGGTGCGCGTCGGCGCCGGCGCCATCTGGCGCCAGGTCGCCGCCCCCCTGTCGGACCTGGGCCTCGCGTGCCTCCACGGGTCGTCGCCCGACGTCGGCATCGCCGGCTACTCGCTCGGGGGCGGCATCGGCTGGCTCGCCCGCCGCCACGGCATGCAGGCCAACCGCGTCACGGCGATCGAGCTGGTGACGGCCGACGGCGACCTCATCCGCGCGGACGCGGCGAGCGAGCCCGACCTGTTCTGGGCGCTGCGCGGCGGCGGCGGCAACTTCGGCGTGGTCACGGCGATCGAGTTCGGCGTCGTCCCGCTGCCGGAGGTCTACGCCGGCGCGCTCATGTTCCCGTTCCCGCAGGCCCCCGAGGTGCTGCACGCGTGGAACGACCTGCTCCCGTCGCTGCCGGACGAGCTGATGTCCTGGGCGACCATCTTCCACCTGCCCGACACGCCCGACATGCCGCCGGAGATGCGCGGCGCGTCGCTCACGGTCGTGATGGCGGCCCACCTCGGCCCCGAGGAGGAGGGGCGCGCCCTGCTGGAGCCGCTGCGGCGCCTCGGCCCGGTGGAGGACACGTTCGCGACGGCGCCGCCGTCCGTGCTCGCAGGCCTCGCGATGGAGGACCCCGTGGAGCCGTTCCCGTTCCTGACGGCGCACGGCCTGCTGGGCGACCTGCCGCCCGCCGGCATCGACGCCCTGCTGGACGCGGCCGGCCCGGGCTCCCCCGCCGGGACCGCGCTGACGATGCTCCAGCTGCGGCACATGGGCGGCGCGCTCGGCCGGAGCGCCCCGGGCGCCGGGGCGCGGGCCACCCTGCCCGGCGCGGTCAGCCTGCTGGGCCTCGGCGTCGTCGAGGACGAGGCCGGCGAGGCCGCGGTGCGCGACGCCCTCGGGGCCGTGGGCGTCGCCGCGGCCGTGCACCGCGTCGGCGACTACCCCAACTTCGTGGAGCACCCGGCGGACGCGAGCGCGTTCTGGGACGCGGCCACCTGGCGGCGGCTGCGCGCGGTCAAGCGGGCGTACGACCCGGACGACCTCTTCCGGGGCAACCACCACATCCCGCCGGCGGCGCCGGCGGGGGCCGCCTCGCGGGCGGCCTGACTAGGAGGTGCGGAGGCCGGCCCGGCGGAGGCGGGCGGCCGGGGACTGCGCGGCGGCCGCCTCCGCGAGGGCGGCCGCCCGCAGCAGGGCGGCGGCGGCGCGCTGGAGGTCGAGGCCGGTGGGGGTCTCCTCCGGGTCCACGCCGAGGATGCCGGAGAGGCGCCGGTACTCGTTGACGAGCGGCGGGCGGGCCTTGGCGTTCGGCGACCCGGCCGAGCGGACGCGCTGGCAGAGGGTCTGGACCTGGGCGACGGTCACGGGCTCGAGGGACGGGCTCATGTCATCTCTCCTGGGGCTCCCCCGACCGGGAGGAGCAGGGTTTCGCGGGCGAGGACGTCGACCGAGACCAGGAACCGCCGGCCGAGGGGGCCGAGCTCGAACTCCTCCTGGACGTCGAAGACGTCGTGGCCGCGGCCGATGGCGTGGCCACGGACGCGCAGCGGCGCCTCCGTGTGGGGGTCGAGGGCGTCCAGCCCGTGGGCGAGGCTGCGGCGGGCACGCGCCGTGAGCCGGGGTTCGTCGAGCGGGTTCATGTGGTGATGGGATCGGCCGCGCGGCGGGCGGTCTTGACCCCCGGTGCCGGACCATGGCCGGCCGCGGTGTGGTCTACTCCCGGGCCGATGGCCGAGTGGTCCGACTGGTACCGGCGCGAGGACCCCACCACCTGGGTCCTCCCCTCCATCCTCCGGCGGCGCGCCGAGGAGCACCCCGACCGCGACTACCTGCGGGTCGGCGACGGCCCCTGGCTGTCGTACGGCGAGGTCGACGCGCGCGCGAGCCGGGTGGCGAACGCGCTCGTCGCGCGGGGCCTGAAGCCGGGCGAGGCGGTGTCCACGCTCATGCCGAACTGCGAGGAGAACCTCGCCACCTGGTTCGGCATCCAGCGCGCGGGCGGCGTGCAGTGCCCGATCAACCTCGCGTACCGCGGCGACTTCCTGTCGTGGGTCATCAACCTGCCGCAGTCCCGGTTCCTGGTGGTCGACCACCAGTTCCTGGGGCGCCTGGAGCACGTCGCCGCCGACCTGCCCCACCTGGAGCACGTGATCGTGCTGGAGCGGGGCGAGCGCGACGGGCCGGACCCGTCGCTGCGGTGGGAGCCGTGGTCCGTCCTGATGGACGCGCCCGACTCCGACCCCGGCGTGGAGGTCCGGTGGACCGACGACGCCCGGATCATGTTCACGTCGGGCACCACCGGCCGCTCGAAGGGGGCCATCAAGCAGCAGGCCTCCGACTACTTCTCGGGGCGCACCTACATCGAGGTCTGCGGGGTCACGGTGGAGGACACCTTCTTCTCCTGCCTGCCGCTCTTCCACTCGAACGCCCAGGTGCTCGCGGCCTACCCGGCGATGATCGCCGGGGCGCGGATCGCCTACGTCGAGCGGTACTCGTCGTCCCAGTTCTGGGGCCAGGTGGTCGACGCCGGCGCGACGATCCTGAACACGGTCAGCGCGATCAACTACTTCATCTGGAACACCCCGCCGGGCGACCTGGACCGCGCCCACACGGTGTCCCGGATCATGGCGATGCCCGCGCCGAAGGACCTGTACGAGCGGTTCGAGGAGCGCTTCGGCGTCCGGTTCATCGAGGGCTACGGCCTCACCGAGACCGGGATGGTCACCTACCACCCGCCCGGCCGCCCCCCGCGCCCCGGCTCCTGCGGCGTGGCGACGCCCGGCTTCGAGGTGAGCGTCGTCGAGCCCGGCACCGACCGGCCGCTCCCCCCGGACACGCCCGGCGAGATCGTGGTCGACATGAAGATGCCGAACATCGTCATGCGCTCCTACGCGGGCATGCCCGAGAAGACGGCCGAGGACTTCCGCAACCTCAAGCTCCACACGGGCGACCTGGGCCGCCTGGACGAGGACGGCTACCTCTACTTCCTGGACCGCGTGAAGGACTACATCCGCCGCCGCGGCGAGAACGTGTCGTCGATGGAGGTGGAGCGCATCGTCGGCTCCCACCCCCACGTGCTGGAGGCCGCGGCGATCGGCGTCAAGGCGCTCGAGGGCGCGTCCGCCGAGGACGAGATCCTGGTCTGCCTGGTGGCGCACGGCGACGTCGACATCGACCTGGGCGCCCTGCTCTCCTGGCTCGACGAGCGGATGCCGTACTTCGCCGTCCCCCGCTTCCTGCGGGTGATGGACGACCTGCCGAAGACCCCCACCGAGCGCGTGCGCAAGGTGGAGCTGCGGGACGCCGGCCTGACCGCGGACACCTACGACCGCGTCGTGAGCGGGCCCCCGCCTCCCGGCCGGTGAACGACGACCTCGACCTGGGCGAGGCGGCCGACTACATCCTGTCGGAGCGCCCCGGACTGGGCGATGACGTGGTCTGGGCGGTGCTCAACGAGCTCGGCGCCCCGCCGGCGAAGGGGCAGGACAAGCTCGCCCTGCAGCTCATCGCGAGCGCCCGCCCCGAGGTGCGCGGGAAGGACGCCAAGCTCGTGATCCGCGAGTGGCGCGCGTACGCGGACCTCGCCGGTCAGGACGACTGGGAGGACTGACCGCCGCGCAGCGCCGTCCGGGCCTGCCGCAGGGTGACGGCCGCGGCGGCGACGGATGCCTCCGCCCGGGCGCGCTCGTCCCCGAGCCCGGTGAAGGCGGCGACGCTCATCCGGGGCAGGTGCGCCACGAGGTCCTCCGGCCCGAGGGCCCCCGTGATGACGAGGGACACGAGGCCGTGGGTCATCGCCCACAGCTCCAGGGCTGCGCCGCGGGCGTCGGTCCCGGCGTCGAACCGCCCCGCCTCCACGGCCCGCCGCGTCGCGTCGACCAGGACGTCGAACGCGGTCGCGGCCTCGGGCGGAGGCGGCGCCCCGCCCCGCCCGTCGAACATGCGCGCGTACAGGTGCGGGTTGGCGAGGGCGTTGAGGACGTAGGCCGTGCCCGTAGCGGTGAGGTCGCGCACCGGGTCGTCCGTCGGGCGCAGTCGGGCCAGCCGCGCGTGGAGCCGGGCGAAGCCCTCGGCCCGCACCGCGTCCCAGAGGCCGTCCATCCCCCCGAAGTGCGTGTAGACGGCCATCGTCGAGGTGCCCGCCGACTCCGCCAGCGCGCGGAGCGTGGTGGGGCGTCCCAGGACGAGCGCCTCGGCGGCGCGCTCCACGAGGCGGGTGCGGACGTCGGGGTCTGGTGTGCGCGGCACGGCGGTCATGGTATAACGTCGCTATGCATAACGCCGTTACCGAACGAGGGAGGACGCCATGGCAGTCCAGGTGATCGATCCGGAGGGGCTCCACGTCCCCCAGATGTACGCGCAGGTGACCGTCGGCACGGGGACCCGCATCGCCTACGTCGCCGGCCAGGTGGGCCGCGACGCGTCCGGCGCGCTCGCCGGCCCGGGCCACGCCGACCAGGCCGAGCAGGCGATGCTCAACGTGGCCACCGCGGTCGCCGGCGCAGGCGGGACCGTCGCCGACATCGCCAAGCTCACCGTGTTCGCGGTGGGCCTGGACGGCCCCGCGACCGGCGCGGTCGCCGAGGGGCTCAGCCGCGCGCTCGCCCGCATCGGCGGGCCGCCGGAGCGGCGCGCCGTCAGCCTGATCGGGGTCTCGTCCCTCGCCGGCGAGGGGCTCCTGGTCGAGATCGAGGCGGTCGCCCACCTGGCCTGAGCGTCACAACGCGGGGTCCCGCAGCAGCCGGACCTCGCCGATCGGCGCGAACCCCATCCGCTCCAGGACGGGCCGCGACATCGCCCCCGCCGAGGTGACCAGGCGGCGCACGCCCCGCGCCGCCGACGCGTCCCACCGGGCCCGCACCAGCGCCCGGTAGGCGCCGCGCCCGCGCGCCCAGGGGGCGACCGCGCCGCCCATCAGGACGCCCGCGTCCAGCGTCATCACGAGGCGCGAGAACCCGGCCACCCGTCCGTCGACCTCGGCGACGTGGTGCTCGACGATCCCGGATGCGGACAAGCGCTCGAAGTCGGCCGCGAGCGTGCGACGCCGCGACCGCCGGTCGCCCATCGGTATGCCCCATGCATCCCAGTCGACCTCCATCGCGCGGCGGTACGCGTCCACGTCCCGGACCGGGGCGACGACCACGTCGGGCACCTCGGGCGGCGGCGCCTCGGCCACGAGCGTGACGAGCACCGGCTCCTCGGCGTAGGGCTCGAGCCCCAGCGCCTCGAGTTCCGCGCCGACGCCGTCGGGACCCGACAGCTCGCCGATCCACCAGAACAGCTCCGTGAGGCCCTCGGCGCGCGCGACGGCGCGCGTCCGCGACAGGGCCGCGGCGACCCCGCCGGGGGCGATCCGCACGCGCTCGACCGTGCCGCTCCGCCGGCGGCAGACGATCGTCAGCCCGGGGCCGTCCAGCACGCGCGTCCCGGCGCCGGGCGGGGTCCAGAGGCCCGGTTCCTCGGCCGGGGCGAGCAGGCGCTCCCGCATGGGGCCATGGTCGCACGCCGGGGGCGGTGGACTAGGGTTCAGGGAGATGTATCGCGACGATGTCGACCGCTTCCTCGCCGACCTCTTCCCCGGCGGGCGGCACGGCGCCTCCAACGAGGCCCGCGCCCCGGTGGACGTGTACCTCACCGACGGGCCCCCGCCCGCCCTCACGGTCGAGCTCGACCTGGCCGGGGTGGATCCCGGGGCGATCGACGTCGGGCTGACCGAGGACCTGCTGGTGGTGCGCGGCGAGCGGCGCCGCTCCGGCGAGGGGCGCCGGGTGTACCAGCACGCGGAGATCGCGTGGGGGCCGTTCGAGCGCCGGCTGCGCCTGGGCGTCGCGGTCGATCCGGCCGCGGCGACGGCGTCCTACGAGAACGGGATCCTGCGCATCCGCCTGCCGATCGCGCCGTCGCCGCCGCTGCGGCGCGTCTCGATCACCGTGCGGGGCCCGGCCCGATGACCGAGGAGGGCGTCGCCGTCGAGGTGGTCGAGGGGCCCGAGGGCGAGGCGGCGGCCGACGAGCCGGTCCCCATCCCGCCGGTCCTCGCGGTCCTCCCGCTGAAGGAGACGGTGGTCTTCCCGGACGCGGTGGCCCCCCTGGCGATCGGCGAGCCGCGGTCGATCCGCCTGATCGACGAGGTCCTGAACCAGCCCGACCGGATGCTCGTTCTCGTCGCGAGCCGCGAGCCGGAGCGGACGGAGCCCCCGCCGGAGCTGCTGCACGAGGTCGGCGTCGCGGCGATCGTCCAGCGGATGGTGCGCGTGCCGGACGGCACGGTCCGGATCCTGGCCCAGGGCCTGCGGCGCGTGCGGATCGGCGACTACATCCAGCGCGACCCGTTCCTGGCCGCCGAGGTCGAGGAGGTGCCGGATCGGGAGGAGCGCACCCAGGAGGTCGAGGCGCTCGCCCGCAACCTGGCGGGCACGTTCACGCGCATGATCGCCCTCGTCCCGCACCTGCCCGACGAGCTCGGCATCGCGGTGGCGAACATGGAGGACCCGACGGCGCTGTCGTACCTGATCGCGTCGTCCATCCGCCTCACCCTGGACGAGCGCCAGGGGCTGCTGGAGGAGGTGGACCTGGAGGCGCGCCTGCGGCGGCTGACCGAGCTCTGCGCCCGGGAGCTGGAGCTGCTGGAGCTGGGCGCGAAGATCCAGAGCGACGTCCAGACGGACATGGAGAAGGGGCAGCGGGAGTTCTTCCTGCGCCAGCAGCTCAAGGCGATCCGCGAGGAGCTGGGCGAGGGCGACGACGCCGGGCGGGACATCGAGGAGCTGCGCGAGCGGCTCGCGGAGGCCGACCCGCCGGAGGAGGTGCGGACGGCCGCCGAGCGCGAGCTGGCGCGCCTGGAGCGGCTGCCCGCCGAGGGCGCCGAGCACGGCGTGGTGCGGACCTACATCGACTGGATCCTCGCGGTCCCGTGGCGCGTCGTCACCGAGGACGACCTCGACCTGACGCGGGCGCGTGAGGTGCTCGACGAGGACCACTACGACATCGAGAAGGTCAAGGACCGGATCATCGAGCAGCTCGCCGTCGCGCGGCTGAAGCCGGACGCGCAGGGCCCGATCCTGTGCTTCGTCGGGCCCCCGGGCGTGGGCAAGACGTCGCTCGGGCAGTCCATCGCGCGGGCGCTGGGGCGGCGGTTCGCCCGCATCTCGGTGGGCGGCGTGCGCGACGAGAGCGAGATCCGCGGCCACCGGCGCACCTACGTCGGGGCGATGCCCGGCACCATCGTCCGCGCCATCCGCGACGCCGGGGCCATGAACCCGGTGCTGATGGTGGACGAGATCGACAAGATGGGCTCCGACGTCCGCGGCGACCCGTCGTCGGCGATGCTCGAGGTGCTGGACCCGGCCCAGAACGGCACCTTCCGGGACCATTACCTCGACCTGCCGCTGGACCTGTCGCGCGTCCTCTTCCTCTGCACGGCGAACGTGCTGGAGACGATCCCGGGGCCGCTGCTCGACCGGATGGAGGTCATCCGCCTGAGCGGCTACACCGAGGACGAGAAGCTCCACATCGCCCGGCGCTACCTGCTGCCGCGCCAGATCGCGGCGGCGGGGCTGCCGAAGGGGCTGCTGAAGGTGAGCGACGCCGGGCTGCGGACGGTCATCGGCGAGTGCACGCGCGAGGCCGGGGTGCGGCAGCTGGAGCGGCGCCTCGGGGCGATCGCCCGCCGCGTGGCCCGGCGCGTGGCCGAGGGCGACACGTCGAAGGTCTCGGCCGGAGTGGCGCGGGTGCGCGAGATCCTGGGCCCGGAGCGGATCCACAACGAGGTGAAGCGGCGCACGCGGGAACCCGGCGTCGCGACCGGCCTGGCCGTGACCGGCGCGGGCGGGGAGATCCTGTTCGTGGAGGCGAGCGTCATGCCCGGCGGCGGGCGCCTGACGGTGACCGGCCAGCTCGGCGACGTGATGCGCGAGTCCGCCCAGGCGGCCGTCTCGTTCGTGCGCAGCCGCGCGGGCGCGCTCGGCCTGGACCTGGAGGACGGGTTCTTCGGCAGCCACGACATCCACCTGCACGTGCCGGCGGGCGCGGTGCCGAAGGACGGCCCCTCGGCCGGGGTGACGATGGCGACGGCGCTCGTGTCGGCGCTCTCGGGCCGGCCGGTCTCCTCCGACGTCGCGATGACCGGCGAGATCACGCTCACCGGCCAGGTGCTGCCGATCGGCGGGGTCAAGGAGAAGGTGCTCGCCGCCCGCCGCGCCGGCATCCGCGGCGTGATCGTCCCGAAGCTGAACGAGGAGGCCCTCGCCGACCTCCCCGAGGGCCTCGCCGACGAGATGCGCATCACCCTGGCCGACCGCATCGAGCAGGTGCTCGACGTGGCGCTGGAGAAGCGGGCCGTCCGCCGCTGACACCCGGCCGCCGCCGCGCTACATTCGCGGCGCCATGGGCGTCGATCCCAACCAGCCCGACCCCGCCGCCGAGGTGGAGGCGCGGCTGCTGCGGCTCCACCGCTACCTCGGGATGGAGGGCGACCCCCTCTCGGGCCGCCGCGGGGTCTTCTCCCGCGAGGTCCTCGCCCTCGTCGCCCAGGGCCGCACCACCGACGCCGCCCGGCGCCACCGCGACGAGACCGGCTGCGACCTCCAGACGGCGATCCTCCAGATCGCGGAGATCTCGCCGGTCTAGGCGGTCCCGACCTCCACGAGCACCTTGAGCGCGCGGCGCTCGTCCATCGCGGCGTAGCCCTCGGGGACCTCGTCGAGTGGCACGCGCAGGTCGAGGACCGGGGAGGGGTCGAGGTCGCCGGCGAGGATGTCGGTCAGCAGGTCGGGGATGTAGGCCCGCACCGGGGCGACGCCTCCGATCAGGCGGACGTTGCGGCCGTGGACGTCGAGGAGGTTGACGGGCTCGGCCGGGACGCCGACGTGGCCGACGGTCCCGCCGGGCACGGCGCAGCCGATCGCGGTGGCGAAGGAGCCCGCCGTCCCCACGGCCTCGATGACGTGCTCGGCGCCGCCGCCGGTGAGGTCGCGGACGCGGCCCACCGCGGCCCGGTCGCGCTCGGTGACGACGTCGGTGGCGCCGAACGACCGGGCCAGGCCGAGGCGGTGCTCGTGGTGGCCGAGCGCGATGATGCGCTCCGCACCGAGGCGCCGGGCGGCGAGCACCGCGCAGAGACCGACCGCCCCGTCGCCCACCACCACCACCGTGTCGCCCGCGGATACGCCGGCGCAGAGGGCGCCGTGGTGGCCGGTGCCCATCACGTCCGTGAGGGTCGCGAGCGCCGCGGCGAGCCGCGGGTCGGACAGGTCGGCGTCACCGGGCAGGGGCACCAGCGTGCCGTCGGCGAGCGGGCAGCGCACCGCCTCGCCCTGGCCGCCGTCGTCAAGGCCGCCCCAGTACCCGCCGGTGCGGCAGCTCGTCTGGAGCTGGGCCCGGCAGCGGTCGCAGGTGCCGTCCGAGTAGGCGAACGGCGCGATCACGCGCTGCCCCGGGCGGACCGTCCGGACCTCCGCGCCGACGGCCTCCACGACGCCCATGAACTCGTGGCCGGTCCGGCCCGGGCGGCCGTAGATCTCCAGGTCGCCGCGGTACGGCCAGAGGTCGCTGCCGCAGATGCACGCGTGGGTGACCCGCACGAGGGCGTCGGTCGGCTCGCGGATGGTGGCGTCGGGGACGTCCTCCACGCGGATGTCGCGCGGCCCGTGGTAGACGGCGGCCTTCATGCGGGGAGCACCTCCACGACGGCGTTGTAGTCCGGGACCCCGCTCACGTCGCGGGCGCCCCGGGCGATGAGCGGGTTGCACTCCGGGAAGAACATCTGGACGTTGCCCGGCCGCATCGGCGCGATGTGGGCGCGGGCGCGCACCTCGCCGGTCCCCGAGCGCACCAGGACGGCGTCGCCCTCCACCACCCCGATGCGGCCGGCGTCCTCCGGCGCCAGGAACAGGGCGTCCCGGTCCGCGCCGGTCAACGGGTCGCGCGCGCGGAAGACCATCGAGTTGAACTGCTTGCCGCGCCGGGTGGAGAGCAGCAGGTGCCCCTCCGGGACCCGCCGCTCCGGGGGCTGCACCACCAGGAAGCGCGCCTTGCCGTCGGCCGTCGCGAACTCCCACCCGTCGCAGAGCCGCGGCCCGCCCCACTGCACCTGATCGCCGGTCGTCCGCAGGGTCTCGATGCCGGCGTAGAGCGGCACGACCCGCGCGATCTCCTCCCGGATCGCCTGCCCCGAGGGCGTCGCCACCAGGTGGGCCCGCTCGGGATCGACGCGGGCCGCGAGATCGCTGAAGATCTCCCACTCGGTGCGGGCCTCGCCGACCTGGGGGCCGCGGATGCGCGGGGAGAACGCGATGCGGCGCTCGGTGGTCGTCTCGGTGCCCCCGTCGCGCTGCTCGTAGCGCGTGGCGGCGGGCAGCAGCACCACCACCTCCCCGGGATCGACGAGCATCTGGCTCGTGACCACGATGTCCTGGTGGACGCGCACCGGCACCCGCGCCAGGTTGCGCGCGACGACGCCCGGGTCGGGGAGGGTGTCGAGGAAGTTGCCGCCGCTCGACCAGAGGACGTCGAGGCGCCCGTCGCCGGCGGCCTCGACCATCTCGTCCACCGTCATCCCGGGCGTGGTCGGGACCGGGAAGCCCCACTGCTCCGACAGCGCCGCGGCGGACTCCTCGTCGAGCGGGATCCCGCCCGGGAGCGCCGTGGCGTAGGCGCCCATCTCGGCCCCGCCCTGCACGCCCGAGTGGCCGCGGATCGGCATGAGGCCCGCGCCCGGGCGGCCCACGTTGCCCCGCGCGAGCGCCAGGTCGATGACGGCGCGCACGTTGTCCGAGCCGAAGGCGTGCTGGGTGAGGCCCATGGACCAGACGAAGATCGTGGAGCCGGCCGCCGCGTACATCGCCGCGAACCGCTCCATGTCGGCCCGGGACGCGCCGGACAGCCGCTCGAGCTCCTCGAAGCCGAGCGCGTCGAGCGCCCCCTTCAGCTCGGGCCAGCCGGTCGTGTGCTCCGCGATGAAGCCCTCGTCGAGCCCGCCGGTCGACTCCAGCACCTTCAGGACGCCGGCGATGAACGCGATGTCGCCGCCGATGGAGACCGGGAAGAACTCGTCGGTCATCTTCGTGCCGAACACCGCGCTCTCGGCGCTGGACGGGACCCAGTACCGCTCCAGGCCCGGCTCCCGGTAGGGGTTCACCACCGCGACCCGGGTGCCCTCGCGCCGCGCCAGGTAGAGGTACTTCATGACCACCGGCTGGGCGTTCGCCACGTCCGACCCGAAGAGCACGATCAGGTCGGCCGCCATCAGGTCGGTGTAGGAGATCGTGGTGGCCCCGGCGCCCACCATGGTCTTGAGGGCCGCGGTCGACGGCGCGTGGCAGATGCGGGCGGCGTTGTCGACGTTGTTCGAGCCGAGGAAGCGCGCCACCTTGCCGGCCGTGTAGTACACCTCGTTCGTGATGCCGCGGGCGGTCATGAACAGGCCGAACCGCTCCCCGCCGGCCTCGCGCACGCGGCCGGCGACGAGGTCGAGCGCCGCGTCCCAAGAGACGCGCGTGAAGCCCGGCTCCCCCGCCCGCCGCATCATCGGGTAGGCCAGCCGGCCCATGTCGCGCAGCTCCGCGCCGGTGCGGTCCAGCAGCGGGACGACGTCGGCCAGGAGGCGGTGGTCCATCGCCGGCATCGTGTTGACCTTCAGCAGGCTGAGCCGGGTGGTGCAGAGGTGGACGCCGTCGATCGTCCAGTCGTGGAGACCGGCGACGCCGAGGGCACAGCCGTCGCAGACCCCCTTGCGCAGGATGCGCGACGCGTAGGGCAGGGCCCGGCGGTTCTCCCAGGCCACCCGGAGCATGTCCAGGTAGTGGTTGGGCTTGGTGAGGCCCACGCCGTTGGGGCGCAGGCCGGCCCACAGGTCGCGGCGACGGGGGCGGGTGCGCGCCATCAGCCCTCGATCCGGTCCGGGCCGGTGTAGACGTTGAAGCCGTCGCCGCGGAGGAACCCCACGAGCGTCATCCCGAGGCGCTCGGCGGCCTCGGCCGCCAGGCTCGACGGCGCCGAGACCGAGGCCACGACGGGGATCCCCGCCACGGCGGCCTTCTGCACGATCTCGAAGCCCGCGCGCCCGGACACCATCAGGACGGTCCCGGAGAGGGGGAGCGCCCCTGCCAGGGCCCGGTGCCCGATCACCTTGTCCACGGCGTTGTGGCGCCCGATGTCCTCCCGCGCCACCTGGAGCACGCCGTCGGCGCCGAACAGGCCCGCGCCGTGCAGGCCGCCGGTCTCCGCGAACACGCGCTGGGCGTCCTCCAGCGCCGCGGGCAGGCCGAGCAGCACCTCCCGCGGGACAGAGGGCCCGGTCGGGAGCGGGTCGCAGCGCACCTCGACGTCCTCCAGGCTGGTCTTGCCGCAGACCCCGCAGGCCGACGTGGCCGCCCGGCGGCCCTCGGCGAGCTCGACGGGCACGGCGGCCGTCACCGTCACCACGTTGAAGCGCTGGTCCTCGCGGTCCACGTCGTCGCAGTAGGCGACCCGCGTCACGGCGCCCGGCGCGACGACGCCCTCGGTGACCAGGAACCCGGCCGCCAGCTCGAAGTCGTGCCCCGGCGTCCGCATGGTCACCGCGACCCGGCGGCCCGGCCCGCCGGCCTCCGACACCCGGATCTCCATGGGCTCCTCGGCGGCCAGGCGGTCGCGCAGCGACCGGCTCTCGCCGCCCCGCACCGCCAGCACGCGCCGGCGTGGCGCGGCGGAGCTCACGTGGTCACCCGCCACACGCGGGCACGGATGAGGTCGGCCGGGGTGTCGACGTCGCGCAGGCCGCGCAGCGCGGGGTCGGCCGCCGCGACCGCCGGGTCGGCGAGCAGGGCGTCCTCGTCCAGCAGGCGCACCCGGGCGACGCCCATCAGCGCGCGGGCGCGCCGCTCGCCCGCGTCGAGCAGGGCGCGGGCGTCGGCCGCCAGCGCCGTGCGGTAGGCCGCGAGCAGCGGCTGGGGCCGGCCCTCGCGCGTCGGCACGGCGGCGTCGACGTCGTCACCCAGGGCCGCGAGCACCCGCGCGGCGAGGGGCGTGGTGAGCCAGGGCAGGTCGACCGCGGCGACCAGGGCGCGGTCGTGCCCGGGGGCGACGGCGGCGAGCCCCGCGGCGATGCCCTCCAGGGGCCCGCGCCCCCCGATCGCGTCGTCCACCACGTCCACGCCGGCGGGCAGCGGGGGGAGGTCCTGCCCCGGGGCGCCGACGACGACCACGCGCTCCACGGCCGGGGCCACGGCGGCGACCACCCGGGCGAGCAGCGTCGCGCCGTCCCACGGCAGGGAGGCCTTCGGTGCGCCCATCCGGGTGGACGACCCCCCGGCGAGCACGACGCCCGCCGCGGCGCTCATCCGCCGATCATGCTCATCGGCCGCCCGCCGTAGGTCCACGACGGGTCGGCCATGCCGTGCCCGGCCTCCTTGCGGGCGACCGCGCCGCGGGCGACGTCCATCAGCTCGGCGTCGGAGGCCCCGGCGCGCATCGGGGTGCGCAGGTCGGTCTCCCACTCGGCGAAGAGGCACGTCCGCAGGTGGCCGTCGGCCGTGAGCCGCAGGCGGTCGCACGAGGCGCAGAACGGCTCGGTCACCGACGAGACGAACTGCAGCATCCCGGCGCCGTCGGCGAACCGCCACGAGGTGCCGGTGGCCGAGGACCGCTCCGGCGCCAGGGGCAGCAGGGGCCAGCGCGCGCCGATCATCGCGCGCAGCTCCTCGCCCGACAGGACGGCCTCCCGGGTCCACTCGCGCGGGGCGTCGAGCGGCATGACCTCGATGAAGCGGACGACGTAGGGCCGGGTGCGCGCCAGCTCGGCGAGCGGCAGCACGTCGGGCTCGCTCACGCCGCGCAGGGCGACCGCGTTGACCTTGATGGGCCGCAGCGACTCGTGGCGCTCGCAGGCGGCGAGACCCGCCAGGGCCCGGTCCAGGTCGCGCCGGCGGGTGAGCAGCGCGA
The DNA here is from genome assembly GCA_050249835.1 of Thermoleophilia bacterium. GTDB lineage: Bacteria > Actinomycetota > Thermoleophilia > Miltoncostaeales > Miltoncostaeaceae > Miltoncostaea. The sequence goes on from JBFWPT010000023.1 coordinate 31,129, forward strand.
ACCGCTCGGGATCGAGCGAGTCGATCGAGACGTTCACGCGCTTCAGCCCGTTGGCCACGAGGTCGTCGATCGCGTCGGCCAGCAGGACGCCGTTGGAGGTCATCGCGATCTCGCGCACCCCCGGCACCGCGGCGATGCGCCCCACCAGCGCGGGCAGGGCGGGCCGCACCAGCGGCTCGCCGCCGGTGATGCGCACCTCGGTGACCCCCTCGCCGGCGAACAGCCGCACGAGCCGGACGATCTCGTCGTCGCTGAGGAGCTCCTCGCGGGGGAGCCACTTCATGCCCTCCGCCGGCATGCAGTAGCGGCAGCGCAGGTTGCAGCGGTCCGTGACCGACACCCGGAGTGACCGGTGGACGCGCCCGAATCCGTCGCGCAGCGTCTCCATTGGTCGACTCTAGGCCCTGCGGACCCGGACTGCCCGGGTGACGGTGGTACGATTCCCCGCGGCGTCGGTCAGCGTGATCCGCACCGTGGCCCGGAAGCCCCGGGTCCCCGAGACGAGGCGCGCCGGGGGCTTCAGCACGAACGCCCGCGCCCGCCCGGCCACCAGCCGCGCCGCCCGCTGGGCCAGCACCACGTCGCCGCGCGCCTGGAGCGTGGCCACCCGGGCGCGCCCGAGCAGCTCGACCGTGACGCGCGCGGCCTCGTCGGTGCGCAACCGGATCCCGAGGCCCCGCCGCACCAGGGCGCTCCGGGGGATGGCCTTGGTCACGCGGAACTGGGTGACGCGCGGCGGCCGGCGGTCGAGATCGGCCAGGGCCGTCCCGATGACGGTGACCGTCCGCGTGACCGTCGTGACGTTGCCCGCCCGGTCCGTCACCCGGAGCGTGACCACCCGCGGGCCGGGCGCGGAGTAGACGTGGGAGACGGTCGCCCCCGCGAGGGTCGTGCCGTCACCCATGTCCCAGGTGTACGCCGCGATCCCGCCCCAATCGCTCGCCGTCGCCGAGAGCGACTGGGGGACGCCGGCGCCGGCCGTCGGGGGGACCGTCGCCTCCACCGCCGGGCGGTCGCCGTCGAGGCCGCCGATGCGGAGGGCGTCATCGACGCCGTCGGCCGGGACCGTCCATACCGCGGCCAGGTTGCCGCCGGGCTCGGCCGCCGTCGCGAAGGTCGCCACGCCCGCGGCGATGGTCGCGGGAGGCCCGAAGGTGCCTCCCGCGGGCCGGCGGGCCGACTCGAGCACCGTCGTGCCGCCCGTCGTCCTGAGCCAGCTGAGGAAGAGGTTGCCGTTGGGGTCGGCGACGAGATCGGGGGAGCGGCGAAGCCCCTGCTCCACCCCCGTGGCACTCACGGTCGTCGCCGGGCCGACGGGACCTCCGGCCGGACGGGTGGCGACCCGGACCGATCCGTCCTCGACCCACGCGATGGTGGTCGTGCCGTCGGACCCGACGACGATCGCCGGCGACCCGGCGGTCCCCCCACCGCTGACGGTGACCGGCCCCGCGACAGGGCCTGCACCGGGGACACTGAACGCCGCTCGCACCCGGTCGGTGCCGCCCCGGTCGGTCCAGGCGACCGCCTTGACGCTCGCTCCGCCGGCTGCCGCGGTGACGTCGGCCGGATCGGCCGGATCCGCGAGGGTGTCGACCGGCGACATCGGGATGGTGAACCCCATGCCGATGACGCTGCCCGTCGCCGCCTCGATGACCGCGCCGCCCCCTTCGGGCCGCGACCAGGCGACGACCGCCTGCCCGTCGGGGGACGCCGCGACCACGGGCGTGAACGTCGTGGCCTGGGCGGTCGTCAGGTTCTGGGAGGTCGCGAAGAGCGTGGGCTGGAGCGGGTTGTTGACGGCGGTCCGGACGGTCCTGTTGGCACCGCCGGCGAGCCCGTTGAACGCGACGACGGCACGGCCGTTGCGGTCGACGGCCAGGGAATGGCGTGCCTCGGGTGTCGTGAACGCCCGGAGCGAACCGAAGAGCCGACCCGGCTCGGCGATCGCGGAGGAGCCTGCCTGCCCGTTGGTGTTGTGCGACCAGACGGCCAGCATCGCGCCGCTCGGGAGGGCGGCGAGGTTCAGGAACGACACGTTGGGCTCGGCGTCGAGCGGCTGCACCGGGCCGGCGGGCCCGCCCGACGGACGCTGCACCGCGTAGAGCGTCGCGGGGCCGTTGTTCTGCGCCTGGGCCAGCACCGCGACCTGGCGCTGCGGCCCAGCGGCGACGGCGATGTCCGCGACGAGATCCGCGACGAGCGGCTGCTCGAAGGTGAGCGGCGCGTACGCGCCCGCCACGGCGGGGGTGGCGAGGGCGGCGGTGAGGACGCCGAGGGCGAGGACCGGGCGGGATCGCATGCGCGATCCAACACCGGGCGACCGGGGCGCCGCAACGGCCGCGGGGGCGGGTCCCCGCGGCCGCGCGGCACCGGTCGTCACCGCGAGAGCGCCTCCTCCACGGCGCGGGCGGTCAGCACGCGGGTGAGGTGGCGGCGGAAGTCCGCGCTCGCCCACGTGTCCGAGGGCGGCTCCGTGCCCTCGTCGGCCTTCTCGCACGCGGCCGCGACCCCGTCCCGGGGGGCGCCCGCCAGCGCCGCCTCGGCGGCGGAGGCGCGGAGCGGCGTCTGGCCCATGTTGGTGAGCCCGATGCGCGCCCCCTCGATGGACCCGTTCGACGCGCCCACCAGGGCGGCGACGCCGACCGTGGCCCAGTCGAGCGCCCGCTGGCGGAACTTGATGTAGCTCCAGCCGGCGGCGCCGACCTTCGGCACCCGGATCTCGGTGATGACCTCGTCCTCGGCCAGCGCCGTGTCGAAGAACCCGTTGAAGAAGTCCTTCGCGTCGATGGTCCGCTCCCCGTTCGGCCCGCGCGCGACGATGACCGCGTCGAGCGTGAGGCAGATGGTGGGGAGGTCGGAGGCCGGGTCGCCGTGGGCCAGCGACCCGCCGATGGTGCCGCGGTGCCGCACCTGCGGGTCGCCCACCAGCCCCGCCGCGAACGCGATGAGCGGGCAGTGCTGCCGCGCCGTGGCGTCGTTGTTGAGGTCGTGGTGCCGCGTGAGGGCCCCGATGGCGAGGTGGTCGCCCTGGTCGCGCACGCCGCTCAGGTCGCCGAGGCGCCCGATGTCGACGAGCGTGCCGGGCCGGGCCAGCCGCAGCTTCATGAGCGGCAGCAGGCTGTGGCCCCCCGCAATCAGCTTGGCGTCCTCCTTGGTGCGGAGGAGCTCGAGGGCGTGGTCGACCGACTCCGCGACCTCGTAGTCGAATCCGGCCGGGATCATGGCTTCGCCTCCTGGATGGCGTTCCACACCCTCTCGGGGGTGGCCGGCCTCTGGACGTCGGTGACCCCCAGGTGCGACAGGGCGTCCACGATGGCGTTGATGACGGCGGGCGGCGAGGCGATGGTGCCGGCCTCCCCGATGCCCTTCACGCCGAGGGGGTTGGTGGGGCTCGGCGTGCAGGTGCGGCTGAGCTCCATCGTGGGGATCTCGGGCGGCCCCGGGACCATGTAGGTGGTCATCGTCCCGTGCAGGAGGTTGCCCTCCTCGTCGTAGCTCGCCTCCTCGAACAGCGCCTCCGCGATGCCCTGGGCGACGCCACCGTGGACCTGGCCCTCGACGACCAGCGGGTTGATGACCACGCCGCAGTCGTCCACCGCGACGTACTTGAGGATGTCGACGCTGCCCGTCTCGGTGTCCACCTGCACGACGCAGGCGTGCGCGCCGTTCGGCCACGAGAAGTTGGGCGGGTCGTAGAGGTACGTGCCGGTGAGCCCGGGCTCCATCCCGTCCGGCAGGTCGTGCGCCGTCCAGGCCGCGAACGCCAGCGCCTTGATGTTGGCCGAGCGGTCCGTGCCCTTGACGGTGAAGTCGCCGCGGACGAACTCGAGGTCGTCCTCGCTGCACTCCAGCTGGTGGGCCGCGAGGGTCCGCGCCTTCGCGAGCACCTTCTCGCCCGCGTGGTGCATCGCGACGCCGCCGACGGCGAGCGAGCGGCTGCCGTAGGTGTCCATCCCGAGCGGGACGACCTGGGTGTCGCCGTGGAGCACCTCGACGTCCTCGACGTCCACGCCGAGCTGGTCGGCCACGATCTGCGAGAACGTCGTGACGTGGCCCTGCCCGTGGGGCGTGACCCCGATCAGCACCCGCACCGTCCCGGTGGGGAGCATCTCGATGGTGGCGGCGTCCCAGCCGCCGGCCACGTACTTGAGGGCGTGGAGGACGCGGGACGGGGCGAGGCCGCACATCTCGGTCCAGCACGAGAGGCCGATGCCGATCTGCTTGGTGTCGCGGCTCGCCCGGCGCTCCTCCTGCTCGCGGCGCCGGTCGTCGTACCCGAGGGCCTCGATCATCGCGTCGTGCGTCAGCGGGTAGTCGCCCGAGTCGACCGTCAGGCCGGACGCGATGGTGAAGTTCGGGAAGTTCTCCGTCGGGATGTAGTTGTTGCGGCGGAACTCGGCGGGGTCGATCCCGAGCTCGCGGGCCATGAGGTCCATGGTCCGCTCGACCGCGTAGGTGGCCTCGGGCCGCCCGGCGCCGCGGTACGCGTCGGTGGGCGTCGTGTGGGTGTAGACGTTCGTGTACTCGAAGTCGTAGCCCTCGATGTCGTAGAGCCCGCCGTACAGCCACGCCGAGAGCATCTGGATGCCCGGCGTGACGATCTGGTTGTAGGCGCCGACCGCGCACCACACGTTGACCCGGACGGCCTTCAGCTTCCCGTCCCGGGTCGCCGCCATCTCCATGTCGGTGTAGAGGTCGCGGCCGTGGATGGTGGCGACGTAGCCCTCGGAACGCTCCTCCGTCCACTTGATCGGCTTGTTGAGCCGCCGCGCCAGCGCGAGGCAGATGGACTCCTCGGCGTACGAGTCGAGCTTCGAGCCGAACCCGCCGCCGACGTCCGGGGCCACCACGCGGAGCTTCGCCTCCGCGATGCCGCAGGTGATCGCCTGCGTGGTGCGGACGATGTGGGGGATCTGGCTCGCCGTGTACATCGTGAACTCGCCCATGGCGACGTTCGGGTCGACGACCACGCCGCGCGGCTCCATCGCGTTCGGGATGAGCCGGCGGAGGCGGTAGCGCTGCTTGATCTTGACCAGGTCCGGGTCGTCGAAGAACGGCTTGCTGCTCTTGTACGGAGCGGGGGAGTCGCCCTTCTCGAAGCCCCAGACGCTGCACACGTTGGTGCCGAAGTCGTCGTGGACCAGCGGGGAGCCGTCCTCCATCGCGGCGAGCGGGTCGGTCACCGCCGGCAGCGGCTCCCAATCGACCTCGACGAGCTCGGCGGCGTCCTTCGCCAGGGCCCGGCTGGTCGCCACGACGACGGCGACGCCGTCGCCCACGTGGCGGGCCTTGTCCTTGGCGAGCGGGAAGTGGTCGCCGAGCTTGATGTCGTCGGTCACCGGCCACGCGCAGACGAGGGGCGCGGCCCACTCGTCGGCCAGGTCGGCGCCGCTGTAGGCCGCGACGCAGCCCTCCATGGCCAGGGCCTTCGAGACGTCCACGCCGTTGATGCGCGCGTGGGCGAACGGGCTGCGGACGACGTACGCCCACAGCATCCCGGGCACGGTGATGTCGTCGACGTAGCGCGAGCGCCCCGTGATGAGCTCGGGGTCCTCCTTGCGGACGATCGGCTGCCCGATGAAGCCGGAGGGCTGTTCGGTGGTCGCCATCCCCGCCTCCTAGGACCCGGCCACGGCCGAGACGGCCTTGACGATGTTCTGGTAGCCGGTGCAGCGGCAGAGGTTGCCCTCCAGGCCGTGCCGGATCTCGTCCTCGCTGGGCGACGGGTTCTCGTTCAGGAAGGAGACCGCGGCCATGATCATCCCCGGTGTGCAGTAGCCGCACTGGAGGCCGTGGTTCTCCTGGAAGGAGGCCTGCATCGGGTGCAGGGACCCGTTCGTCGCGAGGCCCTCGATCGTCGTCACCTCGGCGCCGTCGGCCTGGACGGCCAGCAGCGTGCAGCTCTTCACCGACTCGCCGTCGAGGTGGACCGTGCAGGCCCCGCACGACGAGGTGTCACACCCCACGTTGGCCCCGGTCAGGCCGAGGCCTTCACGGAGGAAGTAGACGAGGAGCTCACGCTCCTCCACGTCCGCCTCGTGGCGGACGCCGTTGACGGTGACCGTGATCCGCTTCACACCGACTCCCCCTTCTGCGGGCCGCCGTCGCGGCCGAACAGTCGCTTCACGGACGACACGAGCGCGGCGACCGCGAGCGAGAAGCCCGAGATGGGCTTCTGCGCCTCGGTCACCGCCGCGGCGGCCTCCTCGGGCGACGCGGACAGCTGCGCCCGGATGCACTCCGCGAACTGACCCACCAGCTTGTTCGAGACGTCCTGCACCACGCCGGGGCGGCCGAGCTGGGCCACCTGCCCGGAGAAGCGCAGGTCCGTGTCCATGTCGACGCGGGTGCCGCCGCCGTCCAGCGCGGTCAGGTTCGAGACGACCGTGCCCTCGGCCCCGCCCTTCCCCCGCGTGTCCCGGCCGCTCACCCCGAGCGTGACGCGGTGGGCGGCGTCATCGCGCTCGAGCAGCTTCACGTCCACCAGGAACTGCATGCCGACCGGCCCGAGCTTGACGCCCATGCCGGCCTTCCAGGTGTTCTCGTCGACGATCTCCTTCAGGGCCGCGCCCGGCATGCAGGGCACGACCCGCTCCGCATCGAGCATCAGGCCCATCGTGGTCTCCGGCGACGCCGGCACCTCGAACGAGTGCTCCAACTTCATGCGGACGCTCCTTTCCGGCAGGCCTGCCGATTGAACGTCGCGGCGCCACTTTGCGTCAAACGTTGCAAGTGGGTTGCAGCGGCGCGGTCCCCCTCAGGCGTCCACCCCGACGAGGGCATCCACCCGGGCGCGCGCGTCCTCGACCCCCGGTGCCCGGGACCCCGGGAGCAGCCCGGGGCCGCGGCCGGCGAGGGCCTCGTCGCGGCGCCCCTCCATCGCCAGGTCGCGGACGTCGAGGACGTCGGCGGTGACGTGGGCCATGAGCCGGTACGGCCGGGTGGCGAGCACCGGGCCGAGCAGGCGGCGCAGGCGCGACACCTCACTGCGGACCGAGGTGGGCGAGGCGCCCGGGCCGTAGAGGGCGACCGAGAGCTCCTCGGCGCTGAGGCCGTCGGGGTACATGGCGAGCAGCACGAGGATCTCCGCGTGCCGGGGGGAGATGCGCAGCGGCTGCCCGTCGAGCCACCCGCGGGGCTCCCCCATCACCCGCAGGCGCAGCTCGCGCCGCGGCGGCGGTTCCTCCTCGCCGTCCACGGCCCACACCAGGTGGCCGCCCTCGACGCCGATCGGCTCGGAGCGGAACATGCCGCCGCCGGGCAGGAAGCCCACGCCGCTCTCGCCCGGGATCGCGACGTGCGCGCCGAGCCACCCGGGCGGGTTCGCCATCACCACCCGCCCCTCCCGGCTCACGACGCCGGTCGGGCGGCGGCCCAGGTGCATGAGGCGCCGCACGTAGCGGTCGCGCAGGCGGTCGTCGTGGCGCCAGCGCTCCTGGCGCAGCGCCCCGGTCACCGCCCCCGCCGCGGCGGTCACGAGCGCGAGGGAGTGCGGGTGGGTCATCCGGTACGGGCCGGTGAGGTCGATCGTGCCGAGCAGGGCCCCGCTGGCGGGGTCGAAGATCGGCGCCGCCGAGCAGGTCCAGGGGTGGACCGTCGCGTTGTAGTGCTCGGCCGCGAACACCTGGATCGGATGGCCCACGGCGAGGGCGGTGCCGAGCGCGTTGGTGCCCGCGCCCTCCTCGCTCCAGAGCGTCCCCTCGGCGAAGTTCATCGTGTCCTCGGCCGCGACCCGGATCCTCGCGGGGCCCTCCACCCAGAGCAGCTCCCCGTCGGCCGAGCAGACCGCGACGAGGTGGCGGGCGGCCTCCGCCACGTCGAGCAGCAGGTCGCGCAGCGCGGGCATCATCGCGGCGAGGGGATGCCCCTCGCGGTAGTCGTGCAGCTCGTCCTGGTCGTGCACGCGCGGGGGGACGTGGCCCTCGGGGCGCACCCCCGCGCCCCGGCAGCGCCGCCAGGACTCCGCGATCAGGCCCCGGACGGCCGGGTTGTCCGCGTCGCCCGCCCCCACGTAGTCCGCGTGGGCGCGGACCAGCTCCCGCGCCCGCAGCACGGGGTCGGTGCCGGACTCGAGCGCCACCCACGGGTTGCGGCGGCCCATCCGCTACCCCCGGGCGCCCACCGGCCGGCCCGCCGCCGGCGCGCGGTTGGCGACCGCGACGATCTCCGCGCCGATCGCGACGGCCACCTCCTCCGGCGTCTTCGACCCGATCGGCAGCCCGATGGGGGCGTGGATGCGGGCGAGGTCCTCCTCGGACACGCCGTCGGCGAGCATCCGCTCGCGCCGCCGCTCGGTGGTGCGGCGGCTGCCCATCGCGCCGATGAAGCGGGCCGGCGTGCGGAGGGCCGCCGTGAGCGCGGGCACGTCGAACTTGCTGTCGTGCGTGAGCACGCAGACGGCGGTGCGCTCGTCGACCGGGGCGTGGGCCAGGAACTCGTGCGGCCACTCGGTCACGAGCTCGTCGGCGTCGGGGAAGCGCGCCGGGGTGACGAACACCGCGCGCGGGTCGCAGACCGTGACCCGGTAGCCCAGGAAGTGCCCCACCGTCGCGAGCGCCGAGGCGAAGTCGATCGCGCCGAAGATGTACATGGCGGGGCGCGGGACGAGCGACGACACGAACACGCGGGAGCCGTCGACCTCCACCGCGCCGCTCTCGCCCAGGGCCAGCAGCGGCCGGGCCGCCGCCTCAACCGCGTCGGCGGGCTCGCCCTCCCGGCCGATCACCCGCGGCTCGCCCAGGTGGTCGCCCTCGATGGTCGTGAGGTAGGCGACCGGGCGCTCCTCCCGGACCGCCGCCGCGATCTCCTGGATGAGGTCGGGGCGCATCTCCTCGATGAAGACGTGGACGGTGCCGCCGCAGGGCAGCCCGACGTCGAACGCCTCGTCGTCCACGAAGCCGAAGGTCGCCAGGCGCGGCGGGCCGCCGGCGAGCACCTCCTCGGCCTGGATGAACACGGCCGGCTCGACGCAGCCGCCGGTCACGGAGCCCGCGACGACGGACTCGTCGGACACGGCCATCACGCTCCCCGGCAGGCGGGGGGCGGACCGCTCCACGCCCACGACCGTGCCCAGCGCGGCACGCCGGCCGGCGCGGACCCACTCCTCGAGCGTCGGCAGGACATCCCGCACGGGTGGACCTCGGTGTCGTTCCCGGGCATCGACCATAGGGCCGGCCCCATACTTCGTCAACATCATCACGAACCCGCCGCCGCGGCGCCCGGGACCGGGTACCGGATGACGGTGGAGCGGCCCGCGTGATATCCCCTCGCGGGACCCCCGAGACGGCGGAGGAGCCGTGTTCACAGGCGTCGACGAGCTGGAGGAGGCACTCGCCCGGGAGGCGTACCTCGCCGACCGCGGGCTGGCCGTGTCCGCCTACCTGGCGCTGGCCCTGCGGCGCCCGCTGCTGCTGGAGGGCGAGCCCGGCGTGGGCAAGACGGAGATCGCGCGGACGCTCGCGCGGGTGCTGGGCGCCCGTCTCATCCGGCTGCAGTGCTACGAGGGCATCGACGCCGGCCAGGCGCTCTACGAGTGGGACTACGCGCGCCAGCTCCTCTACGCGCGCACCCTGCAGGAGGGGGAGCTCGACCCGTCCCGCCGCGCGGCGGAGCTGTACGGCCCGGAGTTCCTCGTGGAGCGCCCGCTGCTGCAGGCCGTGCGCGAGGGGTCGGGGGCGGTGCTGCTGGTGGACGAGCTCGACCGCGCCGACGAGGAGTTCGAGGCGTTCCTGCTGGAGGTGCTCGCGGACAGCGCCGTCACGATCCCGGAGATCGGGACGATCACCGCCGAGGAGCCCCCCGTCGTGGTGCTCACCTCCAACCGCACCCGCGAGCTGCACGACGCCCTCAAGCGCCGCTGCCTCTACCACTGGATCGACTACCCCTCACTGGAGCGCGAGACGGCGATCATCCGGCTGCGGGCCCCCGAGGCGTCCGAGGCCCTCGCCCGGTCCGTGGCCGAGCTCGTCGGGCGGCTGCGCGCGATGGACCTGGCGAAGAAGCCCGGCCCGGCCGAGGCGATCGACTGGACCCGGGCGCTGGCGGCCCTCGGCATCGGGCGCATCGACGCCGTGTCGGCCGAGGAGACCCTGGGGTGGGCCGTGAAGAACCACGACGACCTCGCCGTGGTGCGGCGCGCGCTGCCCGAGCTGCTCGGGGGATGAGGGAGGCGCTGGACCTGGTCCACGGCCTGCGCGCGAAGGGCGTGCCGGTAGGGACCGGGCGGGTGGTGACGTTCGCCGAGGCGGCCGGGGCCGTGGGCGCGGACGACCTCTACTGGGCGGCGCGCGCCACGCTCATCTCGCGCCACGAGGACGTCGCCGCCCTCGACGAGGCCTTCGCGGACGCCTTCGGCATCGAGCCGCCCCCCGGGCCGCCGGTGCAGATGACGCCGCCCCGGCCGCAGGTCCTCGTGCCGACCGAGGTGACGGTGCTCGCCGGGGACCCGGCGGACGACGACGAGGACGCCCCGAACCTCGCGAGCCGGGTGGAGGCCCTGCGGAGCAAGGACTTCGCCACCTGCACCGCGGAGGAGATCGCGCTGCTCGCCCGCCTGATGACGCGCCTGCGCGTGCGGCCCCCGATGCGGCGCACCCGGCGGCGCGCCCCGGCCCGGTCCGGCGACCCCGACCTGCGCCGGACGCTGCGGCAGGCGATGCGGACCGGCGGCGAGCCCATCGACCGCCGCTGGCGCCGCCGGCGCACCCGGCGGCGGCGCCTGGTGCTGGTGCTCGACGTGTCCGGCTCCATGTCCACCTACTCGCGGGCGCTCGCGATGTTCACCCACGCGGCGCTGCGGTCCGGCCCGGACTGGGAGGCCTTCGCGTTCGGCACCCGCCTGACGCGGGTCACGCGGGCGCTGGCCGAGGCCGACCCCGACGCCGCGTTCGCCGCAGCAGCCGCCGAGGTGGCCGACTGGGATGGGGGAACCCGCATCGGCGAGTCCCTGCGCACCCTGCTCGACGAGCACGCCCGCTCCGTCCGCGGAGCGGTCTGCGTGATCCTCTCGGACGGCCTCGACGTCGGCGACCCGGCGCTCCTCGCCGAGCAGATGGAGCGGCTCTCCCGCCTGGCCCACCGGGTCGTCTGGCTCAACCCCCTGAAGGGCGCCGAGGGCTACGCGCCCCTGGCGCGCGGGATGGCCGCCGCCCTCCCCCACGTCGACGAGTTCCGCGCCGGCCACAACCTCCGCGCCCTGGAGGAGATGGCCGACCTCGTGACGCGCCTCTAACCGGAGGCGGGAAGACCGGGGCAGCCCGCGGCGGCCGCCACCCCGGCGAAGCGGTCGCGGGTCCAGCCGACCAGGTCGTCGCCCACCCGGCCGAGGACGTCCGCGTGGCCGGCGCCGGGCACCTCGCGGAAGTCGATCGACTGGCCGGCGGCGCACCGCTCGCGCACCCAGGCGCGCTGCACGGCGGGGGCGACGACGGGGTCGCGGTCGCCCTGGGCGATCACCACCGGGACGTCGATCGCCCCGTCGGGGGTGCTCTCGGTGATGCGCCGCGACCACCGGGGATCGCTGACGATGTCGATCGCGAGCATGTTGTCCGGGACCGCCAGGGTCGTCGCCGCGACGACGGCGATGTTCGGGAACAGGCAGCGCTCGGCGATGACGCGGGCCGCGGGGCGGGCGGCGGGCCGGATGGCCTCCTCGAACGACAGCTCGGGATAGGCGCGATCCCAGGCCCAGGCCGCCTCCGAGATCAGGATCTTCCCCGGCTTGGTGCCGATGGCGGCCTCGAAGAGCGGTCCGATGTCCGAGGCCGGCGCGGCCGCGGCGACGCCGACGAGCTCCAGCTCCGGCGCGTACCCCTGGGCGGCGACGATGCCGGTCCAGAGGGCGGCGTGACCGCCCTGCGACTCGCCCCAGACGGCGTACCGGCCGTCGAGCCCGCCGAGGTCGTCGATCTGCCCCGCCGCCCGCACCGAGTCGATGACCGAGCGGCCCGTGACCTCGCCCGCCAGGTAGGGGTGCGGGCCGGGCGTGCCGAGCCCGGGGTAGTCGGTCGCCACGACGACCCAGCCCTCGGCCAGGACCGGCCCGAGGGGGCGGAGCATGACGATCGAGGGGTCGTCCATCAGGGTCGGCGCGCACCCGCGCGCGACGCCGATCGTGCCGTGCGCCCAGGCGAGCGCCGACCGCGGGTCGTCGCCGCCGGGCCGGGCGATCACCTGCCCGCTCACCGCGCGGGGCTCGCCGTCGAGGCCGGGGGTCGCGTAGAGGATGCGCCAGCCCTCCGCCCCCTCGGGGACGCCGGCGTCCATCCGCTCGGACCGCAGCAGCGTGCCGGGCGCCGTGTCCGCGGCGAGCTCCGGCGGGTCGTAGAAGGCGCCGGCCTCCGGCGGGCGGCTCACCCAGAGGGCGATGGCGATCCCCGCGGCGGCGAGCACGACCACGCCCGCGATGATCCAGCCGAGTCGCCCGAGCAGCCGCCGCACGGCGGCACCCTATCCCCAGCGGGCCCGCAGCCGCGCGAGGTCCTCGGGGGTGTCGACGTCCTCGGGCGGATCGCCGCCCACCTCCACCAGCTCCACCCGCCCGGCGTGGGCCGCGATGAGCCCGCGGGCGCCGGCGTCGCCGCGCAGCTCCTCCAGGCCCGGCCACACGAGCCGGTCCAGCAGAACGGGGTGCCCCGCGCGGCCGCGGTACGCCGCCCGGCACACCGGGGCGCCGCTGCGGGCGTGCGCCCCGATGACGGCGAGGACGGCGTCGGGCCGCACCTCCGGCTGGTCGCCGAGCAGGACGATCGCGGCCCGGGCCGTCTCCGGGACGGCGTCGAGGGCCACGCGCAGCGACCCGGCCTGGCCGTCCGCGTAGCGCGTGTTCACCACGACCCGCGTGCCCGCCGGGGTCGTGACCGCGGCCGCCACCCGCTCGGCCTCGTGCCCCAGCACGAGCACGGCGTCCTCCAGCCCCGTCGCCGCGAGCGCGTCGAGGACGTGCTGCAGCAGCGGCTTGCCCCCGACGTCGGCGAGCTGCTTCACCGGGTCCCCCATCCGGGAGCCCTCGCCGGCGGCCAGGACGATGGCGGTGCAGGTCACGGGCCCAGGGTGACGCATTAGGCTGGGGCGCGTGAGCGACGGCGCGGACGCCCTTCGCACGGCGGCCGGCGTGGCGGCCGCCATCTGGACCGGGGCCGTCGCCCTCGCGGCGCACGAGCGCCGCCGCGCGCCGCGCGCCGACCGGGACGCGCCGCTGCGGTCCGGCCCCCTGGTGTCCGTCGTCGTCCCGGCGCGGGACGAGGAGCGGGCGATCGGCGCCACCGTCGCGTCGCTGCGCGCCCTGGAGTACGCCGACGTCGAGATCGTGGTCGTGGACGACCAGTCCGGGGACGGGACGCTCGCGGCGGCGCGGGCGGCGGCCGGGGACGACCCGCGCGTCACGGTGGTCGCCGGGGAGCCGCTGCCGGAGGGGTGGATCGGCAAGCCGTGGGCCTGCGCGCAGGGCGTCGCCCGGACGCGGGGCGAGTGGCTCCTGTTCTCCGACGCCGACGTCGTCCACGCGCCGGACTCCCTCGGGCGGACGCTGGCCGCGGCCCTGCGGATGGGGCGGGGCGGTCTCACCATGTTCCCCTCGATCGACACCGGCACCGTCGCCGAGCGCGTGGTGATGCCGGCCGCCCTCACCGCGATCGCGACGTTCGTGGCCCCCGGCCCGCTGGCCCGTCGCGCGGGCAGCCCGGTCGCGATCGCGGCGGGCGGCTACATGCTCATCTCGCGGGCGCTCTACGACGCGGTCGGCGGGCACGGGGCGATCCGGGGGCGGATGGTCGACGACGTCTGGCTGGCCGCGCGGGTGAAGCGGGCCGGCGGGCTGCTGGTGCCGGTGCCGGGCGGCGGGCTGGCGCGGCTGCGGATGTACCACGGGGCCCGCGAGGTGTGGGAGGGCTGGAGCAAGAACGCGTCGTTCGCGGCCTCCGGCGGGGCGGCCCGCGGCATGGCGGCGGCCGGGGTGCTCGCCGCCCTCGCGGTGGTCCCGCCCGCCGCAGCCGTGGCGGGGGCGCGGAGCGGGGACCGGCGGACCGCGGCGGCCGGGGCCGTGGGCACGCTCGGGATGGTGCTGCTGCAGCGCCTCGCCGTGTGGGCCGTTCCGACCCCCCGGCGCTACGCGCCGACGCTCCCGCTGGGGCTGGTGGTCCTCGCCGGGGCGGCGGCCCGCGGCGCGCTCAGCCGGATGACCGGCCGCGGCCCGCGCTGGCGCGGGAGGCGCTACCCCCGGGCGCGCTGAGCGCGACGCCGCGGGGCGGAGCGCCCGAGCAGCAGGTCGCGCGCGGCGTTGAGGGCGACGGTGAGGCCCTCGGCCCGGCCCTTGATCGCCGGGTGCAGCTCGGCCACCCGGTCCGGGTGGCAGCGGGTGATCTGGTCGCGCCAGGCGCGCTCGATCTCGGCGGCGGGCGCCCCGTCGGCCACGCCCAGCAGGTCGGCGGCCTCGGCGGCGGTGCGCGGCACGGCGACCGGGTCGGCGGCCGCGGACGGCGCCGCCGCGGGACGCGGCCGCGGGCGGCGGGCCCGCTCGGTGGCGAGGACCGCGCGCTCCTCCGCCAGCGCGGCGCGCTCGGCGACGAGGCGCTCGCGCTCCTCGGCCACCTCGCGGGCGAGGTCGACCAGGCGACGGTCGCGGGCGGCAGGGTCCTCGCGCAGCGCGCCGAGCAGGGCCTGCGGGTCGAGCGCGGGCGGCGCGTCGGGCGGGACGTCCCATCCGGGACCCGCCTCGCCCCGGCGGACGGCGGCGATGACCTCGGGCAGCGTCATGTGGGCGCGGTTGCCGAGCGCGGGGCCGCCGGACGGCGCGAGGCGCACCAGCCGCAGCGCGTCCCAGCCCGGGTCGACGAGGAAGGCGGCGGACGAGCGCCCGCCGATGAGCATGCGGCGCTCCGGCCGGGCGCGGTGGCCGAGCACGGCGAGGCGCGCGCGCCCCTCCGGGTCCCCGCCCCCGATCGCCTCCAGCTCGTCGTGCAGGTCCTCCAGCCGACGGGCGACCTCCCGCCCGTCCGGCCCCGCCGCCGGCACCTCCCGGGCCGAGTCGAGCGCGACGCGCAGCTCCTCGGCCCCCGCCCCCTGACCGGCGGCCAGGACGCCCCACCAACGGGTCCACGGGTCGGCCGGGTCGGCGCCCCGCAGGGCGGCCGCGGCCGCGTCCGGGTGGTCGAGCGCGAGCAGCGACGCGGCGAGCCCCGAGGCGGCGCGCGGGTCGTCGCCGAGGGCGGCGCCGGCCGACAGCAGGGCGACCTGGCGCCAGCGGTCCTCGTGGCCCCGGGCGGGGGCCGGCCCTGCGGCGGCGATGAAGGGATCGACCATCGGCGACACCGTAGCGGACCGGCCCAGCACGGTCCGGCGCCCCCACCCCGTCCCCCGGCGATCACTTGATCGACGAGCCGGCGATCAGTTCCGTAGACCCCCCGAGAGGCCCCGCGATCACTTGATCGACGAGCCGGCGATCAGTTCCGTGGACCCCCGGAGCCGGGGGCCCTGTCACACCCGGCGAAACACCCTCGGCACGGGTCCGGCACATCCCGGCACGCGTCCGGGGGAACCGGGGACCGCCAACGGGAGGCCCCGGCTACACTCGCCGCGTGGGACCTGACGCCACCGGGAACCGCGGGGACTGATGCCGAACCGCCTCGCGTCGGAGAGCTCCCTCTACCTGCGCCAGCACGCGGAGAACCCCGTCGACTGGTACCCGTGGGGGCCTGAGGCGATGGAGCGGGCGGCGGCGGAGGACCGGCCGATCCTGCTGTCGGTGGGCTACTCGTCCTGCCACTGGTGCCACGTGATGGCGCACGAGACGTTCGAGGACGCCGAGTCGGCCGCGGTGATGAACGAGCTGTTCGTCAACGTGAAGGTCGACCGCGAGGAGCGGCCGGACGTCGACGCCCTTTACATGCAGGCGACCCTGACGCTCGCCGGGCAGGGCGGCTGGCCGATGACCGTCTTCCTCACCCCCGACGGGCGCCCGTTCTACGCCGGCACCTACTTCCCGCGGACGGCGCGCGGCGGGCTGCCGGGGTTCGCGGACCTGTGCCGCGCGGTCGCCGAGGCCTACCGGGACCGCCGCGACGACGTGGAGAAGCAGGCGGCGGACATCGCCCGCCGGCTGGGCGTGGCCGCCGGCCGCGAGCCGTCCGGGGCCGCGCTCGGCGACCGGCTCCTGGACGACGCCCTCGTGGGCCTGGCGCGGATCTTCGACCAGGCCGAGGGCGGCTTCGGCGGCGCGCCCAAGTTCCCGCCGTCGCTCACGCTGGAGTTCCTCATCCGCCTGCTCTGGCGGCGGCCGGAGGACCACAACGCCCGCGAGATGGTCGCCCGCACGCTCGGCCGGATGGCCGCCGGCGGCATCCACGACCAGGTCGGCGGCGGTTTCCACCGGTACGCCGTGGACGGCCACTGGCTGGTGCCGCACTTCGAGAAGATGCTCTACGACAACGCCCTCCTGGCCCGCGACTACGCCCTCGCGTTCCGCGTGACCGGGGAGCCCGAGTACCGTCGCGTCGCCCAGGACACGCTCGACTACCTCATCCGCGAGATGCGGGTGGCGGGCGGCGGGTTCGCCGCGGCCCAGGACGCCGACTCCCCCGGCGGCGAGGGCGCGTTCTTCGTGTGGACGCCGGAGGAGATCGCCGCCCTGCTGCCGGAGGACCAGGCGCGGGCCGTGACGCTGCGCTTCGGCGTCCGCCCGGAGGGCAACTTCGAGGGGAAGTCGATCCTCCAGGTCGTCGCCTCGGTGGACCAGGTGTCGCAGGAGATGGGGCAGGACGCCCGGCCGCTGTTCGTGGAGGCGCGCGCGGCGATGTACGCGGCCCGCTCGCGCCGGCCGGCGCCGGCGCGCGACGACAAGGCCGTCGCCTCCTGGAACGGGCTGGCGATCGCCGCGTTCGCCGACGCGGGCGTGATCCTCGGGCGCCCGGAGTACGTGGACGTCGCCACCGCCACGGCCGCGTTCGTGCTGGACGCCCTCGTTGTCGACGGCCGCCTGCGCCGGGCGCACTCGGCCGCGGGCGCGCCGCACCTCGGCCAGCTCGACGATCACGCCGACCTCTGCCACGGCCTGCTGCGCCTGTACGAGGCGACCTTCCAGCCCCGGTGGCTCGCCGCCGCGCGGGGGCTCGCGGACCGGATGGTCGAGCTGTTCGCCGACCCGGACGGCGCCGGCTTCTTCTACGCCGGGTCCGACGGGGAGCGCCTCGTCGCGCGCACCCGCGACCTGGAGGACCACCCGTCGCCCGGGGGCAACTCGCAGGCCGCCCACGTGCTCCTGCGCCTCGCCGACATCACGGGCGACGCGGCGCTGGAGGAGCGCGCCGTCGGGGCCCTGCAGCTCGTCCACACGGACATGGGCCGCTTCCCCCAGGCGTTCGGGACCGCGCTCGTCGCCCTCGACCACCACCTGGCCGACCGCCGCGAGGTGGCGATCGCGGGGCCGCCCCACGACCCGGCCACCGAGGCCCTGATCGCCGCGGCCCGGTCGGCGCTCGGCCCCCACGACATCCTCGTCGCCGGCGACCCGGGGGACGAGGCGGCCGTCGCGGCGGCGCCCCTGCTGGAGGGCCGGCCGCTCGTGGACGGCGCCCCGGCGGCCTACGTCTGCCGGCGCTTCGCGTGCGAGGCCCCCGTGACCGACCCGGAGGCGCTCGCCGCCCTGCTCACCGCCCGCTAGTCGACGGGGTGTGACTCCAGCACGAGGGGACCGCGCTCGCCGGTGCGCACGCGGATGGCCTCGGCCACCTCGAAGACGAAGATCTTGCCGTCGCCCGGCTCGCCGGTGTGGGCGAGCTCCAGGACCGTGTCGATGACGCGCTCGGCGTCGGCGTCGTCCACGACGATCTCCAGCTTCAGCTTGGGGCGCAGGAAGACGTCGCGGCGCGATCCCCGGTAGTTCTCGGTGAAGCCCGCCTGGCGGCCGGTGCCCTTCACCTCGCTGACGCTCATCGACGGCAGGCCCCTGGCGACGAGGGCGTCGTGGATCTGCTCGAGGGCCTCGTGCCGGATGAACGCCTCGATCTTCTTCATGTGGAGCCTCCGGGTCGGCGCGCCGGCGTGGGACGGCGCGGATGCCGCAATGATCCCACGCCGCGGGCCACGCGCGGGCGCGGCCGCTATCCTGGGCCCCGATGGCCGACCTGGCAGAGCTCGAGTCCATGATCGTCGCGGCGCTCCCCGGAGCGACCGCCCAGATCGTCGACCAGGGCGGCGGCGACCACCTCGCGGCACAGGTGGTGGCCCCCCAGTTCGCCGGCCTCTCGCGCCTGGAGCAGCACAAGCTCGTCTACGCGGCGGTCCAGAGCCGCTTCGACGACGGGAGCATCCACGCGCTCGCCCTGAAGACGCGCGCCCCGGAGGCGACATGAGCGACACGCTGACCCTCTCCGAGCAGGAGATCCTCGACCAGATCACCACCGAGGTCGCGGACAACCGCGTGTTCCTCTACTTGAAGGGCACGCCCGAGCAGCCGCGGTGCGGCTTCTCCAACCAGGTGGTCCAGATCCTCAACCACCTCGGCGTGGAGTACGGCGCCCGCGACATCCTCGCCGACCCGCGCATCCGCGTCGTGCTCTCCGGCTGGTCCGACTGGCCGACGATCCCGCAGCTCTTCGTCGACGGCAAGCTCGTCGGCGGCTGCGACATCGTCACCGAGATGTTCCAGGAGGGCGAGCTGCAGAAGGTCCTGCCGGGCGCCACCGCCTAGCCGGCCCGGCGCCGCCCGAGGCGCCAGCATGCAGAACGCGGTCTTCGCCCCCGACGAGGGGCTCGCCGAGCTCCACGCGCACCTCGGCGGGGGCGTCGATGCCGCGACCATGTGGGAGCTGGCCCACGAGCAGGGCATCAAGCTCCCCTACCGGGACTACTGGGAGTTCGCCGGCGCCACCAACGTCGGCGCGGGCACGGACGGGCTGGACGGCCTCGACCGGATCTACCACCTCACCGAGCTGATCCAGAGCAGCCCGGAGGGGGTCTTCCGGGCCGTCCACGGGATGATCTCGGGCGCCTACCGCTCCCAGCGCATCACGACCCACGAGGTCCGCTTCAACCCCGCCAAGCGCAACCGAGGCGGGGAGCGCGACCTGGACGCCATCGTCATGGCGGCCGTCCACGGCATCGACCGGGCCGGGCTGGAGTACCCGGTGCGCGCGGGGCTGATCCTGATGATGGACCGGGGTTTCCCGCCGGAGCTCAACGCCGCCGTGGTGGAGCGGGCGATCCGCTTCCGCGACCGGGGCGTCGTCGCCATCGACATCGGCGGACCGCGCCCCGGCGGCGCGCCCGCGCCCTACCCCTACCGCGACCTGGCGCCGCTCGTCGCCCGCGCCCGCGAGGCCGGCCTCGGCGTCACCCTCCACGCCGGCGAGGAGGGGGTCAACGCCCACGACCCCGCCCCCTTCGTGGAGGAGATGCGACAGGTGCTCGCCCTCGGGGTCGACCGGATCGGGCACGGGATCATCGCCGCCATGGACCCCCGCCTGCAGGAGGAGGTGCTGGAGGCCGGGGTGGTCCTGGAGATCTGCCCCACCTCCAACGTCCGCACGCGGGCCGTGCGCGACGAGGAGCAGATGGCGGAGATCGTCTTCGCGCTCGACTCGGCCGGCGTGCCGATCGTCATCGCCACCGACGGCCCCGAGATGATCGGCACCCGCCTCCGCGCCGAGCACGCCATGCTCGTGCGGCGCGGGGCCCTCACCGCCGAGGCCGCCCGCCGCGCCAACGAGCGGGGGCACGAGGTGAGCTTCATCTGATGATGCGACAAGCGGGCTCGCGCGGCGGCTTCGCCGCTTGTCGCGCGGTCTCGCCCGCATCCGGCATCACCGGCTGACCGCCGGGGATGGATGCCGGGCCGCACGTGGGGGGTCGGCGGAGGCCCACGGGATCGCGACTGGGCGCTCGACGGCGATGACGGCGACGTCGTCGCGCAGCGACTGGTCCTCGTGGCGGCGGGCGGCCTCGATGACCCGCTCCACGCGCATCTCCAGAGCCGAGCGCCGCTCGGCGCCGAGGACGGCGCACGCGCGCTCCACCCCGAAGGTGTCGGCGCCGCGCCGCGCCTCGATGAGGCCGTCCGTGTAGAGCAGCAGGGTGCCGCCCGGCGGCAGCGAGGTGTGGCTCACCGGCCACTCCGCCTCGTCGAACACGCCGAGCAGCGGCCCGGCGCGGGGCGGCTCCACCGGGTTGCAGCCGGCCGCGGTCAGCAGGAACGGCGGCGGGTGGCCCGCCGGCGCGAACGAGACCGAGCCGCCAGGGTCGATGAGCATGTAGAGGATCGAGGCGAACAGGCCCTGGGCGCGCTGGTCGGGGTCGGCCATCTGCTCGTTGAGGGCGCTCAGCACGGCGGCGGGGTTGGGGTTGACGGCCACGAGCGTCCGCCAGCCGAACCGGAGCCCGGCGGCGCGCGCCGCGGCGGGGGCGCCGTGCCCGGCCATGTCGCCGACCATCACGGCCAGGCGCCCGTCGGGCAGCGCCATCGCGTCGTAGAAGTCCCCGCCGACGAGCAGCGCGCGCTCGGCCGGCCGGTACCGGGCGGCGACGCGCAGGCCGCGGACGGACGGCAGGCGCTCGGGCAGCAGCCCGGTCTGCACCGTCTCCCACAGCTCCCGCTCGGTCTTCTGGGTCGCCTCGCGGCGGGCCGCGGCCGCGACGGCGTCGCGCTCCTGGCGCACCTCCCCCTGCATGAGGTTGAACCCGTCGATCAGCTCGGCCAGCTCGCGCACCGCGTCGCGGCTCTTGGGCACGGGGTCCGACAGGGAGCCCCGGGTGACGCGCCGGACACCGGCGGAGAGCAGGTCGACGGGGCCGCCGACGCGCCGCCAGAGCTGGCGGCTCGTGACCGCGACCATGATGAGTGTGAGCAGCGCCGCGATCACGATGGACGCGAACGTGAGCTGGCGACGCCGGTCGCTGTCGGCGAGGGCGGCGAGCCGGACGTCGTCGATCTCCTCCACCAGGCGCGCGTGCTCGGCGCGGAAGGCGTTGAAGCGCGCCTCGCTCAGGCCGGCGTTGATCCGGTCCTGCGCCTCGGACACCTGGCCGCGGCGGCGCAGGCGGATGAGCTCCACCGCCTCCTCGAACCAGAGCTGCGCGGTGCGGTCCACCGCCTCCGCCGACGCCTCGAGCTGGGGCTCCCCCTCCAGCGCCACCCGCAGGTCGGTCAGCTCACCCGGGTAGCGGGCGCGCGCCGCCCGGTAGTCCGTGAGGTCCTCGCCGCGGGCCAGGAGGATGTACGCCCGGTTGGCGCTCTGCGCGCTCAGCAGGTCGATGAGCAGCTGGTTCGCCGCGCTCTGGCGCGTCAGCGCCCGCTCGGCCCCGTCGCGGTAGTCCCGCGCCGTCGTGATCATCCCGAGCAGGGCGACGGCGATGAGCACCGCGAGCACGACGGCGAGGCCGGCCACCAGGCCGGCCAGCACCCCGCGCAGGGATCCGGGCCCGCGCGCGCGCCTCACCCGGTCACCGTACCCGTGCCCCGCCTCGCTGCGCCGGGCCCCGGGATCAGTCCGGAGGCCCCTCCGCCACGAGCTTCCGGATCTCGTCGAAGCTCTCGGGGCGCCCGATCACCACGAGGGTGTCGTCGGCGCGCAGCACCTCGTCCGGGTGCGGGGTGGCGAGCGAGCCCGCCTCGCGGAGGATCGCGACGATCGTCGAGCCGGTGGTCGAGCGGATGCGGCAGGTGGCGACGGTGAGGCCCACGATGGGGCTGTCGGGCGGGAGCTCGATCCACTCCATCACCAGGTCCTTGAGGGCGACCTCGAGGTCCTTGACGAGCTGCGGCCGGTACACGACGCCCCCGATGATGGCGCCGAGCTGCCGGGCCTCCTCGTCGTTGAGGGTGATGACGTGGGGCTCCTCGTCCTCGTCGTGGTAGTGGTAGATCTCGCGCATCCCGTCCAGGTGGACGACGGCGGACACCTTCTCGCCACGGCCCGTGCGCAGGGCGAACTTGGTTCCGACCCCGGGGAGCCGGGTCTCGCGTACCTCGAGCATCGGGCTATCTCCTCGACTCTCTGCGTGCGCCGCGGGCCGGGAACGCCAGCCGTCCGATACGACGCGACTCCCTCATGAATACCACCCCGACGACGGCGGTGACCAGGACGAAGAGGCCGGCGAAGGGCTCGACGATCTCCCGGAACTCCCCGTCGAGGGCCGCGCCCGTGGCCGCCAGGCCGGCGAGGATGATGGTGAACTCGCCGCGGGCGATCAGGGCCGATCCGACGTTGACGCTCTGGCGCTTGGTGAAGCCGGTCATACGCCCGGCAACGTATCCCGCGACGATCTTCCCGACCACGCCGATGGGCACGGCGAGCACCAGCCACGGCCAGGCGGCCCCCGCCTCGCCCAGGTCGACCTCCAGCCCGAACGCGAAGAAGAAGATCGCGGCGGCGAAGTCGCGGAGCCCCAGGAGCTGCTGCTCGATCTGGTCCCGGATCTCGGAGCCGGACAGCAGGATGCCGGCGAGCAGGGCCCCGACGGCCTCCGACAGGCCGGCGGCCTCGCCCAGCGCGCCGCCCCCGATCGCGATCGCCAGGGCCCCCAGCAGGAGCTGCTCGCGGTCGAGGCGCGGGCCGATGCGGTCGAAGAAGTGGTGCGCCCAGCGCCCGATGAGCAGCAGCGCCACCACGAAGCCGAGGGCCAGGCCGGCCGTTCCCGCGACCTGGGCCGCGCCCACGGACTCGCCGCTGGCGAGGGCGGCCATGACGCCCAGGAACAGCGCGACCGCCAGGTCCTCGAACACCAGCACCCCGAGCACCAGGTCCGTCTCGTCGTCGCCCAGGCGCCGCAGGTCGAAGAGGGCGCGCGTGACGATGCCGCTGCTCGAGATGTAGATCAGGCCCGCCAGGAGGAAGGCCTCCGGGCCGGGGCCGAGCAGGGCGACGCCCACGATGATGCCGAGCCCGGCGTTGATGACCAGGTCGACGACGCCCCCCACCATCACCATCCGGCGCGCCGCGGTCAGCCGCCCGAGCGAGAACTCCAGGCCCAGGAAGAACAGCAGCAGCACGATCCCCAGCCGGGCGAGCAGCTCGGTCCCCTCGGAGGGCTCCACCAGCGTGGGGAAGCCCGGCGACGGCCCCAGCAGGATCCCCGCCACGATGAAGATGGGGATCGCCGAGAGCTCGAGCCGCCCGGCGAGGACGCTCGCGAGGGCGAGCGTCACGAGCACGAGGGCGAGATCGCTGAGTTCGAGCAGAGAGCGCCTTGGGGGAGCGGTTCGACGGCCCGGGAGGGCGCCAGCCTACCGGGCGGGCCGCACCTCGCCGCCGACGATCTCCGAGATGTGCCGCACGCCCTCGCGGTCCATGCGCTCCAGCAGGCCCGCGGCGATCGCCCGCGCGGTGCCCGGCCCGCCGTAGACGAAGCCCGTGTAGACCTGAACGAGCGACGCCCCGGCGGCCATCTTCTCCCAGGCGTCGTCCGCGGTGAACACGCCGCCGACGCCGACCACGACGAGCCGCCCCTGCGCCCGCAGCGCGACCCGCCGCACCACGGCCGTGGCCCGCGCGCGCAGCGGGGCGCCCGACAGCCCGCCCTCCCGGGCCGCGAGCTCCGGCGGAGAGGCCAGCCCCTCGCGCGAAAGGGTCGTGTTGGTGACGATGACCCCCGCCAGGCCGCGCTCCAGGGCGAGGTCGGCGGCGGCGTCCACCTGCGCGTCGTCGAGGTCCGGGGCGAGCTTCACGAGCACGGGCGGCCGGGCGCCGGCGCGGCCGGCGGTCATCCGCTCGGCCACCTCGTCGAGGGCGTCGAGGATCGCCCCGAGCGGCCCGGTCGCCTGCAGCTCGCGCAGCCCGGGCGTGTTGGGGGACGAGACGTTGACGACGACGTAGTCCGCGAACGGCCACAGCAGGCCGAGCGACCGCGCGTAGTCGGCGGGGGCCTCGTCGGCGGGGGTGACCCTGGACTTGCCGAGGTTGATCCCGAGCGGCGCCCGGCCCAGCAGGCCGCGACGCCGCCAGCGCGCCAGGGTCTCCGCCGCCTCGTCGGCGCCGCCGTTGTTGAAGCCGAGCCGGTTGATGAGCGCGGAGTCGGCGGGCAGGCGGTGGATCCGCGGCTTCGGGTTGCCCGGCTGGGCGAGCGCCGTGATGGTGCCCACCTCTGCGAAGCCGAACCCGAGCGCCGGCCAGGCGGGGACCGCCCGCGCGCGCTTGTCGAACCCGGCGGCCAGCCCGACCGGGTTGGGGAAGCGGATCCCGATGAGCTCCTGGGTCAGCCGGCCGTCGCCGTCCGGCGGCCGGCGCAGGCGACCGAGCACCGGCGACGCCAGCCGCAGGCCGCCGATCGCCAGCTCGTGGGCCCGCTCCGGATCGAGCCGGAACAGCAGCGGGCGGGCGATGCGGGCGTACGGTCCGGGCACGGCCCGGGACCCTATCGGTGCACCTGCCGACGACCGCCGCTCGCAACGGTTGGCACGAAGTGGACCGCTCACTCCGCTTTGTTCTATTGTGGCGAACCGGAGTGCCCACTCCGGTTCGCTGACACGACCGCGCAGGAGCCGCCACGTGACCACCGCCGAATCATCCGCACCCGGGGCCGACCGCCGCTGGCTGGTGCTGGTGATCGTCTGCATCGCCCAGTTCATGGTGGTGCTGGACGGCACCGTCGTGAACGTCGCGCTGCCGGCGATCCAGGAGGACCTCGACTTCTCCGCCTCGTCCCTGCAGTGGGTCGTGAACGCCTACACGCTGGCGTTCGGCGGGTTCCTGCTGCTCGGGGGCCGCGCCGCCGACTTCATCGGCCGCCGGCGCCTGTTCATCGCCGGCGTCGTGGTCTTCACGGCCGCGTCGCTGCTCAACGCGATCGCCCCGTCGAGCGAGTTCCTGATCGCCGCGCGCGCCCTGCAGGGCCTCGGCGCGGCCATGGTGTCGCCCGCCGCGCTGTCGATCGTGACCACCACCTTCAAGGACGCCGGCGAGCGCGCGAAGGCGCTGTCGGTGTGGGCCGCGATCGCCGTCGGCGGCGCCGCGGTCGGCCTGCTGGCCGGCGGCCTGCTCACCGAGTACCTCGCCTGGGAGTGGATCTTCCTCATCAACCTGCCGATCGGCGTCGTCGCGATCCTGCTGGGCCTGAAGTACGTGGCCGAGTCGCGGGTGCCGACCCAGAGCGTGGACATCGCCGGCGCGATCAGCGTGACCGCCGGTCTGACGCTCCTGGTCTACGGCATCGTCCGCTCGCACGACTACGGCTGGGGGTCGGTCGAGACCCTCGGCCTCATCGGCGCCGCGGTCGCCCTGCTCGCCCTGTTCGTCGTCATCGAGATGCGGTCGAAGGCCCCGCTCGTGCGGCTCGGCATCTTCAAGGTGCGCTCCCTGACGGGCGCGAACCTGGCGATGCTCGCCGCGATGGGCGGCATGTTCGCCGTCTTCTACTTCGCCTCGATCTACGTCCAGCAGACCCTCGGGTTCACCCCGGTGCAGGCGGGCCTCGCCTTCCTGCCCCTGACCGCCGGCATCATCATCTTCTCGGTGGTGGCGGAGCGGTCGATCGCGAGGATCGGCGTGCGCACCGTCGGCATGATCGGGATGGCGGTCGCCGCCGTCGGCCTGCTGCTGCTGTCGCGAGCGGGGGTCGATGGCACCTACGTCTCCGACCTGCTGCCGGGCCTGCTCGTGATGTCCGCCGGCCTCGGGCTGACGTTCGTGCCGCTCACGCTGATCGCGACGGCCAACGTCGCCGACGCCGACGCGGGCCTCGCCTCGGGCGTGTTCAACTCGTCCCAGCAGATCGGCGGCGCCCTCGGCCTGGCGATCCTGTCCACGGTCGCCGCGTCGCAGACGGAGAGCGCCCTGGAGTCGGTCTCCGGCACCCCGACGCCGGCCGACCAGGCCTCCGCGCTCGTGGACGGCTTCCAGGCCGCGTTCGCCGGCGGCGCCGCCCTGATGGTGCTCGGCGTCGTGATCCTCGCGACCTACGTGCGCCGCAAGGACGTCGCCGAGGTCATCCCGTCGGAGGCCCCCGTGCACGCCGGCCTCTGACCGGGAAGACTCCCGGCATGACGAGCACACCCCTGCGCTCCGACGCCCGCCGCAACCGCGAGAGGATCGTGGCGGCGGCGTCGGAGCTGTTCGCCGAGCACGGGGCCGACCTGTGCGTCGTCGACATCGCCCGGCTGGCGGGCGTCGGCCACGCGACCATCTTCCGGCGCTTCCCCACCAAGGACGATCTGGTGCTCGCGATGTTCGAGCAGCGGATGACCGAGGTGGCGGAGGCGGTGGAGGAGATCGCCGCGACGGTCGAGGACCCCTGGGAGGCGCTCGCGACGGCGATGGCCGCGATCGCAGACCGGCAGGCCTGCGACCGGGGCATGTCCCAGCTCGCCACGCGGGCCGTCATCGGCTCGCCGGAGCTGCGGGCGGCGCGCGAGCGCGTGACGGCGCCCTTCGCCGGCATGCTGGAGCGCGCGCAGCGGGCGGGCGTGGTGCGCGACGACCTGCGCCCCGAGGACGTCCTCTTCCTCATCACGGCCGCGGGCCAGTCGCAGCCGTGCACGGTCGACATCCCCGGCCTGTGGCGGCGGTACCTCGCCGTGATCCTGGACGGGATGCGCCCGGGCGCGGCGACACCCCTGCCGGTGCCGGCCCCCTCCTACGCGGAGGTCGAGGCCGCGCTCGAGGCCGCCGCCGCGGCCGAGGCGCGCCGCTCCTCGTCGAGCTGAATCGCCTTCTCCACGGCGCGGACGGCTGCGGACATCGCGGCCCGCTCCTCGTCGTCGAGGTAGCCGACCAGGGCCCGGAACCGCCCGAGGATCTCGCGGTCCGCGGCCTCCAGCACGGCGCGGCCCGCGCCGGTGAGCCGCACCGGGCGCCGGCGCCGGTCGGCGCCGGCCTCGGCCACGGCGGCCGGCTCCACCCAGCCCTCGCGCACGAGCGTCTGGACCATGCGCGTGGCCGTGCTCACGGCGACCCCCGTCGCCGCCGCGAGCGCGGACATGGTGAGCGGACCGCCGGCGAGCGCGGCGAGGGTCAGGTGCTGCGGCGTCGTCAGGCGCTCGGCGGGCGTCGCGCTGGCCCTGCGCCGCTCCTGGCGCGCGAGCACCAGGGGGACGAGGCGTGCGCGCAGCCCCGCCAGGCTCGCGGCGAGGGCGTCGGGGTCTCCGGGGCCGGGTCCGGTCATTGCTTGTATTGTGCAACTTTCTTGGCGGGGGCGCCGCGGCGCCCGGCGACGGATCGAGGCCGATGATGACGGACGGTGTGCGCCGCGCGAACCCGGGGGTGACCCTGGGGCTGCTCGCGGTCGTGTGCGTGTCGTACGTGCTGCAGCAGACGCTGGTGGTGCCGGCGCTGCCGACGATCCAGCGCGACCTGGACACGACGACCACCTGGACCGCCTGGGTCTTCACCGGCTTCCTGCTCACCTCCGCCGTCGCGACCCCGCTGCTCGGCAAGCTGGGCGACACCTACGGCAAGAAGCGCCTCCTGATGGTCGCGATGGGCGTGTTCGCCGTCGGCACCGTCGCGGCCGCGCTCGCCCCCAACATCGCCATGCTGATCGCCGCGCGCGGCCTGCAGGGCGCCGCCGGCGCCATCTTCCCGCTGGCCTTCGGCATCGTCCGCGACGAGCTGCCGCCGGAGCGCGTCGGCATGGGCCTCGGCCTGCTGTCGGCGACCTTCGGCGTCGGTGGCGGCGCGGGCCTGGTGCTGAGCGGCGTGATCCTCGAGAACCTGCACTGGAGCTGGCTCTTCTGGATCGGTGCCATCCCCGTCGTGATCGCGCTCGCCCTGGTGGCCGTGATGCTGCCCGAGTCCCCCATCCGCACCCCGTCCCGGGTGGACTGGCAGGGGGCCCTCACCCTCTCCGTCGGCCTTTCGGGCCTGCTCGTCGCCCTGAGCGAGGGCGAGAGCTGGGACTGGACCAGCGCCGCGACCCTCGGCGTCGCCGCGGCCTCCCTCGGCGTGCTGTGCCTGTGGGTCTGGGTGGAGCTGCGCGTGCCGGAGCCGATGGTCGAGATCGGGATGATGCGCGAGCGGGCGGTGCTCTGGACCAACATCGTCGCGTTCATCGCGGGCTTCGCGATGTTCGGGACCTTCCTGCTCGTCCCGACGTTCGTGCAGATGGGCGCCGGCCTGCCGGCCGACGTCGCCGGGCTCATCCCCTACGGCTTCTCGGCGAGCGTGATCGTCGCCGGGCTCTTCCTGCTGCCCTCGTCGGCGGTGATGCTGGTCGTGGGCCCCCTCGGCGGCATCCTGGAGAACCGCGTCGGCG
>JBFWPT010000024.1:0-53666 GCA_050249835.1 Thermoleophilia bacterium
CCACCGCGCCGGTGCCCCCGGACGTCCTCACCGTGACGATCGACGGCCCCGGCTTCGAGGGGCTGAGCATCCCGCTCTCCTGCGAGGTGGCCGACCGCGACACCTGTGCCGCCGTGCTCGACGCCGCCGGCCTGCCGGACGGCCCCTCCTGTGAGCCCCTCTCCCCGGACCCCTCCCGCATCACGATCACCGGGCGCCTGGAGGGCGAGGACGTCTCCTCGGTCCTCGACCGGCGCACCACCTGCGAACGGGCCCGCCACGACGGCGTCCTCGAGGCTCTGGGCCTTCAGTGAATTGTTAAGGGCGATGCCCCTGTGCAGGGGTTTCGTCGTCGGCGATCACTTGATCGCCGGCCCGGATGTCGAGTGAATTCCGGCGGGCCCGCGGGGCATCGCCAGCGTCGTGACGAGGGAGGCGACGGCCTCCGCCACGGGGGTCGGGCCGTCGACCAGCTCCACGACGACCCGGCCGAGGTCGTCCCGGTGGAGGACGGCGTCGATGAAGGCGGCCACGTCGTCGCGGGGGACGTCGCCGTAGGGGACGGCCGGCCCCGCGGTGACGCGGCCGTCGCCCGGGCCGTCGCCGAGGTGCCCCGGCCGGACGATCACCCAGTCGAGGTCGGTGCGCGACAGGTGGACGTCGGCCTCCTTCTTCACCCGCATGTAGTGCTCGAAGCCCTCACGGGGCTCGCTCCCCCGGCCGGCCTCCGGGAAGGCTGAGACGAGGACGAAACGGCGCACGCCGGCTCGGGCCGCGGCGGCGGCGGCCTTCACCACGCCCTCCCCGTCGATGAGCGTCGTCCGGTCCATCCCGGTGCCGTGGGCGCCGGCGGAGAACACGACGGCGTCGTGACCGGCCATCCGCCCCGCCAGGGCCTCAGCCGTGTCGGCGATCAGGTCGCCGGCCACGGGCACGGCGCCGGACGCGGCCACCGCCGCGGCCTGGTCCGGGGCGCGGTGCATCCCCGTGACCGCGTCGCCGCGCGCCGCCAGCAGGACCGACAGCCTGCGGCCGACGCCGCCCGCCGCGCCGATGACGAAGACCCTCACGCCGCCCGGGCCCAGTCCTCGATGACCTCGGCGGCGGCGACCAGGCCGGGGACGACGGCGTCCGCCGCGGCGAGCTCGTCCGGGCCGTAGGAGCCGGTCGTCACGGCGACCACCCGCGCGCCGCCGGCGCGGGCGCAGGCGATGTCGCGGGGGGTGTCCCCCACCACCACGGCCTCGACGGGGGCCCCCTCGCGCGCCACGGCGATCGGGACGAGCTCCTCGCGCACCTCGTGGTCCGAGCCGAACGCGCCGCGGCCGGGGGTGAACCAGCCGCCGAGGCCCGCACGGGCCATCTTGGCGTGGGCGATCGGCTCGATGTTGCCGGTGAGGAGCGCCGTGCGGACCGGCGCGGCGGCCACGCGCGCGAGCGCCTCCGCGGCGCCCGGCGCGACCGGGGGATCGGGGTGGCGCCCGTCGATCTCCGGGTAGAGCGCCGCGGCCCGGGCGATCCACTCCTCCATGCCCGCCGTGACGTCCTCGTCGCCCACCCCGCGCCCGCGCAGCACGAGGCGCGCGATCTCGCGGTCGGTGCGGCCCGCGGGCCGCACGGCCACCACGTCCTGCACGTCCGCGGAGACCCCCCAGACGTCCCCGATCGCCGCCGCGAGGGCCTCCGTGTGCGCCCGCGGGGTACCGAGGAGCAGGGTCCCGTCGATGTCGAAGAGCACCAGCACCCGACGGGATGATAGGTGGTCGGCGAGTTTGGCAGACTCTGGCGGCGCGGGCATCCCGCCCCGGGACGCGGAGGTCCGTCATAGATCGACCCCAGAGGTGGCTCGGAGGGGCCGTCGTCGTCGCCGCGATCATCGCCGCGACGATCGTCGCCGTCCTGGCGGGGGTGCGACACGAGAGGCAGGCGGCCCGGGACGACGGCGCGCTCATCGGCGCGCCCGCCGTCCGCTCGCTGGCGGCGGAGGCCGACGCCATGACGTCGGCGCTCGAGGACCTCCGGGCGTTCATGGAGAGCTCGGACGACGTCACCGCGGCGGACTTCTCCCGCTACACCGCCGCGCCGCTCTCCCGGCTGCCGGCGCTCGCGTCCCTGGCCTTCACGCCGCGGGACGGGGAGCCCGGGCTCGCCGCGGGGGAGGTCGGCCCGGCCGCTGCCGCCCGCCTGCTGGAGGCCCCCGCCGCGGCCCCGGCGCGCGCCGCCTCCCGGGACGACGCGCTGCCGCGGATGACGCCGCCGGGGGGCGGGGAGGATCCGGTGGCGCTGCTCGTCGCGCCGGTCTACGCCCCCGGGGCGCCGCTGTCGACCGTGGCGGAGCGGCGCGCGGCCCTGCGCGGCTACGTCAGCGGGCTCGCCCGCCTCGGCGAGCTGGGCGCCCCGGCGGAGGACGGCCTCCCCGCCGGCGTGGACCTCGTGGTGCACGACGGCGACGCGCTCGTGCTCGGGCCGGACGAGGACGGCACCGACGAGGGCACCGTCGGCGTCGCGGGGCGCGAGTGGACCGTGGGCCTCACGGGGCTGGCCGGCCCCTCCCACGCCCTGCCCGCCGGACTGGCGCTCGCCGGGGTGGCGCTGGCGGCGGTGGTAGCGCTGCTCCTGCGGTCGGCGTCCTTGCGGGAGGGGGAGACCCGCCGCGAGCTCGAGGGGCTGCGGGTGCGCCACGACCTCATCCTCGGGGCGGCCGGCGACGGGATCGTCGGCCTCGACCCGGAGGCGCGGGCCACCTTCGTCAACCGGGCGGCCGCGCGGATGCTCGGCTGGGACGCCGACGACCTCCTGGGCGGGCGCTTCGACGAGCTCGCCCTGCCGGCCGTGGGCGCCGCCGCCCGCGGGGCCCGGCCGCTGAGCGGCGAGGCGCCGGTGCGCCGCCGCGACGGCACCACCTTCACCGGCGAGTTCACGAGCACGCCGATCGCGGGCGGCGGCGGGGCGGTCGTGGTGTTCCGAGACGTCACCGCCCGGGTGGAGGAGGAGCGCCGCACGAAGGAGAGCCTCGCGGCCGCCGAGGAGCTCGCCGCGGTCGACGCCCTCACGGGCCTCGCCAACCACCGCACCTTCCACGACCGGCTGCGCACCGAGATGGAGCGCGCCCGCCGCCACGGCCGCGGCCTCTCGCTCGTGCTCATGGACCTCGACCGCTTCAAGCAGGTCAACGACCGCTTCGGCCACCAGGTGGGCGACCGCGTCCTCACCCACGCGGCGCGCGTGTTCGAGCAGCAGACCCGGACCGGCGAGCTGGTGGCGCGGGTGGGCGGCGAGGAGTTCGCGATGATCCTCCCGGAGGCCGACGGCGAGGAGGCGTTCCGGGCCGCCGAGCGCGTCCGCCAGGCCGTCGCCGCCGCGAGCTTCCCGGGCGTCGGGCGGATGACGATGTCCGCGGGGGTCTGCGACCTGGACGACGCCGGCGACGCGGAGACCCTCTACGCCCTCGCCGACGGGGCCCTCTACTGGGCCAAGCACAGCGGCCGCGACATGGTTCTGCGCCACTCGCCCGACACGGTGCAGGCGCGGCCCGCCGACGGTGCCGCCGGGGGCGACGGGGACGACGGCGACCGGCGCCAGTCGCTGGTCAGCGCGCGGCTCCTGGCACGGGTCGTCGACGCCAAGCACGCGTCCACGCGGCGCCACTCGGAGCGCGTCGCCGACCTGGCGGCCGACATCGCGGCGGAGCTCGGCTGGACCGCGGAGCGCGTGGCCGAGCTGCGCGAGGCGGCCCTGCTGCACGACGTCGGCAAGATCGGCGTGCCCGACGAGCTGCTCACGGCCGCGCGCCCCCTGGACCACGAGGAGATGCGGCAGGTGCAGGAGCACGTCGACGTCGGCGGCCGCATCCTGGCCGAGGCCCTGACGCCCGAGCAGCTCTCATGGGTCCGGGGGCACCACGAACGCTGGGACGGCACGGGCTATCCTGATGGCCTCCGGGCCGAGGACTGCCCCGAGGGCGCACGGATCCTCGCCCTCGCCGAGGCCTGGGACGTCATGACGACCGAGCGACCGTACGCCCCGATGCCCAGGACCCACCCCGACGCGATCTCCGAGTGCCGCGCCCTCGCGGGCAGCCAGTTCTGGCCGCCCGCGGTGGAGGCCCTCGCGCGGATCAGGGGCGGCGCGTGAGCGCACCGGCCGGGCGCGCCCTGGCCGTCGCGGCGTGGACGATCGCCGCCATCGCCGTCGTGGCGCTGCTCGCCGTGGCCGTCGTGCTCGGGACCGGCGACGAGGGGCCCGATCCCGTGCGCGTCGTGGCCGACCGGGCCGCCATCACCATCCCGCTCCCGGCCGCGCCGCCCCCGCCCGAGGCCGAGCGCGCCACCACCACCAAGCCGCCCGGCCGCGTCGAGGCCCCGCCCGCGCGCCGCGCCGGCGCGGACACGCGCTCGGCCCGCACCCCGGAGCCCGGCGGCGGATCCGGCGGCGGATCGGGTGGCAGGGACGGCGGCGGCACCGGCGGGACGACGCCGGCCCCGCGCGCGCCCACGCCCCCGAGGCCCACGCCCCCGGCGAAGCCCACGCCTCCGAAGCCGAAGCCGACGCCCCCGGTCGTCGAGATCCCCACGCCGCCCGTCACCCCGGCGCCGCCGGCCCCCGGCACGCCGGGCACGCCGGGCACCCCGCAGCCCGATCCGGCGACGCCGCAGCCCGGCGCCATCCCTCCCCCCGGCGACGTCGCCGGGGGGACCCCGCAGCCCACGACCCCCTAGGGGGTCAGCTCCGGGAGAAGGGCAGGACGGTGGTGAGCCAGTCGATCAGGGCCGACGGGTTGCGGGTCTGCACCATCAGCTCGCCCGGGCCCCGGAAGTCGAACACGAAGCCCTCGCCGCTCTTCAGGCTCTGCATCGTCTTGCCCTGGGCGGCGCGCCGCAGGGTGAAGGACACGCCCTCCTGGAAGGCCACCATGTGGCCCGAGTCGACCACCATCGTCTCGCCCGCCTCGAGGTGCACCCGGTCGAGCGCGCCGTA
The DNA here is from genome assembly GCA_050249835.1 of Thermoleophilia bacterium. Classification (GTDB taxonomy): domain Bacteria; phylum Actinomycetota; class Thermoleophilia; order Miltoncostaeales; family Miltoncostaeaceae; genus Miltoncostaea. The sequence goes on from JBFWPT010000024.1 coordinate 4,957, forward strand.
GCACGACAGCACCACGGTGCCGTGCCCGCTCGCGCGGATGAGGAACCCGCCCTCGCCGCCGAACATCGACTTGAAGCCGCCCCACCTGGTGTCGATGTCCACCTCCGACTCGGAGGCGATGTAGGAGCCACGCTGGACGAAGTAGGGCGTCTCGCCGACCTCGATGAGCGCCATGTCGCCCGGCAGGTTGGCGGCCACGTCCACCCAGCCGCCCTCGGGCGGGGCGGTGTAGGTGGTCATGAAGAAGGACTCGCCGCCCAGCACGCCGCGGCGCAGGCTCTTCATGAGCCCGCCCTGCATCGACGCCTCGATCGCGACGCCCTCCGACGTCGCCATCATCGCGCCGGACTCGGCGCGCACCACCTCGCCGCCCCCCAGCGCGCACCGCGCCACGGCGAAGCTCGGCGCATGGCGGATCGCGATGTCCATTCCCGTCCCCTCTCTCGGATCGGCCGACCGCGGCAGTCAAGCACGGGGCGCGCGCCTCGGGGCGGACCCGCGCCACCGTCCCGAGGGAGCAACACGACGCCCCGCACACTGGACGCGCGGCCAAGGAACGGAGGGGGGTCGGGGGTCGATAGTGCCGGTGCGAGCGGGGTGGAGTGCACTGCCTACCGGGTCAGCTCCGTTCGTCACGGCGAGCGGCTCGGATCGAGAGGTCGCCCCCTTCCTCTCGATCCGCGCCCCGTCGCCGGCCATTGCGCGCCGCCCCCACCAGGGCGGCGATCACCGGGCTGCCGGGATCGGCCTCCGGGTGCCACTGCACGCCCAGGAGCCACCCGTCGCCGGTCCCCTCCACGGCCTCGGGGACCCCGTCGGCGGACCGGCCGCTCACCCGCAGGCCCTCCCCCACGGCGTCGATCGCCTGGTGGTGGTGCGACGCCACGCGGTGGGTGCGCGCGCCGATGGCCCGGTGCGCGAGCGAGCCCTCCTCCAGGTCGACGTCGTGCTCGTTCCCCGCGAACCGGCCGATCGCGCGCCGGTGCTCCTCCGTGCCGAGATCGTCCGGCAGGTGCTGGCGCAGCGTGCCGCCCGCGGCCACGTTGATGACCTGGGCGCCGCGGCAGATGCCGAGCACGGGCAGGCCGCGCGCCACCGCGGCGCGCACGAGGGCGGCCTCGACGTCGTCGCGCAGCGGGATGGGCGGGTCGTTGAGCGGGTGGGCCTCCGCGCCGTACGCGTCCGCGCCGATGTCCACGCCCCCCACGAGCATCAGGCCGTCCAGGCGGTCGAGCACCAGGCCCGGGTCGTCCACCACCCGCGGGTCCGGCGGGATGAGCAGCGCGACGGCACCGGCGGCGCGCACCTGGTCGAGGTAGTTCGCCGGCACGAGCGCGGCGGGCATGTCCCAGACGGACCAGCGCGCCCGCTCCCAGGCCGCGCAGACGCCGATGACGGGGATGTCGGGGGACGGTGCGATGCCGGGAGGCTACGCGGTCGTCAGGCCCGCCACTCCCGGGTGTGGAGCGGGCGCATCTCGTAGGGGAGCGCCCTGCCGGCGTCCGGGCCCCGCACCACGCCCGTCCGCCCGTAGGAGACCACGGGCGTGACGGGCGCCTCCGTGACGCGCTCGAGGAGCGTCTCGAAGGCCTCCCGACCGGTGGCGAACCGCCATGCCGCCCCTGCGTCACCGGGACAGCGGTCGGGATGGTGCGTCCGCGCGTACGTCCTCCAGGCCCCCACCAGCTCGTCGCGGTCGACGGATCCGGTGCCCAGCCCCAGCACGCCCGCTGCGGTCGTCACGTTCATCGCCATCGACGGTAGGGCCGGGGGACGTCCCGTGACCCACCCGTGAGGTGGGTTCCCGTCCTCCACACTCGGATGGGCGCGCGCGGGCGGGCGCGGTAGGGTGGGATCCGTGATGGCGCTCGGCTACACGATCGTGGGCATCCTGCTCGGCGGGGCGGTGATCCTGGCCGTGGGCATCTGCCTGGGGCTCTGGTTCGGGGTGTCGGCCTCGCGGCCCGAGCTGATGGAGCGCCGCCCGCCCACCGTCGGGCCCGACGAGGTCTGAGCCTGGCGTCCGGCGCCGGGGCTACCGTGGGCCGCCACCGTGCTGCGCGAGGACCCCAACGCCCGCTTCGAGCCCGCGTTCCTCCGCCGCCGCTTCGTGAGCGGGCGGCGTGAGTTCCGCTTCATCTCCGGGGCGGCCCACCGCGCGATCGTGCGCGACCAGGAGCACTCCCCCGTCGCGGTGGCCGAGGACGCGCCGCGCACCTGGTGGATGTTCCGGGGCCGCTTCTACTGGGAGGACGAGGGCCTCGCGCCCGGTGAGGTGATGGCCCTGGTGCACGAGCGCGAGCGGCGCCGCCGCCGGCGCATCGACCGCGCCGTGGACATGATGGCCGCCGACGGCGAGGGGGCCGGGCCGCGCCGCGAGGGGATCCCCGAGGAGGTGCGGCGCGAGGTCTTCCGCCGGGACGGCGGCCGATGCGCCCGTTGCGGCAGCGACGAGCTGCTGCAGTTCGACCACGTCATCCCGGTCGCCCTCGGCGGCGCGTCGACCGCCGCCAACCTCCAGCTGCTCTGCGCGCCCTGCAACCGGGAGAAGGGGGCCGCGCTGTGAGCGACGACGGGCGCGCCGCCCTGGCCTGGATGCGCGAGCACGGCGGGCTGCTGCGCGAGTTCGTGGGCGACGAGCGGGAGCGCGACCCGGACGACTCCCCGGGCGGTGACGGGGCCGTCCGGGCCCACCTGCGGCTCGCCGCGGCGGCGGTCGCCGCCACCGGCCCGCCGGCGCTGCGCGACGCCCTGACCGGGTTCGCCGAGGACCTGCCCGAGTGGTTCGAGGAGGGCCGGGGCCTCTACGAGGAGCACCTCGACACCGGCCACGGGGCGATCGCCCTGGAGCAGCACCTGCAGTTCGGCACCGAGCCGGGGCGGGACCCGTCCCTGGACGCCGGGCTGCACCGGCGCCTGCGGATCGGCGGCTGGATCCGCGTGTTCCTGCTCGGCCTGGAGATCCGCCTCGGGCCGTCGGCCGACGGCCTGGCGCAGGAGGTGCTGGACGGCATGGGCACGCGCCACCGGGAGCTGTCGCGCCTGATCCTGGCCCTCGACATGGAGGCGAAGGCCGCGGCGCGGCGGTCGTCCGCGGACGCCGCCACCGACCTCGAGCTGCAGGACGGGATCGGCCAGGCCGCGACCGTCCAGGGGCACGTCCGGATCATGGTCGAGGAGCTCACCGCCGCCCTGGGGCGCGTCCCCGGCTGACATTCCGTCCCTCTTGTGGACGGTAGATCGCCTGCAAACGCGGTCAGATGGGCGGCCGGTTCTGCCGATGGGACCGCTGTGCAGCTCGCCCCCGCCACGTCCTACCGCCTGTCCGAGGTCGTCGGCGCCCTCTCCCACGCCCTCGACCTCACCGAGGGACAGCCGGTCGGTCACGCGCAGCGGAGCTGCATGATCGGCATGGAGGTCGCGGAACGCATCGGCCTGGGCGGTGAGGCGCGGCGGGAACTCTTCTACGCCATCCTCCTGAAGGACGCCGGGTGCTCGAGCAGCGCGGCCCGCATGTGCGAGCTGTTCGCCACCGACGACCGCGAGCTGAAGCGGGAGTTCGCCCAGGTCGACTGGACGAGCACGGCCGACTTCGTGCGGTTCGCGGCCCGCAACGTGGCACCCGGCGCCAACGCGTTCGCCCGCGCCGGCCAGCTCCTGCGCGCGCTCCGCGGGATCGCCCGCGAGGCGGCGGACCTGAACGCCGCCCGCTGCGACCGCGGCGCCCGCCTCGTGGCGATGATGGGGTTCCCGGCGGAGGTGTCCGGCGCCGTCAGGGCCCTCGACGAGCACTGGGACGGCAGCGGGCGGCCCGACGGGATGGTCGGCGACGCGATCCCCCTCGCCTCGCGCATCGCATGCCTGGCGCAGACCGCCGAGATCTTCATGAGCGCCGACGGCCCCGCGGCCGCGCTCGACGTCATACGGGCCCGGCGCGGGACGTGGTTCGACCCGGAGCTGAGCGACGCGTTCCTCGCGATCGGACCCGACGACCCCCTGTGGACCCGGCTCGCCGGGGACTCCGTCCACGAACTGCTGCGCGACCTGGAGCCGGGCGAGGGCGTCGCGACGGCCGACGACGAGGGGCTCGACCGGGTCGCCGAGGCGTTCGCGGGCGTCATCGACACGAAATCGCCCTACACGGCCCGTCACTCGGTGGGGGTGGCGACGTACGCCGTCGCCACGGGCGGGGTCCTCGGGTTCGTCCCGGCCCGCCTGCGCACCCTGCGGCGTGCGGGGCTCCTGCACGACATCGGGAAGCTCGGGGTCTCCAACCTCATCCTGGACAAGGCCGGCAGGCTGACGGACGAGGAGTTCGCCGAGGTCCGCCGCCACCCGGCGTACACCTTCCAGATCCTCTCGCGGATCGACGCCTTCGCCGACATCGCGGACGTCGCCGCGTCGCACCACGAGAGGATGGACGGGCGCGGATACCACCGGGGCATCCCGGCGGGCGACCTCCCTGTCGAGGCGCGCATCCTCGCCGTCGCGGACGTCTACGAGGCCCTCACGGCGGACCGGCCCTACCGGGCGCCCATGTCCCGCGATGACGCCCTCGGCATCCTGCGCGGAGACGCCGGCACCGCCTTCGATGCGGAGTGCGTGGAGGCGCTCGCGACGGCCTCGGAGGAGCTCGACAGCGCGATCTGACCGGTCGGACGGCCGAACGGGGTGCGCGGACCGGCGGGCGTCGTGTGAAGATCACGGGATTCCCGGTCCCCGACTGCCGACACAGGACCTCGCACTTTGCAGACGATCTACGTCACGGGGCATCGCAACCCCGACATGGACTCGATCGCGTCCGCGATCGGATACGCCGAGCTGAAGGGGCGCCTCGACGGCGCCAACGAGTACGTCGCCGTCCGCCTGGGCGACGTGAACGCCCAGGCGCGCTGGGCCCTGGAGCGCAGCGGCGCCCCGGAGCCCGAGCTGCTCGACCACGTGATGCTGCGCGCCGGCGACGTCATGCGGCGCGCCTTCCCCTCGGCGAACCACAACGACTCGCTGCGGGACGTGGGCCGGACGATGGCCCAGAGCGACCTCGACCTCATCCCGATCGTGGACGACGACGGGGCGATCGCCGGCATCCTCACCGCCCGCGACCTCGCCCGCCGCTACGTCAAGGAGTCCGGCGAGCCGTCGAGCTTCGCCGACCGGCCCGCGTCCGTGGACCTCATCGTCGAGGTGCTCGGCGGGCAGCTGGTGGTGGAGCCGCAGCGCCGCCTGAACGGCCGCCTCTGGGCGGTCACCGTGGACGTCGGCCAGATGGGCAGCACGATGGGCGCCAACGACATCGTCGTGGTGGGCAACCGCACCGACGCCCAGCGCCGTGCCGTGGAGATCGGCGTGGCCCTCGTGGTGTCGCCCTACGAGTCGGCCCCCGACCCCGAGGTGGTGGAGCTGGCGCGCGCGGCAGGCACGGGCATCGTGCTCTCCCCCCTCGACTCGTACGTCACGGGGCGCCTCGTGTCGCTGTCGGTGCCGGTGCGCGAGGTGATGAGCCGCGACCCGCTCACGGTGGAGCCGGACGACCTCGTGTCCGACATCGCCGACCGGATCCCCGAGGTCCACTACAGCGCGGCGATCACCGTCGACGAGGAGCGCCGGCCGATCGGCCTCGTCACCCGCGGCGAGCTGGTGAACCCGCAGCCGCGCGAGGTGATCCTGGTGGACCACGCCGAGGAGGCGCAGAGCGTCCCCGGGGTCGCCGAGGCCCACATCGTCGAGATCCTCGACCACCACCACATCGGCTCCATCGAGACCCGCTTCCCGGTGGCGGCGACCTTCGACCCGGTGGGGAGCACGGCGACGCTCGTCATCGAGCGCTTCCGCTCCCACGGCCGCGAGCCGCAGCGCCCGACCGCGATGATGCTGCTGTCGGCGATCCTCTCGGACACGGTCATCCTGTCCTCGCCGACGACCACCGAGCGCGACCACCAGGTGGTCGCGTACCTGGAGGAGCTGCTCGGCTTCGACGCCCGCGCCTACGGCACCGAGATGTTCGAGGCGTCCTCCAACGTGGGCGACGTCCCCGCCGCGGAGATCATCCGGCGCGACGCCAAGGAGTACCAGGTGAGCAACGGCCGGAAGCTCTGCGTCGCCCAGATCGAGACCGTGGGCCGCGGGCTGATGAGCCGACGCGACGAGCTGATCGGCGCCATGGAGGAGGTCCGGACCTCCGAGGACCTGACGCTCTACGCGCTCATGGTCACGGACATCGTCGAGAAGGGCACGGACCTCCTCGTCGCCGGCGACAGCGCCCCCGTGGAGCGCGCCTTCGGGGTCCCCGCCACGGACCGCGTGCTCGACCTCCCGGGCGTGATGAGCCGCAAGAAGCAGGTGGCGCCGCGGTTGCTGGGGGCGTTCTAGCCTCCGCAACCGCGCGTTCACGCGACTCACAGCCGGCTCTCAGGTTCGCGGGCTAGATTCGCCTCGTCCGGTGGCGATGGCGGGGACACGACCATGAGCACGAACGGCGGCACCAAGGACGTCGAGGCGAAGATCCTCGTGGTGGACGACGAGGAGAGCATCGTGCAGCTCCTCTGCACCGCCCTGAAGTACGAGGGCTTCGCCACGGCGTCGGCGGGCTCGGGCCGCGAGGCGCTGAGCGCGGCTGCCGAATTCCGCCCCGACCTCGTGCTGCTCGACGTGATGCTCCCCGACATCGACGGCTTCGAGGTGCACCGGCGCCTGTCCGGCGCCAGCGCCGGCCGCCTGCCCGTGGTGTTCCTGACCGCCCGCCGCGACACCGACGACCGCATCCGCGGGCTCACGATCGGCGCCGACGACTACGTGGTGAAGCCCTTCAGCCTGGAGGAGCTCATCGCGCGCGTGCGCGCCGTGCTGCGCCGCACCCGGGGCGAGAAGGACGGCGCGCTGCGCCTCTCCTTCGAGGACCTGGAGCTCGACGAGGAGACGCGCGAGGTGCGCCGCGGCGGGCGCCTCATCGAGCTCACGCCCACCGAGTTCAGCCTGCTGCGCTACCTGCTCGTCAACGCCGGCCGGGTGCTCTCGAAGGCCCAGATCCTCGACCACGTCTGGAACTACGACTTCGGCGGCGACTCCAACGTCGTCGAGACCTACATCTCCTACCTGCGCAAGAAGGTCGACAAGGATGGCGAGCCCCTCATCCACACGGCCCGGGGCTTCGGCTACTCCCTGAGGCTCCCGCGGGCGTAGGGAGCGGCCCCGTGTCCCTGCGCGCGCGCCTGCTGGCGGTGGTGCTCGCGCTCATGGTCGTCGCCCTCGTGGCGGCGGGATGGGCGACGCACATCGCCCTGAGCTCGTTCCTCATCGACCGGGTCGACCGCGACCTGCGCGAGGCCCCCTCCGCGGCCCGGGGGGCGTTGCTCGGCACCTCGGGAGGCTTCCGCGGGCCCGGCGGCGGCGACCGGTTCGACCCGGGCATGCCGCCCGGCGCGATCATCGAGCTGCGCGGCGACGACGGGGAGCTCCTGGGGGGCGTCCAGTTCCGCTCCGAGGGCACGACGCAGCTCGCGCTGCCCACGACGATCGCACCGGGGTACTCCACCGTGTCCGTCGCGGGCGGCGGGGACTACCGGGTCCTCTCCCTGGCCCGCGGCGCGCCCGAGACGCTCGGGCCGGGGCCGCGGGGCCTGCCCGAGGGGACGCTCGTGATCGGCTTCCCGCTGGACGAGGTGGAGGACACCCTCAACCGGCTCGTGATGATCGAGGTGGCCGTGGGCGTGGTGACGCTCGCGGTGCTGGCCGTGCTCGCCCTCTGGCTCGTGCGGCTCGGCCTGCGCCCGCTGGACCGGATCGGCGCGACGGCCGACGCCATCGCGGCGGGCGACCTGTCCCAGCGCGTCGCCGACGACGACCCGCGCACCGAGGTGGGCCGCCTGGGCCGCACCCTCAACGGGATGCTCGGGCGCATCGAGGAGTCGTTCGACGAGCGCCGGGCGAACGAGGAGCGGCTGCGCCGCTTCGTGGCCGACGCCTCGCACGAGCTCCAGACCCCGCTCACGTCCGTGCGCGGCTACGCCGAGCTGTTCCGGCGCGGCGCCGCGTCGGACCCCGAGGACCTCGAGACGACCATGCGCCGCATCGAGGCCGAGGCCGCGCGCATGGGCGTCCTGGTGGACGACCTGCTGCTGCTGGCCCGCCTCGACCAGGGGCGCCCGCTCGACATCGGGCCGGTGGACCTGTCGGTGGTCGCCGGAGAGCTGGCCGCCGACGCCCGGGTGGTGGAGCCGGACCGGCCGATCGCGATCGAGGCGGGCGCGCCCGTGATGGTGGAGGGCGACGACCTGCGCCTGCGCCAGGTGGTGGGCAACCTGCTCGCCAACGCCCGCGCGCACACGCCGCCCACGGCCCCCGTCACGGTGCGCACCTACGCGCGCGACGGCGAGGGCGTGCTGGAGGTGGCCGACCGCGGCCCCGGCCTCGCGTCCGAGCACGCCCAGAAGGTGTTCGAACGCTTCTTCCGCGCCGACCCGTCGCGCGCCCGCGCGAGCGGCGGCAGCGGCCTGGGCCTGTCGATCGTGCAGGCGATCGCGCAGGCCCACGGCGGCCGCGCGGAGGTGGAGTCCGTGCCCGGCCAGGGCGCGACGTTCCGCATCGTCCTGCCGCTGGCGGACACCCGTCCGCCGTTCACAGGCGACTCCCAGGGGGCGTCCACCGCCGGCTGAGGAGGGGTGCCGAGAGTGGTCACATGACCACATCCGCCACCCCGCTGCCCGCCGGGGCCCGCGCCGTCGCGGCGCCGCCCCGCCCCGCCCACCCCACCCGCCTGCCCGTGCCGGTCCCCGCCCCCGGGGGCGCCCCGGTGGTCGACGTGGTCGTGCCCGTGCACAACGAGGAGGCCGACCTCGGCCCGTCCATGCGCCGGCTCGCGGCCCACCTCGCGGGCTTCCCGTTCCCGGCGCGCATCACGATCGCCGACAACGCCAGCACCGACGGCACCTGGGCGGTCGCGCGGGAGCTGGAGGCGGCGATCCCGGCGGTGCGCGCCGTGCGCCTCGAGGCGAAGGGGCGCGGGCGGGCCCTGCGGGCCGTGTGGGGCGACAGCGACGCGCCGGTGCTCGCCTACATGGACGTCGACCTGTCGACGGACCTCGCCGGCCTGCTGCCGCTGATCGCGCCGCTCGTGAGCGGCCACAGCGACGTCGCCATCGGCACGCGGCGCGCCCACGGGGCGCGGGTGGTGCGCGGCCCGAAGCGCGAGGTCATCTCGCGGGGCTACAACCTCATCGTCCGGGCGAGCCTCGGCACCCGCTTCTCCGACGCCCAGTGCGGCTTCAAGGCCATCCGCGCCGACGCGGCGCGCGAGGTGCTGCCGCTGCTGCAGGACGGGGACTGGTTCTTCGACACCGAGCTGCTCGTGGTGGCCGAGCGCGCCGGTATGCGCATCCACGAGGTCCCCGTGGACTGGGTGGACGACCCGGACAGCCGCGTCGCCATCCTGTCGACGGCGATCGCCGACCTGCGCGGCATCGCGCGGGTGCGGCGCGACCTCTGGACCGGCCGGCTCGCGCGGCGGCTGGAGCCGCTGCGCCAGGCCGGGGCCACCGCCCCGGCCGGCCTCTGGCGGCAGGTGCTGCGCTTCGCGGCGATCGGCGTGGCGAGCACGCTCGCCTACGTCCTGCTGTACCTCGCCCTGCGCGGCGTCATGGGCGCCCAGGCGGCGAACGCCGTGTCCCTGCTGGTGACCGCCGTCGCCAACACCTGGGCCAACCGGCGCCTCACCTTCGGCGTGCGCGGCCGCGACGGATGGGCCCGCCACCAGGCGCAGGGCCTCGGGATCTTCGGCCTGGCCCTCGCCCTGACGAGCGGCACGCTCGCCCTCCTGCACGCCGTCGATCCCGACCCGGGACGGGCCGTCGAGGTCGCCGTCCTGGTGCTCGCGAACGCGGGCGCCACCCTCCTCCGCTTCCTCCTCCTGCGCGCGTGGGTCTTCCGATCGGCCCGCCGCCCCTCCCCCACGACCCGAGGTCCCCACGCATGAGCACCGGAACCCTCCCCCCGCTCCCGCCGCTGCGCCCGCGCGAGCCGCTCGCCGCCCCGGCGGAGCCGCCGCGCGCGTCGTGGTGGTCGCGCCTGCGGGCGCAGGACGCGGACACCCCGCGCTGGGAGCGCCCGGCGCTGGCCGGGCTGCTGCTGATGACGCTGCTGCTCTACGTCTGGGACCTCGCCCGCGAGGGCTGGGCCAACACGTACTACGCGGCCGCCGTGCAGGCGGGCACCGAGAGCTGGACGGCCCTCTTCTGGGGCAGCCTGGACGCCGGCAACGCCATCACGGTGGACAAGCCGCCGCTGTCGTTGTGGGCGATGGGTGTCTCCGCGCGCATCTTCGGGCTCGACTCGTGGAGCCTGCTGCTGCCGCAGGCCATCGCCGGCGTGGTGTCGGTGTGGCTGCTGTACGTCATCGTGCGCCGGTGGGCGTCCCCCGCGGCGGCGCTCCTGTCGGGCGCGGCCCTGGCGCTGACGCCGGCCGCCGCCCTCATGTTCCGGTACGACAACCCGGACGCGATGCTCACCCTGCTGCTCGTGGCCGGCGCCTACGCGCTGGTGCGGGCGATGGAGCACGGCTCGACCCGCTGGATCGTGGCGGCCGGCGCCCTGGTGGGCCTCGCGTTCCTCACCAAGAGCCTGCAGGCGTTCCTCGTGCTGCCTGCCTTCGGGCTCACCTACATGGTCGCGGCGCCCGGCACCCTGGGCCGTCGCGCGTGGCAGGTGCTCGCGGGTGCCGGCGCGATGGTGGTCGCGGGCGGCTGGTGGGTGGCGATCGCCGAGCTCGTGCCGGCGTCGAGCCGCCCGTACATCGGCGGCAGCGAGACGAACTCGGTCCTCGAGCTGATCGTCGGCTACAACGGCCTGGACCGGCTGAGCGGCGACGCCGCCGGGGGCGGCGGGATGGGCTTCAGCGGCGCCGCGGGCATCGGGCGCCTGTTCAACGACCAGATGGGCGGCCAGATCTCGTGGCTGCTCCCCCTCGCCGCGATCGGGCTGGCCGCCGGGCTGTGGGCCCGCCGCGGCGCGCCGCGGACGGACGGCCGCCGCGCGCTGTACCTGCTCTTCGGCGCGTGGGCCGTGGTGCACGGCCTGGTGTTCTCGTACATGAGCGGGATCGTCCACCCGTACTACACCGTCGCCATGGCGCCGGCGGTGGCCGCGCTGGCGGGGATGGGCGCGGTGGACATGTGGGCCATGCGCGCCGTCCCCGCGACCCGGTGGGTCGCGGCCGCGGCCGTCGGCGCCACCGGCCTGTGGTCGTACACCCTGCTCGCACGGACGCCGGACTTCGCGCCGTGGCTGCGGTGGGTGGTGCTGCTCGCGACCGTGGGCGCGGCGGCCCTGCTGCTGGTGGACGTGCGCCGCACGACCTCGCGCATCGCGATCGCCGCGGCGGCCCTCGGCGTGGTGGCGGTCCTCGCGGGCCCCGCCGCGTACGCGATCCAGACCGCCGGCAGCACCCACGCCGGCGGTAACCCCACCGCGGGTCCCGTCGTCGCCGACGGGACGGGCTTCGGGGGCGGCGGTGGCCGGATGGGCGCCGGCGGTCCCGGCGGCGGTGGCGGCACGCCCCCGTCGGGTGGCGGCGGGACCGCCCCGCAGGGCTTCCCGGGCGGCGGCACCATGCCGCAGGGAATGCCGGGCGGCGGCACGATGCCCCAGGGGATGCCGGGCGGGATGGCCCCGCCGTCGGGCGCGGCCCCCTCCGGCGCCGCGCCGTCGGGTGGTGGGGCGATGGGTGCCGGTGGCGGCGCGACGGCCGATGCCGGCCTCGTCTCCTACCTCGAGGCCAACCGCGGTTCGGCGCGATGGATGGCCGCGGCCCTGGGCTCCGGTTCCGCCGCGCCCCTCCAGCTCGCGAGCGGCGAGCCGGTGATGGCGATCGGCGGGTTCAACGGCGGCGACCCCGCCCCGACCCTCGAGGAGTTCGTCGCGCTCGTGGAGAGCGGCGAGTTGCGCTTCCTCGTCGGCGGCGGCGGGATGGGCGGCGGCCCCGGCGGCGATGGCGCCGCCTCGGAGATCGTCGCGTGGGCGCAGGAGAACGGCACCCTCGTCGACTCGTCCCTGACGGGCGGGGCGACGGTGTACGACCTCGCGCAGGTGACGGCGGCGGCCGGGTGACGACGGCCGCCGCACCGCACCACCGGGTGTCCGCCGCCCGGTGGTGGGCCCGCGAGTGGCAGCGCCCCGCCCTGGCGGCGGTGCTGGCCCTGGCGGCCCTCCTGAACCTGCGCCAATTGGACCTCAACGGCTGGGGCAACGAGTACTACTCCGCGGCCGTCCGCTCGATGACGGAGAGCTGGAGCGGGTTCCTCTTCGCCTCGTTCGACCCGGGCGGGCTGGTCGCCGTGGACAAGACCCCGCTCGCGCTGTGGGTGCAGGCGCTGTCCGCGCGGGTCTTCGGCTACTCCGAGGCGGCGGTGATGCTGCCGCAGGCGGTGGCGGGGGTCGCGTCGGTGGGCGTCCTGTACCTGCTCGTGCGGGAGCCGTGGGGGCGCATGGCCGGCATGGCCGCGGCGCTCTGCCTGGCGGTGTCCCCCGTGAGCGTGGCGGTCGCCCGGGACAACAACCCGGACGCCCTGCTCATCCTGCTGCTCCTGCTGGCGGCGCTGGCCGGGTCGCGGGCGGTGCGGTCGGGGCGGCCGCGGACGCTGGTTCTCGCCGGCGCCCTGGTGGGCCTCGCGGTGCTGACGAAGATGCTGCTGTCGCTGGTGATCGTCCCCGCGCTCGTCGCGGCCTACCTCGTCGCGGGGCCGCACCCGTGGCGGCGGGCCGTGCTGCACCTGGCGGCCGCGGGCGGGGCCACGGTCGCGGTGGCGGGCGCGTGGGTGACCGCCGTGCTGCTCACGCCGTCAGGATCGCGCCCGTGGGTGGGCTCGACCAGTGACGACTCCATCCTCAGCCTGCTGCTCGGGTACAACGGCGTCGGGCGCGTGGCGGGCCAGACCGGCGGGACGTCCACCGGGGGCATGGGCGGCGGCGGGGGTGCGTTCTCGGGAGAGCCCGGCCTCTGGCGCCTGCTGAACGGGTCCCTCGGCGACCAGATCGCCTGGCTGCTGCCGCTGGCCCTCGCTGCGGGGGTGTCGCTGATCCTCGCCCTGCGCCGGCGGCCGGACCGGGCGCGGCTGGGGGCGCTCGTCCTCATGGGTGGCTGGTTCGCGACGGCCGCCGTCGTGCTGAGCGCAGCCGGGGGGATCGTCCACACCTACTACGTCGCGCTCCTCGCCCCGCCCCTCTGCGGGCTGGTGGGGGCCGGGGTGCCGTCCCTGTGGGAGGACGCCCGGCGCGGGGGGTCCTGGCCGCTGCTGCCGCTGGGGGCCCTCGGCCTCACCCTCCTCGTTCAATTGAACCTGCTGGGGAGGGCCGAGTGGCTGCCATGGCTGGCCCCGCTTGTGGCCGTGACGGTCCTGGCGGGCGGGGCGGCGCTGGCGACGGGCCGCCTGGCGATGGCCGGCCTGGCCGTCGCGGTCGCGGGCCTGCTGGCGGCGCCGCTGGCGTGGTCGGCGAGCACCTCGATGGGGGCGGTGGACGGTGTCTTCCCGGGCGCCGGCCCGCGGTACGTCGCGGGGCTGACGGCCGATGACGGCGGCGCCCGCGGCGGGTTCGCCGGTTCCTCGACGGCCGAGGTGCTGGCCTGGGCCGAGGCCAACGACCCCGGCTCGGTCCACGCCCTCATCGTGGCCGACGAGCAGACCGCCGCCCCGCTCATCATCGACGGCGGCCGGGTCGCCGCGATGGGCGGCTTCACCGGGAGGGAGACGGTCATCGCCCCGGACCGCCTGGCCGCCCTCGTCGCCTCCGGCGAGGCCCGCTACTTCCTGCTCGGCGAGATCCGTTCCCTCGGCGCCACAACCAACCCCTCCATCGAGCTGGTGAAGGACGTCTGCACACCCCTGGGCACGACCGGCGGCGGAGGTGACGTCCTCTACGACTGCGCCGGCCACGCCGACGAGCTCGCGACCGGCGCCTGAACGACGCGGTCTCGGGGGTCCCGCACCCGAGACGGGGCCCCCGACCCTACGAGTCCGTCCCTCCCCGATCACCACCGACCCGTGCCGGGACCGTGACACCTCCGCGCCGCGCGGTGTCACCACGACTGATCGCACGGGATGCGATCGAGTGAATTCCGACCCCGCGGCCCCGGCGTCATTTCGCTCGATCGCCGCCCCGTCGATCAAGTGATCGCCGGGGGATACGGGAGTGATCGCGCACCCGGATCCCGGTGCTGGAGCGGGATCCCGGGCGGGGGGCTACGCCGGGGGCGGCCCCGTGGTGGCGCGGAGGACCAGGTCGGTGGGGAGGGGAGGGGGAACGTCGGGCTCGCCCCCGTCGACCAGGACGGAGAGGGTCGCGCCGGCGAGCTCGCCGAGGGGTTCGTAGGGGACGAAGGCGGCGGTGAGGCCCAGGGTGTCGCTCCCCGGGAGGTCGTCGAGGCCGACGACGGAGAGGTCGCGGGGGACGTCGAGGCCGGTCCAGCGGGCGGTGTCGAGGACGACGCGGGCGAGGAGGTCGTTGAGGGCCAGGATCGCCGTGGGGCGGGGTTCGCGGGCGAGGGCGACACGGGCGGCGATCTCGGTGTCGGCGCGGGTGGGGCCCACGGCGCGGCGGCCGGCGTCGGGGCCGGCCTCGCGGGCGTGGTGGCCCTGGGGGTCGCCGGCCATGAAGACCTGGATGGGGCCGGACGCGCCCCAGCCGTCGCGGACGCCGTCGAGGCGCTCGCCGCAGCCCGGCCAGGCGAGGACGACCAGGTCCCGGTGGCCCAGGTCGCGCAGGTGGGCGGCGGCGCGGGCAGCGGCGCCGCGGACGTCGGCGCGCAGGACGGTCAGGCCGGGGACGGGCGGCGCGTCGACCACCACGACCGGATGGGGCGACCGCTCGGGGGGCAGGACGCGGAAGAGCACGGCGCCGTCGACGGCGGCGGTGCCCGGGGCGCCGCTCAGCAGCAGGGAGACGCCCGCGCGGTCGCAGGCGCGCACCAGCCCGCGCGCCACCAGCGAGGCGGCGGGGTCGGCGAGCAGCGGCTCCGCCGCCCCGTCGGCGTGGAGCGCCACGATCCGCGTGCGCCCGGTCGCCAGGGACCGCGCGACCGGGTCGGGGCCGGCGTATCCGACCGCGGCGGCCGTCGCCAGCACGCGCTCGCGGGTCGCCGTCGCCACCCTGTCGGGGTTCGAGTACGCGTTCGAGACGGTCCACACCGACACGCCCGCGGCACGGGCGACGTCACGCAGGGTCGCGCGGCGCGGGGGGGTCGGTTCGGCGGGCATCTTGCGGCTCATGGATCTAACCGATTAGTTTCGCCCGGCACCACCGCCGAGGCGCGCATCCGGACCATGCCACCCACGGAGGCCACGTTTGTCGTCGTCGCTCGTGCCACCCCAGCTCGTCGTCCCCGGCCGCATGCTCCACGTCGGCTGGGTCCCCGCGGACCCGGACGCCGTCGCCGCCATGGTACCGCCGGGCCTGACGCCGGACGGCACGGTCGTCATGACCCAGCACGCGGGCACCGGCCCGGGCGCCGCGCCCGCCGGGGGGCGCCCGCGCACGCAGATCGGCGCGGGGGTCCACGACGGGACCGGTCCCTGGTGGCTGCAGCACGTCGCCGACCACCCGGGGGCGCGCGAGCACGCCCTCTCCCGCGGCGTCCCGTCGCGCCCGGGCATCACGACGATCGACGTCGCCGATGGCGTGCTCACCGGGACGACCTGGTGCGAGGGCTCGCCCGTGGCGCGGGTGCGCGTCCGCCTCGGCGCCCCGGGACGCCCGCGGACCGCCGACGACGTCGCCGTGGCGCGGCCCGTGGAGCCCTGGGAGGTGCTGTCGCTGGAGTTCCCCGGGATGGACGGCCCGCTCGGCGCCCTCCGACCCGCGGAGCCGCTCCAGGTGATCGGCGCCTGGTGCGCTCCGACCGGGGCCCGCGCGGGGGCGCCGTCCGGCAGACTGCGGGGGGGCAGGATCCAACCGACCCGGGGGACCCATGGAACTGGCTGACGCGATCCGCAAGCGGCGGGCGGTGCGCAAGTACACCGACCGGCCGGTGGACGACGAGACCCTCGACCGGCTCCTGAAGCTCGCCCTGCGGGCGCCGAGCGGGGGCGGCCAGCAGGCGTGGGGCCTGCTGGTGGTGCGCGACCCGGAGCTCCGCACCCAGGTGGGGGAGCTCATCATCGACGGGGGCGCGCAGTACTTCGCGCTCATGCGGCCGCAGAAGGACGCGACCGACGAGGAGCACGCGGCCTGGGCGAAGGACTACGCCGAGGGCGTCATGTCCACGTACCGGACGGTGCCCCTGTTCGTGGTTGGCCTGCTCGTGCCGCGCGGGTACCCGGAGGGCTTCCCGGGAGGCTACGAGGACGACCTCGTCTCGTTGTCCTTCGCCTTCCAGAACCTGATGCTCGTGGCCCGGGAGGCGGGGCTCGGCTCCGTGCCGGTCACGGCCTTCCAGCGCTGGGAGAAGGACAAGCTGCGGGACATCCTGGGCCTGCCGGCCGAGGTCGACCCGGCCATCGTGAGCCCCATCGGCTACCCCGAGGAGTTCCCGACCGGCCTGGCGCCCGCGCTGAAGCGCAACTTCCGCTCCTGGAGGGCGCTCGTGCACGACGACCGGTACGGCAACACCCGCGAGGAGGCCCCGGCCTCCTGACCGCGGCGGTCCCGGACGCCGCGGTGCGCGCGCCGCGGCGTCCGGGTACCACCCGGGGGACGGCGAGCGGAGGGAGCGCGCGATGGCCGGGACGATCGGCGACGCGGAGGTGCGGGGCCGCCTGACGGGCGACCTCGCCCGGTGGGAGCTGCGCGACGGGAGCCTGGTGCGGACCTACCGCACCGGCGGCTGGAAGGCGTCGCTCATGGTGGCGGGCGCCGTCGCCCACCTGGCGGAGGCGGCCTGGCACCACCCCGACCTGCTGGTGACCTACCCCTCGGTGGAGGTGCGGCTCGTCTCGCACGACGCCGGCGGCATCACCGAGCGCGACCTGTCGCTGGCCCTGCGCATCGAGCACCTCGTCACCTGGCGACCCACGACCGCCGACGGGCCGTTCTCCGGCACGCCCGACGACCCGCGCTTCGCCTACGTGCTGCCCGACGAGGACTGACCTTCCAGGAACCGCCGCAGCATGTCGTGGCCCCGGGGCGTCAGCACCGACTCGGGGTGGAACTGCACGCCCTCCACGGGGTGCGCACGGTGGCGGAGGCCCATGATCTCCCCCTCCTCGCTGCGCGCCGTCACCTCCAGGTCGTCCGGGAGGTCCTCGGGGGCGACCACCAGCGAGTGGTAGCGCGTCGCCGTCAGCGGGTCCGGCAGCCCGGCGAACAGGCCGCGCCCGTCGTGGAGGATCGGCGACGCCTTGCCGTGCATCGGCCGCCGCGCGCGCACCACCCGGCCGCCGTAGGCCTGCCCGATGCACTGGTGGCCCAGGCAGACGCCGAGCAGCGGGATGCGCGGGCCGAGGCGCCGCACCACGCCGAGCGACACGCCGGCGTCGTCCGGTGTGCACGGACCCGGCGACACGATGAGGTGGGACGGCGCCATCGCCTCCACCTCGTCCACGGTGACGGCGTCGGTGCGCACCACGCGCGTCTCGCCGCCCAGCTCGCGCACGTAGCGCGCCAGGTTGTGCACGAACGAGTCGTGGTTGTCGATGAGGACGATCACGGCGACAGGGCCGCCACCATCGCGCGGGCCTTGGCCACCGTCTCCTCGTACTCGGCGGCGGGGTCCGAGTCGGCCACGACGCCGCCGCCGGCCCCGAAGGTGACGCGGCCGTCCCGGATGGTGAGGGTGCGGATGACGATGCCCGTGTCGAGGGAGCCGTCCCAGCCGGCATGGCCGATGGCGCCGCAGTAGGCGCCGCGCCGAACCGGCTCGAGCTCGGCGATGATCTCCATCGCGCGGATCTTGGGGGCCCCGGTGATCGAGCCGCCCGGGAAGCAGGCCTCCAGCAGGTCGGCCGCGCCCATCCCGGGGCGCAGCACGCCGGCGACCGACGAGACGAGGTGCATGACGGTGGCGAAGCGCTCCACCGCGCAGAGCTGCGGCACCCCCACGCTGCCGTCGGCGCAGACGCGCGACAGGTCGTTGCGCAGCAGGTCGACGATCATCACGTTCTCGGCGCGGTCCTTCGGGCTCGCCGCCAGCTCCGCCGCCAGGGCGCGGTCCTCCTCCGGCGTCGCGCCGCGCGGCCGGGTGCCCTTGATGGGCCGGGTCTCCACGCGCCCGTCCTCCACCCGCAGGAACCGCTCGGGCGACGACGAGGCCACCACCGTCCCCGCCGACGCGACGTAGGCGCCGAACGGCGCCGGGTTGGCCGCCTGCAGGCGGCGGAACAGGTCGAACGGCGTGAGCCCCGCGGGCAGCGGCGCCGCGAGCCGCCGCGACAGGTTCACCTGGAAGACGTCGCCGGCGAGGATGTAGTCGATCACCCGCGCGACGGCCGCCTCGTAGGCCTCGCGCGTGAAGGTGCTCTCCAGCGCCGGGGGCTCCCGCGGCACCGGCGGCGGCGGCAGGGGCCCGGCCCCCTCCAGCCGCCCGGCCACGTGCTCCAGCCGCGCCGCCGCGCGAGCGTCCCGGGCGGCCGGGTCCGGCTCCGGGAGCCCCGTGGAGACCACCCAGGCCCGGCGGTCGCGGTTGTCCAGGGCGACCACCACGTCGCAGAGCAGCAGGGCCGCCTCGGGCGGGTCGTCCGGGAGGGCCGGCGGCGCGGGCACGCGCTCCAGGTGGCGGCCGAGCTCGTACCCGAGCCAGCCGACGACGCCGCCCTGGAGGGGCGGCAGCCCCGGCAGGCGCGCGACGCGGTGCCGGGCGAGGGCGGCGCGCAGGGCCCCGAAGGGCGACCCCGGGACCGGCGCGCCGTCCACGGTGGTGGCGCCGTCGCGCCCTCCGATGACGGCGAACGGCTCGAGGGCGATGAGCGAATGGCGGCCGCGCCCGTCGTCGGCGGCGCTGTGCAGCAGGGCGGCGTGCGGGTCGCCGGCGACGACCGCGAACAGCTCCACCGGGTCCCGGTACGGGATCTCGCGGGCGATCGGCACGACCGGTGCGGGGGGCGCGGTCACCGGGCCATCATGCCGCCCCCGCCGTACCGGGGTGACACCGGGGCTCGGACGGCGCACCCCGGATGCCGATGCAGATGGGACGGGCGGAGGCGGACCGACGGGGGACCGGATGGCGCGAGGTGGCGGCGGGAGGCGGTGGGGCGTGCTCGCCCTGGGCGGCGTGGCGGCGGCGATGGCCGCGGCGGTCGCCCTGACGCCGATGGTGAGCGGCGCCCGCATGGCGCCGGTCAACCCGCCCGTGCAGAGCCACCTGGAGGGGTCGGGCTTCGACCACAACCGCGCCCACGTCGGGTCGAGCCCCGCCGCCCGTCGCCGCGAGGCCGCCCGCGCGCGCCGCTGCGCCGACGAGGGCTGGCGCGCGGACAACCCCGCGTTCTGCCCGGACGACGCCCCGACGCGGGCCGAGGCGCGCACCGCCGCCGCGGCGGGCCTCGACGCCGCGCCGCAGGAGACGACGCAGCCCGACGGCCTCTGGGGGCCGCTGCTCGGCGTGCCGAGCACGGCGATCCACGCCGTCGTGATGCCGACCGGCAAGGTGCTGTGGTTCTCCCAGCCGAAGGGCCCGGTCGAGGACGTCACCGACGGCGGCAACGCCCACGTCTGGGACCCCGTCACCAACACGTCCGTGTCCGTGCCGCCGCCCGTCGTGGACTACCCGGCGGACGACGCCTTCCCCGCCTACTCGGCCCCCGCCAACCTCTGGTGCGCCGGACAGCTCCTGCTCGACGACGGCCGCGTGCTGGTGGTGGGCGGGAACCTGGCGTACCCGGTCGGCGGCAACGGCGCCGGCGCGGGCGCCGGGACCGGCTTCAAGGGCGGCGCCTGGGTCATGACCTTCGACCCGTGGACCGAGGAGTGGACCGAGTACGAGGACATGGCGAGCGGCGGGCGCTGGTACCCGACCCTCACCATGCTCCCCGACGGGGACGTCCTCATCGTGGGCGGCTGGGACGAGACCGGCGGCGTGCAGACCGGGGGCGACCCGGGCGCGGCCCCGACGATGCTCAACAACCAGAGCGTCGAGGTCTTCGACCCGGACGCCGAGCCGGGGACCCTCGCCACCCACGAGCTGAGCAAGCTGCCCCCGAACGGCCCGGGCCAGCCGGCCCCCTGGCCGAACCACGAGGGCGTCGGCCTCTACCCGCACATGTTCCTGCTGCCGGACACCACGGTCGCCGGCGCGGGCGGCAACAAGGTGCTCGTGGCCGGCCCGAACCAATGGGACTCGGCGATCATCGACACCGACACGGGCATCTGGACCGACGTCCTGAACCAGCCCTACGAGGACGGCAAGGTGCCGCTCTCCAGCACCCGCGCCTGGGGCACCGCCTGGCTGGAGCCGTCCGGCCCGGACGGCTCGCGCCGCGTGGTGCTGCTCGGGGGCTCGGACTCCGGCGCCGTGGCTCCCGGCCCCGGGCAGAGCACCGCCCCGCTCGCGACGGCCGAGGTGCTCGACCTGGACGACCCCGACCAGGGCTGGGAGATCGACCCGGCGCTTGCGCTGAACACCGGCCGCGCCCACTTCAACAGCGTCCTGCTCCCCGGTGGGGGCATCTTCACCAACGGCGGCGGCTGGGGCCGCAAGGACGACTCGCTCTACGCCGACCCGATCTTCGGCGCGGAGTTGCTCGAGCCGGGGGCCGCGGGCTGGCGCGCCGTGGGCAACGAGGCCGACGCCCGCACCTACCACTCCACCTCGGTGCTGCTGCCGGACGGCCGGGTGGTCTCGGCCGGCGACGACCGCGACCTGCCGTTCGTGCGCAACGGGGTCGAGCCCGTCGCCGACCACATCGCCCTGGCGAACCGGACCGCCCAGCTCTGGAGCCCGCCGTACCTCTTCGACGGCGCCCGCCCCGCGGTGACGTTCGCGCCGCAGGAGGTCGCGTACGACGCCCCCTTCCGCGTCGCGGTGCAGGGCGACCCGGCGGGGGTCGCGGAGGCCTGGCTCCTGCGCCCGGGCGCCGTCACCCACGCCGTGGACATGTCGCAGCAGGCGATCTCCCTGGACGTCACGACCCAGGACGACGGCATCACGATGACCTCGCCGCTCAACGCGACGGTCGCCCCGCCCGGCTACTACATGCTCTTCGTGCTCGACGGCGACGGCGTCCCCTCGGTGGCGTCGTGGATCCGCGTCCACGCCGACGCGCCGCCCGCGCCGCCGTTGCCCGTGGTGCCGGCGCCGCCGCCTTCCGCCGAGCCCTCCCCGGCGCCCGCGCCGGAGCCGTCGACCCCCCAGCCCGCCCCCGCGCCGCCCGCCCTGGGGCCCCTGAAGGTGGCCGTCCCGGCGCCCGCCCTGCGGATCGCCGGGCCGCGGGCGCGCGTGGGCCTGAGACTGCGCGCGCCGGTGCGCGCGACGGCCACCGTCACGATCTCCGCGCGGGGCCGGAAGCTCGCGTCCCGCAGGCTCGCCCTCCCCGCCCGCCGAACCGTCCGCCCGGCGATCAGCGTGCCCCGCGCGAAGCTGGGCCGGGCGCGGGCCCTCACCGTGCGGATCGTCGTCCGCGACGCCGCCGGCCGGCGCTTCGTCACGACGCGCGCGGTGGCCCTGCCCCGCAGGCGCTGAGACGCCGGGCGGGGCGGGGTCCGGTGCGCGATGCTGCCGGGGTCGCCCACACCCGCCCGGAGGCCCCGCGGATGCCCACGCCCTACGCCCACATCGCCGTCTGCGTCGACGAGTCCGAGGGCTCCGAGCGCGCCCTGGCCGAGGCCCGGCGCCTGTTCGCCCCGGGAGAGAACCGGCTGAGCATCGTGCACGTGGCGACGTCGGGCGTGACGTTCGCGGGCACGCCCGACGCGCCCCTGAGCGAGATCGTGGACGCGGTCCACTCGTCCGAGGCGTGGCTCGCGCGGACCGCCGCGACGGTGGAGGGCGCGGAGCCCGTACTGCTGGAGGGCGAGCCGTCCGGCGCCGTGGTCGAGTGGGCGCGCGACGCGGGCGTCGACCTGCTGGTGGCGTCGTCCAGCCGCGGCTTCCTGGAGCGCCTGCTCCTCGGCTCCTTCGCCACCCACCTCACCCGCCACGCCCCGTGCAGCGTGCTGCTCGTGCGCCCGAGGGACGAGCGCGGCTGATCCCTCGGGCTCAGCGCAGGGTGGCGGAGAGGATCGCGCAGCGGATGAAGTCGCCGCCCGGATCCTCGTCCCAGCCCGCGCGGTAACCCTCCGGGAGGACGATGCCGTCGTGGCGTGCCTCGCCGTCGAGGGCGACCCGGAAGACGCTCTCGCGGGCCGGGCCGCCGTCCGGCGAGCCCCAGCGCGGCAGCCGCACCCCGCGCAGGCGCCCGTCCCCGGCCACCTCCACGGTGACCCGATGCTCGTGGCCACCGGCCGCGATCACCGCGGTCGCCTCGGCGGGGTCGTCCCCCTCCTCCCAGCGGACGGCCGGGTCGAGCAGCGAGGGCGGCATCAGCACCGACTCGGCCGCCAGGCGGCCCGCGGCGCTGCGGTCGACGTCCGGGCCGGCGTCGGAGGCCACCGGCACCAGGCCGGCGAGACGCCAGCGCATCGTGCCCGTCCCGTCGATCCAGCGGTCGAACCCGCTCACGACCACCGGGCCGCGGCCCACCCGGGCGGCCCACACGAAGCCGGCGCCGGGGGCGATGACCTGCCAGGCCCGCAGCGGCCGCCAGCGGCCCAGGCGGATCTCGCCCCGGGTCTCCAGCACCACGGAGCGGGCCGCGGGCGACCCGGCCGGCACCGCGTGGTCCAGCCAGCGGCGCGCCGCCTCCGGCAGGTCGCCCAGACGCGTGCGGCCCACCTCCCCCTCCCCCGCCATCGCCGTCAGGCGCGCCCAGTCGCCGCGGGCCGCGGCCGGGATGCGGGGCTCAGCCACCCCGGACGACGAGCACCGGGCACGGCGCGTGCTCGGTCAGGTGGCGCGAGACGCTGCCGAGCAGGAATCCCTTGAGGCCGCCCAGGCCGCCGCCCGCCACGAGCAGGTCGGGGCGGGCCTCGGCGGCCCAGGCGCAGATCGCCGGGCCGGCGAGCCCCTCCAGGACGACCGCCTCGGCGCCGGGGATCTCCGCCGCGCGGCGCTCCAGCCAGGCGCGCGCGGTCGCGTTCAGGTCCTCGGGCCGCACCGTGCGGACGCCGTCCACCTCGTCGACGAGCAGCGGCAGGGGCGCCGCGTGGACCAGCGTGAGCCGGGCGCCGAGCGCCGTCGCCAGGGCGCGGGCGTGGGCGAGGGCCTGCTCCGACGCGGGCGCCTCGTCGAGGCAGCAGGCCACGTGGGAGATGGCGACCCCGGTCACCCGGCGTCCCCGTCCTCGGTGAGCAGGCCCGCGCGCAGGGCCTCGCGCACCAGGCCGGCCCGGGTCGTGACGCGCAGCTTCGCCATGACGTGGGCGCGGTGGCTCTCGACGGTGCGGACGCTCACCACGAGGCGCTGCGCGATCTCCTGGTTGGTGTGCCCGTAGGCGAGCAGGCGCAGCACCTCGCGCTCGCGCGCCGTGAGCTCGTCGAGGGGGCCGTCGGCCGGGGGCGCCGCCAGGGCCGCGCCCAGCGAGGGGTGGACGTAATGCTCGCCCCCCGCGACGGCCCGGATGGCGCGCACGAGATCCTCGTCGGCGGCGCCCTTCGGGAGGTAGCCGTGCGCGCCGGCGTCGAACGCGCGCCGCACGTCCTGGGCGCGGTCGTGCATGGAGAGCACCAGCAGGCGGGCCTGCGGCGCCTTCTCCGCCACGGCCGCGAGGCCCTCGATTCCGCCCATCCCGGGCATCTCCACGTCCATCACCACGACGTCCGGCGCGGCGCGGGCCAGGGCGCGCAGCGCCTCCTCCGCGGTCCCGGCCTCCCCCACCGGCTCCAGCCCCTCCTCGCGCTCCAGCAGCAGGCGCAGGCCGGACCGCAGGACCGCGTGGTCGTCGACCAGCAGGATCCGGATCGCCCCGCTCATACCGGGAGCCCCACGTCGACGACGACGGCCGTGCCCTGGCCGGGGGCGGACTCGATGCGCAGGTCCCCCCCGATCATCGCGACGCGCTCGCGGATGCCGGCCAGGCCGAGCTGGCCCGTGGGTGCCCCGGGGTCGAAACCGCGGCCGTCGTCCTCGACCACCACGCGCAGGCGCCCCTCGCGCGCGCTGGCGACGACGCTGACGGCCGACGCCGCGCTGTGGCGGGCCGCGTTCGTGAGGGCCTCCTGCACGACCCGGAACAGTACGGTCTGGACCTCGGCGGGGAGGGTCGCGTCCAGGCCGCGGAGGTCCGTCTCCACCGGCATCCCCGCGGCCCGGACCCGGGCCGCCTGCTCCTCGACGGCGTCCGCCAGGCCCTGGTCGTGCAGGGACGAGGGGCGCAGCCGCACCGCCAGCTCGCGCACGG
This sequence comes from Thermoleophilia bacterium, assembly GCA_050249835.1. Classification (GTDB taxonomy): domain Bacteria; phylum Actinomycetota; class Thermoleophilia; order Miltoncostaeales; family Miltoncostaeaceae; genus Miltoncostaea. Next base: position 29,304 of record JBFWPT010000024.1, read on the forward strand.
TCGCCGTGGCCTCGGCCACCGACGCCCGCAGGTCGGCCACCCGCTCGCGGGCCGGGCCGGGCGGCACCTCGTCCTCCAGCGTCCGCAGGTGGACCGCGAGGGCCGTGAGCACCTGGCCGGCCTCGTCGTGGAGGTCCCGGGCCACGCGGGCGCGCTCCGCCTCCTGGGCCTCCACGGCGCGCCGGACCCCCTCGGCGGCGGCCTCACGGCGCCAGCGGCGGACGTTGTCGACGGCGACGGCCGCCTGCGCGGCGAGCGTCATCGCCACGCGCTCGTCCTCGTCCGTGAAGGGGCCGCCGCGCTTGTCGGTGAGGTAGAGGTTGCCGTACACCTCGCCGCGCAGCGCCACCGGGACGCCGAGGAAGGTGGTCATCGGCGGGTGGTTCGGCGGGAAGCCCGAGGAGCGCGGGTCGTCGGCGATGCGGTCGATGCGCAGGGGGCGCGCGTCGCGGATGAGGGCGCCGAGCAGCCCGCGCCCCCGGGGGAGGTCGCCGATCGCCGCCCGCTGCGCGTCGTCGAGCCCGGCGGTCACGAACTCCGCCAGCCCCGTGCGCCGGGCGTCGAGGACCCCGAGGGCGGCGTAGCGGGCGCCCACCACGTCGCGGGCCGCCTCCACGATGCGCGCGAGCAGGGCGTCGAGCCGCGGCTCGCTGGCGAGGGCGAGGCCGGCGTCCACCAGCAGCGCGGTGCGCTCGGCCGCCTGCTCGGCCCGCGCCCGCGCCCGGCGCAGGCCGAGGTCGGAGGCGATCAGTCCTGCCAGGGCGGCCACGACCCGGGCCGACTCACCGGCGTCCGCGTCCACCGCGGGGCGCCCGGCCAGGCGCATCGTGACGGCCTCGTCCACTGCCGCGGAGGCCGTCACGACCCCCGCCCCGGACGGCTCGGCCGCGTCCGGCGGCCAGGTCGCCCGCCCCGCCTCGGCCGCCTCCTCCTCCACCACGAGCGCGACCACGTCCAGCGCCGCGAGGTCGGCGACGAGGCGCAGCAGCGAGCCGGGCGGGACGTCCCCCACCGTCAGGGCCCGCGCCCCACGATGCGGCCCTCCTCCAGCACCACGACCTCGTCGAAGCCCTCCAGGCCGTCGGTGGAGTGGGTCACCAGGACCACCGACGCGTCGCGCGCGGCCGTCGTGAGGTCGGCGACGAAGGCGCGGGCGGCGGGGGCGTCGAGGTGGGCGGTGGGCTCGTCGAGCAGCAGCACCGGGGCACCGGAGACGAGCGCCCGCGCGAGGGCCAGGCGCTGGCGCTGCCCGCCGGACATCCGCGCGCCGTCCTCGCCGCAGGGGGTGGCGAGGCCGTCGGGGAGCCCCGCGACCCAGTCGCCGAGGCCCGCCCGGGCCAGGGCGTCGCGCACCGCGGCGTCTCCGGCCCCGGGACGACCGATGCGGACGTTCTCGCGGAGGGTGGTCGCGAACACATGCGCATCCTGCCCGCACAGGCGCACGATGTCGCGGAGGTCTGCCTGCGACAGCGCCCGGACGTCCCGGCCGTCGAGGGTCACGCGGCCGGCCGACGGGTCCAGGAACCGCACCATCAGGGCGAGCGCGGTGCTCTTGCCGGCGCCGCTCGGCCCGACCAGGGCGATGCGCGCGCCGGGACGGACGACGAGGTCGACGTCGTGCAGCACGGGCGGGCCGCCCGGGTGGCCGGCGGTCACGCCCTCCAGCGCGAGCACGGGGGCCCAGAGCGGCGGCGCCACCGGGTCGGGCGGGTCCTCGACGGGCGGGCGGCGGTCTGTGACCTCCTCGATGCGGCGCGCCGCGGCGGCCGTGCCCGCCAGGTGGCGGGCCGCCTCGGGCAGCGGGGCGACGGCCTCGGCGGACGCCAGGGCGAGCAGGGCGAGGGCCGCCAGGGCGACGCCGTCGATGGTCCCGTCGCCGGCCGCCGGGATGGCGACCACCAGGACGGCGGCCGCCGCGAGCCCCGCGAGCAGCGCGACGGCGCCGCCCGACAGGCCGCCCACGACGGCGTCGCGGCGGGCGCTGCGCGCCAGGGCGGCGTCCGCCTCACCGACGCGCGCGACGCGGTCGTCCTCCAGCCCGTACGCGACGATCTCCGGGGCGTGCTGCAGCGCCTCGACGATCTCGGCCGTGAGCCGGGCGCGGGCGGGGGCCTGCCGGCGGGCGGCCCGGCGGCCGCTTGCCCAGGTGAGGAGCGGCAGGACGAGCGCGGCGGTTCCGAGCACCAGGGCCAGGGCCAGGCCGGCGGCCGGAAGGACGAGGCCCGCCGCCAGCACCGCGCCGGCCAGCACCAGCAGCGTCACCACCGGCGGTCCCAGGGCGCGGACGAACAGGTCGCGCATCCGGTCGACGTCCGCGACGACGCGGCTCAGCAGGTCCCCCGCCCCCAGGCCGGGCAGGCCCCCGGGGACGAGCGGGACCAGCCGCCGGACCACGCGGGCCCGGATGGTGGCGAGGGCGCGCAGCGCGACGTCGTGGGAGACGATCCGCTCCCCGTAGCGCGTCGTGGCCCGCAGCAGGGCGAAGAGGCGGACGCCCACGATCGTCACCGTGAGCGTCAGGATCGGCGGGGCCAGGGCGGCCTTGGCGATGAGCAGCCCTGAGGTGGCCAGGAGCGCGATGCCGGAGCCGATCGCGGCCGCGCCGAGCAGCGCCGCGAGGGCCAGTCGCAGGCGCCCGGGGCGGGCCGCGCGGGCGACGCGCAGGAGGGCGGCGGCGCCGTTCACGCCACCCCCGCAGGGTCGGCGGCCGCGACGGCGCCGGCCTCCATCCGCACGACGCGGCCGGCCCGGGCGGCCAGGTCCCCGGAGTGCGTCACGACGAGCAGGGTGCGGCCGCGCGCGAGGCGCCCGATGGCGCCGCCGACGACGGCGGCGGTGGCCGGGTCGAGGGCGGCGGTGGGCTCGTCGAGCACCACGAGCGGGGCCGGGCGCAGGAATGCGCGCGCCAGCGCCACCCGCTGCGCCTGACCGGCGGACAGGGCCCGGCCGCCCTCCCCCACGACCGTCGCCAGGCCGTCCGGCAGGCGCTCGACGTCGCCGAGGACGGCGGCGTCGGCCAGGGCGCGGCGCACCGCCTCCGGCGACGCCCCGCGGTCGCCCATGCGGACGTTGTCCTCGATCGTGCCCCGCAGCAGGGACGGCCGCTGCGGCACCCACGTGACGCGGCGCCGCCACTCGGCCGGGTCCACGTCGCGCAGGTCGACGGCGCCGGCGCGCACCCGGCCCGCCTCCGGGTCGGCGAGGCGCAGGAGCAGCGCGACGGCCGTGCTCTTGCCCGCGCCGCTCGGGCCGGTGAGGGCGACGAACTCGCCCGGGCGCAGGGTCAGGTCGAGGCCGTCGAGGGCCGGCTGCGGCCGGGTGGGGTGGCGCAGGACGACGCCCTCCAGCACCACCGGCACGTCGGCCGGGTCGGGCGCCGGCACCGGCTCGCCCGGGAGGACGACGGCGGGCGGCAGGTCGAGCACCTCGTGGATGCGCTCGGCCGCGGCCAGGCCGTCGGCGCTCGCGTGGAACTGGGTGCCGAGCTGACGCAGCGGCAGGTAGAGCTCCGGCGCGAGCACCAGGACCGCGAGGCCCGCGGCCAGCTCCATCGACCCGTCCACGAGGCGGACGCCGATCGACACCGCGACGACCGCGACGCCGAGCGCCGCCGCCAGCTCCAGGACGAGCGCCGAGAGGAAGGCGATGCGCAGGGTCGCCATCGTGTCCCGGCGGAAGCGGTCGCCCGCCTCCTCCAGGACGTCCGCCTGCACCTCGGCGCGGTTGGCCGCGCGCAGCGCCGGCAGGCCGCGCACGACGTCCAGGAACCGCCCGCCGAACGCCTGGAGCGCCCGGTGGCGGCGCCGGGCCGCGCGCTCGGCGGCGCGGCCGATGAGGATCATGAAGACGACGACCAGGGGCAGGGTGACGCCGAGGATCGCGGCGGACACCGGGTCGAGCCCGGCGACGACCACCAGCGCCCCGGCGGGGACGAGCGCGGCGAGCGCCATCTGGGGGACGTAGCGGCCGAAGTAGGCCTCCAGCGCGTCGACGCCCTGGACGGCGGAGGCGGCGAGGTCGCCGCTGCGCGCGCCGTCGAGCCCGCCGGGCCGGGCGCGGAGCACGTGCCGCACCATCCGCAGGCGCAGGTCCCCCATCACCCGCGCGGCGCCGACGTGCCCGGCGACCTCGTACCCCCAGCCCAGCAGGCCCCGCGCCAGGGACGCCGCCACCAGCGCGATCAGCTCGCCGCGCATGTCGCCCAGGCCGCGCCCGTCGAGGAAGGCGCCGGCCACGAGCTCCGCGATCATCAGGGCCTGGACGACGACGGCGACGGCCGTGCCCACCCCCATGAGCACGGCCGCCACCAGGTGCCCGCGCGCGCCGCGGGCCTCGCGCACCAGCCGCGCGTGCGGCGAGCTCACGTCGGGTCGCCGCCGGCCCCGCCCCCGAGCTTGCCGGCGATGACGTCGACGGGGTTGGCGCTCGTGAGCTGCTCCCGGCCGATCCGTGCCCGGAAGACCCAGTAGGTCCATGCCTGGTAGAGCAGCACCACCGGGGTGAGGACGAGCGCGACGACGGTCATGACCCCGAGCGTGTAGCCGGACGACGCGGCCTCGGACACCGTCATCGCCAGCTCGGGCGCTCCGCTGGACGCCATCACGTTCGGCCAGAGGTCGGCGAACAGCATCACGACCACCAGGCCGATCGTGACCGCGGTCGCCGCGAACGCCGCCCCCTCACGCCGTGCCGCGTGGAGGGCGAGGGCGGCGATCGCGGCGGCCGCGGCCAGGCCGCCGGCGATCAGCGCGAGCGACGACAGGGCGTCGTCGGCCGCGGACCGCCCGAGCGTCCAGGCGATGAACCCCGCGCCGCCGGCGACCACCACCGGCAGCAGGAGGGTCGCGGCCCGGCGCGCCCGCTCGCGCACGTCCCCTGTCGTGCGGAGGGCGAGGAACACCGCCCCGTGGGCGGTGAAGAGCAGCAGGGTGACGAGCCCCCCGAACAGGGCGTACGGGTTCAGCAGGTCCCACAGCGATCCGGCGTACTCGCCGTCCGCGGCGAGCGGGACGCCGCGGACGACGTTCGCGAAGGCCACGCCCCAGAGGAAGGCGGGCACGACGCTCCCCACCACGAGGGCCGCGTCCCAGGTGCGGCGCCAGCGGGGCGCGTCGTGCTTGCCGCGGAACTCGAAGGCCACGCCGCGCACGATGAGCGCCAGCAGGATCAGGAGCAGCGGCAGGTAGAAGCCGGAGAAGAGGGTCGCGTACCACTCGGGGAAGGCCGCGAAGGTCGCGCCGCCGGCCGTCAGCAGCCACACCTCGTTGCCGTCCCAGACCGGGCCGATGCTGTTGATCATCACCCGCCGGTCCGTGTCGTCGCGGCCCAGGAACGGCAGCAGCGTGCCGACGCCGAAGTCGAAGCCCTCCAGCACGAAGTAGCCGATCCAGAGGACCGCGATGAGGCAGAACCAGAGCGTCTCGAGGCCGGTGGGATCCACTAGCGCTCCTCCCCGGAAGTGCCGTATGGGTTTCGCGAGCGAATCGCCCGCGAGGCAAGGACGCAGACCCTCGGCGATAGTGGTGTCCTATCGCCGAGGTCGAGGACGCCGCATCGCGATGCGATGCAGCCGCGAAACACCACGGGACTTCCGGGGTGGAGCACTTAGTAGGCCACCGTGAGGTCGGAGGGCTCGCCGTCGTCGCCGTCCGCGGTCGCCGTGCCGTGGCGGATCTCGCGCACCGCGATCCACCCGGCCACGGCCGCGAGCACGCCGTAGAGCACCGTGAACAGGATGAGGCTGGTGGCGACGGTCGCGGCGCTCACCGTCGGCGACACCGCGTCGGCCGTGTGCAGCAGCCCCTGCACCACCCAGGGCTGGCGGCCCATCTCCGTGAAGATCCAGCCGGCCGCATGGGCCACGAACGGCACCGGGATCGCCCACATGGACAGCCGGAGGAAGCGGCGCGAGTCGTCCAGGCGCCCGCGGCGCCAGAGCAGGAGGCCCACGCCCGAGAGCAGGATCATCACCATGCCCGCGCCCACCATGATGCGGAACGACCAGTAGGTGATGCCGACGACCGGGATGTAGTCCCCGGGGCCGTACTCCTCCTCGTACTGCCGCTGGATGTCGTTGATGCCCTCGACGGTCCCGTCGAGGCTGTCCGTGGAGAGCAGCGAGAGGCCCTTCGGGATCTCCAGGTTCCAGGTCAGCCGCTCCGGGCTCTTCTCGAACGGCGCGACGGCGAACAGGGAGAACGGCGCGCCCGACTGGGTGTCGTAGAGGGCCTCGGCGGCCGCCATCTTCATCGGCTGCTGCTCGGTCATGAGCTGGGCCTGGAAGTGCCCGACGCCGGCCGTGCCGAGGGAGCAGGCGAAGGCCACGACGAGGGCGAGGCGGGCCGACCGGCCGAAGCCCTCCCGGTCGTGGCCGCGCCGGAGCTGCCAGGCCGAGACGCCGAGCATCACGATGCCGCCCAGGGCGAACGCGCCGAGGATCGTGTGCGGGAAGGCGTAGAGGACCGTCGGGTTGGTGAGGACGGCCCAGATGCTCGTCATCTGCGCCCGGCCGCTCTCGGCGATCTCGTAGCCCACCGGGTGCTGCATCCACGAGTTGGCCGCGAGGATGAAGTACGCCGAGAGCAGCGTCCCGATCGAGACGAGCCAGATCGTCGCCAGGTGCAGCCCGGGGCGCAGGCGCCCGCGGCCGAAGATCCAGAGCCCGATGAACGTGGACTCCAGGAAGAAGGCGATCAGCGCCTCCATCGCGAGCGGCGCGCCGAACACGTCGCCGACGTAGCGCGAGTACTCGCTCCAGTTCATCCCGAACTGGAACTCCTGGACGATGCCGGTCACGACGCCGACGGCGAACGAGATCAGCATCAGCCTGCCCCAGAACCGGGCCATCCGGTCCCAGACCTCGGCGCCCGTCCGGTAGTGGAACGTCTGGAGCGTCGCCACCAGGAACGCGAGCCCGATGGACAGCGGGACGAAGATGAAGTGGTACACCGTCGTCACGCCGAACTGGAGGCGCGCGAGCTCGAGGGCCGTCATGCCGGGGATCCTTCTCAGCCGCGGCACGGGCGGCATCGGAGGAACCCCCGGTGCCCCCTGCGGGGAACCCGCAGGGGGCACTCGTCACCGGCGGGTCAGAGGGTGGCGCGGATGCGGCAGACCTCGCCGGTCGCCGCCCGCCTCGCCACGGCGACGACCGTGGTGCGGGGGCTGCCCGGGGCGACGACCCGGCGCACCTCGAAGGATCCCGAGGGGCCGCGCGTGACGGCCGTCCGCGTGATGATGCGCGAGCCGTTGCGGTTCGCGACGACGGACCAGCGCGAGCCGTTCCGGTTCTCGTCGACCTCCACCTCGACCTCCACGCGCCCGTCCTCCGGCGACAGGTCGAGCTTCACCTCGCTGCCCATCGTGCATCGGGCCGTCCGCTCGACGTCGCGGTCGTCATCGTCGTCCGCGAGGGCCGGGCCGGCCGCCGCCGCCAGGGACAGGGCCGCTAGAGAGGCCGCCGCCGTCGCCGTGAGCTTCGTGCGCATCGTGGTCTCCTTCGTCGTGCGTGACATCGTTTCGGGCGACGACGCTCAGTCGTCGTCGCCCCCGCGGCCGCGCCCGCGTCCCCTGCCCTTGCCGCCGTCGTCGTCGCCGCCGTCATCGTCGGAGCCGGAGTGGTCGTCCGGCTCGTCCACGTCGTCGTCGTCGGTGGTCGTCGCAGGGGGCGCGACGGGCGTCGCGCGCGTGGTCGTCGCGGTGGCCGGCGCCGTGGTGCGCGCCCGCTCCGTGGTGGTCCCGGCCGTGGTGGCGCCGAGCGCGGGGTCGACCGGGCGCAGGCGCCCGAGCCTCTCCTCGCCGGCCGAGTCGAGCAGCGCCATGTTGGCCGCCGCGGCGCCTGCGGCGACCACGAGGACCGCCAAGGCCACCAGCGCCGGCCGGCGCCACCGCCTCCATCCGCCCCACCTCACGAGAGCGCCTGCCGCGACGACACGGTGTCTCCCATGGGGCGAGTCTGACGGGTGGGCGCGGGCCTCGGCGTCCGGCGGGTCCGGCGCGCCGTGACGGCGCGCCACCCGGTGAGCCCGCAGACGGCGCCGGCCAGGCCGCCGTAGACCGCGAGGGCCCACGTGGACCCCGTGTCGGTCCCGGCGCCGATGCCGTGCGCCATGCCGCCGGCGAACACCGCGTAGGTGAGCCAGTGGAGGCGGCGCCATGCGGGGACGCCGATGCGGCCGCGGAAGCGGAAGGACAGGTGGACGAGCAGCGCCAGCTCCGCGGCCAGGACGCCGATCGCGGTCCACACCGGGCGGTACGGCACGAGGCCCGGCACCACGAGCGCCCAGGGCTCGATCTCCACCGCCGTGTCGAGCACGAGGAACAGGCCGTGCGCGGCGATCGCCAGGAGGCCCAGCAGGGACAGATGCCGGTGGAGGTCGACGACCCCCGAGCCCTTCATGCCGGGCACGGGGGTGCGCGTGCGCACCAGGAGGCCGGCGACCATCGCGCCGCCGAGCAGCACGAGGGCGGTGAACCCGGTGGCGCGCGCCAGCACCCAGGGGAGCATCTCGGGGGTCATCCGAGGCCTCCCGCGAACGTGAGGGTGCCGTCGGCGCCGGCGAGCGCCGCGGGGACGCCCCAGTCGCCGGCGAGGCGGGCGGCCTCGGCGCGGCCCGCCACGAGGAGGGCGGTCGCGAGCGCGTCGGCCTCGGCGCCCGTGCCCGCGGCCGCTGTCGCCCGCACGAGGTCGGTGGGCGCGGGCAGGCCGCGGGCCGGCGCGAGGGCGTGGTGCATGGGCGCGCCCGCCCGGCGCCAGCGGCGCCGGTCGGTGCCGGACGTCGCCAGGGCGCCGCCGGAGAGGTGGAGGACGGTGCCGTCCCCGAGGGCGACGGACCAGGGACCCTCGCGCCGGGGCCCGCTCACCCGCAGGTCCCCGCCCACGTTCACGAGGCAGGGGCCGGCGGGGGCGAGGAGCGCCGCCGCACGGTCGGCGGCGTCCCCTTTGGCGATCGCGCCGAGGTCCAATTGGACCCCCGGGCCGAGGCCCACCCAGCCCGTCGCGTCGTCGATGGCCACGGCGCCGCCCGCGGGGCCGCCGGGCGGGGCGGGGCGCGGGTCGTCGGCCGGGACGGCGGCGAAGGTGCGGTCGTAGCCGCACGCCGCCACGGCCGCGCCGATGGTCGGGTCGAAGCGCCCGCCGGTACGCCGCCGCAGGGCGAGCGCCGCGCGCAGCACGCGCAGCAGGTCGGCCCCGGCGCGCATGCCGCGGACGCGGTTGAGGCGGCTCAGCTCGGATCCCGGCCGGAACCGGGAGAGGAGGTCCTCCAGCCGGGCCACCTCGGCCCGCGCGGCGGCGCAGGCGCGCCGGGCGCCCGGGCCGTCGGGGGCGTCGAGCAGCAACTCGACCCGCGTCCCCATCGCGGGGAAGGTGTCGCGCACCATCAGGAGCTCCCGCTGCTCGTGACCGGGGCGGCCGGGGCCGGGGCGACGGCCACGACGGGCGCCGGGGCCGATGCGGGCCCGCCGGCCACGGACCGGAGGTGCCGCTCGGCGCGCGCCAGGCGCTTCGCCGCGCGGACCTCCAGGTCGCGGACGGCCGCCTCGGCGCCCGCGTGCGGGGCGGCGGCGGGGGCCGGGGCCGGGTCCCCCGGGAGGGGGTCCGCGGCGACCGCCACCGCCACGCCGGCCGTCGCGGCCAGCGCGCCGGCCGAGATGACGATGCGCAGGCGCCGGGGGTCCATCAGTCGTCGTCCCCGCCGCGACCACGACCGCGGCCACGGCCGGAGTCGTCGTCGTCACGGTCGTCGTCCCCGCCACGGCCGCGGTGGTCGTCGTCGTCCCGCCCGCGGTCGTCGTCGCGCCCGCGGTCGTCGTCACCGCCGCGGCGGTCGTCGTCCAGCTCCGGGACGTGGACGCCGTCCTGGGTGTCGTCGATGGAGCCGTCGCCGCGGCGCTCCAGAGGCGCCGTCGGCGCGGGGGCCGGGGCGGTCACCGTCCCGCCCGTCGTGGTCGTCGTCCGCGCCAGCGCGGCGTCCGCCGCGCGCTCGGCCTCGGCGACCCGGGCGATGCGGTCCTCGATCGAGCCGGGGAGCGCGGCGTCGGTCGTGGTCGTGAGCGTCGTCGCCGCCGTCGGCGCGGCGGAGTCGTCCATCGCCGCGCTCAGGCCCACCACCCCCGCGACCCCCGCCAGGGCCGCCGCGCCCGCCACGATCAGTCCCCTCATGTCCCACCTCCTCGCTCGCCGCTGACGTGGGTCACGCTCGCAGCGGGCGGCTTCGGGGTGGGTCAGGGGCGATCCAGGATCCCCCCAGCGTTCGGTAAGGAAACGACAGGACGCCCGCGGGAGCGGGGATCACGCGCCATGATCCCCGCCATGAGGCTCCTGGTGGTGGAGGACGACGACGGCATCGCGGCACCCCTCGTCTCGGGGCTGCGGCGGGAGGGCTTCGAGGTGGAGCGGGTCGCCACCGGCGCCGACGCGCTCGCCGCGGACGAGCCCGACCTGATGCTGCTGGACCTGCGCCTGCCGGACATGGACGGGTACGCGGTCGCGCGCGAGATCCGCGCCCGCTCGCGGGTGCCGATCATCATTGTCACGGCGCGCGGCGAGGAGGTCGACCGCGTCGTGGGCCTCGAGATCGGCGCCGACGACTACGTCGTGAAGCCGTTCGGGCTGCGCGAGCTGATCGCGCGGATCCACGCGGTCATGCGGCGCGTGGGCGAGGCGCCGCCCGCCGCGGCGGAGGAGTCCCAGACGTCCCTGCAGGTGGGCGACCTGGCGATCGACCGGCGCCGCCACGAGGCGACGCTCTCCGGGGAGCCCCTCGCCCTGACGCCCAAGGAGTTCGCGCTGCTCGACCTGCTCGCCACCGACCCCGGCGCGGCGGTCGATCGCCGCCGCATCCTGGAGGAGGTCTGGGGGACGCGCTGGTACGGCCCCTCCAAGACCATCGACGTGCACGTGTCCTCCCTGCGCCGCAAGCTCGGCGACCCGGGCTGGATCGAGACGGTGCGAGGGGTCGGCTTCCGCCTGCGCGAGCCGTGACCCGGAGGCTCGTCGCCACCTATCTCGTCCTGGCGGCCATCGTGCTGGTGGCGCTGGAGGTCCCGCTCGGGATCGTCAACGAGCGCAACCAGCGCCGCGACCTGCAGCAGCGCGTGGAGCGGGACGCCGTCGCCCTCGCCGCCCTCGTGGAGGACACGCTCCAGTCCGGCTCCGCGCGCCCCGGCGACGCGCTGCTGCGCCGGGTCGTCCGCGACTACGGCGCCTCCACGGGGGCACGGGTGGTGGTCGTGGATCCCGGCGGGCGGGCGCTGGCCGACTCCGACGACGAGCGGGAGCTGGGCCGCGACTTCTCCACCCGCCCGGAGATCGCGGACGCGCTCGACGGGAGGGTGGCGACGGGCACGCGCCGGTCGGACACCCTCGACGAGGACCTGCTCTACGTCGCCGTGCCGGTCGCCTCGGGCGGCGAGGTCCACGGCGCGGTGCGGGCCTCCGTCCCCACCTCGCGCCTCGACTCCCTCGTGCGGCGCTACTGGCTCATCCTGGGCGGCGTGGCGCTCGTCGTGCTCGCCGCGGTCGCGGTGGCCGGCCTCTGGCTCGCGCGCTGGGTCACCCGCCCGCTGACCGACCTGCGCGATGCGACCCGGCAGGCCGAGGCCGGCGACCTGAGCGTGCGCGCCGACGACGCGGAGGGGCCGGAGGAGGTGCGCGAGCTGGCGAGCGCCTTCAACGACATGGTCGGGCGCCTCGACGCCCTCGTGGGCACCCAGGAGAAGTTCGTCGCCGACGCCTCCCACCAGCTCCGCAGCCCGCTCACGGCGCTGCGCCTGCGCATCGAGAACCTGCAGCACGACGCCGGCGCGGCCGGCCGTGAGGACCTGGAGGGGGCCCTCGGCGAGGTCGACCGGCTCTCCCGGCTCGTCAACGGGCTCCTCGCGCTCGCGCGGGCCGAGCGGCGGGCGGCCGAGCGGGCACCGCAGGACGTCGGCGCCCTCGTGCGCGAGCGCGCCGACGCGTGGCGGGCCGCGGCCGGCGAGGGCGGGGTCGGCCTGCGCGCCGAGGCCCCGGCCGGCCTGACCGCGACCCTGGCGCCGGGGGCGCTCGAGCAGGTGCTCGACAACCTCGTCGCGAACGCCCTCGCCGTCGCGCCGGCGGGGACGGAGGTGACGCTCGCCGCCGGGCGGGACGGGCGCGACGTCGAGGTGACCGTCACCGACGCGGGGCCCGGGATGTCCCCGGAGGACCGCGAGAGCGCGTTCGACCGCTTCTGGCGCGGCCGTGAGGACCGCCGCGGCAGCGGCCTGGGGCTCGCGATCGTGCGCTCCCTCGTCGAGGCCGACGGCGGGACGGTGCGCCTGGAGGAGGCCTCCGGAGGCGGGCTGCGGGCCGTGGTGAGGGTGCCCGCGGCGACGCCCGCCCCCGCGCTCAGGACCTGACCGGCGCCGGTAACGTCCGGGCGGTGGAGGCCGGCCGGGAGCGCACGCTGAGGGTCGCCGTGGTGCAGGCGACGCCCGTCGTGCTGGACGGGCCCGCCTCGGTGGAGAAGGCCTGCGCGCTCATCGCCGAGGCGGGGCGGGAGGGCGCGCGGCTCATCGCCCTGCCGGAGGGGTTCGTCCCGCTCATGCCGCGGCCGTGCTGGGGCCACCGCTACGGCGAGACGATGAACGCGGAGGCGGCGGTCCTGCACCGGCGGCTCTGGGAGAACTCCGTGGACCTGGAGGGGCCGCTTGCCGCCCGGCTCGCCGCGGCCGCCCGCGACGCCGGCGCCTGGGTGGCGATCGGCGTCAACGAGCGGACGGGCGCGCGCCCGGGCACGCTCTGGAACACGCTGCTCTGGCTGTCGCCCGACGGCCGCGTGGCCGGGCGCCACCGCAAGACCGTGCCGACGATGCACGAGCGCTCCTTCTGGGGGGCCGGGCCGGGCGACGACCTGGACCCGGTCGAGGCGGACGGCCTGCGCCTCGGCGGGCTCATCTGCTGGGAGAACTTCATGCCCGAGGCGCGCCGGCGGCTGCACCTGGCCGGGGTGGACGTGATGGTCGCACCGACCGCCGACGACCGCGACCTGTGGGTCGCCGCGATGCGCGCGTTCGCCTTCGAGGCCGGCGCGTTCGTCCTGTCCCCCACCCAGCACCTGCGGCGCGACCACTTCCCCGGCGACTTCCCGCTCGCCGGCGCCCTCGCGGACTGCCCGGAGACGCTGATGAACGGGGGCAGCGTGATCGTCGACCCCTGGGGCGAGGTGCTCGCCGGCCCCGTGTACGGCGGGGAGGCGATCCTCTACGCCGACTGCGACCTGGACCGGATCCTCGCGGCGCGGCGGGTGCTGGACACCGCCGGGCACTACGACCGCCCCGGGCTGACCTCCCCGGAGACGGACGCCGGCTGACCGGTCGTGTCCCGCGCGGTCACGAACCACGCGGCCACGGCCCCCAGCGCCGCGGCGGCGGCGCCGATCCAGAAGGCGGTGACGTAACCGCTCTCGGCGGGCACCGGCCCGCCGCCCACGGCGCTCGCGGCCAGGATCGCCGCCCCGAGCTGCGCGCCGATGACGCCCCCGACGGTGCGGATGACGGTGTTCATCCCGTTCGCCACGCCCGTCTCGGAGGGCCGCACGGCGTCGGACACCAGCCGCGGCATGGCGGCGAACGAGAAGCCGACGCCGACGCCGCAGACCATGAAGCAGGCGCTCGTGACGAGGGGGCTGCCGTGGAACATGGCGATGAGGGCCGAGCCCAGGCCCAGCAGGAGCATCCCGGCGACGAGCGGCAGCCGTGACCCATGGCGCCGGCCGATGACGCCGGCGAGCGGCCCGGCGACGACGATGACGGCAGACGTGGGGAGGATCCAGAGGCCCGCCACCGTCACGGACGTGCCGAAGCCGTAGTCGCCGAGCGCGGCGAGGTCGTCCGGCAGGCCGCTCGGGAGCTGGAACAGGCCGGGGAGGATGACCCAGGTCATGTAGAGCCCGAAACCCGACAGGAGCGCGGCGAGGTTGGTGAACAGCACCGGGCGCCGGGCGAGCATCCGCATGTCCACCATCGGCGCCTCCACCCGCAGCTCCGCGACGCCCCAGGCCACGAACAGCAGGACCGAGCCGCCCAGCAGCCCGAGCACCGCCGGCGAGCCCCAGCCCCAGCCCTCCCCCTCGGTCACGCCGACGAGCAGCGCCACCAGGGCCCCCGAGAGCAGCAGGGCGCCGACGACGTCCGGCCTCGACGGCGCCCGTACCGGGGACTCCGGCACGAAGCGCCACACCATCACGAGCGCCGCCGCGACCAGCAGGGCGCTCACGACGAAGAGCCACCGCCACGAGAGGTGGTCCACGATCACGCCGCTCAGGGTGATGCCCACCCCGCCGCCGATGCCGAGCACCGCGGACAGCGTGCCCATGGCGGTCGGGATGCGCTCCGGCGGGAACTCGTCGCGGATGATCGCGAAGCCCAGCGGGAACGACGCCCCACCGACGCCCTGGACGACCCGGAAGGCGATCAGCACGCCCACGTTCGGGGCCACGATCGCGCCCACCGAGCCGACCAGGAACACGCCGAGGGAGATCATCATCAGCCGCTTCTTGCCGTACTGGTCGCCGAGGCGGCCGACGATCGGCGTGGCGACGGCCCCGCTCAGCAGGTAGGCCGTGACCGTCCAGGTGACCATCGACGCCGACGTGCCGAGCTCGCGCTCGAGCGGCCCCAGCGCCGGGATGAGGAACGTCTGCATGAGCGCGTATGCGCCCGCGGCCACGATGAGGCCGGCGAGCGTCAGGTGCAGGGCCTGGGACCGCTGCGGGGCGTCCTGCGCGGCGCTCACCCGGCGGGGCCCGGCCCCAGGCCGTCGAGCACGCGCCCGAGCAGCCCGGCCAGGACGCGGCGCTCCTCCGGGTCGAGGGCCGCGAACACCTCGTCGTCGAGCGCCACCGCCGCCCGCGCCCCTTCGCGGGCGGCGGCGCGGCCGGCGGGGGTGAGGGTGACCCGCACCGCCCGCCGGTCGTCGGGACTCGCTCCCCGTGAGACGAGCCCTTCGCGCTCGAGCCTGTCGACCATGCGGCACATGCTGGGCGCCTCCACGCGCTGCAGCCGCGCCAGCTCCGCCTGCGTCACGCCGTCGCTCTCCAGCAGGCGGATGAGCAGCCCCGTCGCCTGGCCTCCCACGGCCACCCGGGCCGCCATGTGCGCGTCGGCACGCGACCGGAAGAGCCGCCCCGCGACGGCGAGGCGCCAGCCGAGGAGCTCCTCCAGGGCGGCCGCGGGAGTGGTGGACGGCGTCATACCGGGAGTATGACTACCACCAAAGGTTCGCTACCTAACTTCTCCTGAACGCCGGGCGCCGCGCGCCGCCGGTCAGACCAGGCCGCGCTCCTTCGCCACCGCGAGGGCCTGGACGCGGTTGTGGGCGGCGAGCTTCGTGAACAGGGAGCGGGAGTGGCTCTTCACCGTGTTGGGGGAGAGCCCGATCTCGTCGGCGATCTCCTGGGTGGTGAGGCCGCGGGCGATGAGCAGCAGCACCTCGTGCTCGCGCCCGGTGAGGGTCCCGTCGACGCCGTTCGCTCCCCGGCGGGGCAGCATCGCGCCCGCGATGCGCGGGTCGATGACCGCGCGGCCGTGGACGACCTGCATCAGCGCCGACAGCAGCGTCTGCTCGCTCACGTCCTTGAACAGGCACGCCGACGCGCCGGCCTTGAGGCAGCCGCGCACCGCCATCTCCTCCGGGTGCGCCGTGAGGATCACGATCGCGATCTCGGGGTGGCGCTCCTTGATGCGGGTGCAGATCGTCGCGGCCGGGAGGTCCGGCAGGCGCAGGTCCAGCAGCAGCACGTCCGGCCGGAACTGCTCGCAGCGCAGGATCGCCTCCGACCCGGTGCGGGCCTCGCCCACCAGCTCGAAGAACCGCGAGCCCGCCAGCAGGAGCCGCATCCCCGAGATGACGATGGGGTGGTCGTCGGCCACCACCACCGTGTGGGGCTTGCTGCGGCTCACCGGAGCGGCAACCGCGTCCTCATCGTGGAGCCGGCGTCGTCGTTGCGCACCAGCCGGGCCTCGCCGCCGAGGCGGGCGATCTCCTCGCGCAGCATCCCGAGGCCGACGCCGTTCACGCAGTCGCCGGAGGCCGGGACGCCCACGCCGTCGTCCTGCACCACCAGCTCGACGGAGCCGGGCGCGAACGCGAGCGTCAGCACGACCTCGTTCGCGGCGGCGTGCCGCTCGACGTTGCGGAGCCCCTCCTGCACGACGCGCACCAGCAGCTCCTCGCGGGCCTCGTCGATCGGCTCCGGCTCGCCCAGCACGAGAAGGTGGGCGGCGACCCCGGTGCGGGCCGAGAAGGAGGCGGCGTCCTCGCGCAGCTTCACCGCCAGCGCCCCGGCCGGCGCCGAGGGGCGGTCGAGGGACCGGAGGGTGTCGCGGAGCGCGGTGGCGGCGCCGGCGATCTGCTGCTCGAGGCCGGCGAGGTGGGTCACGAGGTCCGCGCGGCCGGCGGTGGCGCTGGCGCGGGCCAGGCTGTTCGTGACGCCGATCCCGAAGAGGCGCTGGCCGAACTCGTCGTGCAGGGCGCGCGCCAGCCGGCGCCGCTCGCGCAGGGCGGCCACCTCCTCCACCCGCGCCCGGTCGCTCGCGGCCGCCAGGGCGGCGCCCGCGTAGGTGCAGAGACGCGTGAGGGCCTCGATTGTGGCCGGGCCGACGCCGCCGTCGTGGCGCTGCCCGACGTGCAGCACGCCGCGCACCTCGCCACCGAAGGACACGGGCACGCCCGCCATGGAGCGGATGCCCTCCTCCCGGGCCACCACGGCCACGAGGTCGGGATCCGACTCCGCGAGCGCGTAGGCGCTCACGGTCACGGGGCGCCCGGTCTCGAGCACGCGGCCGCCGACGCCGCCGCCGGCGGGGAGCTTGAGCCCCGGCAGGCTCGGGCCGCGGTTGCCCAGCACGGCCCGCATCTCCAGGCGGTCGAAGCAGTGGTGGAGGTGGCAGGGCTGCGGGTGCGCGCACCCCGTGGTGCGCAGGGAGAACGCCACGACATCGGCGGCGATGAGGCGGCTGGCCTCCGACACCGCCCGCCAGGCGATGCGGGACACGACGAGCTCGCGGAAGAGGCGCTGGCCCGCGGCGTCGGCCCGCCGCAGGAGGTTGGCCTCGGCCGCGCCGACCCCGGCCACCGTGGCGGCCCGCTCGCCCCTCTCGATCAGCACACATCCCCCCTCTGGTGCACCGCTCCGAGACTACGTGCCACGCACGCACAAGAGCAATGGGCTCACCCGTTCGGGTGAGGGTTCCGGCGGAACCGTTGCGTCGCCGCGCCCCATGGCGCCGGGGATCCCGCCCCGCGGGCCCGGCCGGGGCGCCGCACGTCGGCGTTGTGCCCCCCCGGGGGCCGCGTCGATCATCGACGCCATCTGTCGTCAACCGGAAGGGGGAGAGATGCCGGAGACCATGAGAGCCGCGGTCTTCAAGGACGTCCGGGACATCCACATCGAGGAGGTCCCCGTACCGGAGTGCGGACCGACCGATGCGATCGTCAAGGTCACCACCACGACGATCTGCGGGACCGACTCCCACATCTGGCGCGGCGAGTACCCCGTGGCGCCGGGCCGCGTCGTCGGCCACGAGCCGGCCGGCGTCATCCACCAGCTCGGCGAGGCCGTGAGCGGCTACGAGATCGGGGATCGCGTCGTCGTCGGCGCGATCACCCCCTGCGGCGCCTGCTACTTCTGCCAGGCCGGCGACCTCTCCCAGTGCGCCGGCTACGAGGACCAGTGGGGCATCATCGGCGGCTGGCGCCTCGGCAACTCGATCGACGGCGTGCAGGCCGAGTACTTCCGGGTGCCGTACGCCCAGGCGAACCTGGCGAAGATCCCCGAGGGCCTGTCCGACGAGGAGGTCCTCTTCGTCACCGACATCGCCACCACCGGCATCAGCGCCGTGGAGACCGCCGACGTGCAGCTCGGGGACTCCGTGGTGGTGTTCGCCCAGGGCCCGATCGGCCTCTGCGCGACGGCGGGCGCGCGCCTGCGCGGCGCGGGCCTCGTGATCGCGGTCGACTCCAACGCCAAGCGCCTCGAGATGGCGAAGGCGATGGGCGCGGACGTGGTCATCGACTACACGCAGGAGGATCCGGTCGCGAAGGTCAAGGCCCTCACCGAGGGCCGCGGCGCCGACGTCGCCATCGAGGCGCTCGGCATCCAGGAGACCTTCGAGAACTGCCTCAAGGCCGTCCGGCCCGCGGGCATGGTCTCCTCGCTCGGCGTGTACGGCGACAAGGTGACGATCCCGCTCGAGCCGTTCATCTACGGCATCGGCGACATCGACATCCGCACGACGCTCTGCCCGGGCGGCAAGAAGCGCCTCGGCTCGCTGATGAACCTGGTGAAGATCGGCCGCCTCGACCTGAAGCAGCTCGTCACGCACCGGTTCTCGCTCGACGAGATCGAGGACGCCTACCCCCTGTTCTCCAACCAGGAGGACGGGGTCGTGAAGGTCACGATCACCCCATGACCGGGCGCGGCACACGACGCGGCGCGGCCGTGGCGCTGGTGGTGGCGGGCGCGCTCGCGCTCGCCGCCTGCGGCGGCTCCGACGACGAGGCGGGCACGACCACCGAGGCCGCGCCCACGACGACGGAGGCCGTCACCACGGCTCCGGCCACCACGGCCCCGGCCACCACCGAGGAGGCGCCCCCGGAGACGACGGGCGCCGGCGACGTGGCGGCCGGCATGACGGCCTTCGAGGCCGCCCCGTGCGCGGGCTGCCACCCGGGCGCGGGCACCCGCCCCGGCGTGGGCCCGCAGCTCGAGGGCGCCGGGCTGACGGCGGACCAGATCGAGTCGACGATCGTCAACGGCAGGGGCGCCATGCCCGCCGGGCTGATCTCCGGCCAGGAGCTCGCCGACGTGGTCGCCTACGTGGAGAGCATCCAGTAGCCCGTTCGGGCTCGTCCTTTCGGGTGAGTCATCACCCGATCGGACGAGCCCGGCGCGGGGCACCCTCCAGCCCCGGACACCGTATGGGAAACGGGATCCGGCCCGGCACGGCCCGGGATCGCCGCACACCCGGGAACGCGGCGGGCCGCCCCGTCCATAGCGTCGCGGCATCCCGTCATCCGGACCCCGGAGTGCCCCATGACCGACCCCGTGCCCACCGAGCGCCGCGCCGTGCGGCGGCGCCGCTCGCGCGCCGTCATCGCCGCGGCGCTCAGCGCGCTCGTGATCGCCACCGCCGCGGCCTGCGGCGACGACGACGACTCGTCCGGCGACGCCGCATCCTTCCCCTCCGGGACCCCCACGGAGGTCACCGACTCGGCGACGGCCTTCCCGACCCCGAACGGCGACTACGAGAACACCCGCGAGGTGGCCGGCGAGATCACGGCGGCCAACGTCGCGACGCTCGAGGAGGCCTGGTCCGTCCCGCTCGAGGGCCAGAGCACCTTCGGCGTCTTCTCCTCGAACCCGATCATCACCTCGGACACCGTGTACCTGCAGGACATCGGCTCCAACGTGATGGCGGTGGACCGGGCGTCCGGTGACGTGAAGTGGACGGCGACGTTCGACAAGCCCACCACGGGCCCGAACGGCGTCGCGATCGGCGGCGGCATGGTCGTCGGCGGCACCGCCACCAGCGCCTTCGCCCTCGACGCCGAGACCGGCGAGGTCGTCTGGGAGAAGGAGATCATCAAGCAGCCCAGCGAGGGCGTCGACATGGCCCCGCTGATCTGGAACGACACGGTCATCATCTCGTCCGTGCCGGGCGCATCGCTCGCCAACTTCTACGGCGGCGGCGGCAAGGGCATCGTCTACGCCCTGGACCTCGCCACCGGCGAGGAGAAGTGGAGCTTCGACACCACCACCGACAACCTCTGGGGGAACCCCGAGGTGAACTCGGGCGGCGGCCTCTGGCAGACCCCCTCGGTGGACGAGAACGGCGACGTCTACATGGCCGTCGCGAACCCGGGCCCGTGGGTGGGCACCAAGGAGTTCCCGAACGGCACGAGCCGCCCGGGCGACAACCTCTACACCAACAGCCTCGTGGTGCTCGACGGCGAGACCGGCGAGATGAAGTGGCACTGGCAGGCCATCTCCCACGACCTGCGCGACTGGGACCTGCACCTCGGGCCGATCCTCACGACCGCGACGATCGACGGCGAGGACCGCCCGGTCGTCGTGCTCAGCGGCAAGATGGGCACGGTCTACGTCGTGGACCGGGAGAGCCACGAGCTCATCTGGAAGAAGGACGTCGGCCTGCACACGCCCGAGGCGGGCGCGGGCGACGGGCGCGGGCAGCCCGACGAGGACGGCCCGGACCGCAACGCGCCCATGGACCAGCTCCCGGTCACCGTCTACCCCGGATGGCTCGGCGGCGTGGAGACGGCCATGGCCGTGTCCGAGGGCGTGATCTACGTCCCGGTCAACAACCTGTGCTCGGTCTACACCGCGCAGGCCAACTTCACCGAGGGCTCGGAGCTCTGCGACTTCGCGACGAGCTCCGGCGAGCTGGTGGCCCTCGACCTCGCCACCGGCGAGGAGAAGTGGAAGGTCGACTTCGACCAGCAGAACTACGGCGGCGCGACGGTCGTGAACGACCTGGTCGTGACGGTCACCTTCGACGGCGTCATGCACGCCTTCAACAAGGCGGACGGCACCGAGGTCTGGACCCAGCAGCTGCCGGCGCAGTCCAACTCCACCCCGGCGATCGCCGAGGACGTCATCGTGCAGGGCGCGGGCTTCGCGGCCTCGCCCGACCAGACCGCCTCGGTCGTCGCCTACCGGCTCCCCGAGTAGCGGTCGCGGCCCCCGGCGCCACGGCGCCGGGGGCCCGCCCCGCTAGTGCTCCGCTAGTCGACCACCACCACGTCGCAGCCGGCGCGCCTCTGCACGTCGGCTGCGACGTCGGTGCCGAACAGGCGCCCGAGCATGGTGTGGTGGTGGTGCCCGACCACGATCGCCGACGCGCGGCGCGCCTGCGCGGCCTCCACGATGACCGTGGCCGGCTCGCCGGCGGCCCACGCGTAGTCGGCCCGGACGCCCGCGCCCTCCAGGCGGCCGCGCGCGTCGGTGAGGATCTCCTCGATCTCCGGGGGCTCGGGGAACGGCCCGCGCAGCGGCTCGCCGTCGCCCGCGGTGCCGTAGGCGCGCGGCGCGTTCGGATCGAGCGGCATCTCCAGCACCGCGAGCACGAGGAGCTTCTGGTGCCCGTCCCGCGCCCGCTCCGCGGCGGCGTCCAGCGCGCGCCGCGCCGGCTCCGAGCCGTCGTAGCCGAGGACGATCACGGCGCCAGCCCCGGGGGCCCGGCGCTCCACCCGCATCCGTTCCGCATCGCCACCTCCACGTCCGGGGCCGTCGCCACGCCCTCGTCCACGCACCGGCGGGCCTCGTCGAGGGCACCGGCATAGTAGGCCTCCGCCGCGGCGGCGCCGGCCAGCGTCGCCTCGCCCCCCTCGGGGCTGCCGTCGTAGAAGCCCGCGCCGCTCTTGGCGCCCAGCCTGCCCGCGGCGACCTGCGCGTCGACCGCCCCGCCGTCGGCGAAGCGGTCGCCGTAGGCGGCCTCCAGGTCGCGCCGGATGTGCGCCATCGTGTCCAGGCCGATCAGGTCGCCGAGCGCGAAGGGGCCCATCGGCGCGGGCCCGCCGTCCACCACGGCCCGGTCCACGGACGCGCGCCCGGCCGCCGAGGCCCCCGCCGAGCGGTAGGCCTCGGCCATCGCGCGCACCAGGATGCGGTTGACCAGGAAGCCCGGGCACTCGCGCACCGCCACCGGCACCTTGCCCAGGTCGCGGGCGAGCGCCATGCCCGCGGCGGCCGTCGCGTCGGACGTCGTCTCCCCCCGCACCACCTCGATCAGGGCCATCACGCTCGCAGGGTTGAAGAAGTGGAGGCCGAGCACCCGGTCGGGACGCCCGGTGGCCGCCGCGATCTCCGTGATCGAGAGGCCCGAGGTGTTCGATCCGATGAGCGCCCCGGGCGGCAGGGCGGCGTCCAGCCGGGCCATCACCTCGCGCTTGATCGCCATCACCTCGGGGACGGCCTCGACGGCGATGCCGCAGTCCGCCAGGGCGGCGTCGTCGGTCGCCGTGGCCACGCGGGCCACCACGGCATCGGCCGCGGCGGCGTCCATCCGGCCCTTGGCGACCCGCCGGGCGGCGATGCCGGCGACGTGGCCGGCGCCGCGCTCCAGGGCCGCGGGGTCGCTGTCGAGCAGCACCACGCGGAGGCCCGCCGCGGCGCCCACCCACGCGATCTCGCTTCCCATGACCCCGGCGCCGAGCACGGCCATCCGGGTGATCCCCGACTCGCCCACGGGGATAGTGTGCAGGACGGCGCCGCCCCGCGTTGCCCGGGGCGGACACACCCACCCGGAGGTTCCCGTGCCCATCGACCTCGAGCGCCGCGGCCCCGTGGCCATCGTGACGCTCAACCGCCCCGAAGCCCTCAACGCCCTCTCCCCCGAGTTGCTGGACGAGCTGGAGGAGCGCCTGGACGGGGTGGAACGGTCGGCGGAGACGCAGGTGGTCGTGCTGACCGGCGCCGGCGACCGGGCCTTCAGCGCGGGCGCCGACATCGGGCACATGCAGACGGCGAGCGCCCTGGAGGCGCGCTCCTACGCGCGGCGCGGCCACGACCTCACCGGGCGCATCGAGGAGTTCCCGAAGCCGGTCATCGCCGCGGTCAACGGCTACGCGCTGGGCGGCGGCTGCGAGCTGGCCCTGGCCTGCGACATCCGCATCGCCGCGGAGGGCGCCCGCTTCGGGCAGCCCGAGGTGAACCTCGGCATCGTCCCCGGCTGGGGCGGCACGCAGCGCCTCGCGCGGCTCACCTCGCCCGGTTTCGCCAAGGAGATGATCCTCACCGGCCGGCCGGTGGACGCGGCGGAGGCCCTGCGGGTGGGGCTCGTGAACCACGTCCACCCGGCGGACCGGCTCATCGACGAGGCCGTCGCCATCGGCGACCAGATCGCCGCGAAGCCGCCGTGGACGATCGCCTCGGCGAAGGCGCTCTGCAACCTGGCGCTGGACGGCGACCTGAAAGGCCACCTCGCCCGCGAGATCGACGCCTTCGCCCTGGCGTTCACGACGCCCGAGCAGCGCGAGGGGATGACCGCCTTCTTCGAGAAGCGCAAGCCCGACTTCAGCGGCATGTGATGCCCGGCGACGCCCTGATCGCCGGCGCCGTCCGCAGCGCCGTCGGCCGCCGGGGCGGGGCGCTGGCGGGCACGCACCCGGTGGACCTGCTCGCCGTCGTGCTGCGGGCGCTGGTGGAGCGGACGGGCATCGACCCCGGCGAGGTCGACGACGTCATCGTGGGCTGCGTCGACCAGGTCGGCGAGCAGGGGGTCAACGCGGGCCGCAGCGCCGTCCTGGCCGCGGGGTTCCCGGACACCGTGCCGGCGACCACGATCGACCGCCAGTGCGGCTCCTCCCAGCAGGCCGCCCACTTCGCGGCGCAGGGCGTGATGGCCGGCGCCTACGACCTCGTCATCGCCGCCGGGGTGGAGTCGATGACGCGCGTCCCCATGTGGGCGAACGTGCCCGACCGCGGCGCCGCCTACGGGCCGGCGATGCGGGCCCGGTACGGGCTGGGCGCAGACGACTTCATCGACCAGGGCGAGTCCGGCGAGATCGTCGCCGACCGCTGGGGCCTCACCCGGGAGGAGCTGGACGCGTTCGCGCTGCGCTCGCAGCGGCGCGCGGCCGCGGCGCGGGGCCGGGGGGACTTCGCCGAGGAGATCGTCCCCGTCGAGGTCGCCGGCGACGACGGCCCCGTCGCCTTCGCCGCCGACGAGGGCATCCGCCCGGGGACCACCGCCGAGGCGCTCGCGGGGCTGCGGCCCGTCTTCCGCGAGGACGGGCGGCTGACCGCGGGCAACTCCTCCCAGATCAGCGACGGCGCCGCCGCGCTGCTCATCGCCTCGGAGCGGGCGGTCGCCCGGCTGGGCCTGGCCCCGCGGGCCCGCTTCGCCGGCTTCGCGCTCGCCGGGGTCGACCCCGTGGAGATGCTGACCGCGCCGATCCCCGCCACCCGGCGGCTGGTGGAGCGCACCGGCGTGGCGCTGGAGGACGTCGGCCGATACGAGGTCAACGAGGCGTTCGCCTCCATCCCGATGGCGTGGGCCCGGGAGCTCGGAGCCGACGAGGAGCGGCTCAACCCGGACGGCGGGGCCATCGCCCTGGGCCACCCCCTCGGGGCGACCGGCGCCCGCCTGATGACCTCCCTCGTCCACGCGATGGGGCGCCACGACCTGCGCTACGGCCTGCAGGTGATGTGCGAGGGCGGCGGCATGGCCAACGCCACCCTGCTGGAGCGCGTCTAGGCTGAACTGACTCCGGGATCTCGCGACAGTCGCCTGTCGCGAGATGCACCCCGAAAGCACCGGCGGCCCCGAGGATGTCGGGGCCGTCCGGGCTGCGGCTCATGGTCGCTCCATCACCGCCAA
>JBFWPT010000025.1:0-6797 GCA_050249835.1 Thermoleophilia bacterium
GTCCGCACCCGGTTGCGCTTCACGAACGCCAGGTTCGTGAACGAGGGCTGGCTCGTGAAGCGCTTGATGATGGGGTCGAACTCCTTCGGGTAGATGAACGCCAGCCAGCCGTTCTGCACCTGGCGGAACGCCTCGACGCCGACGGTCGCGTACCCGTAGCGCTGGTTGGCGCCGGTCCAGGCGTTGCGCAGCCCGAGGCGGCGGACGACCTCGACCGGCGCGGCGTTGTCCGTGAACATCCGCACCGCGGGGGCGCCCAGGGTGCCGCCGGGGGTCGAGATGGTCAGCGCGATGCCCTTCCGGCCGGCCTTCTTCAGCCTGGCGGCAGAGGCCCGCGTCGTCGCGTTGAGGCCGGCGATCACCCGCTCGCCCTCGCGCCGCTTGCCCACGGCCTTCGCGATGGTGCGGAAGTCGCGGATCATCGCGTTGTACTGGGCCTGGTCGCTCCCCGAGGGGTACGGCCGGGTGACGATGACCGGGGCGATCTTCCTCAGCGAGCTGAGGTTGGAGGTCACCCGGTAGTCCGGCGCGATGATGAGGTCCGGGCGCAGGGACGCGATGCGGGTGAGGCTCGGCGCCGTGCGCAGGCCGACGTCCTCGGTGCCGGTGCGGCGCTTCACGGGGACCCAGTGGTCGTAGCCCTTCAGGTCGGCCGCGCCGACCGGGGTCACGCCGAGGACGGTCAGGTTCTCGATCGCGTCCCACTCCAGGGCGACGACCCTCGTGGCGGCCGCGTCGGCGCGCACCGCGCTCGCGCCGAGCACCAGGGCGCAGACGGCGGCCATGGCGACGGCCAGCAACCGGCGGGGGACGGTCAGGGACATGCTGCTCCTCTCGGGGTTCCGCGTCACGACGCGGCCTTCTTGACCGCCACCCTACGCGTCGTGGTCGGCCCCGAGACGGGGTCGGCCAGGACGGTGACCGCCACGGAGGCGCGGGAGGCCATGAGCCTGCGGCCGGCGGCCGTCATCGACAGCTTCAGGGCGCGGGTGCGGCCGGGCAGGATGGTGTAGCGGGCGCGGGCCAGGCGCACGAACGCCGCCGGGGTCCTCCCGACCTTCACCCGCTTGCGCGTCGTGACGGAGACGACGCCCCGGCAGGTCGTCTGCGAGGTGCAGGAGAGCGGCACGGTGAGCGTCCGGGTGCGGGCGCGGAGGGGCTTGGAGGCGATGCCGATCGTGCGGGTGATTCCGGACGACGGGGCGCCCGGGTCGACCGTCGCGGTCGCGAACGGCGACGCCGTGCCCGGCGTGAAGTTGCTCCCGCCGGCGGTCGCCGCGCCCGGCTGGCAGTCGAGCTGGAACGCGAGGCCGCCCGGCAGCTGGGCCTCGATGAAGACGCTGCCCTTGGGCGTGACGGTCGCGCCCGAGAGGACCTGGACCGGGCCGATCGAGCCGCCGCCGGCCTGGGCCACCGTCGCCGGGCCGGCCGCCCGGCCGGTCCAGAACGTGTCCGCGATCGGGATCGTCACCCGGATGGGCGTGGCCGAGACGAAGGCGCCGTTGCCGTCGGCCGTGATCGTAGTGCTCGCGGTCGTGGTGACCCGGCGCACCTGGGGCGCCTCGGTCGTGTTGCCGCCCGCCAGGGCCACCCACACCGTGGCCGGCAGGGTGTTCTCCCCGGCCTTCAGCAGGCCGAAGTTGAACCCGTACTGCGTGATGAACCCGGGAAGCTCCGCCCCGGCCGTCGCGCCGGTGGCAGAGAACGAGCCGCCCGGCGGCACGGACGCGGGGGCGGCGGTCCCGTCGAAGGTCAGCGGCATGTCCCGCCAGAAGCCGTCGATCGCGTAGAAGCAGCTGTTGGGGACCGTCACGGGCACCGCCGCCGCGGGTGCCGCGGCGAACGCGGCGGCGCCGCCGGCCCCCGCCAGGCCCGCCAGCACCGTGGCGCGCAGGCGCGCCTTCCGGGACCTCGATGTCATGTCGCTCCCCCTACTGATCGTGACCGCGCCACGACCCGCGGGCGCTGAGTATGGGGACCCTAACATCACGTTCCGGGTCCCTTTCCAGCCCGCCGGGTATGCCGTCCCGCGGCCCGAGATCGTCCTCATCATCACGATCACGGCCGATCGTCACGGCGTCGGCGTGCCCTTCGTCCCTGGTGCGTCGTCATTCGTAGATAAGGGACACCTAACAAAGAGAATCGGTAGGCTTGACGGGTGATCCCGAGCCGCCCCGCATGAGCTCGCACGTGCGTTCGCCCGAGGAGTCGGCCGACCCGCTCCTGCGACGACTCGAGGACCGCGAGTCCTCCGCGCGCACCTACTCGCGCCGGCTGCCGGTGGCCCTCGCGTCCGCGCGCGGGTGCCTGGTGCGCGACACGTCGGGGCGCGAGTACATCGACTGCCTCGCGGGCGCCGGGTCGCTCGCGCTCGGCCACCACCACCCGGTGGTCGTCGCCGCGCTTCAGGACGCGCTCGCCGCCGAGGTGCCGCTCACGACGCTCGACATGGCGACCCCCCTGCGCGACGCGTTCACCGAGACCCTGCTGGAGTCCCTGCCGCCGGGCCTGCGCGACGGGCGCATCCAGTTCTGCGGCCCGACCGGCGCCGACGCCGTCGAGGCCGCCCTCAAGCTGGTCCGCACCGCGACCGGCCGCGCCGGGGTGATCGCCTTCGGCGGCGCCTACCACGGCATGACCCAGGGGACGATGGCGGTCTCCGGGGCGCACGCCCCGAAGCTGCCGCTCGGCGCCCTGGGCGGCGACGTCCAGCACATGCCCTTCCCCTCGTCGTACCGCTGCCCGTTCGGCGCGCCGGGCGAGGAGAGCGCGCGCCTCTGCGGCCGGGCCGTCGACTGGGCCCTGAGCGACGACCACAGCGGCGTCGTCCCCCCGGCCGGGCTCATCGTGGAGCCGGTCCAGGGCGAGGGCGGGGTCAACCCCGCGCCGCGGGCCTTCGCGAGGGCGGTGCGCGACGCCACCCGGCGGGCCGGCGTGCCGCTCATCGCCGACGAGGTGCAGACCGGCCTCGGCCGCACCGGCGCGCTCTGGGCGAGCGAGGCGATCGACCTCGACCCGGACGTGATCGTGCTGTCCAAGGCGATCGGTGGCGGCCTGCCGCTGGCGGTGATCGTCTACCGCCGCGAGCTCGACCGCTGGGCGCCGGGGGCCCACGCCGGCACCTTCCGCGGCAACCAGCTCGCCATGGCCGCGGGCGCCGCGACCATCCGCCACGTGGTCGACGCGGGCCTGGACGAACACGCGGCCGTGATGGCGGCGCGCCTCGAGGAGCACCTGCGCGCGCACGCCGACGGGGTCGCCGCGGTCGGCGACGTGCGCGGACGGGGGCTCATGCTCGGCGTCGAGATGGTGGACCCCGGCGCGCCGGACGCCGACGGCGTGCCGCGGCCCGACGGCGAGCTGGCCGCGGCCGTGCAGCGGGCGATGCTCGACCTCGGCGTCATCGTCGAGTCCGGCGGGCGGGACGGGGCCGTGCTGCGGTTCCTGCCGCCGCTGGTGATCGGCGCGGACGAGGTGGACCGCGTGGGGGCGGCGTTCGGCGAGGCCCTCCGCCAGACCGGGGCCGCCCGCTGACGAGCGGATCGGAGGGGGCGGGGCCGCTCTTCCTCACCCGCGACCCCGACAGCCACGCCGCCCTCGCCGCGGGCGCGGCGGCGGCGGCCGCGGCGCTCGCCCGCGCGGCGTCGGCGCCCGGGCCGGTCGGATCGCTGCCGCCCGCCGAGCTGGAGCGGCGCATCGCCGCGCTGGACCCGCTCCCGGAGGAGGGCGTCGGCCTGGAGCGGGCGCTGGCCGACCTGGGCGCCGACGTGCTGGAGCAGGGCGTGCGGACCGCCGACCCGGGCGCGGCCGCCCACCTGCACGCGCCCACGCTCATCGCGTCGGCCGTCGCCGAGATGATCGTGGGCGCCACCAACCAGTCGATGGACTCCTACGACCAGGCCCCCGCGGCGACGCTCGTGGAGGACCTGCTCGTGCGGCGCCTCGCGGAGCTGGTCGGCCCGGGCGGCGGCGGCTCGGGGGTGCTCACCGCCGGCGGCACCGCGTCGAACCTGCTGGGGCTGCTGCTCGCCCGCGACCGCGCCGCGCGCGAGGCGGGGGCCGATCCCCGCGACCACGGCCTGCCACCCGACGCCTCGGGCTGGGCGATCCTGGCGAGCGAGGCGGCCCACGACAGCGTGCGCCGCGCCGCCGCGGTGCTGGGGCTGGGCGAGGCGGCGGTCACCTCGGTCGCCGTCGACGAGCGCGGCGCGATGGACGTCGGCGCCCTCGACGCGGCGCTCGCCGCGCTGCGGCAGGACGGGCGCCGGCCCATCGCGATCGTGGCCACGGCGGGCACCACCGATCTCGGCGCGGTCGACCCGCTCGCCGCGCTCGCCGCCCGCGCGGCGGCGGCCGGCGCCTGGTTCCACGTGGACGCGGCCGTGGGGTCGGCCCTCGCCCTCTCCCCCCGCCTGCGCGCCCTGCTCGACGGGATCATGGCCGCCGACTCGGTGACCGCGGACCTCCACAAGCTGTGGTGGCAGCCGATCGGCGCGAGCGCCCTGCTGGTGCGCGACCCGGCGGCGCTGGAGGGCGTCCACCACCACTCGGACTACCTCGACCGGGCCGAGGACGACGGCGTCCTCAACCTCGTGGGGCGCTCCCTCGACACCTCGCGCCGCTTCGACGCGCTCAAGATCCTGGTGGGCCTGCGCGCGACAGGCACCCGGCGCCTCGGGGAGATGGTGGAGCACGTCGTCGCGCTGGCGGGCCGGGCCGCCCGGCGGGTGGAGGAGCGCGACGACCTCGAGCTGCTCGCCCCGCCGACGACGGTGATGGTCGCGTTCCGGTGGGTGCCGCCCGGCGGGGGCGAGCCGGACGCGGTCGATGCCGCCAACACCGCCGCGCAGCGGCGCCTGTTCGCCGACGGGGAGGCCGTCATCGGGCGCACCCGCCTGCGCGGGCGCACCGCCCTCAAGCTGACGCTGGTGAACCCGCTGGTGGGCGACGACGACGTGGCCGCCCTGCTCGACCGGACGGCGCGGGCGGCGGCGGCCGCCTGGGCCGCGTGAGCGCCGGAGGAGCACCGCCGGGCGCCGCCCGCGCCGCCGCGGCGGCGGCCCTGCTGGCCTGCCACTGCCGCGAGGACCCGCGCTGGCGCCTCACGCCCGACCCGGGCGGCCCGGCCGCGTACCGGGGCACGCTGGCGCTGCGCGGCCTGCCGGCGCGCCTGCGGGCGGCGGTGCGGCACGTGTCGCCCACGGGCCACCACCGCTTCACCGGCGACGCCTGGCTGGAGGTGGCCGGGGAGCCCCTGCGCCCCCTCTCCCATCCGGTCCTGGCGGGGCTGCTGATGGACGACGTGGCCCGCGCCGACCGGCGCGGCCCTGGTGACCCGTCCGCCCTCATGGCCCGGATGATCGACAGCGCCGACATGGTCGACCTGGCCCTGCGGGCGCGGGCGGAGGACCTCGGCCGCCTGTGGTCGGCCGACCCCCTGCCCTTCATCGCGAGCGAGCAGGCCCTGCTGATCGGGCACCTCCTGCACCCCACGCCCAAGAGCCGCGGCGAGATGAGCCCGGACGACCGGGCCCGCTACTCCCCGGAGCTGGAGGCCCGCTTCCCGCTGCACTGGCTGGCGGTCGACCCCGAGCTGGTGGTGCACGACAGCGCCGCCGGTCGGCCCGCTCCGGGGCTGGCCGAGGCCCTGCTGCGCCGCGACCGGCACCTGGACCACGGCGCGCTGGAGCGGGCGATGGCCGGCCTGGGCCCGCGGATGCTTGTGCCGGTGCACCCCTGGGAGGCCGCCCACCTGGCCGACGGCCCGCAGCTCACGCCCCTGCTCGACGCCGGGGCCGTCGTGGATCTCGGCCCGTTCGGCGGCACGGTGACGGCGACCAGCTCGCTGCGCACCGTGTACCGCGAGGACTGGCCCTGGCAGGTGAAGTTCTCCCTGCACGTCCGGGTGACCAACTCGATGCGCGTGACGCTGCCGAAGGAGCTGCGGCGGGCGGTGGAGGCGGCCCGCCTGGAGGCGTCCCCGCTCGGCGACGCCGCCCGCGCGGCGGCCCCCCACCTCACCGTGCTGCACGACCCGGCCTACCTGGCGGTGATGGGCACCGACGGGGCCCTCATCGACGGCCTGTCGGTGCTGCTGCGCGACAACCGCTGGCAGGGGCGCGCCGGCGACGCGACCGCCGTGACGACCCTCGTGCAGGACGACCCGTGCGGCGGGCGCTCGCGCCTCGGGCGCATCGTGGAGCGGCTCGCCCGCGACGGCGGCACCGGCGAGCAGCAGATCGCGCGCGAGTGGTTCCGCCGCTACTGCGAGGTGGTGAGCGCGTCGCTGCTGCGGCTCTACCTGGACGTGGGCCTCTGCTTCGAGCCGCACGCGCAGAACACGGTGCTGGAGCTGGACGGCGGCTGGCCGGATCGGTGCGTCATCCGCGACAGCCAGGGCTACTTCCACCGGGAGGCGGCCCACCGCGACGTGACGGCCGTGCTGCCCGGCCACGGCGAGGAGAGCGAGTCGATCTTCCCGGAGGCCCTCGCCGACGAGCGGCTGGTGTACTACCCGTTCGTGAACAACGCGCTCGGGGTGGTGGCCGCGCTCGGCGCGGCGGGGGTGATCGACGAGGACATCCTGCTGGGCGACCTGCGGGACGTCATCGCGCGGGAGCGCCGGCGTGGCGGGCGCTACCCGGCGACCCTCCTCGACCGCCTGCTCGACGACCCCACCTGGCCGTGCAAGGCGAACCTGCGCACCCGGCTGCACGACATGGACGAGCTGGTGGGCGACATCGCGGACCAGTCCGTCTACATCCGCATCCCGAACCCGCTGCGGCCGTGACGGCCGC